>NZ_JAYRPD010000037.1:0-117001 GCF_041911335.1 Flavobacterium sp.
TGATAATATTTGCCCAAGTATAGGTTTATTTGTATTTTTGGAACGCCTGAAGAGTGACATGTTTGAAAATTTTTGAAAGTTTTTTCAAAATAAATCATTCTCAGGCACTTTTAAAAATTAAACTTTCGGACGGTAGTGATAGTTATCCTAACACCGATGGAAATTGAACGAGAAAAAGTACTAAACGCTTTAGCTCGAATTCCCAATTTGAATCATACTTACGAAGTAATCGTTTCTGGAATTGGTCGTGAAAGTACGGCTAAGGCGATGATGCATTTGCCACCACACGATGTTTGTGTGTTAATGGGTTTTGCAGCTGTAGTAGGAAAAGAAGCCCATTTACCCGATTATTTGCATTTAGGAAAACCTATCGAAATTACCAATGCTTCGTTATATGGTTACGAAGGTGGCTTGTTTGAAAACGGAAAACCCATAATCACCGAAAAGCCAAAGCTAAATTTACCTTGCTTGTCTTCCTTAACTTCCGATAAGTTTGTACGAACAACCGATTTAGCCGAAAAAACAGTGGTAAATATGGAAGATTATACTTTTAAATATTTGAAAAAACCACAAGATTTTATCGTGCGCATCATCTCCGATTTTTTACCTCACGAAACCGAAATCGACTTTTTTGAAGAAGTGAAAAGTATTGATTTTTTGGAGGGTGTGATGGCGGTTGTTGATTATTTGGAACGCAGATAATACGAATTCGCCAAGGCGAAACGATGATTTTACAGGTTTTATAAAAAGAAAACACCAACATTGCTGCTGGTGTTTTTTATTTTTAGTTGCTGAAACGAGTTCAGCATGACAAGTCTTTATTTACTCCTCCAATAAAACCTCCAATATCGTAATCGCAGCATCGCTAATTTTAGTTCCAGGACCAAAAACCGCTACTGCTCCGGCATCGAATAAGAATTGGTAGTCTTGTGCTGGGATTACTCCACCCACAATTACCATAATATCTTCTCTTCCGTATTTTTTTAGTTCTTCAATCACTTGTGGTACTAAGGTTTTGTGTCCCGCTGCTAATGAAGAAACACCTAAAATGTGTACGTCGTTTTCTACCGCTTGTTTCGCAGCTTCTTGTGGTGTTTGGAATAATGGACCAATGTCAACGTCAAAACCTACGTCGGCATAACCTGTTGCTACTACTTTTGCACCACGATCGTGACCGTCTTGTCCCATTTTCGCAATCATAATACGAGGACGACGCCCTTCTTTCTTCGCGAAAGCATCGGCTAATTGTTTTGCTTTTTCAAAACTTTCGTCGTTTTTAATTTCTTTACTGTACACGCCGCTAAAACTTCTAATTTGTGCTTTATATCTTCCGAAAACTACTTCTAAAGCATCACTAATTTCGCCTAATGTAGCTCTGTTTCGTGCTGCTTCTACTGCTAAAGATAGTAAATTTTCACCACCATTTTTAGCGCTATCGGTTAATTTTGCTAAACATTCGGCAACTTTAGCGTTATCACGAGTGGCTTTAATTTGCTCTAAACGTTCAATTTGTTGTTTGCGCACCATTTGGTTATCCACATCCAAAATATGTAATGGATCTTCTTTTTCCAAACGGTATTTGTTCACCCCAACAATAATATCTTGACTACTGTCTATACGAGCTTGTTTGCGCGCTGCAGCTTCTTCAATTCGTAGTTTTGGAATTCCAGCTTCAATGGCTTTTGTCATGCCGCCTAATTCTTCTACTTCTTCAATTAAAGCCCAAGCTTTTTCAGCAATTTCAGCTGTTAAACTTTCTACATAATAACTTCCTGCCCAAGGGTCAACCGTTTTGCAAATTTTGGTTTCTTCTTGTAAAAAGATTTGGGTATTACGAGCAATTCGTGCTGAGAAATCGGTTGGTAAAGCAATGGCTTCGTCCAAAGCATTGGTATGTAACGATTGAGTTCCTCCAAAAGCTGCTGCGGCTGCTTCAATAGCAGTTCGAGCTACGTTATTAAAAGGATCTTGCTCGGTTAAACTCCAACCCGAAGTTTGGCAATGCGTTCTTAAAGCCAATGATTTTTCGTCTTTTGGGTTGAATTGTTTCAATAGTTTTGCCCAAAGCATACGACCAGCACGCATTTTCGCAATTTCCATAAAATGATTCATTCCAATTGCCCAGAAAAACGAGAGGCGAGGAGCGAAAGTGTCAATGTCCATTCCTGCTGCTAAACCTGTTCGAATGTATTCCAAACCATCTGCTAAAGTGTACGCTAATTCAATATCAGCTGTAGCTCCCGCTTCTTGCATGTGGTAACCCGAAATTGAAATCGAGTTGAATTTTGGCATGTTTTTACTCGTATATTCGAAAATATCGGCAATAATTTTCATCGAAGGCGTAGGTGGATAAATATAAGTATTACGCACCATGAATTCCTTCAAAATGTCATTCTGAATCGTTCCTGATAATAGGTTAGGAGCAACGCCTTGTTCTTCCGCAGCCACGATGTAGAATGCCATAATAGGTAAAACCGCACCATTCATCGTCATTGAAACTGACATTTCCCCTAACGGAATTTGGTCGAAAAGTACTTTCATATCTTCCACCGAGTCAATCGCAACTCCCGCTTTTCCAACGTCACCCACTACTCGTTCGTGGTCAGAATCGTAACCTCTGTGTGTTGCTAAATCGAAGGCAACTGAAAGTCCTTTTTGTCCGGCCGCTAAGTTTCTTCTGTAAAAAGCGTTACTTTCTTCCGCAGTTGAAAATCCCGCATATTGACGAATCGTCCAAGGTCTGCGAACGTACATAGTCGCGTATGGTCCGCGTAAATTGGGTGCAAAACCAGCTCCAAAACCAAGATGTTCTAAATCGGAAATATCTTCTTTAGAATAGGTTGGTTTTAACTCGATGTTTTCGGCGGTGGTGAAATGGTCAGAAGTAGTACTTTTCACTTTTGCCTTTTCACTTTTGCCTAATTCTAAATGTTGTATATCTTTTCTCATTGCTTGTGCAATTAAAATAATTTGTTGATTTTACTGTCTCTCGATGTGTGAAAAACAGCTTTAATCACTATTGTTTCATTATCAATACTAAAATGAATTAGGTAAGGGAAAGTTCTCAGTAAAACTACTCGAACTTCATCATATCTAATTTGGTATTGAAATGGATTTTCTTTTATTTGTTTAACACTATTATTAAAAGAATTGGCAAATCTTTTTGAAAGTATTGGATTGATGTTTTTATACCAAGTGATACTTTCACGAACATCAGATTTGGCTTCTTCTAAAATTATAATCTTAAAGTTCATCTCCAATCTCTTTTAAAAAATCCTCGTAATCTGTTGCGCTTTTTGGATTTTTCAAATAGTTTTTAGTTCGTTCTCTAACTTCATCAATTTGCCATTGCGGAATTTGATATTCCTTGGAAGTTGGAAGAATAATCACTTCTACTTCTACTGCATTGAAATCTTCAGGTAAAGTAATGTTTACTTGATGATTTTTTACTTTTACAAATCTTCTAATTGCTTCCATGGTGTTCTTTTTCTGAAAGTTTATAAACTTTAATGATTAACATGATTTCTTTATTCTTATAATCGACTAACTAAAACATAAAATAGAACAAAAATAAATGGGCTCAATGCTGTAATTAAACCAATTATTACGTAAAATTTAGCTTTTTTTTGTGTTGTGTCTTTGTTTAGTAGTGATATTCCGTAACCAGCTACTAAAAGCCCAATTATAAATAATATTGTTGAAAATCCTATCATCTTATTCCGAAGATAATCGTTCTTGTTCTAATTTTTCAGCCAAACGTTTTTCGATAATTGGTGTGATTAGCGTTTTTCTGGCGTTTTGTTTTACGAAAGGATACAATTCCAAATCGTTTTTCATTTGGTCGTTTTTGTTTGGATACTTGTTGGTTCCTAATAAAACTTCTTTTCCTGAATCGAAAAGTTCTTGTTCTTTTTGAGCGCTTTCGTTGATTTTTCTTTGAATTGTTCCATCGATTAATTGCGAAATCAGTCCGCCATTTTTCTCGATGTCTTTGAATAATTCTAAAGCTTTTTCGGCTAATTGTTCTGTTAAAGTTTCAATGTAATAAGCACCATCTGCAGGATTATTCACTTTGTCAAAATAACTTTCGTGTTTTAAAACTAATAATTGGTTTCTTGAAATTCTATCGCCAAACTCATTGTCTTTGTGATAGATAGCATCATAAGCTAAATTGGCAACAGCATCAGCTCCACCAAGAATTGCACTCATACATTCCGTAGTCGTACGCAACATGTTCACATTGTAATCGTATAAGGTTTTGTTACGTTTTGTTGGAGTTGCGATGATATGACAATCGAAATTCTGATTGTATTCTGATGCTAATGTGTTGAATAATATTCGTAAGGCTCTTAGTTTTGCAATTTCGAAAAAGTAATTTGTTCCAACAGCAACTTCAATCGTAATCGGTTGGTTGATAGCTGGAATTCTGTTAAAATATTCGTTTGCGTTTGCTAAAGTGTAAGCCAATTGTTGTACGATATTCGCACCTGCATTTTGATAAATTCCGCTTGAAATAGTTAGAAATGGAATCGTTGTTTTTGAAGCAATTGCATTTAGTTTTTCGAAATCCTTTTCAAGATTTTCAAACCAATTGCCATCTTTTACTAATTGTCCTATTGGGTCATTTTGAATAAAGATGTTTGCTTTACTTTTTAAAGCAAATTCATTGATTTTATTCGAAAATTCAACAGAAAGAAATGGTAAATTAAAATAATAATTCACATTTTCTAACGGAAGATTTTGCATCAATTCTTCAATGGAAACGGCATCATTTTCTAAAGTGAAACGAATACTTTCAGCTCCTCTTTGTAATGTTTCTAGCGCACGAGCATTCGATTTTTTCACATCGTGAACAAAAATATTTTGAACAATTGCAAAAGGTTTTGTTGGAACAATGGCATCAAGATTTACTTCGGTTTCATCATTATGATAAAACGGTTTTACTTTAATACCTTCTGGACTTTCCCAAACTAAAGTTTCGTTGTAATCAGCACCTTTTAGTTCGTATTGAATTTGTTGCTTCCATTGTTTAGAAGAAACGGCTTCAAAATCGGAAAATAAATTGTTGTTAGCCACGAATTATGTATTTAATTGTTACTAGTTGTTTTTTCGGCAGCAGCTTTTTTTTCGTCTTCAAACTCGATGATGTAGATGTCTTCGTTATCACGTTTCATGTAATACTTTTCGCGAGCGTATTTTTCTACACGATCATCGTTTTTCAACTCTTTGATTTTTATGCTGTCTTTTTTGATTTCAGTTTTATAGTACTGAATATTATCTTCAATTTCTTCAATTTCCTTGTCCAAAACGCGATGTTCTAAATAAGAGTAATTGTCGAAAAAAAGCATCCAAACAGAAAAAAGAATTAATACCAAAACGTAGCGGTTCATTACGAACGCTAAAAACGGATATTTGGCAATTAAATTCTTGATTTTGTTCATTATGCGATTCTTTGATTAATTACGGCACGCACTACGTCGATAGCTACCGTATTGTATTTGTCATTCGGAATAATGATATCAGCAAAAGCTTTTGTAGGCTCTATGAATTGTTCGTGCATAGGTTTTAAAGTAGTTTGATAACGATTCAAAACTTCTTCCATATCACGACCACGTTCTGCAATGTCGCGTTTTAAACGACGAATTAATCTTTCGTCAGAATCCGCATGAACGTATACTTTAATGTCAAACATGTCTCTTAATTCAGGATTAGTTAGAATTAAGATACCTTCTACAATCATTACTTTTCTTGGATGGGTTAAAATCTTGTCATCTGTTCTATCGTGAGTTACGAATGAATAAACCGGTTGTTCAATGGTTTTTCCTGCTTTTAAATCTTTAAGATGTGCTACTAACAATTCAAAGTCAATTGCTCTAGGATGATCGAAATTGATTTTAGTACGCTCTTCATAACTTAAATGATGCGTTTCCTTGTAATAGGAGTCCTGAGAAATGATACCTACTTCAGTAGCAGGTAACTCATTCATAATCTGATGAACAACTGTTGTCTTTCCACTTCCGGTGCCTCCGGCAATTCCAATAATTAGCATATAAAAGGTTGTCTTGTTTAATTTTAGCAAAAATAACAATAATATTCTAAGTGTTTTTTGTTTTTGGTTAGAAAGTTTAGGGAATAAATGCTAAAAAAATATAGGTTGAAAAGAGGAGAAAATTTATTTTAAAAAAAGAATGGATTTATTTGGAACAAGAGAAATTAGTTCTATATTTGCACTCACAAATTCGGGGTGTAGCGTAGCCCGGTTATCGCGCCTGCTTTGGGAGCAGGAGGCCGCAGGTTCGAATCCTGCCACCCCGACAAAACCTTCTTGAAATCTCAGGAAGGTTTTTTTATTGTCAAAAATTATACATTTATAATTAAAACTAATCTAATTTTAAGAAATAGTTTTAATTAAAAACTTACATTTGCTATTCTTAAAAGATTAAAAGTTATGTCAGATACAATCGAAAAAGTAAAATGTTTAATTATAGGTTCTGGTCCAGCAGGTTATACTGCGGCTATATATGCAGCTAGAGCTAATATGAATCCTGTTTTATATCAAGGGCAACAACCAGGCGGTCAGTTAACAACAACCAATGAAGTAGAAAATTTTCCGGGATATCCAGAAGGTGTAACCGGACCAGAAATGATGGTGCAGTTACAAGAGCAAGCAAAACGTTTTGGTTCCGATATTCGTGATGGATGGGTTACAAAAGTTGATTTTTCTGGACCTATTCATAGAGTTTGGATTAACGATACGATTGAAATCCACGCAGAAACGGTAATTATTTCTACTGGAGCATCGGCTAAATATTTAGGATTAGAATCGGAACAACATTATTTAAAATTAGGTGGTGGTGTTTCAGCTTGTGCTGTTTGTGATGGATTTTTCTATAGAAATCAAGAAGTCGTAATTGTTGGAGCAGGAGATAGCGCGTGTGAAGAAGCACATTACCTGTCTAAATTATGTAAAAAAGTAACAATGTTAGTTCGTAGCGATAAATTTAGAGCTTCTAAAATTATGGCAGAGCGTGTACAAAAAACAGAGAACATCGAAATTTTAATGCACACCGAAACAGAAGAAGTTTTAGGTGACGGACAAGTAGTTACTGGGGTAAAAGTTAAAAACAGAGCTACCGGAGAAACAAAAGAAATTCCAGCAACTGGATTTTTCGTAGCCATCGGTCACAAACCAAACACCGATATTTTTGCAGATTACATTACGCTAGACGAAACAGGTTACATAGTAAATGTACCAGGAAGTTCTAAAACGAATGTACCAGGTGTATTTGTAGCAGGTGATGCAGCAGATCACGTATATCGTCAAGCAATTACGGCTGCGGGAACAGGTTGTATGGCAGCTTTAGATGCGGAACGTTATTTAGCGGCGAAAGAGTAATTTTGATAGAAATAAAAAAATCCGACAATTTTGTCGGATTTTTTTTATTTCTCTTTTTTATACAAAGTGGCGTTATTCAAAAATTTAGTTATCTGAATTTTTGATTCCCCTAATAATTCTGTTTCTGTTTTTCCTGAAGCAACTAAATTAAGAGTGTTTGTTACATTAATAGAGCTCTTAGCATAACTTTCGATAGATAATTCTAGAGTAGCAATTACTAGTTTTTTTGCAATTAATACGGCATAATTATCTAATCTCATTTTAGCATTGTTTACGTTTCCTTCTATTGTTGCCTGACTTTTTTGATACATGTCAAGTTTTAATTCAGGAGAAGTTACTAATGCTTTTAATTCAGCATTTTTGCTTAACTCTATCGAAGTATTGTCAGCTTTTGCATTGATTTCTGCTTCCGATTTATCGTTTAGAACTAAAGCAAAATAATTGGCTTTAACGTTAAGGAAAGATTTCGAATAATCATAATTTTTGATGGTGATATTTTCCAACTCTAAATCAGCTAAGGCTTTAATGGAGCTTTCGTTTTTAGCTGTGATTAGTTTTAATTCAGAAGTGTAATTGATTCGTAAAGCAAATTTTTTGAAACCTGATGCTTCTCTTAAAGAAGAAACTCTTAATGTTCCACCTGCTACTTCATAGTTGATGATTTCATGAAGGTTGTCATCAGCTTCAATTTCTAAGGATGGTTTTTCTGATTTTACTAAGAAAACTTCAAAATTATCATTGATTTCAATGTTTTCAAAAAATGGAATTTCTTTAACTGAAACCGTTACGATTTTTGAACCTTTTATTTTTTCTTTTTTTTGTGCTACAGCAATTGTAGTAAGAAATAAAAAAGTAAAAAGTAATGCTATTTTTTTTGTCATTTTATGATGATTTGATATCACAAACATACACAAAATTTGTTCCAAATTTCATTTTTTGAAGATTAGAAGTTCAATCTTTATGAAATTTAGTAAATAAAAAAGCACCAGTTTTAACTGATGCTTTAGTATTATATAATGGATTCGATAAGACTTACTATCAAAGTAAAAACAAATTCTACGACTTGAATTATTAGCTTAATCATGAGAGTTGAATTTTAGTTTGTGCTTGTAAAATTATAAAATGCTTAAAATAAAGCTGTTAATTAAATACTAATTATTTGTTAATTAGTTAAGGCTCACACTTCCTCCAGAAGTTTCTTCCTTGATTACTTTTTTTGGTTCTTTAATGTAATCAATTGAACTTCCACTTGAAGCTTTCGCGTTTAATAATACAATTGGATTTACGGTTGTGTTACTTCCGCTTGTTGATTGTGCTGTAATTTCGTTTGCAGCTAAGTCTTTTGCATCTATTTCACTTCCGCTTGACGATTTAGTATCTAAAGTTAATGCTTTACCGCTCACTTTAATTTCACTTCCGCTTGTAGATTCGCAACTTACTTTTTCGTATTCTAAATCGGCTTGAATGGTGCTACCACTACTGGTTTTTAAAGCTAAGCTTGTTCCACTTAACTTATTAATTGTTTTGATGCTCGCACCGCTAGATGATTCTAATCCTTCAATAGTTTTGGTTTTTACACGAACAATAGCGCTTTCCATGGTGTTGATGTTTCCGTCAATTTTTACAATCAAAGTTCCGTTTTCAACTCTAGTAACGATGTATTTCATTAAATTATCGTCAACTTCCACTTCCACTTCTGAAGGAGATCCTTGTTCCAAAATAACTTCCACACCAGTACTTGCCTGTATTTTTGTAAAAGGAGTTTCGATGTTTCTTTTTTCAGTGACAACATTTCCGCTTCCGTCAATACCATCAATTAAATTCAAATTGCCATTGCACGAGGTTATTGATAATGTAAGTAAGAGAACAATTAATTTTAAAGTTGTCTTCATAACTATTACTTTTTAGAGTTGTTGATTTCGTTTATAACTTCTTTTTTTATGCTATCTAATTTCACTTTTTTAGTAGCAGTGATTTTTTCTTCGGTACTTTTTACTACACCATTTTCCTCTTTGTTAACTACTTTCTTTACCAAAACACCATTTTCGTCATAGTAAATAGAAGCAGAAGTGTCATCTGTTTCAATTTTAATGCTTAATTCATCATTGCTTTCAGATTCTAAACAATTCAAACATCTAATTTTATCAGAGTCTACTTGGTAAACTGGATTTTTCGTATCATATTCATTTTCGTCGAAAAAGTCGTAATCGCTTCTATCGTAATTGCTATAACTTTCGTCAGTTTGGAAGATAGTTCCTTTTGGTAAGTACAAATAAATTTCAACTTCTTGACCTCTAAATTTGTTTTCTACTGCGGTTAACAAATAATTATCTAAAACGATTGTGTTTCCTTCGATTTTGTAATTGTACTTAATTTTTTCAGCTCTTTTCTTTGCTTGAGAAGTAGATTTTCCATTGGCTAATTTCTCTATTAACATATAAGGTGTTGCTTCATCTGTATACTTAATTTCAATAGAAACATTATTCGAATAAATGATTTCATTATCACCTTCATCTTGTGTTATTTTAAAATCGTGATGTCTGTAATTGTTTTTCGAATAAAAATCATTGTTCTTGAATTTGATTTTTAAAGTATCAGTTGGCGCAATGGCAATCATTTCTTTTTGAACCGATTTTCCGTCAAAAGCTAATTGAGACGCTTCGTTAATAATTATTGAAGCTATTATTCCAATTATAATAATCCAAACTGCTAACAAGCTGTATTTTAAATAATTTCCTAAAGATTTTAAATTATTGACTATTAGTTTTAATCCTAAAATTAAAAAGAAAAATAAAGGGATTCCTGCTCCTAATAATAATAACAAACCTTGTGCCCAAAGAGGTGTTTCTAAACCAATTGGAGTTTGAATGTTGTTTAAAATATAATGTTCAGGCATTGTTGATGAAAATAACATAATGATGCTAATAATAACAACAAATAATAATGTAAAACCAGAAATAAAAACTATAAAAGTTCCTATTATTTTTGCAAATACTTTGAAAATTGTGGTAATAACTTCTTCAATAGTAGAACCAATTCTAGTAGCTCCAGATTTAGCTGTGTTTGCGATTTTCTCATGATCGATATTACTAAACTTAGAAGTAATATCGTCAAAACCTTCCTTTACTTTTTTTTCGATGTTTGAGATGGTTATCGGTTCGCCTTTCATTTCTAATTTTTGAGTTGTGGTAACCGCTTCTGGAACTAAAATCCATAATACGATGTAAACAAATAACCCAGTTCCAAATCCAAAGAATAAAATAACCATGATGATACGTAACCATAAGGTATCAATACCTAGATAATGTCCTAAACCAGCCATTACACCACCAAGCATTCCATTTTCTTTATCACGATACAATCTTTTTGATGGATAATAGAAATTTGTTGAAGAAGAACTAGATTGATATGTTGATTTCTCGTCATCAATTTTGTAATCTTCAGGTTGTCCCATTATTGAAATTACTTCTTCAATTTCAGTTAATCCTACAACTTGTTTGTCGTTTTTTAAACGCTCTTGGAAAAGTTCGGCAATGCGACTTTCTATATCTTTCATGATTTCGTCTCTTCCATCAGCCGAAAGCGAACGTTTCACCGCATCAAAATAACGCGATAATTTTTGATAGGCATCTTCGTCGATGTGAAAGAAAAATCCTCCTAAATTTATACTTATTGTTTTGTTCATGACTTTTAGTTTTGACTTGTTATTATGTTTACTGCATCTGATAATTCTTTCCAGGTGCCATTTAATTCTTGTAAAAATTCTTTGCCTTCATCGGTTAAACCGTAATATTTTCTTGGTGGTCCCGATGTGGATTCTTCCCAACGATAATTTAATAATCCATCGTTTTTTAGCCTTGTTAGAAGTGGGTAAACGGTGCCTTCCACAACTAGTAATTTAGCATTTTTTAGCGTATCCAATATTTCAGAAGTATATGCATCTTTTTCTTTTAAGACTGATAAGATACAGAATTCTAAAACACCTTTTCGCATTTGTGCTTTAGTGTTTTCAATGTTCATAATTCCCCTTGTTTTTTTTAATTAAACTGTTCATTTTTTGATTCTTTTTGCTTGCGCAGTGATTGATTTGATGATTGAAAATTAGATTACCTATTATTTTCTTATACAAAGATAAGTCTAAAAGCAGGTATTATGTTACGCATAGTACTAATATTTAACAAAAATTTAACAAATAAAAAAAATAGTAGGAATGCATAGTATTTTTTGTATTTTTACAAAATAAATCAATGAGTTATGGAGTTTACACCATCAAAATTAAATGCTTTTATGTTTTTCAAATTACCTTCTGCTTTTTGGAGTGGGGTAAGAGTAAAGTCAATTTCACCAGAAGTTTGTGAGGTTACTGTAAAACATCGTTGGTTTAACCAAAACCCATTTAACTCCATGTATTTTGCTGTGCAAGCTATGGCTGCCGAGTTTACAACTGGAGCATTAGTCATGTTTCAAATCAAGCAAAGTGGGAAAAGTATATCAATGTTAGTAGCTCAAAATAAAAGTGTTTTTACAAAAAAAGCAACTGGAAGAATTACGTTTACTTGTAATCAAGGTAGCTTAATTAAAGAAACCATCCAAAAAGCAATTGATTCGAATGAAGGGCAAACCATTTGGTTGACTTCTATAGGTAAAAACGAAAAAGGTGAACAAGTTTCTGAAATGCAATTTGAGTGGACAATTAAAGTAAGAGCTTAGCAGTTTTAATTCTAAACTTTCAGTTACTAACTTAAAACTAATCCTAAACATAAGTTAATTAACTTTCATTACTTATTTTTTGATAGTAAATTTGAAGAAAAAGGAAAAGAAAATGAAGGTTTTAATTACAGGAGCTACTGGATTAGTCGGACAAGAATTGGTAAGTTTATTACTTCAAAACGGATTTACCGTTCATTATTTGTCGACTTCAAAATCTAAGTTAGTTTCACAAAATAATTACAAAGGTTTTTATTGGAATCCCAAAACATCTGAAATCGATTTAAACGCTTTAACAGATGTTGAGGTGATTGTGCATTTGGCTGGAGCTTCGGTTGCAAAAAAATGGACATCTTCTTACAAAGAAGAAATAATTGAAAGTAGAGTTTTATCTACAAGATTGCTTTATAAAACACTTCAAAAGAATTCGCATCAAGTAAAACAGATTGTTTCAGCTTCTGCAATTGGAATTTATCCAGATGATTTAAATTACATTTATCATGAAACTGATAATAAGGTAGATAATTCGTTTTTAGGAAATGTAGTGCAACAATGGGAAGAAGAAGTCAATCAATTTGAAAAGTTACAAATTAATGTAGCAAAAATTAGAATTGGAATTGTACTTGCTAAAAAAGGAGGAGCGCTTCAAGAAATGGTAAAACCAATTAAAATGGGAGTTGGTGCTGCTTTTGGTTCGGGATTACAATATCAATCATGGATTCATATTCAAGATTTAGTAGGTATTTTTCAATTCGTAATTCAAAACCAACTTTCTGGAGTTTTTAATGGAGTTGCGCCTTATCCAGTTACGAATGCTGAATTAACAAAAGCGATTGCTAAAACTTTAGGAAAACCATTGTTTTTACCAAATATTCCGCAGTTTGTAATGAAACTTATTCTTGGTGAAATGCACCAAATTCTATTTTCGAGTCAGCATGTGAGTTGTAGAAAGCTACTCGATTTGAAATACCAATTCAAATTCGCTTCTCTAGACAAAGCTTTGAATGATTTACTAAAATAAAAAAACCGCCATTTTTTGGCGGTTTTTGTTTTATTGTTTTGTTGCTTTTAATTTCACAACTAATTCAATTTCATCATTTACAAACTTATCTTTTAAATCATCAAAAATCGATTTTGAAGCATAGTTTACATTCCAATGTGTTCTATTAATTTGGAAAGAATCTGAAGTTAATGTCATGTTGTTTCCTTCATACGCAACAGTTGCTGGAAAACTAACTGGTTTTGTAATGCCTTTTAAAGTTAAATTTCCGTTTACAGTAGCTTTTCCGTTTGCAGAAGTGATAGAAGTAATTTCGAACATTCCTTCTGGAAATTTACTTACGTTGAAGAAATGATCTTCTCCTTCTTTATCGCCAGTTCCTTTTAAATGTGCTTCTAAATCTTCTTTTCCGTCACCTGCTTTTAAATCAGTAACCACAATCGAATTCATGTCGATTACAAATTTTCCACTTTGAATGCTATCATTCTTAACCGCAACTTCTCCCGATTTCAAATTAATAGTTCCGTTGTGTTTTCCTGCTGGTTTAGAACCAATCCATTCAATAACTGAAGTTTTTGTGTCAACTACATAAGTTGTACTTTCTGCAGATGCTGTTGCAACTTCTCCGGCTTCACCATTTTCATTTTTTTCTCCTTTACAAGCTACATTCATTGAAATAGTAGCTAAAACGAATAAACTTAAAATGCTTTTTTTCATGTTATAATTTTTTTAGTTGTTACAAATTTAATTCTTAACTTTTTTAAACTGTCTTAAAAAGTTGCTAAAATTTATCTTTCAACAATTTTGCTGACAATTTGACATTTTTCAACTTTTGGCAATACATTTGCAATCCCATTTACTAAAGTAAAAATGTTTAAAAAAATATTCAAAAATATGAGTCAAGAAAGTACTGAAAACATCGAAAAGGATAACATTAATGAAGAAAATGTTTCAGAAAATCAAGGAATTCCAACACCAGAATTATCGGTAGAAGAGCAATTGCAAGAAGAATTAAGCAATGAAAAAGATAAATTTTTACGTCTTTTTGCTGAATTCGAAAATTATAAAAGAAGAACTGCTAAAGAGCGTTTGGATTTATTTAAAACGGCTAACCAAGAAGTATTACAAGCTATGTTACCTGTTTTAGATGATTTCGATAGAGCTTGGGCACAAATTTCAAATTCAGGTGATGAAGCTTTGGTAAAAGGTGTTCAATTGATTCATGACAAATTGAAATCGACTTTAGTTGCTAAAGGATTAGAAGAGGTTGAAGTTAAAGCGGGAGATGCTTTTGATGTTGATTTTGCAGAAGCTATTACCCAAATTCCAGCACCAAACGATAAATTGAAAGGTAAAATTGTTGATGTAATTGAAAAAGGATACAAATTAGGTGACAAAATCATCCGTTTCCCAAAAGTAGTTGTCGGACAATAATTTTACTGTAGAAACGTGATTCGTCGCGTTTTAATCAATATTATAATATTTTAAAATGAAAAAAGATTTTTACGAAATATTAGGCATTTCAAAAAATGCTACAGCCGAAGAAATAAAGAAAGCCTATCGCAAGAAAGCAATTGAGTTTCATCCTGACAAAAATCCAGGTAATAAAGAAGCAGAAGAAAAGTTCAAAGAAGCAGCTGAAGCTTATGAGGTTTTAAGCGATGCCAATAAAAAAGCAAAATACGATCAATACGGTCACCAAGCTTTTGATGGTGGTGGATTTGGTGGTGGTCATCACATGAACATGGATGATATCTTCAGTCAATTTGGTGATATTTTTGGTGGTGCTTTTGGTGGTGGCGGATTTTCAGGATTTGGCGGTGGCGGTGGTCAACGCAGAGTAAAAGGAAGTAACCTTCGTATCAAAGTAAAATTAACTTTGGAAGAGATTGCTAATGGAGTTGAAAAGAAAGTCAAAGTAAAACGTAAAGTTCAAGCTTCTGGTGTAACGTATAGAAGTTGTCCAACTTGTAATGGTTCTGGACAAATTATGAAAGTTGCTAATACCATTTTAGGTAGAATGCAAACTGCAACAACTTGTCATACTTGTAGTGGTTCTGGTCAAATTTTAGATCAAAAACCTGCTGGAGCTGATGCACAAGGAATGTTGTTGGAAGACGATACGGTTTCAATCAAAATTCCAGCTGGAGTAGTAGATGGAATGCAATTAAAAGTGGCTGGAAAAGGTAACGAAGCGCCAGGAACAAATAGTATTCCAGGAGATTTAATCGTGGCCATTGAAGAAATCGAACACGAATCTTTAAAACGTGAAGGCGAAAATTTACATTATGATTTATACATCAGTTTTGCTGAAGCAGCATTAGGAGTTTCTAAAGAAATTGATACTGTTTCTGGAAAAGTTCGTATTAAATTAGAAGAAGGAATTCAATCGGGTAAAATTCTTCGTTTAAAAGGAAAAGGAATTCCAAGTTTAAATTCTTATGGAAATGGAGATTTATTAGTTCATGTAAATGTTTGGACACCAAAAACCTTAAACAAAGAACAAAAGCAATTTTTTGAGAAAATGCTTACAGATGAAAACTTTATTCCAAAACCAGAAAAGTCAGACAAATCTTTTTTTGAAAAAGTTAAAGATATGTTTTCATAATTAAATAAATATTAATACATTTGAAACTCACTTTCTTAGGAGAGTGAGTTTTTCTTTTTCATAGCAATTTTTCCCATCCTTTAGCAATAAAGGGTGGGTTTTTTTTGTAACAAAATCCGTATATTTACTACTTATAAATAAAACAAATTCATACTTTTTACATATGAGCAATATTCTCGAAGTACAAAACGTAGTGAAACAATATGGTGATTATACCGCTCTAAATAATGTTTCGCTTCAAGTTCCAAAAGGTAGTATTTACGGACTTTTAGGTCCTAATGGTGCTGGAAAAACCTCTTTAATTCGTATTATCAATCAAATTACAATGCCAGATAGCGGTGTTGTCTTTTTAGATGGTGAAAAGTTAAATCCAGAACATGTAAAACACATTGGATACATGCCCGAAGAGCGCGGTCTATATAAAACCATGAAAGTCGGCGAGCAATGTTTGTATTTGGCCCAACTAAAAGGAATGCCCGAAGCAGAAGCTAAAAAACAATTAAAATATTGGTTCGAAAAGTTCGAAATTCAAGGTTGGTGGGACAAGAAAATTCAGGAACTTTCTAAAGGTATGGCGCAAAAAATTCAGTTTATTGTAACGGTTTTGCACCAACCTAAATTACTGATTTTAGACGAACCATTTTCAGGTTTTGACCCAGTTAATGCCAACTTAATTAAAGATGAAATCATCGAATTAAATAAAAAAGGAACTTCTGTAATTTTCTCTACACACCGAATGGAATCGGTAGAAGAAATGTGTGATTATATTGCGTTAATTCACAAATCAAACAAATTAATCGAAGGGAAATTAGATGATGTAAAACGTCAACATCGTACAAATATTTACCAAGTTGGAATTTTAACGAATAATATTGAAGGTTTAATGGTGAGTTTAACTCAGAAATTTACCATTGGGCAAACCAACTTCAAGTCGTTAAATGACGATTTGAAATTAGAAGTTCATTTAGAAAATCATTCTTCAAATGAATTAATTTCCATTTTAACTCAATTTGGTCAAGTGACTCATTTTATGGAAAAAATTCCAACAGTTAACGATATATTTATTCAAACCGTAAGTCAATAATCATGAGCGTATTATCTTTAATTATCAAGAGAGAATTTATTGCAAAAGTGCGCAATAAATCATTTATCGTAATGACTTTTTTAGGTCCGTTATTGATTGTGGGAATGACCTTTTTAATTGCGTATTTATCAAGTGTAAATAAAGGCGATATTAAAACAATTGGAGTTCACGATAGAGCCAATATATTTGTCAACGATTTCAAAAATTCAGAAGATATTAAATATGTGAATCTTTCCAATTTGTCTTACGATAAGGCAAAAGATTCGGCAAGTAACGCTTTTGAAGGATTAATTTATGTGCCAGAAGTTCAGAATGTAGAAGAATTGGCAACCAAAACAACTTATATTTCAGATGATAGTCCGAAAATGGATTTTCTTATGAATTTGCAACGCACTATTGATGCGAAATTAAATAGAGAAAACCTTAACAAATTAGGTTTTGATGCCGAAAAAATTGAAAAAGCGAAAATTAAATCGGAAGTACAATTTGCAAAGTTTTCAGGAGAAGATGGGTTGAAATTCTTAAATGAAATTAAAATTGCTATTGGTTTCGCTTTCGGATATTTAATTATGATGTTCATTATTATCTACGGAAACATGGTAATGCGAAGTGTTATTGAAGAGAAAACGAATCGTATTATTGAAATCATCATTTCTTCGGTAAAACCATTTCAATTGATGATGGGAAAAATCATAGGAACTTCATTAGCAGGAATTCTTCAATTCTTAATTTGGATTGTACTTGGAGTGGTTTTGATGTTTTCGTTATCGGCTGTTTTTGGAAGCCAACAAGAAGCCGTTGCAACTGCTCAAGTTACAGCAGAGCAAGCAGAAGTTGCTATGAGTTTTATGGATAAATTACAACTTTACATTGCTGAAATTCCAGTAACATCGATATTAATTGGTTTTGTGATTTTCTTTATTGGAGGTTACTTTTTATACAGTTCATTTTATGCGGCTATTGGTGCCGCTGTAGATTCTGAAACCGATTCACAACAGTTTTTAATGCCAATTTTAATGCCGTTAATGTTGGCGGTTTATGTTGGTTTTTTAACTGTAATGAATGATCCTCATGGAACCGTTGCAGTAGTGTTTTCTTTAATCCCATTAACCTCGCCAATTGTTATGTTAATGCGAATTCCATTTGGAGTGCCATTATGGCAATTAGCACTTTCTGTAGTTTTATTGTACGGAACGTTTATCTTTGTAGTCTGGTTTGCATCAAAAATCTACAGAGTTGGTATTTTAATGTACGGAAAAAAGCCAACTTGGAAGGAATTATATAAATGGTTGAAATACTAATACATGTTAAAGCAAATAACAGAAATATTAAAATTTAAGTTAATCGATACTAAATCAATTGATTTTACGGTTGCTAATATTTTAGTTTTGGTATTTGCTTTAATTTTTACATCTATAATACTTAAACTTATTCGGAAAGTAGTTACAAGAAAGCTTTCTACAGAAGATAAGAACAAATTTATTAGTGTATTTCAATTTGCAAAGTATGTTATTTATGTTTTAGTTTTCATTTTTATTTTGCATTCAAGCGGAATAAATATGAATGTATTTATAACTGCTTCAGCAGCTTTATTTGTTGGAATTGGATTTGCATTGCAAACTTTTTTTCAAGATATAATTTCTGGTATTTTAATGATTTTAGATCAATCATTGCATGTAGGAGATATTATCGAAGTTGATGGAAAAGTAGGTCAAGTAAAAGAAATTAAATTAAGAACAACGAGAGTTGTTACACGAAATGATAGAGTTATGATTATTCCAAATCATAAATTTATGATTGAAACGTTATTCAATTGGACTCAAAATAATTCCACTAATAGAGAAAATGTAACTATTGGTGTAGCTTATGGAAGTGATGTAAATTTGGTAAAACAAATTTTAATAAATTGCGCTAAAAGCACAGAAGGAGTTATTTTACCAGAATCGATAGCAGTTTTGTTTGAAGATTTTGCAGACTCATCATTAAATTTTGCTGTTTATTTTCATGTCGATAATGGTATGAATAGTCCAAGGATACAAAGTGATATTCGATTTAAAATCGACCAAGAATTTAGGAAAAATAATATTCAAATACCTTTTCCTCAAAGGGATGTTCGTATAGTTACAAGTAAAGAAAACTAAAAATGTCAAAAATATTAGTTATAGAAGACGAAGCAGCAATTCGAAGAGTATTGGTAAAAATACTTTCCGAAGAAAATGATTCGTATAAAGTTGAAGAAGCAGAAGATGGTTTGCAAGGAGTTGAAAAAGTCAAAAATGAAGATTATGACTTAATTCTTTGCGACATCAAAATGCCAAAAATGGATGGTGTTGAGGTATTGGAAGCTGTAAAAAAAATAAAGCCAGAAATCCCAATGGTCATGATTTCAGGTCATGGCGATTTAGAAACGGCTATTAATACAATGCGCTTGGGTGCTTTTGATTATATTTCAAAACCACCCGATTTGAATCGTTTATTAAACACGGTCCGAAATGCGCTAGATAGAAAACAGTTAGTAGTAGAGAACAAAATCTTGAAAAAGAAAGTTTCTAAAAACTACGAAATGATTGGTAATAGCGAAGCAATTAATCATATTAAAACGATGATTGATAAAGTTGCTCCAACAGATGCTCGTGTATTGATTACTGGTCCAAATGGAACTGGAAAAGAGTTGGTAGCACATCAACTTCATGAAAGAAGCGAACGTGCATCTGCTCCCATTATCGAAGTGAATTGTGCGGCTATTCCGTCTGAATTAATAGAAAGTGAATTATTTGGTCATGTAAAAGGAGCATTTACTTCTGCTGTTAAAGATAGAGCTGGAAAGTTTGAAGCTGCCGATGGTGGAACCATTTTCCTGGATGAGATTGGTGATATGAGTTTGCCTGCTCAAGCAAAAGTGTTACGTGCTTTACAAGAGAATTTAATTCAACGTGTTGGTGCTGATAAAGACATTAAAGTTAATGTTAGAGTTGTGGCAGCAACAAATAAAGATTTGAAAAAAGAAATTGAAGAAGGACGATTCAGAGAAGATTTGTATCATCGTTTAGCGGTTATTTTAATTAAAGTTCCTGCGTTAAATGATAGAAGAGATGATATTCCAGAATTGATTGAGCATTTCGCTTTAAAAATTGCTTCTGAACAAGGAAATACAGCAAAAACATTTTCTAAATCGGCCATCAAATTATTACAAGAATACGATTGGACAGGAAACATTAGAGAATTACGAAATGTAGTGGAGCGTTTAATTATTTTAGGCGGAAACGAAATTTCGGAACAAGATGTGAAACTTTTTGCGAGTAAATAAATTTGGTAAAAGGTAAAAGGTGATGGGTAAAAGGTTACCTATTGCCCTTTACCCTTTACCCATTACCATAAAAAAAATGCAATTAAAAAAAATAAATCCCAACCTTCAGAAAGCACTTATTGAAAACGATTTAATCGAAGCTAATGAGTTGCAACAAGAAACATTTTCAACCATTAAAAGTGGTGTAGATGCTGTTATTCAAGCACCTTATGGTTCTGGAAAAACCACTACTATTTTGATGAATGTTATTCAGAAAATGGAAAAGCCAGTTGGTGAAAGTACACGCGCTTTAATTCTAGTTCAAGACAAAGAAAAAGTATTGGAAGCGGTTGAAATGTTCAAGAAACTAAATCGTTATAACAATTTAAGAGTTTTTGGTGTTCACGAAAAAGGGGATATCGATTACGATAAAAACCAAATTTCTTTAGGAATGGATGTATTGATTGGAACGCCAATTCGTATCAACGAAATGTTCTCATCAGCAGGATTCAATATGACTACCATTAAAATGTTTGTAGTTGATGATGTTGAAGAAATGTTGCGTAAACGAGAAGATTCCATCATTCAAAGACTTTCTATGAGTGCAGAAAAAACCCAACGATTATTTTTCTGTTCTCAAATTACAGAAAGAGTGGAAGTTTTAGCGGATAGAATAATGATTGAACCGCTTTTCTTTGAAATGGAAGATTAAAATAAAAAACGCCTGAATTATTTCAGGCGTTTTTGTTATTATTTCACTTGGTCTAAACCTCTTTTTCTTAGAAGTGGTTTAGTGCTTGGTTCTGCACCTCGGAAACTTTTGTAAAGTTCCATTGGATCTTCAGTTCCTCCTTTTTCTAATACATTTTTTCGGAATGATTTTGCGTAATCTTGGTTGAATAATCCGTTTATTTTGAATACTTCAAAAGCATCCGTATCTAAAACACCAGACCAAATATAACTGTAGTAGCCTGCTGAATAACCACCAGCAAAAATATGATTGAAATACGTACTTCTATATCTAGGAATAATGGTACTTGGTAAGTTGATTTTGTTCATCGCTTCTTTCTCAAAAGTTTCAGCATCAACCGAAATATTTCCTTTTTGAGTGTGGTATTGCATATCTAAAAGTGAAGCAGCTAAATATTCAGTAGTAACAAATCCTTGATCAAAAGTTCCTGCTTTTTGCATTTTTTCAATTAACGCATCCGGAATAACTTCTCCTGTTTTATAGTGTTTTGCATACATTTTCATTACTTCTGGTTCGGAAGCCCAGTTTTCCATAATTTGAGATGGTAATTCAACGAAATCTCTTGGAACACTTGTGCCTGCAACACTTTCATAGGTTACATTTGATAATAATCCATGTAAAGCGTGACCAAATTCATGGAAGAACGTGCTTACTTCATCAAAAGTTAATAAAGCCGGAGCGTTTTCTGTTGGTTTAGTAAAATTACATACGATAGAAACTACTGGAGCAATTCGTTTACCATTTTCCATTTTTTGAGTTCTGTACGATGTCATCCAAGCACCACCTCTTTTAGAAGCTCTTGGGTGAAAATCCATGTATAAAATTCCTACGTGATTTCCGTTAGCTTCTGTTACTTCCCAAACCGTTACATCTTCGTGGTATTTTGGGACGTTGTTTAACTCTTTAAATTGTAACCCATATAAATTTTTACAAACCGTAAAAACACCTTCTCTTGTTTTTTCTAAACTGAAATAGGGTTTCATTTCTTGTTCGTCTAAATCAAAACGTTCTTTTCTGATTTTTTCAGCATAATATCTCCAGTCATAAGGTTGAACCTCGTCATTGATTCCCTCTTTCGCCATCATTGCTTTAATATCAGCCGCTTCTTTGTTAGCCATGTTTAAGGCTGGAGTCCATAAGTCCATCAACAATTTAGTTGCTGTTTCAGGATTTTTAGCCATTGACTTTTCTAATACATAATCAGCGTGTGTTTCATATCCTAGAAGTCTTGCTTTTTCACTTCTTAAATTGGCAATTTTAATCGCTAATTCTTTGTTGTCTTTATCGTTATTATTGTTCGCTCGCATTTGGTAAGCATTCCAAATTTCCTGACGTAATTTTCTGTTTGAACTGTATTGTAAAAATGGCATTACGCTTGAATTCGATAAAGTAAAAACCCATTTTCCAGCTTTTCCTTTCACTTTAGCATCAGCAGCCGCGGTTTCGATAAGTTCGTTTGGTAATCCAGATAAGTCGTTTTTGTCTGAAATTACTAATTCATACGAATTGGTTTCAGCTAAGATATTTTGTCCGTATTTCAGAGTAGCAACTGCCATTTCAGAATTAATTTCTCTTAATCGCTTTTTATTTTCTTCTGATAAATTAGCACCGCTTCTAACGAAACTTTTGTAAAGATTCTCTAAAATCTTAGCTTGTTCTTTGTTTAATTTGAAGCTTTTTTGATTGTTCCAAACGTTTTTTACTTTTTGGAATAAAGCATCATTCAAATAAATATTGTCGTTATGTGCTGATAATTTTGGAGCTAATTCTTTAGCAATAGCTTGAATTTCTTCGTTGGTATTCGCACTGTTTAAATTGTAAAAAACGGTGCTTACTCTAGCCAATAATTTTCCCGAATTTTCCATTGCTAAAACCGTGTTGTCAAACGTTGGTTTTTGTTTATTGGAAACTATCGCATTGATTTCGGCTTCTTGTTTTTTTATTCCTTCTAAAATGGCAGGTTTAAAATGCTCATTTTTTATTAAATCGAATGGTGGAACTTGATAAGGCGTAGTGTATGTTTCAAAAAACGGATTCATAGTGGTTTTGTTTTTGTCTTGTGAATTAACCGTTACAGCACTTGTTAAGGCTGAAAATAAAAGTAATGTTTTGATTTTCATTTTGGTGAAATTTAAAACGTAAAAATAAGAGATTTCTATTGCTAAGTCTAAAACTTAACGATATTTTATGAAATGTGTTCACAGCATTCCAAAATCTGAATTTTAAAGTTATCTTTGCACCTTCAAAAATTTAAGGAAACACTTTTAACCTTTTTAAACCTTAAACTTTTAAACTCACATTATGATTACAGTAAACGATATTGCCGTAGAATTTGGCGGAACCACTCTTTTTAGCGAAGTAACTTTTGCCATTAATGAAACCGATAAAATTGCCCTTATGGGTAAAAATGGAGCAGGAAAATCTACGCTTTTAAAAATTGTTGCTGGAGTAAATAAACCAACTCGTGGTGTTATTTCGGCACCAAGTGATGCTGTAATTGCTTATTTACCGCAGCATTTGTTAACAGAAGATAATTGCACTGTAATGGAAGAAACATCAAAAGCATTTGCTTCGGTGTTGAACATGAAAAAAGAAATCGACGAAATCAATGAACAATTAACTGTTCGTACTGATTATGAAAGTGATGAGTACATGAAATTGATTGAAAAAGTTTCGGAATTATCTGAAAAATATTATTCAATCGAAGAAGTGAATTATGAAGCTGAAGTTGAAAAAATATTAAAAGGATTAGGATTTGAAAGAGAAGATTTCAATCGCCCAACAAAAGAGTTTTCTGGAGGTTGGAGAATGCGAATTGAATTAGCAAAAATTCTACTAACTAAACCCGATTTAATTCTTTTAGATGAGCCAACCAATCACTTGGATATGGATAGTATTGAATGGTTGGAAGAATTTTTGATTACGCAAGCCAAAGCCGTTATGGTAATTTCGCACGATAGAGCTTTTGTAGATAACATCACCAATCGTACTATTGAAGTTACGATGGGAAGAATTTACGATTACAAAGCCAAATATTCCGATTATTTGGTTTTACGTCAAGATAGAAGAATTCATCAACAAAAAGCGTATGATGAACAACAGAAATTTATTGCTGAAAATCAAGCTTTTATTGAGCGATTTAGAGGGACATTTTCAAAAACAGAGCAAGTGCAATCACGTGTTCGTATGTTAGAAAAGTTAGAAATTATTGAAGTTGATGAAGTAGATACTTCTGCGTTAAAGTTAAAATTTCCTCCTTCACCACGTTCGGGTCAATATCCTGTTGTTGTGAATGAACTTACCAAAAAATATGGTGATCATGTAGTATTCAATAATGCTAATATGGTTATTGAAAGAGGACAAAAAGTGGCTTTCGTAGGAAAAAATGGAGAAGGAAAATCAACCATGATTAAAGCAATTATGGGTGAAATTGATTACGAAGGCGGAAAAGTTGAAATTGGTCATAATGCTCAAATTGGGTATTTTGCGCAAAATCAAGCTGCATTGTTAGATGGTGAGGCGACGGTTTTTGATACAATTGATAGAATCGCTGTTGGAGACATTCGTACGAAAATCAAAGATATGTTAGGGGCTTTCATGTTCAAAGGTGACGATATTCAAAAGAAAGTGAAAGTACTTTCTGGAGGTGAAAAAACACGTTTGGCCATGATTAAATTATTATTAGAACCCGTAAACGTTTTAATTCTGGATGAGCCGACAAATCATTTAGACATGAAAACAAAAGATATCATTAAAGATGCTTTACGTGATTTTGACGGAACATTAATTTTGGTTTCTCACGATCGTGATTTCTTGGATGGTTTAGCCGAAAAGGTATTCGAATTTGGTCACAAACGTGTCAAAGAACATTTTGAAGACATTAAAGGATTCTTAGCGCATAAGAAAATGGAATCTTTAAAAGAGATTGAAAAGTAATTTAAAAAGCTCCATTTGGAGCTTTTTAATTTTTAGTGCTTATTGAATAATTAATTAACGTTTTGTAAAATCTTGGAAAACCAATATTGTTAATTTCTGTTGTTTCTAATTTTAGATTATTTGCTACATTCAAAGTGTCAGCTCTTTTGTCATTATATAAAGGCATTTGAATACTAACTAATTTATTGTTAGACAAGTTCAGATTTTTGATAATTCCATTTGTGTAATAGAAGGATACTATTTTATTGTCAGAAAAATTAACAGCTTCAAGATTTCTAACCTCATTAAAAACAACTTTTTTTGAAATTCTATTATGACTAAAATTTAGTTTTTGAATTCCTTTAGGTAATTTATTTTCATCGAAAGTAGTAATTCTATTTTTAGAAATATTAAGTTCAATTATCGTGAATTTTGATAAATCAGGTTGTGTTTTTAAATTTCTATTCGATAAATCAAGATGATAAATAGTGTCAGATTGACTTAATCCATTACTGTTGAATTTTGTGTAAGTTTTGCAGCTTGATAGTTGAATAAGTATAAATAGGAATATAATTTTTCGCATAATATTTTAAATTGTTTAAAAGCAAATAATTGGTTTTGTTGGTCGAGGAATTCTTTTAGTTTTTAATTTCTTTGGATTATTAGTTTGAATTAAAGTGTCAATTTTTTCAATAGCAAATAAAACTTCGTCATTAATATTTGGATTATTGGAAATGTCTAAATAATCGATATTGTCATGTAAATGAATATTATTGATTAAATTGTTTGAAAGTACAATCTTTCTCAGATTTGATTTATTATCAAAAAAACTATATGAGAAGAGTTTTAATTTATTATTTGACAAATCAATTTCTTCAAAATTAATGGTAGTATTATTTTTTATTTCTTTTTCCTTTATTCCAAAGAACGAATTTTTACTGTTAAAAACATAAAAGTTTCGTAAAGTGTTATCTGTACATTTCAATTTTCTCAATGTCAAAGGTAATTTGCTAAGTGGTATTGTGTCTAAATTATTGTGTGATACATCCAATGCAATAATTTTAAACTTAGATAAATCAGGAAGTGAGTCTAATTTTTTATAGGATAAATCTAATTTTAGTATGGTATCAGTTTTGCTTAGATTTGATAAAATTTCAGAAACACTTTTCTCTTTTTCTTGTTGAGGTAAATTAGTTTTTATTTCAATTTCCTTATTACATGAAATTAATAATGAAGCGAGTAAGATTAGTACTATTCTCATAATGTTATTTTGCAAGTATTTATCTCAAATTTCATTCCAAAATTCATTTCTTCTTCCACTTTTCAAAACCCATAACACTTGGCTTGATTTCTTTTTGCCATTGATTTCCGTAACTTTTATTTAAAAATTCAAAAACCAAAGCATTTTTAGCTTCATATTCTTCAAAATTTGTAGGAGCAATGCAACCAAAATCATGAAATTGCACATTGTACTTCTTCGCAAAAGCCAAATCTTCTTTGGTGATTATAGAGGCAATTCCTCCTAAAACATAAATGGTTTTGGTATTTGAATTGATTTCGATTTTAATCGTGTCGTTTTGTTTCTTCTCTTGTGCTTGGATTGAAAACGAGAAAAGAAAGATTACTACAATCAAATTTGAGATTTTCATTTTTTAGGATTTTTAGTTGTGATTATGAAAACCCCGCCAATTCCATCACTTCCATATAAAGCAGCTCCTTCCTTATCGCTAAGATTTTCAATTTTTTTAATTTGAGATGGTTGTAATTTATTAAATACTTTTTTAGATGAAATTTTATTGTCTATTATATATAATGGTTGGATATCTTTTAGATCTTTTCTTTTGTGTGATAAAGTTATATATTCTGGAAGTTTATTAATTGTAAAGAAATCTTTTTCAGACATTTCTCCGCTAAAGTCTGCGCCACCCCATTCAATTAGTGTAAAACCTTTTCTTTCAGTTTTTGAAAGTTTTTGTTCGTTAATTCTAGTGTAATTTTCTAAGCCATAAAATTCCATGTAAATTCTAATCATGGTTTCCGGCTTTGGATTTACTTTTAATGTGGCAATTTCATTACATTCTTCATTGATTAAGAAATGAATAAAATTATATTTATTTCGTTCTAATATGGGTAACCAATATTGTATGAAGTCATTCGTTTCTTGATTGTTTAAACCAATATATTCAAGCTTTTCGATGAAAAATTTGGTTAACTTTTCTTTTGGAACAACAAAACCATCATTATATTGGTAATGCTCTTCTGGAAAATCTATTGTTCCATCCCAAAATAAAGAACTATAATAACGATTGGTTTTCTTGTCAAAGATTTGTCCGTTTGGTTCAGCAATTACTTCCCACTTTTTATCGTATTTAGGAAATGTAGTTAGTAATTCTCCTTTAAAATTGAGTTTTAGATCAATTGTTGTTTTTACTTTTGGATATAAATAAATTACAGGTTTGGCAACCATTATTTTTCCGTTATTAGGATTTTCTGAAAGTTGAATTTTTAATACATTTTTAGAATTAATCAGGACTCTTTGTGATTTGTATCCATCCAATTCGATCTTAAGTAAATCTCCTTTTTGTACTTCTAAAGTAAATTTTCCAAAAAAATCAGAAGTTGAGAATTTATTTGTGTTCAAATTTGTAATGGTAGCACCTGGTATTTCTAGTTTCTCACAATCATAAATTGTTCCTGCTATAGTATATTTTTTTTCTTGAAGATTTTCTTGTGTGATAAGTGGATATAATTGGTAAAGTTTTTTTAATTCTTTTTTCGATATATTTTTTGTTGTGATTAAAATCACTCCTTTTTTAGCATTTTCAAAGTTTTGAGGGATTTGGTCTCCTTTTAAAACATTAAGAGATTCAATATTTTTAGGTTCAATTACTTCCATAATATCTTTATGAACAATATTTCCATTTACGACAAAAATGGCTTGCTGGTTATTTCTTATAATAGCTCTTTCACTAATTTTCCAACCAGTTTTTGGGTTTTCTTCTTGTGAAAATGTAAAGTTTATATTGATAAATATAAATACGATATATAAATTGAATACTTTCATAAATTGATTTCTGAAATTTGACATTGAACTTGTTCTTGAATTTGCTCTTGACTTTTAATTTAACTATTTTATTTCTTAATCGAAATTATTACCACACCTTTTTCTCCTTTTTTACCATAAATTTTAACGGCATCTGCAGGTTGGATGACTTCAATTTTTTCAATTTTTTGTTTACTCAAAGGTGCATACGGACTCGTGGGATTTTCTCCAAAAAGTGATTCTTCCGAATATTCCACTCCGTTGATAAAATAAATAGGTTCTTTTAGCTCAATAATTGAATCTATGTCTTCAGGATTTAAATTAGAAAGGGATTCTTTGGTTAATTCTCCATCTACCAAAACTAAATCATCATTTGCTACTTTTTTATCTTTTAATAAATTAACCGAACTAGATAAATCATAACGTTTTCCTTTTGCTAAATAGCCTGAATTATTTGTAGAAGCCGAATTTGAAATGTTATTATTGTAAGTTGGAACCAAACTCGTTTTAGCCGCTTCTTGAACTTCTTCCATGGCAATAGGAGCAGAAAGGACAACTTCTTTTTTCGATTTGTAATTAATAGTATCGTTAATTACAATGTTGTTTTGAATTACGATTTGTTGTTGTAAAATTTGTTTAGCGTCTTTTTTAATTTCTGGAGTTGTATTTACAAATCCACTCGCTGTTTCAGGTGTTGGAATTGTATTTTTTGATGAATCAACAGTAGTAACTGTGTTTTCTGGAATAATTATAGTTTCTTTTTCTTGTAGTAAGAAAAAAGTTAACGTTCCTACCAAAACTATTGATGCTGCAACTGCTAATTTTTTCCACAAATGTTTCTCCTTTTGAAGCGTTTGGGTTTCCAGTTTGTCTTCCACGCGCGCCCAAATCTTCTCCATTGCTGGAAAGTCTTTTTGCTCGGCGTTTTCGGCAGCTTGTTGTATTTTTTTATATAATTTTTCTTCTGTTCCCATGACTATTTTGCTTTTTGATAATAAAAAGTTCTTACCAATTCTTTTAATTTACTTTTCGCTGCATTTAATTGCGATTTCGATGTTCCTTCACTTATGCCTAGTTGTTCTGCAATTTCTTTGTGTGAATAGCCTTCAATCACAAACAAATTAAAAATCGTTTGGCATCCATCAGGAATATAATTCAGTAAATTGAGCAAATCTTCTTCTTCTAAATCGGTAACTTCATCGGCTAAAGGTTGCGAATTGTAACTCACATCTTCCAAATACAAATTAAAGTTGATGTTCTTTTTAATTTGTAACAGACAATTGTTTACGGTTATTTTTCGCGCCCAAGCTTCAAAAGCTAAATCCTCTTTTAGTTGTTCGATTTTTGTAAATAGGGTAAAAAAAGCATCGGCCAATACTTCTTCAATTTCTTCCTCCTTTTTTAAATACCGTTTACACAAACGATAGAGTTTTGGTGCCATAATTTCATACACCATGCGTTGCGCTTCGCGGTGTTGTTTTCGGCAGCCTTGTATGTGTTTTACATCCATAAAGTATTTTTTTCAAAAATCAAGTTCAATTTCAACTTCAATGTTCAATTTTTTACTTTTTGTACTTGAACTTGACATTGTACTTGAACTTGACTTCCTTTTTTATATAGAGCAGAAAAGTTGGTAAAAGGTTGGGAAGGAAGTAAAAAAAATTATTTCTTCAACGTTAATTTATAAATTTCAGCTTCTATAGTTTCCGTATCATTGTCTTCGCACAATAAAAATTCTAATTCGGTTTCTGATTCCTTGTAAAGCGTAATGCCTTCAAATTTCTGATGTTCCGATAATAATTGAACGTCAATAATTTCAAATGTTGGTGCATGCATGATGCCTAAAATGGTTCCTAAAACTTCGCCATCTTCATAGGTAGATGTTGTGTTTTCGGCGCAAGCCAAGAAATAAATTTTATCGTTAACTAAAATCGCATCTGTAAAAGTCGTTTCGATGTCATCTAATGTTGGAAGTGAAATCGGTACAAATCGAATGCCATCTTCTTGATTGTTTGGAATAATAAAAATACCATTTCGACTGTTTTTTGAATTTCCTCTTTGAAACAACAACATGGTTTGATGCGCATAAATGGCACCTTCAATATTCAATTGGTCATCCGAAAACGAACCAACGGTTTTTAGTTTTTCATATAAAGCACTTAAATCCTGAGTTTGCAAAGCATCAGTTCCCAAATCTAAAGTAAACATCGTATTACGTTTTTGGGTTGAACCTGAACCTAACATAATTAGTTGATTTCCATGTTGCGTGACGCTTTCTAAATCTGGCTTTTCAGCTTTTTCTATGTTTTCTCTCGCTTCTTTTACCAATGGGAATTTCAGTAATAGCTTTTTTGAAATGTCATATTGGTACAAAAAACTACTGGAATCAGATATAACGAATAAAACATTTTGTGAATACACCAATCCTGATGCTGCTGAAATACCTTTTATCGTGAAGAAATTAGTAAGTTTGAAATTTTCCATATTTTTACAAAAGAGTTAACAATTTTTAGCGCAAATTAGCCTCTAAAAGTACTATTTTTACAGAGATTTAAAACCAACAACGATGGAAAATATCAATATTGAAGATTTTAAAGTGAAAGGTAAAATTAAGTTAGATGATTTTCTAACCAAACTTCCTATTGATACTGAGAAAGAACAAGAAGAATTAGCGTTAGATAAAATCCAAAAGAAGCTTTCGAAAAAGCAAGATGCCATGTACGCGCACAATCGTCATGCGTTTTTAATTTGCTTACAAGGCATGGATACTAGTGGAAAAGATAGTTTAATTCGTGAGGTTTTTAAAGAATTTAATCCGCGTGGCGTAGTGGTGCATAGTTTTAAAACTCCTAATTCAACCGAATTAGAACATGATTATTTATGGCGTCATTATTTGGCTTTGCCCGAAAAAGGAAAATTCGCTGTTTTCAATCGAACGCATTATGAAAATGTATTGGTAACACGAGTGCATCCCGAATATATTTTGTTTGAAAACTTACCTGGAATTGAAAAAGTGGAAGACATCACACCTCAATTTTGGGAAAATCGAATGGAACAAATAGTGAATTTCGAAAAACATATTTCGCAAAATGGAACAAAAATTCTGAAGTTTTATTTTCATATGAGTAAAGACGAACAAAGAGAACGTTTATTAAAACGACTTGAAAATCCAAAAGACAATTGGAAATTCAGTACAGGTGATTTAAAAGAACGCGAACGTTGGGACGATTATATGAAATATTATGAAGAGGCGATTAATAAAACATCAACTGATTTTGCGCCTTGGTACATTATTCCGGCCGATGATAAAGGCATTGCGAGATATATTGTAGCCAAAACCATTTGGGAAGAAATGCAAAAATTAACCGACATCACCGAACCCGAGTTGGATCCAAAAGTAAAAGCAAATATTGAAGAGTATAGAACACAATTAAAAAAAATGTAGAGACAAGTCGCGACTTGTCTTATCTAATTTTAAAATTACAAAGTATAATGAAAGTATACACAAAAACTGGCGACACCGGAACCACCGCATTATTTGGAGGAACACGTGTGTCAAAACATCATATCCGAATTGAAAGCTATGGAACAGTTGATGAACTAAATTCCCACATCGGATTAATTCGCGATCAAGACATGAGCGATTTGTACAAAAAAGTTTTAATCGAAGTCCAAGATAGATTATTTACTGTCGGAGCTATTTTAGCAACGCCACCCGAAAAAGAAACCTTGAAAAACGGTCAGCCACGTCTGCAAAACCTAGGTATTGTGGAATCTGATATTGAATTTTTGGAAAATGAAATCGATACCATGGAAGAAGCGTTACCGCCAATGACACATTTTGTTTTGCCAGGAGGTCATACAACTGTGTCATATTGTCATATCGCACGATGTGTATGCCGTAGAGCCGAGCGTTTAGCCGTGCATTTGAATGACATAGAACCTACGGATGAACGCGTAATTAAGTACCTAAACCGACTTTCTGACTATCTTTTTGTGTTGGCACGAAAGTTGTCTCATGATTTGAACGCTGACGAAGTACAATGGATTCCTAGAAAATAGTGTTCAGTAATCAGTTTTAAGTGTTCATTATGCCTGAAAACAGTGATGAAAAGTCATGTTTTGAGTACTTAAAAAAAAACGTTCTTAAATTTTAATAAAAAAGTAAAAAAAAAACTTGCCTTATTGGGTAATAAATTTATTTTTGCATAAACTTAAATCGATAAAAGATGTATTGGACATTAGAATTAGCGTCATACTTAAGTGATGCACCTTGGCCAGCAACCAAAGATGAACTTATCGACTATGCTATCAGAACTGGAGCTCCATTAGAAGTGGTGGAAAACTTGCAATCTATAGAAGACGAAGGGGAAATCTACGAATCAATGGAAGAGATTTGGCCTGATTATCCTACGGACGAAGATTATCTTTGGAATGAGGACGAATATTAAAAAATAAATAAACACAACAGAAATAAGTCTCTTTACTGAGGCTTTTTTTTTGGTTATATTTGCAAACTATATTGAAATAATAAAATTATGAGTATCATAAATTCCATATTGAAGGCTTTTGTGGGGGACAAATCGGAGAAAGATGTAAAAGCGATTCAACCTATCGTTACCAAAATTAAATCATTTGAAGGCGCATTACAAGCCTTGTCACATGATGAATTACGTGCTAAAACAGCCGAATTCAAAGCTAAAATTCAAAATGCTCGCGCTGAAAAAGACGCTAAAATTGCTTCTTTAAAACAAGACGCTGAGCAAACTCAAGATATCGATGCGCGTGAAGATATCTACGCTGAAATCGACAAAATCGAGAAAGAAGCTTATGAAATTTCTGAGAAAGTATTAAATGAAATTCTTCCAGAAGCGTTTGCTGTAGTTAAAGAAACCGCTCGTCGTTTCAAAGACAATACAACGATTACAGTAACTGCTACGCCAAAAGATAGAGAATTGTCGGCTACAAAACCATATATCAATATTGAAGGCGATAATGCTACTTGGGCAAACTCTTGGGATGCTGCAGGAAAAGCCATCACTTGGGATATGATTCACTACGACGTTCAGTTGATTGGTGGAGTGGTTTTGCATCAAGGCAAAATTGCCGAAATGCAAACGGGAGAAGGTAAAACATTAGTGGCAACTCTTCCATTATACTTAAATGCATTAACAGGAAACGGAGTTCACTTAGTAACCGTGAATGACTACTTAGCGCGTCGTGATAGTACTTGGAAAGCTCCTTTGTTTGAGTTCCACGGAATGACAGTTGATTGTATCGATAATCACCAACCGAATTCCCCAGAAAGAAGAAAAGCTTACAACGCCGATATTACTTATGGAACAAATAACGAATTTGGTTTCGATTACCTTCGTGATAATATGGCGCACGCTCCAGAAGATTTGGTACAACGCAAACATAATTATGCTATTGTCGATGAGGTTGACTCGGTATTAATTGACGATGCAAGAACACCATTGATTATTTCTGGACCAGTTCCGCAAGGCGACCGTCACGAATTCTTAGAATTAAAACCAAAAGTTGAAAACTTAGTTACGTTACAACGTAAATTGGCTACGGATTGTTTGACAGAAGCAAAACGTTTATTCAAAGAAGGAAATACTAAAGACGCAGGTTTCAACTTATATCGTTCGTACAGAGCGTTACCAAAAAGTAAAGCGTTAATTAAATTCTTATCGGAAGAAGGAGTTAAACAATTACTTCAAAAAACAGAGAATTACTACATGCAAGATAACAACAGAGAAATGCCAAAAATTGATGAGGCGTTGTACTTTGTTATCGAAGAAAAAAATAATCAAGTTGAATTAACAGATAACGGAATTCAGTTTTTATCAACCGATACGGATGCACAATTCTTCGTTTTACCAGATATTGGAACAGGAATTGCCCAAATCGAAAAAGAAAATTTATCTCCAGAAGAAGCAGCTGAGAAAAAAGAAGAATTATTCCGTGATTTCTCTGTAAAATCAGAGCGTATTCACACGTTAACGCAGTTATTAAAAGCGTATACTTTATTCGAAAAAGATACAGAATACGTTATCATGGACAATAAAGTAATGATTGTAGATGAGCAAACAGGACGTATCATGGATGGTCGTCGTTACTCGGATGGTTTACACCAAGCAATCGAAGCTAAAGAAAACGTAAAAATTGAAGCAGCAACGCAAACTTTCGCAACGATTACCTTACAGAATTATTTCCGTATGTACAACAAGTTGGGAGGTATGACAGGTACGGCTTCAACAGAAGCAGGGGAGTTCTGGGAAATCTATAAATTAGATGTTGTGGAAATTCCAACGAATCGTCCAATTGCACGTAAAGATAAAGACGATTTAATTTACAGAACGGTTCGTGAGAAATTCAACGCGGTTATCGAAGATGTAGTACAGTTATCAAATGCAGGAAGACCGGTATTGATTGGAACAACTTCAGTAGAGATTTCGGAATTATTAAGCCGAATGTTGAAATTAAGAGGTATTCAACACAACGTATTGAATGCTAAAATGCACAAAAGCGAGGCTGAAATTGTAGCGGAAGCAGGTAAGCCTGGAGTGGTTACGATTGCAACGAATATGGCAGGTCGTGGTACCGATATTAAATTATCTGACGAAGTTAAAAAAGCAGGTGGTTTGGCTATTATCGGAACAGAACGTCACGATTCGCGTCGTGTTGACCGTCAGTTACGTGGTCGTGCAGGTCGTCAAGGAGATGTGGGTAGTTCACAATTCTATGTGTCTTTGGAAGATAACTTAATGCGTTTATTCGGTTCTGAAAGAGTAGCGAAAGTTATGGATAGAATTGGTCTTAAAGAAGGAGAAGTAATTCAACATTCGATGATGACAAAATCTATCGAAAGAGCTCAGAAAAAAGTAGAAGAAAATAACTTTGGAGTTCGTAAACGTTTGTTAGAATATGACGACGTAATGAATGCACAAAGAGAAGTAGTATACAAAAGAAGACGTCACGCTTTACACGGAGAACGTTTGAAAGTGGATATTGCGAACATGATGTACGACACTTGCGAATTAGTAGTAGAACAAAACAAACTAGCAGAAGATTTCAAAAACTTCGAGTTTGAGTTGATTCGTTACTTTTCAATCAGTGCGCCAGTTACACTAGCGGAATTCTCAAAATTATCAGTAAGAGAAATCACTGGGAAAGTGTACAAAGCGGTTTTAGCTCATTACGAAGAGAAAATTGCGAGAGATGCTCGTGAAGCGTATCCAATCATCAAAAATGTTTACGAAAACAACAATGGTCAGTACCAAAGAATTATTGTTCCTTTCACAGATGGAATCAAATCGTTAAATGTAGTTACTGATTTAGAAAAAGCATATACAACTGAAGGACGTTCGTTAGTGGCAGATTTCGAGAAAAACATCACATTAGCTATTGTGGATGAAGCTTGGAAAAAACACTTACGTAAAATGGACGAATTGAAACAATCGGTTCAGTTAGCGGTTCACGAACAAAAAGATCCATTGTTGATTTACAAATTCGAAGCGTTCAATTTGTTCAAGAAAATGATTGACGATGTGAATAAAGAAGTAATTTCGTTCTTATTCAAAGGTGATTTACCACATCGTAATGAAAACATTCAAGAGGCAAGACAAGAAACACGTCAAGAGCAATATACAGAAACAAAAGAGGATTTAGACTCACCAGCTTCAGAAGCTAAAAGAGCAGGAGAAATGGCAAGTCAAAGACCTCAAGTTACAGAAACGATTACTCGTGAAATGCCAAAAATCAATCGTAATGATACCGTTACTATCAAACACGTAATGAGTGGAAAAAGCGAAACCATGAAATACAAAAAAGCAGAAAGCATGTTAGCTTCTGGCGAATGGGTTTTGGTTAACGAATAATCGAAAATCATAAAAATAAACTAATCCTCAATTGCTAAAAGTAGTTGGGGATTTTTTATCTTTGATAAAATTAAAATCAAACAAAATGAAAACCAAAATTCTATTCTTCGCATTCTTTCTTTTTCAAACCATCACCATCTTAGCACAAGATATGGCTTCGTTAAAAACGGAAGCTTTAAAATCATACAAAGCGAGTGTAAATATGAATTTTGACGATATTTTCGCTACTACCTATCCAAAAGTGTTTGATATTATTCCGCAAGACCAAATGAAAAAAATGTTTGGTCAAATGATGGAAAACGAGCAATTTTCAATAAAGTTAGTGGAAGTAGAGCCTAATTTTTCATTTGGTGAAATCAAGAAAATTGAAGGAAAAACATTTTGTTTTGTTGATCACAATAATGTGATGGCTATGAAATTTAAAGAACCAATGGAAGATGCCGAATCAATGGTGGATATTTTTAAATCGTCAATGGAAGCAGATAAAGTAACCTATGATAAATTAACGAATACATTCCGTATTGAAATGCGTTCTACACTAATTGCAGTTGCGGATGATGTAACAAAAAACCAATGGAAATTTTTAAATAAAGACAAAGAGAATAAAATGTTTTCGATGTTATTTGATGCGAAAATTTTGAAAGCTTTAGGATTGTAATATGAACGAAAATAATATCACTTACACCGAATTTTTCAACCAAGTTAGAGCGAGTATTGCAAATGGAACTTTTGCTAAATTAACGCTAGCCAAAACCGTTGGAAAACCCGAATTACAAAACATTTACGTAAAAACTATCGTAGAAGACAACATCTTAAAATTGTCGATGACGTATAAAATTTACACTACCGAAAAGCAAGAATTGGTAAAAATCTGCAAATTAGATGATTTAGAGTCAGAGTTAATTCCGCACATCAATAATCCATTTTTATCTGCTCTGTTATTTACTACCGAAGCCGATATTACCATGAAATTAAATAAAAAACGCGTGGCAAGTATTATCGAACAACCGCCAACGTTTAAAAATGCAGATGCAAATTTATTGGAGTTTTTGGGGAAGTAGTATGCACTTTTATTAAAATTAAATGATGAATATTTTTTTCAATCTAGAATTATTGATTTTAGATTTTTTCACTGCATTTGGATTTTATTCTTTTCTTTTTTTGATTGTATCAATTTTTATAAAGAAAACAACATTTTATAGTTTTGATAATCAAGCAAAAAAGTTTATAACTTTTGTTGGAGTACTTTATATTATTTTTTGGTTTTTAGGAACCATAGTCTATTACATTGAATGTAATCCCGAAGAAAAAAATGAAATGGTAGATAGAATGTTTGGAAAATATTGGTTCAGTATTTGGATACAACCTTTATTTTGGTTCTTTTTATCTCAGATTTTCAGAATTAAAATATTTTCAAAAAATATACTAATAAGAATTATTGCAAGTTTCTTTTTGATAATTTCAATAGAAAGATTAGTAATAATTATTAGTTCATTTCACAGGGATTATTTGCCAAGTTCTTGGACCATGTATAGACAATTAGATATTTATCCTTCAAATTTTATTCTTTCAATTTTATTGAAGATTTTCATTTTTATGTTGTTTGTCGGATTATATACATATATCTCAAACAAAATACATCAGCTTAGAAATAAATAAAATCTATTCCCCATCAGGAAAAATCTTCCCAGGATTCAACACATTGTTTGGGTCAAAAATCGCTTTGATGCGTTCCATTAATTCTAAATGTACTTTTGAAAACGCGATATCCATGTGGTTTTTTTGCACCAAACCAATACCGTGTTCGCCAGAAAGCGTTCCTTTTAAACCGACCGTTAATTCAAAAATTTCACGAATTCCTTTAGGAACTTCCGTTTTCCAATTGTCATCAGTCATGTTGCCTTTGATGATATTGACGTGTAAGTTACCATCGCCCGCATGGCCATAACAAACCGATTGAAAACCATATTTCGCCCCAATTTCTTTGATGCCTTTTAATAGTTTTGGTAATTCGTATCTTGGCACAACGGTATCTTCTTCTTTATAAATCGAATTCGCTTTCACCGCTTCCGCTACAGAGCGACGCATTTTCCAAAGGGCATTTTTTTGTTCTTCGGTGTCGGCAAATAATACTTCGTCAATTTCAAATTGTTCTACGACTGCTAAAATTTGTTCAGCTTCTTGCATCAAAATTTCAGGATAATTGCCATCTACTTCAATCAACAAATGCGCTTGAACGTTTTCTTTGACTTCCACATTCAATCCATCGACAAATTTTAATGTCCAATCAATTGCATCGCGCTCCATAAACTCTAAAGCACTTGGCACAATTCCCGCTCTAAAAATCGCTGAAACCGCTTCACATGCTTGTTCCGCTTTATAAAACGGAACCAATAGCAATACGTTATGTTTATTTTGAGGTAATAATTTCAATACAATTTTAGTTACGATTCCCAAAGTTCCTTCGCTACCCACCATCAATTGCGTTAAATTGTAGCCAGTAGAATTTTTCAAGGTATTAGCGCCTGTCCAAATGATGTCTCCCGTAGGTAAAACGACTTCTAAATTTAATACATAATCTTTGGTAACACCATATTTCAAAGCCCTCGCACCACCAGAGTTTTCGGCAATATTGCCACCTATAAAACAACTTCCCATACTACTTGGATCAACAGGATAAAACAAGCCTTTTTCAGCAACAGCTTCTCTTAACACTTGAGTAATTACTCCAGGTTCGGTAGTAACTTGAAGGTTTTTCTCATCAATTTCAATGATTTTATTAAAGCGTTCCATTGAAATCGCAATGCCACCATAAATCGATAAAGCACCACCACTCAAACCTGTTCGTGCACCAATCGGCGTAGTCGGAATTTTATAGGTGTTGGAAACTTTTAAAATTTGCACCACTTCTTCGGTATTCGCAGGTTTCACCACAACATGAGGCGGAAAACTCAAATCTTCCGTTTCATCACGACCATACGTTTTTCGAGTAGCCTCATCAGTAAAAATATAAGCCGAACCTACAATGTTTTCAAGTGCAAGTATTATTTCAGGATTCATAGTGTAAAATTGAAGTGTAAAGGTAAAAAATTGGATAATATTTTACTATTTTATTTTGGAACGCAGATAGCACAGATTGGACGGATTTGCACAGATTTTTTAACCACAATCTTGTCATGCTGCAAGCATCTCTTTTATGAACTTGAGTGCACAATTAATTCAACTTAAACTTATATGTCTTACATGTTAAAAAATAACTTAGGGAAACTTTGTGCCAAACTTTGAGAAACTTTGTGCTATAAAACTATAAACTCAAAACCCAATACCAAAAAGCAACAGTCAACAACGACAACGGAATTCCAATCCCAATCATCATACTACTCAATTTAGGTTTTAATCCATAATTAGAAGCTAAAATCGCTCCCGTAATCATTGGTGCCATGGCGGATTCCATGATAGAAACATCAATTTCCAATCCTTTTCCGCCTAACGCAATTTTGTATAAAAAGAAGAAAAAAGCAGGCATTAGAATTAATTTAAAAAACAATCCTAAAGTTAAAAAACTCCAATGTTTACTTCGCGTATCGATTTTTAATTGCAATCCAACGGCTACTAAAGCGACAGGCGTTACCGTATTTCCGATTCGTAGGAAAGAGTTTTGCAACGCTTCTGGAAATTCTAAAGTGAATATGGTACAGAAAAGAGCAATCGTAAAAGCGATAAATGGCGGAAATTTTACAATTTTCAATACGATTTCAGAAGCACTTAAATTTCCTCTTGAAAAACTCGCAGCCACTAAAATTCCTAAAGTGGTTACGACTACGAATGAACCCGGTTGATCAACGATGATGGCGGTTTTTAATCCTTCTGCACCATATAAAGCTTCGATGATTGGAAATCCTACAAATGAAGTATTGCTCAATCCACCAGTCAAAATCATACAGCCAATTAACTTTTTTGACCATTTGAAATACGTTCCCAAAGCATAGAAAAACACAAACGATAATCCAAAACCTAACCATGCAATCCCTAATGGATAAAGCAAAGCCAATGAAATCGTAATTTTCGGAATGTAATACAACGCCATAGCCGGAAGCGAAACGTAAATCACATATTGATTCAAACTTTGATAAGCGTTTTTAGGAAATTGCGGTACTTTTTGAAGCGCAACGCCCAAAATCAAACATAAAAATAATAGAATGATGTTTTCCATATGTCGAAAATCGAGAATACAAAGGTAATTAAACCTTGAGATTTCGATGTTTTATATTCCTTCATTTTTTGTATTTTTACACAAAGCAAAATTCTTTTGAAAACACCAAATAAAAAATCGGCACTTTCAGAAATTCACGGCGTGGAACAACCCGAAACTTTGAGTGCGGTTGTGGCTACTCAAATTCAACAATTCCGAAGAAAACAACCTTCGGCAGAAGAATTAATTGCTGGAATTTTAAAAGGAGACAAAACCGCTTTGAGTCGCGCCATAACTTTAGTCGAAAGCACTAATCCTGAACATTTAGCTAAGGCGAATGAAGTGATCAAAGGTTGTTTGCCACATGCCAATAATTCGGTTCGTATTGGAATTACAGGTGTTCCGGGTGTTGGAAAAAGTACATTTATTGAAGCTTTTGGAAAATATTTAACTTCTATCGGAAAGAAAGTAGCTGTTTTAGCGGTTGACCCGAGTTCGTCCATCAGTCACGGAAGTATTTTGGGCGACAAAACCCGTATGGAAGAATTAGTAAAAGATGAAAACGCTTATATCCGACCAAGTGCTTCAGGTGATACATTAGGTGGCGTTGCCAGAAAGACTCGTGAAACTATCATTCTTTGTGAAGCTTGTGGTTTTGATACGATTATTATTGAAACCGTTGGAGTAGGGCAAAGTGAAACCGCTGTTCACAGTATGGTGGATTTCTTTTTATTGTTGAAAATTTCAGGTGCTGGCGATGAATTGCAAGGAATCAAACGTGGTATCATGGAAATGGCGGATACAATCGTAATCAATAAAGCCGATGGCGATAATGTTGCAAAAGCCAAATTAGCGAAAACCGAATTCAATAGAGCGTTGCATTTATTTCCAGCCAAATCTTCGGGTTGGATTCCGAAAGTGACGACTTGTAGTGCTTATGAGAAAACAGGAATTGATGCGATTTGGGACATTATTTCCGAATATTTTGAATTGGTAAAAGCAAATCATTATTTCGAAGAAAAACGTCAAAATCAAAACCAATTTTGGATGATGGAAACGATTAATGAACAATTGAAATCACATTTTTATAATCATCCGAATATCATTCAATTATTAGAAGAAAATAAAAAAGCCGTGCAAAACAATGAAATTTCACCTTTTGCAGCGGCTATGCATTTGTTGGAACGGTATTTTAATAATGACAGGTAGGGATCAAGTCGCGACTTGTCCCTACGGAATCATAATCAAAGATTATTCTTGCTCGTATCTTTCAATTTCTCTATCGTAGAATTCTCCAGCAATGGTAATTAAATGTTCCATTTCTGATTCCAATTCTTTTTCGTCTTCTTCTTCGATGTCTTCTAAAAATTCTACTTCGTCATCTTTTAAATTGATTACGAATCTTGGATATTCTAAATGGATTACGAAAATATCTTCTGGAAAATCGGTGTTATCTCCGATAACAAATTTTGGTAAGTTCATGTTTTTATGTTTTAAATTTCTTTTTATTATTGTAATTGAACTTGTTCTTGAGTTTGCCCTTGAACTAGTTTTTTCGTTAAGTAATTAAAGCGAATATACAAAAATATCGCGGCTGCTGTTAATCCAGCTAAAAGTCCAATCCATACCCCAACGGCTTTTAATTCGGTTTCTAATCCTAAGTAAATGGATATTGGAAATCCAATTACCCAATATGCTACAAAAGTTATATACATCGGAATTTTTGCATCTTGTAAACCACGAAGTGCTCCTAAAACTACGACTTGTAAGCCATCTGAAATTTGAAAAACAGCCGCTACTAAAAGTAAGTTAGCCGAAATTGCGATTACTTCTAAGTTTTCGGTTAGGTTTTTCACATCGTTGATATCTACGAAAATATAGGGTAAACTTGTGTGTAATAGCACAAATAAAAGCGCGAACACCACTTCAATTATTATCGTTAATAAGAAAATGGAAATTGCAACTTTTCGTAAGGTAACATAATCTTCTAATCCTTTTTGGTTTCCAATACGAATCATAGCTGTAACGCTCAATCCCATGGCAAACATAAAAGTCATAGATGCCAAACTCAACGCAATTTGATTCGCAGCTTGACTGGTAGTTCCAATCATTCCGCACAACCAAATAGCTCCAGTAAACAATGCTACTTCAAAGAACATTTGCATGGCAGAAGGCATTCCAATTTTAATGATTTTTTGGTTGACTTCCTTCTTAATTTCTTTTAAGCTAAAACCTTTAAAATACGGATGAAATTTTGATTTTAAATTCATCATATAATGCATGAAACCTAACATCACAAAACGAGAAGCGATAGTTCCTAAGGCAGCTCCAACGATGCCCCATTTTGGGAAAATCCAAATTCCATAAATAAGAAAATAGTTAATCACTACATTGGTAATGTTTCCAATGATAGTTGCCCACATCGAATATTTCGTTTCGCTCAAACCATCTGCAAATTGTTTGTAAGCTTGGTACATAATTAACGGAATCAACGAAAAACCAACGATATCTAAATACGGTTTTGCCATCTCCACTACGGCTTCCGGTTGGCCCATGTAAGCAATAAGTGGTTTTGAAAAGAAAATCAAGGTAAATAAAGCCACACCTAAAATCGTACACAAATACAATCCGTGATGAAAAGCAGAACGACCACCAGCCACATCATTTTTCCCATCAGATTCGGCAACTAAAGGTGTGATAGCAGTTGAAAATCCAATTCCTAATGACATGGCAATGAATACAAAACTGTTTCCCAATGATACAGCCGCTAATTCGGTTGGACCTAATTTTCCCACCATGATATTATCCACAATTCCCACAACGGTATGACCTAACATTCCTAAAATAATAGGGTAGGCGAGTTTTAAGTTGTATGAAAATTCTTTGGAGTAGTCGGAAAAAGTCATTTTGGCAATTTTGTGGCAAAGGTAGTTATTTTGAAAAAGATTTTTCAATAATAAAACATTACTTAATTAACTTGGTTACTAGAAATTTTCTCTTCAAGAAATAAGTAAATATCATTTGTATCATGAAAAGTAAATTGTTTACCCTTTGTGAATTTATTTGGATGAGTATTTTCTATATCCGATACAAAAATTGTTTTTAAAGTAAATAGACTTTTTGAATTTGGTTTTTCGCTTTCAAGATAGGAAACTGAGCCATATCCATTTCCTATTGTATCGTAAATTTTAAGAGTTTTAATTTCAGAATATTTTATTTCCTTACTACTAAATGGAACTTTCCTAATTATAGAATCTTTAGTTAAAATTATTTTAGATTTTACACTAAAAAATATTACATAAGGTGCTAATAAAATAAAGGGTAAAGTGAAAAAAGATATTTTCCAATAACCATCTCTAATTAAAACATACCCAAAAATAGATGCAATAACAGATATTGCAAGTCCTAGGATAAACCAAAAAAAGGAGACAAATGATTTTACGTTTACTGCGGGATATATTTTTTCAACATTATCCATTTAAGTAATACTTAATTGAAAATAAAATTACTTTTTAACATTTTGATTTATCGTATCACTTTCAATAAGTCCGTCTCGTAAACGGATGATTCTATGGGCATAAGCTGCAATATCTTCTTCGTGTGTTACTAAGATTACGGTGTTTCCGTTGGCGTGAATTTCGTTGAATAAATTCATGATTTCCACCGAAGTTTTACTGTCTAAGTTTCCAGTTGGCTCATCGGCTAAAATGATAGAAGGCTTGTTAACCAAAGCTCTAGCAACCGCGACACGCTGACGTTGACCACCCGATAACTGATTTGGTTTGTGATCCATTCTATCGTTCAAACCAACTTGTGTCAGTACTTCAGTAGCGCGTTCCACACGTTCCGATTTAGAATGACCCGCGTATACCATTGGTAAAGCTACATTATCCAAAGCCGTTGTTCTTGGCATCAAGTTGAACGTTTGAAAAACGAATCCAATTTCTTTATTACGAATTCCTGCCAATTCATCGTCTTGCATTTCACTCACGTGTTTTCCGTTCAAAACGTAAGTTCCTGAAGTTGGCGTATCCAAACAACCTAAAATATTCATCAAAGTAGACTTTCCAGAACCCGAAGGCCCCATCAATGCTACATATTCCCCTTTATTGATTTCTAAATCGATGCCTTTTAATACATACACGATTTCGTTTCCTAAAGGGAAATCTCTTTTAATATTGGTTATTTTAATTAACGGATTTGCCATAATGAAATTAGAATTTAGCCTCTCGACTTCGCTCGAGATGACAATATTATTGATGTAATACTATAATAAGTAGAAAAAGAAAGGAATTTGTTACAACTAAAAACGAATTCTTTCAAACAAGTGTGAACTAATCGTTTTATTCGGATTGATGATAAAATGTTCTTTTTCTTGTTCGACTCTAAAAAAGACAATTCCCCATTGAAACGTATCAATTGTAACCGAAATTTTTGGATGATTTTTTATGATTTCCCAAGCTTCTTCCATATCTGCTGACCAATGAATGTCATCGAAAATCCAAATCGAATCATTGCAAATTGTTGGAAGCAAAGCCTCAAAATAATCTAAAGTAGCTTTTTTGGAATGATTGCCATCGAAGTAAATTAAGTGATGGGTGATGGGTGAAAGGTTTAGGGTTTTGAAATAGGTTGAAAATTCTGTAGTTACAAAATTCACATTAGGTTTTGGATAGGTGAAATCTCTACCGTACGCACCTTCAAATTGTTTTTCAAAATTCTTTATTGCTACATCTTGAGTGTTTTTACATCCTTCTAAAGTAGTTATTATAGCTTCTGGGTTTCCTAAAGCTAAAGAATTTGTTGCCAAACCCAATGAAGTGCCAATTTCCAAAATACTTTTAGGTTGAAAATAGCGAACAATTCTAAAAAGCAGTTCGGCATTTTTTGGAGAAATTCCAGCGGTTTGTGCAATTTTTGAAATCTCTCGTGTATTTGATTTAAAAACGCGTGAACCTGCACCAAAATCGGTTACTTCAATCGTATTTTTATTTTCTAAAAGTGATTTTCTGTACGATTTTAATATTCCGTATTCTGGGTATTTAGTTGTATTATAAAAACATTTCGTAACCAAATCAAATACAAATGGCGAATGCACTCCATGTTCGTTTTTGGAATGGAAAAGGAATTTTAGGTAGGATTTGATTAAATGCTGCATTTTACAGTGATTAGTGAAAAGTGACTAGTAATTAGTCTGGCTATTCACTAATTACTATTCACTAATTACTTTTTATTCCATTTTCGAACTTAATTCAAACCAACGTTCTTCTTTTTCTTCTAAAGTTTGAATGATTTTTTGTAATTCGTTGGCTTTTGCTTCAATTTTATCATCCGAAACTTTTCCGTCGGCGAATTCTTGTTCGATTTGTTTTTTATTGTATTCTAAATCTTTGATTTCTTTTTCAATTTTATTGAATTCCTTTTGTTCGTTGAGACTCAATCCTGTTGAAGCCGTTTGTTTTTCTTTCCAATTCGTCTTTTCAGTACTTACCGAATTCAAAACTTTTGGTTCAGCCGAATCTTCATATGCTCTAAAATCCGAGTAATTTCCAGGAAAATCTTCAATCTCGCCTTCGCCTCTAAAAACAAATAAGTGGTCCACAATTTTATCCATAAAATATCTATCGTGACTCACCACTAACAAACAACCAGGATAATCTAAAAGGAAACTTTCTAATACATTTAACGTAACAATATCCAAATCATTCGTTGGTTCATCCAAAATCAAGAAATTCGGATTTTGAATTAAAACGGTACATAAATACAAACGTTTCAATTCGCCACCACTTAATTTTTCTACGAAATCGTATTGTTTTTTGGCGTCAAATAAAAAGCGCTCCAATAATTGCGAAGCGGAAATAATTTTTCCTTTCGTCAACGGAATATATTCGCCATATTCTTTGATGATATCAATAACTTTTTGTCCCGGTTTTGGATTGATTCCACTTTGCGTGTAATAGCCAATTTTAATCGTATCACCAATAATTACTTTCCCTGAATCAGGTTGAATGGTTTGCGTTAAAATGTTCAAGAAAGTCGATTTTCCTGTTCCGTTTTTTCCAATAATTCCAATGCGTTCGCCACGTTGAAACGAATAGGAAAAGTCATTTAAAATGGTTCTATCAGGAAATTTTTTATTCACTTTTACCATTTCGATAATCTTGCTCCCCATGCGCTCCATGTTGATTTCGAGCTCCACAATATTTTCTTTTCTTCGACTTTCAGCAACCGCTTTGATTTTGTAAAAATCATCTTGACGTGATTTCGATTTGGTCGTTCTAGCTTTTGGTTGACGACGCATCCAAGCTAATTCTTTTACAAATAAGTTTTGCGCTTTATCAATCGTGGCATTTTCTGAAGCCAATCGTTCTTCTTTTTTGGCTAAATAATAGGAATAATTTCCTTTGTATTGGTAGATTTTTCCGTTGTCTAATTCGATAATTTCATTACAAACACGTTCCAAAAAGAAACGGTCGTGCGTCACCATAAACAACGTGATGTTTTCTTTTGCAAAATAGTCTTCTAACCATTCAATCATCTCTAAATCCAAGTGATTGGTTGGCTCGTCTAAAATCAATAAATCAGGTTTGCTAATTAAGATAATAGCTAATGATAAACGCTTTTTTTGTCCACCCGACATGTTTTTGACCTTCATTTTTAAGTCTTCCAACTTCAGTTTGTACAAAATTTGCTTGAATTGCGTTTCAAAATCCCAAGCATTGTGGCGGTCCATATCGTCAAAAGCTCTTTGATAGGCTTCTTCATCATTCGGATTTTCTAAGGCTTTTTCGTAGCGTTCAATTACTTTCAGAATTTCGTTATCTGAAGCAAAAATGTTTTCTTCAATGGTTAATTCGTCTTGCAAATTATTGTTTTGCGACAAAAACGCCATTTTAATCTCTTTTCGAATAATAACTTGACCAGTATCAGGTTCATCCAAACCATTAATCATGTTCATAATGGTAGTTTTTCCCGAACCATTTTTAGCGATAAAAGCTATTTTTTGATCCTTGTTAATTCCAAACGAAACGTCTTTAAAAAGAATACGTTCGCCATAAGATTTCGATATATTTTCTACAGATAAGTAATTCATAATACAATTTAGAAATGCAAAAATAGTTTATTGTATCTAAAGATTATAGATTATTTCCTAACTTTGTGAAAATGCATTTTATGACTTCCAAAAAGAAAAATAAAATAGAAGAACCAGCAGAAGCTTACGAAGTAACTCCAAAAAGTGAGTTAACTTCTGAGAATTTGCATCCTGTTTTAGTTCAATTATTAGAAAAATCCATCAAAGAAATTGAAGAAGGGAAGACATCCACGCACGAAGAAGTAATGAAACGATTTAGAGAAAAATTTCCATTGCAGAAATGATTTACAAAATTGAATGGACTTTTCGTGCTGAAATTTCCTTTTTCGAGGAAGCTCAATTTATTTTACAAAAGTGGAATATTTATGAGGTAAATAAATTTGAAAGTTTAGTTGAAAATGAGTTGAAAAGATTGTCAATTCATCCAATGATTGGAAATTTCAAAGTAGACAATATTTATTCTTTGTCAATATCCGAACAGACAACATTGTTTTACAAAATAAATAAAGATTTAAGTCTGATTGAGTTATTATTGTTTTGGAATAATTTAAGAAATCCAGATGATTTAATCAAACTATTATAATGCAACTATCCATAATCATTCTCAACTACAACGTGCGCTATTTTTTAGAGCAATGTGTTCTCAGTGTTGAAAAAGCATTGGAAGGCATTGATGGAGAAATTATTGTCATTGATAACGCTTCTTCAGATGATAGTTGTGAAATGATGCGAACCAAATTCCCGCACATCAAACTCATCGAAAACGCTTCAAATTTAGGTTTCCCAAAAGGAAATAACATCGGAGTTGCTCAAGCCAAAGGGGAATATATTTGTGTTTTGAATCCTGATACGGTTGTTGCAGAAGATACTTTTTCTAAAATACTGAACTCTGAAAACTGGACACTGAACACTGGTATCATCGGTTGTAAATTAATAGACGGTGCTGGAAATTTTCTTCCCGAAAGCAAACGTGGCGTTCCAACTCCTTGGGTGGCTTTTACTAAGATTTTCGGATTGTATAAAATCTCCAATTATTTTGGAAAATATTACGCCCAACATTTATCTGAAAACGAATCTGGGAAAGTGGATATTTTGGTTGGTGCTTTTATGGTAATGAAGCGCAAATTGTATCTTGAAGTTGGTGGTTTTGATGAAAATTGCTTTATGTATTCGGATGATATCGATTTGAGTTATTTGGCTTTGAAATCAGGAAAATCGAATTATTATTTTCACGAAACTTCTGTGATACATTATAAAGGAGAAAGTACCGTTCGAGATGGAACCTATATGAAACGTTTCAGAGAAGCGATGCAATTTTTCTATAAAAAACATTTCAAGAAATCATGGTTTTTTGATATAATGATGCAAGTAGGAAGTTTTGTTTTTAGTCTTTTGAAGAAGAATCAACAAAAGAATGAAGTTCGGATTATTGATGAATATATCGTTTTTTCAAAAGAAAATTTAGAATTGAATCTATCAAAAAAAGCAACTTATTTGTCTGATTTTAATCAATTTGAGAATCAATCCCAAAAAAATCTTGAAATAATATTCGATACGACTACTTTTAGTTTTGCTGAAATTATTACTTTTATGCAATTAAATAAGAGTAAAAATTTAAGTTTTAAGAATTATATTTCGAGTTCGAATTATCTAATTGGGAGTAATAATTCGAACGATAGAGGACAAATAATTTTGTTGTAAAAAATTATTGTTTTCTTTATAAAACGAATGAAAAATTAGTATTTTTGCAAACCAAATACAAAAACACAACTTTAGTTTAAAGATATGGCAAAGTTTGAATTGAAATTACCTAAAATGGGTGAGAGTGTTGCAGAAGCAACAGTTACTAACTGGTTAAAAAAAGTTGGTGATAAAATTGAAATGGACGAAGCAGTACTTGAAATTGCTACTGATAAAGTAGATAGTGAAGTGCCTTCAGAAGTTGCAGGAACACTTGTTGAAATTTTATTTAATACCGATGATGTAGTTCAAGTGGGACAAACTATCGCTATTATCGAAACGGAAGGTGATGCTGTTGCAGCAACTCCAGAAGTTAAAGCAGAAGCGCCAGTTGCTGTTGCAGAAGTTGCAAAAGCAGTAGAAGTTGCAAAAGAAACTGCAGCTCCAGCTGATTTTTCTCCCGACTATTCGGGATCAGATAAATTCTTTTCACCTTTAGTTAAAAACATTGCAAAAGAAGAAGGAATTTCATTAGCAGAATTAGAATCAATTGCTGGTTCTGGTAAAGATGGTCGTGTAAACAAAGAAGATTTACTAAATTACATTAAAAATAGAGGAAGTCAGCCTGCAGTTATGGCAACACCAGCGGCGGCTCCAAAAGCAACTCCAGCACCAGTAGTACAATCTGTTCCAGTTTCTGTAAATGGTGGTGATGAGATTGTGGAAATGGACAGAATGCGTAAGTTGATTTCGGGTTACATGGTAGCTTCGGTACAAACTTCAGCTCACGTGCAATCATTCATTGAAGTTGATGTTACCAACATCGTAAAATGGAGAGATAAAGTTAAAAATGCTTTTGAAAAGAGAGAAGGTGAGAAGTTAACTTTCACGCCAATCTTCATGGAGGCGGTAGCAAAAGCATTGAAAGATTTCCCAGGAATGAACATTTCGGTTGATGGTGAATTTATCATCAAACGTAAAAATATCAACTTAGGAATGGCAGCTGCGTTACCAAACGGAAACTTAATTGTTCCTGTAATTAAAAATGCTGATCAATTAAATTTAGTTGGGATGGCAAAAGCAGTAAACGATTTAGGAAATCGTGCAAAAGCAGGAAAATTAAAACCAGACGATACACAAGGTGGAACTTATACCGTTACGAATGTGGGAACTTTTGGCTCTGTTTTCGGAACGCCAATTATCAACCAACCGCAAGTAGGTATTTTAGCTTTAGGAGCGATTAGAAAAGTGCCTGCAGTTATTGAAACTCCAGAAGGTGATTTCATTGGAATCCGTCAAAAAATGTTCTTATCGCATTCGTATGACCACAGAGTTGTTGATGGTGCATTAGGAGGAAGTTTTGTAAAACGCGTTGCGGATTATTTAGAAGCGTTTGACGTAAATAGAGATTTCTAATCTGAGAATAAATTATAAATGTAAACCCGATAGTTTTAAAAGCTATCGGGTTTTTCTATCTTTGTCACATATAAAATCGCTATGGAATTAAAATTAACACGCCCTATCTGCTTTTTCGATCTTGAAACTACAGGAATTGATGTGGCAAGAGACCGAATTGTAGAAATCTCAATATTTAAAGTATATCCAAACGGGAATAAAGAGAGTAAAACTTGGTTGGTAAATCCAACGATTCCAATTCCGCCACAAACTACAGCTGTGCACGGAATTACAGATGAAAAAGTAGCGAACGAGCCAACATTCAAAGAATTAGCATCCCAAATTCATAATATGATTAAGGATTCGGATTTGGCTGGATTTAATTCGGACCGATTTGATATTCCGCTTTTAGCTGAAGAATTATTACGTGCGGAAGTTGATTTCGATATGAAAAACCGAGTTTCTGTTGATGTGCAAACGATTTTCCATAAAATGGAAGAACGTACTTTAAGTGCAGCTTACAAATTCTATTGCGGACAAAGTTTAGAAAACGCTCATAGTGCCGAAGCGGATACGATGGCAACTTACGAAATCTTAAAAGCACAATTAGATCGTTACGAGAATTTAGAAAACGATATGAAATCGTTAGCTGAATTCACAACACGTAAAAAATCAGTTGATTTTGCTGGATTTATTGCTTTGAACAACGAAGGAAAAGAAATTTTTACTTTTGGAAAACACAAAGGTGCTTTGGTTGAAGAAGTTTTTGATAAAGAACCTGGTTATTTTGGTTGGATTCAAAATGCTGATTTTCCTTTGTATACTAAAAAAGTACTAACAGGAATTAAATTAAGAAAGTTAAATACGAAATAAGGTAAAAGGTAATGGGTGAAAGGTAAAAGGTTTTGCCCATTGCCCTTAACCATTTATCCTTAACCCAAGAAAAATGAAAATAATCTGTATCGGACGCAATTACGCTGACCATATTTCGGAATTAAATAATGAAAGACCAACAGAACCGGTTATCTTCATGAAACCCGATTCTTCTATTTTGCCTAATAAAAATCCATTTGTCATTCCTGCTTTTAGTAATGACATTCATCATGAAGTGGAAGTATTGGTTAAGATTTGTAAAGTTGGGAAACATATCGATACTAAGTTTGCTCATAAATACTATGATGAAATTGGTTTAGGAATCGATTTTACAGCTCGAGATGTACAAAGTAGGTTGAAAGAGAAGGGGTTGCCGTGGGAAAAAGCTAAAGCATTTGACCATTCAGCGGTAATTGGAAGCTTTACATCGAAAAAAAATTATACTTCGCTAGAAAATATTAACTTTGAGTTAAAATCAAATGGAACCACTGTTCAGGAAGGTAACACGAGTTTAATGTTGTGGAAAATTGATGAGTTAATTTCGTATGTTTCACAATATTTTACCTTAAAAATAGGAGACATTATTTTTACAGGTACTCCAAAAGGTGTTGCAAAAGTAACTGAAGGTGATGTTTTAGAAGGTTTTATTGAAGGAAAATCGATGTTTAAAATTCAAATTAGGTAGTTATGGCATTACAATATAATTTAGCGAAAGTATATGAAATTTCAGAAAATGATATTGAATTTGCATTACAAATTGTGACTTTATTTTTAGAGGAAGTTCCTGCTGAGATTAAATCAATAAAAGAAGCAATTGCTGAAAAAGACTATACTAGAACTTATTCTTCATGTCATAAAATAAAACCTACATTGGATTTACTTGGCATGGATATGGCTTATGAAGAAAATATCCAAATCATGACTTGGGCAAAAGCCAAAGGCAAACGAAAAGAAATTAAAGAAGTATTCAAGTCGTTAAAAGATAGAATTGATTTAGCAGTTAAAGAAATTAAAAAAGATTTCAAACTGTAAGATTCTATTTTAAAATCCCCCAAAATCTTACAACATAAAATGAAAGCTGCTATAGTTACCATTGGCGATGAAATTCTTATTGGCCAAATTGTTGACACGAACTCTTCTTACATTGCAAAAGCCCTTGATAAAATTGGGATTGCAACACACGAAATGTTGTCGATTTCCGATGATAAACAACATATTTTAGATACTTTTCATTCGCTTCAAAATAAAGTGGAAGTTGTTATCGTAACAGGTGGATTAGGTCCAACAAAAGATGATATTACGAAGAAAACTTTTTGCGACTATTTTGAAGATAATTTAGTTGAAAATGATGTGGTTTTGGTTCATGTAAAGTCTATTATTGAAGGAATTTACAAGCGCCCAATTACCCAAATGAACAGAGATCAAGCTTTGGTTCCAACTAAGGCAAAGGTACTTTTCAATCAAGCAGGAACAGCTCCGGGAATGTGGATGGAAAAAGAGAATACGGTTTTTATTTCCTTACCAGGAGTTCCATATGAAATGAAGTATTTGATTGATAACGAAGTGATTCCAAACTTAGTTCAAAAATTTGAACGTCCGTATATCGTGCATCAAACCATTATGACGTATGGTCGTGGTGAAAGTTTGATTGCTGAACAAATTGAAGAATGGGAAGATAATTTACCTGATTTTATAAAATTGGCTTATTTACCTAGTCCAGGAAAAGTTCGCTTGAGATTAACAGCAAGAGGAAATGACGAAATATTATTAAAAGAAGAAATCAAACGACAAGTTGAAAAACTTGATTTATTGATTCATGATATTATTGTTGGTTATAATGAAGATGAACCTATAGAAGTTGTTTTGGGTAGGTTGTTAGTTGAGAAAAAACTAACAATTTCAACAGCAGAAAGTTGTACAGGTGGAAAAATAGCGGCAACTTTGTCAGCAGTTCCAGGAGCATCAAATTATTTCAAAGGAAGTGTGGTGAGTTATGCTACACAAGCTAAAATTGATGTTTTAGAAATTGATGAAAATTTAATTGCAAAACATGGAGTTGTAAGTGCTGAGGTAGCTTCTGAAATGGTTAAATCGGTTCAAAAATTGATGAACTCAGATTATGCTATTGCTACAACTGGAAATGCTGGACCAACAAAAGGTGATGACGATGCTGAATTAGGAACAGTTTTTATTGGAATTGCAACACCTAATGAAGTTTTTGTTGAGGAATTTAATTTTGGTCAACCTCGTGAAAAAGTGATTGATAGAGCGGTAAGTAAAGGGTTGGAACTAATTTATAAAGAAATTTTAAAAAAATAGTAAAAGATAGTTGTGTATATGAAATGGATTTTGTTTCTTTGCACCCTGATTTTAGATAACGAAATAAAGATTAGAAATAATGTCAAGAGTTTGTGAACTTACAGGTAAAAGAGCGATGGTAGGAAACAATGTTTCTCACGCTATGAATAAAACAAAGAGAAAATTCTCTGTTAACTTAGTTAAAAAACGTTTTTATATTCCTGAAGAAGATAGATGGGTAACGTTGAAAATTTCAACCGCTGCTTTAAAAACGATTAATAAAAATGGAATTGCTGCTGTATTGAAAAATGCAAAAGCTAACGGATTTGTTAAATCTGTATAATCCTTAAAACATAGATCAAAATGGCAAAGAAAGGTAATAGAATCCAAGTTATTTTAGAATGTACAGAGCACAAAACTTCAGGAGTTCCTGGAACATCTCGTTACATCACTACAAAAAATAAAAAAAATACTCCAGACAGATTAGAGATTAAAAAATTTAATCCAATCTTAAAAAGAGTAACTGTTCACAAAGAAATTAAGTAATTAGAAGTTTTTTAAACTTTAAATAATATTATAAGTCATGGCAAAGAAAACCGTAGCAACTTTACAAACAGCTTCTAAAAGATTAACTAAAGCTATTAAAATGGTTAAGTCTCCAAAAACTGGTGCTTATACTTTTGTTGAAGCAGTTATGTCTCCAGAAGAAGTTGATGAATTCTTGAAAAAGAAATAATTCATTTTACACAATATAGATAAGCTACTTTCGTTTGAAAGTAGCTTTTTTATTTTTACATTTGTCTGATAAATAGATTTGAAATCAAATAGGTGTCAGTAAAAACTTAAACCCTAATTTTTGTATGAGTTTTTTTAAGAAAATATTCTCTTCCGATAAGAAAGAACAAAATATCAGTGAAGAGGCAAAACAAACTTTAGATAAAGGTTTAGAAAAATCGAAAACTTCGTTTTTTTCTAAGCTTACTAAAGCTGTTGCCGGAAAATCGAAAGTAGATGCTGAAGTTTTAGATAATTTGGAAGAGATTTTAGTTTCTTCTGATGTGGGAGTGAATACCACTTTAAAAATTATCGAGAGAATTGAAGAGCGTGTTTCAAGAGATAAATATTTAGGAACTGATGAATTAAATAGTATTCTTCGTGAAGAAATTGCAGGTTTATTATCTGAAACGAATTCTGGAGAAGCAACACAGTTTGAAATTCCTGCGAATACTAAACCATATGTAATTATGGTGGTTGGAGTTAATGGTGTAGGTAAAACAACAACTATTGGTAAACTAGCTTATCAGTTTAAGAAAGCGGGTTATAACGTTGTATTAGGTGCTGCCGATACTTTTAGAGCAGCAGCCATTGATCAACTTCAAATTTGGGCAGATAGAGTAGGAGTGCCTATCGTAAAGCAACAAATGGGAAGTGATCCTGCATCTGTAGCTTTTGATACTTTGCAAAGCGCTGTGGCTCAAAATGCAGATGTAGTAATTATTGATACAGCAGGGCGTTTGCATAATAAAGTAGGTTTAATGAATGAACTTTCTAAAGTAAAAAAAGTAATGCAAAAAGTGGTGGAAAACACACCAAATGATGTACTTTTGGTTTTAGATGGTTCTACAGGGCAAAACGCTTTTGAACAAGCGAAACAATTCACTGCTGCAACAGAGGTTTCTTGCTTAGCTGTTACAAAACTAGATGGAACTGCAAAAGGTGGAGTTGTTATTGGAATTTCTGATCAATTTCAAATTCCAGTTAAATATATTGGCGTTGGTGAAGGAATTGAAGATTTACAAGTGTTTAATAAATACGAATTTGTAGATTCGTTTTTTAAATAAGATTTACTACAGTGAGAGAACTTTTAAAATATAGAACAGTTCAGTTATTTTTAGTGGCTGTTATTATGGCTTTAGTAGCAATACCTTTTGAAGGATATGATTATATTTTTATAACACTTAGATTGGCTTCTTTTGCAATTTTTATGTATTTGTTAATTAAATTTACAAGCGGTAAAAGAAAAGTAAAGAAATAATAAAAAATAAATGCTGTTAATTAATAACAGCATTTATTTTTTGCCAAAGTTCGTTATCAAATCCTGATACTGCAAAACTTGGATTAGCTGGATTAGAAGCTTCTCCCATTCTTACAATAACTAATTTTTTGCTTGGAACCACATATATTCTTTGGTCTGCAGCTCCCATGGCGGCATACATTTCAGCAGGTGCATTGGGAACTATCGAACCGGTAAATGAAGTTTGACTTCCGGGTAACATAAAGTTCGATTTTCCATTTAACCACCACAAATACCCGTAAGATGGATTAATATTTTGTGATGTTGAAATACTTTCGTTGAAATAAGTTTGATTTATGATTTGTTCGTTATTCCATTTTCCTTTATTCATGGCTAATAATCCAAATCGCGCCATACTTCGTGCACTGCTATGATAAATTTTATAGATTACTCCGTTATTCCAAAAGCCATCCATACCAATTTTATTTTTTAATTTAGCATTAAAGTAATTTTCAAATGTTTGACCACTAGAAGCTGCTACAACATCCATTAATTTTTGAAAAACATTGTGATACGACCATCGAGTTCCAGCATCGGCTAAGTAGGTTAAATTTGGGATAATTACTAAGTCACTTTCGTCATTAATTCCTGAAGTCATGGTTAACAAATGACGCGATGTGATTAAATTTTCTTTATTTAAAGGCTCGCTGGTCCATCCTATTCCAAGATATTGTGAAACTCTTGTATTTATATTCAATAGATTTTCTTGTTGCGCAATTCCTATGGTGCTTGCAGTTAATGTTTTTCCTGCACTATTCCATTGCCAAGTATCATTTGCTGTATGACCATTAAAATAATTTTCCATTACGATTTTTCCATTATGTAAAACGATAAACCCTTTTGTGTGTTTTAATTCTAAATAATCTAATAAAGGCTGAACTTGTGATTCATTCCATCCAAGCGATGCTACAGTTTTGGTTTCCCAAGTTGTTGAGCCAATAGGAGGAAAGTACATTTGTTCTTCAGGAGTGGAAGTAGAAGAATCGTCAGAACCACAACTTATAAATAGTAGTGACGCTAGTAGAGGGATAAACTTTTTCATAGCTGTAAAAAATGGTTGTACATTCATTAGACAATAAAAATACAGAATAGTTTAATTCAAATGATTTTTAATTGTAATTTTATGGTTTAATTTATAATAATAGTATGAAAAGAATTCTTTTGTTAATTGTTTTATTTTCAGTGTTTTCATGTAAGCAGAAAATAACAGATACTGATATTTCTAATTTAAATGGATATTGGGAAATAGAAAAAGTAGAACTTCCTGATGGAGATAAGAAAGAATACAAGGTGAATGAAACGATTGATTTTTTTAAAATCGAGGAAAATAAAGGTTTTAGAAAAAAAGTTATGCCACAATTGGATGGAACTTACTTAACAAATGATGTTCAAGAAGACGTTACTGTGGTTTTAAAAGATGGCGATGCGTCACTACAATATAAAACTACTTATGCTTCATGGAATGAAGAAATTATCGAATTAACTAAAGATAAATTAGTAGTTAAAAACGAACAAGAAATTGAATATTATTATAAAAGACCAGCAAAATTTTCAGTAAAATAAAATGGCTAAGCGATTTAACGAAGAGAGTTCGATAGGAGATGTATTAAAACAATTTATTTCTCAAAATAAGCTGGAAGCAGGTATGGATGTAGTAAATGTTCGTGATGCTTGGAAAAATTTAATGGGAAATGGAGTAAATAATTACACAACCGAAATTCAGCTCAAAGGTTCTACATTGTATGTAGCTTTATCGTCAGCGGTTTTGCGTGAAGAATTAAGTTATGGAAAAGAAAAAATCATCAAGATGATTAATGAAGAACTCAGAAAAGATTTGGTAACGAATTTAGTTTTACGGTAAAAAGAAGCCCCAATTCTTTATCCAATGGGGCTTCAACAAACTCAAAATTAAAAATTAATAAGATTAAAATTGCGCAGTTTCTGTAGAATCTTTCATAGCTACAGTTGAAGATAATCCTGCAGTAACTGTGTTTTGGACTTCATCGAAATAACTAGTTCCTACAAAGTTTTGATGTTTTACAGCTCTAAATCCTTCTGCTTGTAAAGCGAATTCTTTTTCTTGTAACTCAGAATAGCCAGCCATTCCTCTTCTTTTATAAGCTAAGGCTAATTCAAACATTGAAGTGTTTAAAGCGTGGAATCCTGCCAATGTTATGAACTGGAATTTATATCCCATTTTGGCAATATCTTCTCGAAATGTTTCCATCTGAGCTACTGATAATTTTGCAGCCCAGTTAAATGAAGGCGAACAATTATAAGCCAGTAATTTTCCTGGATATTTTGCATGAATTGCAGATGCGAATTTTCTTGCCTCTTCTAAATCTGGTGTTGATGTTTCTAACCAAACTAAATCTGCATAAGGAGCATATGACAATCCTCTGTCAATTCCTTGTTCAATTCCAGCTTCAACGTAAAAAAAACCTTCAGGTGTTCTCTCTCCTGTAATAAATTTTCTATCTCTTTCATCAATATCGCTGGTTAATAAATTGGCAGCATCGGCATCGGTTCGTGCCACAATTAATGTTGGAACTCCCATTGTATCAGCTGCTAATCGTGCTGCAATTAATTTATTGATAGCTTCTTGTGTTGGAACTAATACTTTTCCGCCTAAATGTCCACATTTTTTTGCAGATGAAAGTTGGTCTTCGAAATGAACTCCTGCAGCCCCAGCTTCAATCATGCTTTTCATAAGTTCAAAAGCATTTAAGTTGCCTCCAAAACCCGCCTCTGCATCGGCTACAATTGGAACTAAATAATCTTTTTTATTTTCAACTTTGTTCACAGACTGAATTTGGTCGGCGCGTAACAATGCATTATTAATACGCTTAACAACTAATGGAACACTGTTAGCAGGATATAACGATTGGTCAGGATACATTTCGCCAGCTACATTTGCATCAGCAGCTACTTGCCAGCCACTCAAATAAATAGCTTCTAATCCAGCTTCTACTTCTTGAATAGCTTGATTTCCTGTTAGTGCGCCTAAACCTGCAACCCAATCTTGATTGTTTAATTTGTTCCAAAGAATTTCAGCTCCACGGCGCGCAATAGAATATTCAATTTGATATGAACCTTGCAGTTCTACTACTTTTTCCGCTGTGTAAGGTCTTTCGATACCTTTCCATCTTGGATTTGTTGTCCAATCTGTAACTAATTGTTGAATTCTTTCTTCAGTTTTCATAATTTTGTGGTGTTTTTAGATAGTTATTATTTTGTAATTATTTATGGATAGACTGTCGGATGTTGCAGCATTCGGCAGTTTTTTTGTTAGTCTATATACTCGTATGCTTTCAAGGTTAAAAATTCGTCTAATTCTGAATTTAATATCATATCTGTGAATAGTTTAGTCGCTAATTCAAATTTTCCTGAATTAAATCGTTCTTCTCCAACATAATTTTTGATTTTGATTAACTCTTCAGAGGTGTATTTTTGATATAATTCTGCGGTGCATTTTTCTCCATTTTCAAGAATAACTTCTTTATGTAACCAAAGCCATAATTGTGTTCTTGAAATTTCGGCTGTGGCAGCATCTTCCATCAAATTGTATAATGCGGCAGCACCCATACCCATTAGCCAAGACTCTATGTATAAAATTCCAACATTGATGTTTTTACGAACACCGTTTTCAGTTACAGTTCCTTTCGGAAGTTCTAACAATTGTTCTTCTGTTATATGCAATTCAGCTCTTTTAATGTGCATTTGGTTTTTTGTTGGCATATTTTCGTTGAAAACTTTCATTGCTAGTGGTACTAATCCTGGATGAGCTACCCAAGTGCCATCGTGTCCGTTTTTAACTTCTCTTTCTTTATCTGTTTTTACTTTTTCATAAGCTATTTCATTTGCATATTCGTCATTTTTTATTGGAATTTGCGCTGCCATTCCTCCAATAGCTAGTACATTTCTTTTGTGACAAACTTGAACTACTCTTTGCGAATAGGCACTCATAAAAGGGCTAGTCATTGTAACTTGGTCTCTATCTGGGATCATAAAACCAGGCTGTAATTTTAGTTTTTTGATGTATGAAAAAATGTAATCCCATCTTCCACAATTTAATCCAGCCATATGATCTTTTAATTCATATATAATTTCATCTAATTGAAAGCTTGCAGTAATTGTTTCAATTAAAACGGTTGCTTTTATTGTTCCAACGGGAATTTTGAAGTAGTCTTGTGAATACAAAAAAACATCGTTCCACCAACGAGCTTCTTCATAATGTTCTAATTTTGGTAAATAGAAAAATGGAGCTAATTCTTGTTTTATTAGCGTTTCTGCGTTGTGGAAAAAGAATAAGCCAAAATCTACTAAAGCGCCAGAAAAATTTTCCCCGTTTAATTGAATGTTTTTTTCTTCTAAATGCAAGCCTCTTGGGCGAACTAAAAGTGTGGCTGTTTGATTATTTAATTGATATTTTTTTTCATTTTGTTCTAATGAAATGGTTTTGTTTATAGCATCTTTTAAATTTTGTTGCCCATCTAATAAGTTAGACCAAGTAGGAGAGCAGCTATCTTCAAAATCAGCCATAAAGACTTTTGCGCCAGAATTTAATGCATTAATAACCATTTTTCTATCAACAGGTCCTGTAATTTCAACTCTTCTGTCTAGCAAAATTTCAGGGATTGGTGCAGCAGTCCAATTGCTATTTCTTATTTCTAATGTTTCTTTTGGGAAATGAGGTTTTTCGCCTAAATCAAAACGTTTTTGTTGTTCTTTTCGCTTCTCTAGTAATTCTAATCTTTTTGGATTGAATTTTACTTGTAGCTTTTCTATAAATAATAAAGCATCATCTGAAAGGATTTCAGGATACTTTTCTTGTTGTTTTACTTGAAGTTGTGAGATATTCGTTTCCATAATTAGAAAGTTTATTTGTTTGATTGGTACAATATTATAAAATTAAAAAATATAAAACAAGCGAACGTTCGCAAAAATGTAAAATAAATTTTAAAAATGTTTTTCGCAAAAATGTATTATATTTGTTTTCTGTTGTAAAATGAGGCAAAGAGCAAAAAATGTTTTCTATTTTTTTTAAATAATTTAATGATGATTGAAGAAGAATATATTCGTTTGATTTTTGGTTTAAAATTGAAACAAATCAGAACCGAAAAAAATCTATCGTTGTTTGGTTTGGCAAAAATGACAGGTTTGTCTAAATCGTATTTAAACGAAATTGAAAAAGGAAAAAAATATCCTAAAAGAGATAAGATTGTACTCTTATCTGAAGCTTTAGAAACAACATATGATCAATTAGTTTCTTTAAAATTAGATAAAAATTTGGCTCCAATTGGAGAGATTTTGCAGTCTAGAATTTTAAAAGAGATTCCATTAGATATTTTTGGAATTAAAGAAAGCGATTTAATTGATATTATTGCAGAGGCTCCAGTTAAGGTTAACGCCTTTATTAGTACACTTTTTGAAATTGCTAAGCACTATAATTTAACACGCGAAAGTTTCTTTTTAGCGGCTTTACGTTCATACCAGGAAGCAAATAATAATTACTTTGAAGAAATTGAGCTACAGGTTGAAAAATTTGCTAAAGCATATTCGTTAGATTTGAATAAACGTTTAAATTCAAAAGATTTTGAAGAAATTTTAGTTGAAGAATATGGTTATACAATTGATAATGATGAGTTAACCCAACATAAGGAATTGAATAATTTGCGTTCTGTTTTTGTACCAAACTCTAAAACTCTTTTGGTTTCCTCTGAAACAGATGATTCGCAACGAATGTTTATTTATGCAAAAGAAATTGCTTACAACTTTTTGAATATAACGGATAGATTGTTTACTTTTTCATGGATAAAATTTGATAGTTTTGATCAAGTTTTAAATAATTTTATAGCTTCATATTTTGCAGGAGCTTTGTTAATTCCGCGTAAATTACTAGTTGCATCACTTAAATCTTTTTTTGATAAGAAAACTTTTTCTACTAATGATTTTCAAATGTTGATGGATGGTTTTACAGATTCTCCTGAAACCTTTTATCAACGATTAACGAATGTGTTACCAAAAGATTTTAATCTGAAAAATTTATTCTTTTTGCGATTTAGTTACAAACCTGAACGTACTGATTTTCAGTTGACCAAAGAATTGCACATTACAAATTTATTAGAACCACATGCGAATGAACGCAATGAGCATTACTGTCGTAGATGGATATCTTTAAAAACAATTCAAAATTTGACAGAAACAACTGAAAATCATGTATTAGATAGTCAGATATCTTCTTATAATCATACAGATAATGAATATTTTGTAATTTCTTCGGCTACAAAAGATCCTTTTAGAAAAGGTTATTATAGAAGTATTGCATTAGGTATTATGATTAATCAACATTCTTTAGGTAAAATAGCTTTTTTGCATGATGAAAATATTAAACGAAGAAAAGTTGGTGTAACTTGTGAGTCTTGCTCAATTTCAGATTGTTTAGAAAGAGTTGCACCACCAAAAAATTTAGAACGAAAAGCTCGTTTTTTGCAAACCGATATGGTTGTGAAGGAGATAATGGAAAAATATAAATAAAAAAAATCCAGATTTATTAAATCTGGATTTTTTTATATGATAAATTCTAAAAATTAGAATTGCTCTCTTCCTGCAAAGTGGAAAGCACCTTCGATAGCTGCATTTTCATCAGAATCAGATCCGTGAACTGCATTTTCACCAATTGAAGTAGCGTATTTTTTACGGATAGTTCCTTCAGCAGCGTCTGCTGGATTTGTAGCACCAATTAAAGTTCTGAAATCCTCAACAGCATTTTCTTTTTCTAATATAGCTGCTACGATTGGACCTCTTGTCATAAATTCAACTAATTCACCAAAAAATGGTCTTTCGCTGTGTACTGCATAAAATTTTTGTGCATCAGCTACAGTTAATTGTGTTAATTTCATTGCTACAATTCTGAAACCACCTTCTGTAATCATATTTAAAATTCCACCGATGTGTCCGTTCTCAACCGCATCAGGTTTAATCATTGTAAATGTTCTATTTGTTGCCATTTTTATCTTTTTAATTTGGGTACAAAAGTAGTTATAAATCTTTAAAATAGAAATAAAATATAGCTTTTTTTAAAGCAAATTGTTCAGGCTTTTTTGGTTTCCATTTTCCTGCTGTCCGCACTACGCGGTAGTTCGCTCCCATCAGGGCTAAAGAGTCATTTTTGGAGTTCTTGCACTTTTGTTTTTACAAGCTAATTACTGTAAATTCGTTTTCCAAAAGTTTTAATTCCTTCAATAGAACTGCAATAAATTCATCTCCGTAAGACTCATAAAAAGGACTAAAGTTAGCTGTGCGTTCTTGTAAACTTCCGTTTGGAAATAATGAATTTTGCAGCTCTTTTATTCGCTCTAATTTTTCAGTATGAATTCTTTTTTCAGCTTTAAGTAGTTTTTTTTCTAAATTTTCTAAACCTTTTAATTGTTTTACTTCTTGTGCTTTTACAGCACCTAAAAATGATTTGTCGGTTTGATTTGCAATAGTATATAAAGCTTCAAACTGATTTTTAAGAAATGTTTTTTGTTCGCTGAAATCAATAGTGAAATTGGAAAATTCTTTCGTTTTTTTGTTGATTAAATCTTTTTGTTTTTGGAAAACATCCGTCCACTTTAAGCCTAAATTTTCCATTTTTTTATGCTGTTTTTTTGTTGCAATTAAAACAGAATTACGAAGTAACAAAATTGGGAATGTAATATTATTCGCTTCAAAATTAGATTTCAATTCTAACCAATAGGCCAATTCGCCACCACCACCAATGTAACATAGGTTAGGTAAAATCACTTCTTGATACAACGGACGTAAAATTACATTCGGACTAAAATTCTTTGGATTATTCTCTAATTCAGTTAAGATCTCGCTTTCTGAAAATGATAATTGTGTATTGTTAATTTTATAATTTCCATTTTCTAAAATGATACGCTCACGTAAATTATCTTGAATGTAAAATAAGTTAATTTCCCTCGGATTTACCTGAACGTTATATTCTTTTAATAATGGAAGTGTTTCGTTAACTTTTTTGAATGATGTTTGTTCCAATAATTCATTTTTAGCATAAGGAACAAATAATTTTTTTAGTTCCAAATCATCTCCATCAATAATTATTAAGCCTTCATTTTTGAATAATTCATTTGCTAAATAACGAGTTGCATCTGTTAGATTATCATGTTCTAAATAGGAATTTTTAAATAATTCTCGAAGATAATTGGCATTATTTCCTAAGCCTAGCTCAGTTGAAAATTGCTCAAAAACTTCTTCTAATCCAGAAGTGTTTAATCTCCCAACCGGTCCTTTACTATCTTTTTTCCACTGTATTTTCTTGCCTTTGAAATTGAAGAAATTGATTTCATCAAAATCATGATCTTCAGTTGCCATCCAATATACGGGGACAAAATTATGTTCCGGATAAGCTGTTTTTAATTCTTTCGTTAAATTAATTACCGAAATAATCTTATACAAAAAATACAATGGTCCCGTGAATAAATTCAATTGGTGACCAGTTGTAATCGTATAAGTGTTTGAGCTTTTTAAAAGTTCAATATTATTTGAAGTGGTTTCAGAAACCTCAAAATTTTGGTATTGATTTAATAATGCTTTTGCTAAAATTTCACGGTTTTTAATTGGAAAATTTTCACTTTTTTCCTCTATTTGAAGTCCGAAATTTTCTACTGTCGGAAACCGATTGTACAACGTTTTTAATTCAGCCTTTTGGTCTAAATAATCTACGATTAGTTTTGAAAAATATCCCGAATTTTGATACGTAATACAGTCGTTTGGCATTTTAGCAATTTTTTTTGCTAAAATACTAAAAAATCATTTTTAAAATATTATTGAAATGATAAAATCCAATTTGTTGGGTGCTTTGAAAGAAAAATAAAATGAACTACATTTGTTTTGTAATTAAAAAATAAAATGACATCAATTAAAATCAAACATTTCGGACCAATAGTTGAAGGTTATACAGAAAACGATGGGTTTATCAATATTGATAAAGTCATGATATTTATTGGAGGTCAAGGAAGTGGAAAAAGTACTGTGGTTAAATTAATTTCAACTTTATCTTGGTTAGAAAAGGCTTTATTTAAAGAGGCCATTTCAATTAAAGATGTTATTGAGAATGGGGCTTTTAAAGATGTATGGTGTGAGTATCAATCAATTCAAAATTATTTCAAAAAGGATTCATTTATAGAGTATAAAGGACTTTTCTTATACTTTAGATATGATTCTGGAAAAATTACTTTAAAATTAGATGAAAATGCATCTTATTCATTACCAAAGATAACATATATACCTGCAGAAAGAAATTTTTTAAGCGTTTTAGAAGATTTGGAAAATGTAAAAGGCTTGCCAAAATCTCTACAATGGACATTAGATGAATATATAAGAGCTTGTAGAAGCCAAAAATCTCCAATTCCTATAGGTATAAATGAAATTTTATTTGAGTATGATAGAGATAAAAAAGAGACGTTTATAAAAGGAAAGAATTTTGATGCTTTAAGATTATCTGAAGCATCAAGTGGAATTCAATCGGTTGTTCCAATGATAAATGTAATGTATTATTTAGAGTTTTTTATAAATAATAAAAAAATAAATAGTATTGAAAATTTGAGTTTTTCAGAGAGAGAAAGATATGAGAAACTCGAAGAGTTATTGTTGATTAAAGATAAGAAAAATAAAAATAGTAAAGAAGGTTTATTTGAAATTTTAAAAGGTAAAGTTTTGCCTCAGCATTTATTTACAATTGTTGAAGAAATTGAACAAAATTTGTTTCCTGAAAGTCAAAGAGAAATTTTAATTAATGCATTGAATAGAGTTAATAACAAGCTTGAAAATCATTTGATTTTAACTACTCATAGCCCATATATTATAGCTTACACAACATTGGCAATGAAAGCTTATAATGTTAAAAAACTAACTGATAATGAATCAATTTTAAAAAAAATTGATAATGTAATTCCTTTAACTTCAACTATTGATTCAAGTCAAACAGGAGTTTATCAAATTAATGATGAAGGTCAAATCATTTCATTAATAAGTAAAAGTGGCTTAATTTTAGATAATAATTATCTTAATAATTCTTTAGAAGACACCAATGAATTATTTAATGAGTTATTAGATTTAGAAGATTTATGCAAGTAGATTTTTTTAAAACCAGTTGTATTCCCAGTGAAACAAATGTTGAATTATTTGGGATTCATGATGAAACTAATAATAATGTACCTGCTTATTTGGTGTTTGATGAATTTAAATCTTGGATGCTAACAATACAAAATAATAAAAATAAGATTGTAGTATTTTATCCAATAGATAATTGTTTAAAAATTTTTAAGCCTGAAACAAGAAATAAAGAGAGTTTATGTGATGGTTTTTTTATTTATGAAGATAATATTTGTTTTGTTGAGCTTGCTGAAAGTAAACATAAATCTCCTCAAGAATGTATTGACCAGTTGATTTCAACTTTAACTTTTTTTAATACTTATCATTCTGCTGAACAATATTCTAAAAAATATGCTTTAGTTTCAAATATTCGGAAAATAACATCTTCTATAAGTACTGAAAGGCAAGAAAATTTTAAATTTAATACAGGTTATAATTTAATAATAAAGACGAAAATAGAAATTTAACTCTCTTTTGAAAGACATTCTCTTAATCACACCACCTTTTACCCAACTGAATACACCGTATCCAGCAACGGCTTATATCAAAGGTTTTTTGAATACCAAGAACATTTCCGCTTACCAAATGGACTTAGGTATTGAGGTGATTTTAGAAATGTTTTCCAAAAATGGTTTAGAAAGTTTGTTTCAAGTTTCAGGTTCCAAGTTGGAAGAATTTGGACCGAATTCGCAACGAATTTTCGCTTTAAAAGACGATTATATCAAATCCATTGATTCCGTAATCGCTTTTCTTCAAGGTAAAAATCCATCATTAGCGCGTCAAATTTGTTCAGGAAATTTTTTACCTGAAGCCTCTCGTTTTGACCAATTAGACGATATGGAATTTGCGTTTGGTTCCATGGGAATGCAAGACAAAGCGAAACATTTAGCCACTTTATATTTAGAAGATTTATCCGATTATATTGTAGAATGTGTGGATGAAAATTTTGGTTTCAGTCGCTATGCCGAGCGTTTAGGAAGAAGCGCGAATTCTTTTGATCAGTTATACAATCATTTGCAAAATGAATTAACGTTTATTGATGAAATCACCATCAAAATTCTGAAAAAAAGAATTGAAGAAGTTCAACCTAAATTAGTATGTTTTTCTGTTCCATTTCCGGGGAATTTATACAGCGCTTTCCGTTGTGCTCAATTCATAAAAGCCAATTTTCCGAATGTAAAAACGGCAATGGGTGGTGGTTTTCCTAATACAGAACTTCGAGAGTTAAAAGATACAAGAGTTTTTGAATTCTTCGATTTTATTACGTTGGATGACGGAGAATTACCTATCGAATTATTAATTAATCACGTTTTAAATTCCCCTCCTTTGGAGGGGTTAGGGGAGGCTAAACGAACTTTTCTTTTAGAAAATAACCAAGTCGTCTATAAAAACAATTCCACTCGTCACGATTACAAACAAAGTGAAGTAGGAACTCCAGATTATTCTGATTTACTATTAGATAAATACATTTCCGTAATTGAAGTTGCTAATCCAATGCACAGTTTATGGAGCGATGGTCGTTGGAATAAACTCACCATGGCTCACGGTTGTTATTGGGGAAAATGTACTTTTTGTGATATTTCTCTAGATTATATTAAGTTATATGAACCAATAGCTGCCAAAATTTTGGTGGACCGAATGGAAGAATTAATCGCTCAAACAGGCGAAAACGGATTCCATTTTGTAGATGAGGCAGCGCCACCAGCTTTAATGCGTGAAGTAGCTTTGGAAATTATCAAACGAAAATTAATGGTCACTTGGTGGACTAACATCCGTTTTGAGAAAAGTTTCACGGCTGATTTGTGTTTATTGCTAAAAGAATCAGGCTGTATTGCGGTTTCTGGTGGATTAGAAGTAGCTTCGGATCGACTTTTAGAACTAATCAAAAAAGGAGTAACTGTCGAACAAGTAGCGCAAGTAACCCGAAATTTCACCGAATCTGGAATTATGGTGCATGCCTATTTGATGTACGGTTATCCAACGCAAACCATTCAAGAAACGGTAGATAGTTTGGAAATGGTGCGTCAATTGTTTGAATTAGGTGTTTTGCAAAGTGGTTTTTGGCATCAATTTGCTATGACTGCACATTCACCTGTGGGAATGTTTCCAGAAGAATTCGGAGTAATTCCGGAGCAAAATGAAATTATGTTTGCTAATAACGACATCAATTTCAAAGATAAAACCGGAATCAATCACGATAAATTCAGCTTCGGATTAAAAAAATCGTTATTCAATTACATGCACGGAATCTGCTTTGATCATGACTTGCAAGATTGGTTCGATTTCAAAATTCCAAAAACAAAAATTTCACCTGACTTTATTTATAATTGTTTAGAAAAAGAACATAATTTCTCAGTAAAACCAAATGCTAAAATTGTTTGGATAGGAGGAAAACCTCAAACCGAAATCTTCACCAAATCGAAAAAAGGAAATTCTTGGGAAATGATGAAATTAACGTTTCACAACAAAACTCAAACGTATGATTTTTCTGTAAACGTCGAAGAAGGAAAGTGGCTGGTGGATACTTTAGAAAAAATTTCAGTTTACACAGATAGCAAAATGACTTTTTCGCAATTGAAATCAGATTTTGAACAACAATTTGATGATTTCGAATTGTTTTGGTATTCAAAACCAATCAATACTTTACGCCAATTGGGATTATTAACTTTGTAAGAACTATAGCATTTTTCCAAATTTTATGAGATTTAGCATTTACGAAAACGATTTCTTTTCGTAAGTTTACGTCCACTAAAAAAAAATCTCATATGGATAACATTTATAAGCTTTTAGTAAACAATGCTGCTTCGTTTGAAGTTACTGAAAATGACCTTCAAAATTTAGATGCCGTAAAGGTAGATGAAGCTAAGTTTCACGTACTAAAAGACAACAAACCTTATAAGGCTGAAATTGTATCGGCTGATTTTATTTCCAAAAAATATACTGTAAAAGTTAATAACAACACTTATGAAGTAGCTATTTCCGATGCTTTAGATGAGTTAATCAAAAGTATGGGAATTGAGCGCGGAAGAACAAAAGTGGTAAACGCTATCAAAGCGCCAATGCCAGGTTTGATTTTAGAAATCAACGTTTCGGTTGGACAAGAAGTAAAAGAAAACGATCCTTTATTGATTTTAGAAGCCATGAAAATGGAAAACTGTTTCCTTTCACCAAGAGATGGAGTTATCAAATCAATCGCGGTTGAAAAAGGAAATGCTGTAGATAAAGGACAATTGTTAATTGAATTCGAATAAATAGTTTAGTTTCAGGTTTAAAGTTTCAAGTTGCTTCATTAATCGAATTTATACCAACTGAAACTTTTACACAAACTTATTTAACCTGAAACCTCAAACTTGAAACAAAAATCAAGATGAAAGAAATTAAGAAAATATTAGTTGCCAATCGTGGTGAAATTGCTATCAGAGTAATGAAAACTGCAAAAAAAATGGGAATCAAAACGGTGGCGGTTTATTCGTCTGCCGATAGAAATGCATTACACGTTAAATATGCTGATGAAGCAGTTTTAATTGGAGAAGCAGCGTCAAGTCAATCATATTTACGAGGCGATAAAATCATCGAAGTTTGTAAGGAACTTGGAGTTGATGCAGTTCATCCAGGATACGGATTTTTGAGTGAAAACTCATCTTTTGCAGAAGCTTGTGAAAAAAATAACATCATTTTCATCGGACCAAAATCAAAAGCGATAGAAATGATGGGAAGTAAATTAGCAGCAAAAGAAGCTGTTAAACATTACAATATTCCAATGGTTCCTGGAACAGAAGATGCTATCACCGATATCGAAGCTGCAAAGAAAATTGCAACAGAAATTGGTTTCCCAATTCTAATCAAAGCTTCAGCTGGTGGTGGAGGAAAAGGAATGCGTGTTGTGGAAAAAGCAGAAGATTTCGTTTCTCAAATGGATAGAGCGATTTCGGAAGCAACCAACGCTTTTGGAGACGGTTCGGTTTTCATTGAGAAATACGTTACCAAACCTCGTCACATCGAAATTCAAGTAATGGCGGATAGTCACGGAAATATTGTCTATGTTTTCGAAAGGGAATGTAGTATCCAACGCCGTCATCAAAAAGTAGTTGAAGAAGCACCATCTGCGATTTTGACTCCAGAAAAACGTAAAGAAATGGGTGAGGCGGCTGTAAAAGTGGCTAAAGCTTGTGATTATTTAGGAGCAGGAACTGTTGAGTTTTTGATGGATGCTGACCATAATTTCTATTTCTTAGAAATGAATACGCGTTTGCAAGTAGAACACCCAGTTTCGGAATTAATTTCTGGATTGGACTTAGTAGAATTGCAAATTCGCGTAGCGCGTGGCGAAACTTTACCAATGAAACAAGAGGATTTACAAATCAAAGGTCACGCCATGGAACTTCGTGTGTATGCCGAAGATCCAATGAATGATTTCTTACCAAACGTAGGTTTCTTAAGTACTTATAAATTACCAGAAGGAGAAGGAATTCGTGTAGATAACGGAATCGAAGAAGGAATGGATGTGCCAATTTACTACGATCCAATGCTTTCAAAATTGATTACCTACGGAAACACGCGTGAAGAGTCTATCGAATTAATGATTAAAGCGATTGATAATTATTTGGTGGAAGGTGTTCACACTACGTTACCTTTTGGGAAATTTGTTATGGAGCACGAAGCGTTCCGTTCAGGAGATTTTGATACGGGATTTGTGAAAGCATATTATGATGCTGAAAAACTAAAATCAAAATTAGATACGGAAGCTGAAATTGCAGCCATGATTGCATTTCAACAATACGTAGAAGATCAAAAAGTACTAAGATTGCCAAATTAATTGGCACATCGACAAATTGTCTAATTGACTCATTGAAAGAAAATGGAAGATAAAATTAAAGTTTTAAACGATAAAATCGCTTTGGCCAAATTAGGTGGAGGCGAAAAAAGAATAGCAGCACTTCACGCTAAAAAAAGATTAACAGCAAGAGAGCGTGTCGAATATTTACTTGACGAAGGTTCGTTTGAAGAAATCGGAATGTTAGTTACACACCGTACTACTGATTTCGGGATGGAAAAAGAAATTATCTATGGCGATGGAGTAGTAACCGGTTACGGAACCATCAACGGAAGATTGGTATATGTTTTTGCTCAAGATTTCACGGTTTTCGGAGGTTCATTATCAGAAACCCATGCTGAGAAAATCTGTAAAGTAATGGATATGGCAGTGAAGAATGGAGCTCCAATGATTGGATTAAATGATTCTGGTGGTGCACGTATTCAGGAAGGTGTTCGTTCCCTTGGTGGTTATGCGGATATTTTCTACAGAAATGTTCAAGCTTCTGGAGTAATCCCTCAAATCTCAGCTATTATGGGACCATGTGCTGGTGGAGCCGTTTATTCTCCAGCTATGACCGATTTTACTATGATGGTAGAAAACAACAGTTACATGTTTGTAACGGGTCCAAACGTTGTGAAAACTGTTACGAATGAAGAAGTAACTTCAGAAGAATTAGGTGGAGCAGCAACTCATGCGTCTAAATCTGGAGTTTGTCATATCACTTCTCCAAATGGTGTAGAATGTTTGGAAGATATTAAACGATTATTGAGTTACATCCCACAAAATAATAGAGAAACGACTCCAAAATTACCTTATGTATTGCAAGATGAGGTTCGCGAAAAATTAGACACACTTGTGCCTGATAGTGCGAACAAGCCATACGATATGCACGAAGTAATCAGCGGAATTATCGATGAAGATTCGTTCTTTGAAATTCATAAAGATTTTGCAGATAATATCATTGTAGGTTTTGCTCGTTTAGGTGGAAGAAGTATCGGAATTGTGGCTAACCAACCAATGGTTTTAGCCGGTTGTTTGGATGTAAATAGTTCGATTAAAGCGGCAAGATTTGTTCGTTTTTGCGATTGTTTCAATATTCCTTTGTTAGTATTAGAAGATGTACCAGGATTCTTACCAGGAACCGATCAAGAATGGAACGGAATCATCACGCACGGAGCAAAATTATTATACGCATTTAGCGAAGCGACCGTTCCAAGAGTTACTGTAATTACTCGTAAAGCATATGGTGGAGCTTATGACGTAATGAATTCAAAACATATTGGTGCCGATATGAATTTTGCTTGGCCAAGTGCAGAAATTGCAGTAATGGGAGCAAAAGGAGCTTCGGAAATTATCTTCAAAAAAGAAATTAGCGAAGCAGCTGATCCAGTAGCCAAATTAGCAGAAAAAGAAGCAGAATATGCTGAATTATTTGCAAATCCTTATACAGCAGCGCAACGTGGTTTTATCGATGAGGTAATTTTACCTAGAGATACACGTAGAAAGCTAATAAAAGCGTTTAGTATGTTAGAAAACAAAGTGGTCGATACACCAAAACGCAAACATGGAAATATTCCGTTGTAAGTAATATTCAAATTTTATAAATGAAATCTTTAACTAGATGATGAAAATGAAATCAAAAATCGGTTTTTTAATAGCGCTAACTGTAATATTATCTTCAATTGTTTATTTTTATTCAAGATCTAAAAGTGCTACGTTGCCAGATCCAATTTTAATTAATTTTGAAAAACAAAAAGTAGCTAGCTTTTCTGATTTTTGGAGTATTTATGACAAAGATGGTAGTGAGGTTTCTTTTAAGAAGTTTAAGAAAAAGGTATTGTTTATTTGTTATGTCTCAACAAAATCTGAGGAAAGTTTAAAGCAATTGGAATCTTTGAAAAAAGTCTATGACGATTATAAAACAAAAATGGATTTTTTGTTACTATCAAATGATAACCAAACTAAAATGATTCATTATTTAGATGATAATGAGTACTATTTTCCTTTGTACTTTTATTTAAGTGAACCGCCAAAAGAATTTGAGGTTAAGAAATTACCACAATCTTATCTAATTAGCAAAAAAGGAAGAATTCTTGTAGATAGTAATGAAGCTGTTAATTGGGATTCTACAGAGTTTAGAAAAGTTTTAGATGGATTAATCTCTTCTCCAAAATAATAGCTTTTTTACAGATTTTTAAAACCATTCCACAACTTTTTACTTTTAAAGTGGTTGTGGAGTGGTTTTATTGTTTTATTAAAGTAAACTCTCCTATTGGTAAAGCAAAATCAGGTGCTGTGGGCTGACCTTCTATTTCAATAACTCTTGAAATATTAGTTATCTTTATTTTCATAACTTCTTGACCACCTTCTGTAGTTCTTCTTAACACTAATTCGGCAAATCTCTCAGAAACAACGTCTTCAATTTGTGTACTTAATCGATTTTCTGTTAAACTGCAAGATGTACATTTCCAAACTCTATAATTCTTATCAACAATTAAATTGCCTTCAATCTTATGATTTCTTTGATTCAAGTAAGTAGTTGTTATTTCAGAAAGTGTATTTGCAATTTGAACACCATCTTTTATGTATTGGTATTCACCAATAATTAAATCTTCATAATATTGACTATTGTATTGCAATACTTTTTTTACTAATACAATTTTTAAAGTAGTACTGCCACTTGTATAAACATAGGTACCTTCAAAAGGGTTGAGTAAATTATTAACATCTTTATAATAAGCACCGTTAACCTCTGAACCATCATCATCTATAATGTCAATAATTGGTGATTGAGCTTTACAATTAATTGAAAGTAATAATAAAACAAGTATGTTTAAATTTTTTATCATAAATAAATTGAAGAAGAAAATTTTCTTGAGTTTGTTTTTTTAAACAATTTCAACAAATAAATGAAACTTTTTTGAATGTGTTGTTGTAGTTTTTCTGTACATTTTGTTAAAATTTCAATATTTTTTAATTGTTGCAAAAAAAAGCTCCTAGTTTTCACTAAGAGCTTTTCAAATTTTATGCTATCTACTAATAGTAGCTGTATCTTCTTACTTTAGCAATGTATTTCGCTAAACGAATAACTTGGTGGCTGTAGCCGTATTCATTATCGTACCAAACATACATTACAATGTTTTTTCCGTCTCCAGAAACAATGGTTGCGTTACTGTCAAAAATAGCTGGAGCAGAAGTTCCTACGATATCTGAAGATACTAATTCATTGTTTAAAGAGTATTTAATTTGCTCAACAAGATCGCCTTCTAAAGCATATTTTTTCATAATGTTGTTAACTTCTTCAACTGAAGTATTTTTTCCAACTTCTAAGTTCAATACTACTAAGGAACCATTTGGAACAGGAACACGAATCGCATTCGAAGTTAATTTTCCAGCTAATGCAGGTAATGCTTTTGCAACAGCACTTCCAGCACCCGTTTCGGTAATAACCATGTTTAAGGCAGCAGCACGACCTCTACGGTATTTTTTGTGCATGTTGTCTACTAAGTTTTGGTCATTTGTATAAGCGTGTATAGTTTCTAAGTGTCCTTTTACTACACCTAAAGTATCTTCAACCGCTTTTAAAACTGGAGTAATCGCATTGGTTGTACAAGAAGCTGCTGAGAAAATGTTTACATCGTCTGGGTTGTAATCTTCATGATTTACGCCGTAAACGATATTTGGAACCCCTTTTCCAGGCGCCGTTAATAAAACTTTATCAGCTCCTTTTGAAGTTAAATGACGCTTTAGTGCTTCTTCAGTTGTGAAAGCTCCAGTGTTGTCGATAACTAATGCATCTTCAATTCCGTATGCGGTATAATCAATTTCTTCTGGTGTGTTTGCTGTAATGATGTGAACTGTTGTTCCATTGATCAATAACGCATTGTTTTCCGGATCAGCAATAACTGAACCGTTGAAATCACCATGAACGGAATCATAACGTAATAATGAAGCTCTTTTTTCTAATAAAACCGCATCACTTTTATCTCTAGTTACAATCGCTCTTAAACGTAATTGTTGTCCTTTTCCAATTTTCGACATCATTTCACGAGCTAATAAACGTCCAATTCTACCAAATCCATATAAAACCACATCTTTTGGTTTAATTTCTTGATAGTTTTTTGCGTTTTTTAATTTGTCGATTACGAATGCTTTTGCATCATTGTATTTGTCATCTTCTAAATGATATTCGTAAGTTAATTTTCCAATATCAATTCTTGAAGGTGGTAAATCTAAATCAACGATAGCGCTTGCAATTTCAACTGAGTCGAAAACGTTGATTGGTTTTCCAACGAAAGCACCAGCATATTCATGTAAATTGATGATTTCGCTTACGTTTTTGTCGATTAATTGATTGCGGAATAAAACCAATTCGATTGATTTATCATACCATAAATCACTAATGATTTTAATGAATTCTACACCAGCTTTTCTTCTGTCTGCCTGAAAAGCTAATTCTTTTTCGTATAAAGAGATATTGTTCATGAAAATAAATGTGTTGTTTTGTGGTGCAAAAGTATAGATTTCAATCGTTTTCGTAAAATTTTTTTAATAAAAAAACCAGACATTATTTTTGTCTGGTTTTAAAACTTATCGGTTTGGGTTGTTTTACATGATAATGCTATACATTTGACCGTTTCTGGAGATAATTTGGTATCGTGCTTTTTGATTTTCTTTCTTAGCCAAATAGCTAGAAACAGTTTCCATGTCTTTAGCTTTCATTCCATCGATACTAATAATTAAAGCGCCATCTAAAATATCATTGTATTCAGTGAATTCAGGATTGTTTACTTTTTTGATTTTGATTCCTTCTTTCACGTTGAATTGTTTTTTGTCGGCAGCATCTAAATCTTCAAATTCAATACCGTTGAATTCATAATTTAGAATTTCTTTTTTGGTCAACTTAACAGGAAGTGTTTTTTGTTTCCCATCGCGTAACACACTTACTTGAATAACATCGTTCGGACGTTTTGTATTGATGTAAGCTGATAATTCGGCAAAACCATTGATTTTTTTATCATCTAATTGTACAATAATATCGCCTTTAGTCAATCCTGCTTTTTCGGCACCTGAATTTTTAGTCACCTTATTAATGTAGAATCCTTGTGTTTCTTTAATTCCTAATTCTTTTGCGTAGTTCGAATTCAATTCGCCACCTTCAATTCCTAAAACACCGCGTTGTACATTTCCAAATTGCATTAAATCTTCAATAATTTTTCGAGTTAAATTCGATGGAACGGCAAACGAATAACCAGCATAGCTTCCTGTTGGAGAAGAAATCATCGTGTTAATTCCAACTAATTCTCCACGTGTGTTTACCAAAGCACCACCACTATTTCCAGGATTTACAGCAGCATCGGTTTGAATAAAAGATTGAATTCCGTTGTTGGATAAATTTCTAGCTTTTGCTGAAACAATTCCGGCAGTAACAGTAGAATTTAAGTTGTACGGATTTCCAACCGCCAAAACCCATTCGCCAACTTTAATTGCATCAGAATCTCCAAAAACTACATAAGGTAATTTTTCATCGGCTTCTACTTTTAAAAGCGCAATGTCCATTTTTGAATCGGTTCCAACCAATTTGGCTTTGTACGATTTATTGTTGTTAAGCGTAACTTCTAATTCCGTAGCATCTTGGATAACGTGATTATTAGTCACAATATAACCATCTTCGGTAATGATAACCCCAGAACCTGTTCCTATTTGCGTTTGTTCTCTTGAACCTTGATAGCCGTAAATGAAATCTATGATGTTTCCGGGAACTTTTGAAACACTCACATTTTTAACGTGAACTACGGCATGAACCGTGTTTTCGGCAGCAGCTGTAAAATCAATATTTTCAGCTCCTAAATTTACATTTTTAGCATAATTAGGTGATGCAAGTGTTAGTTTTCCTGCATTATTTGGTTCTAAAAAGAATTTGTAAGCACCTAATGTTACAGCACCACTTAATAAAGAAACCGCTAATAAACTTCCAAAATTTTTCATCTTTTTTTAATTTTTGTTCACTCAAAATTATAACAAAAAATATTCCAAAAAATCACTTTAACGCTCGATTAACAATGTTTAACATCTTATTAATAATTCGTACTTTTGTATAAACTAATTTGATAATGCAACTTACATTTTATAAATATCAAGGAACAGGAAACGATTTTGTTATGATTGACAATCGTTCAGAGTTTTTTCCAAAAAATAATACCAAACTTGTGGCACAATTATGTGATAGAAGATTTGGTATAGGTGCTGATGGCTTGATTCTTCTGGAAAATCATCCACAATATGATTTTAAAATGGTCTATTATAATTCCGACGGAAATGAAAGTTCGATGTGCGGAAATGGTGGAAGATGTCTAGTAGCTTTTGCCAAACAAATGGGCGTTATAGAAAACAAAGCCGAGTTTGAAGCAGTTGACGGCTATCATTATGCAACTATTGATACAAACGGAATTGTAGCGCTACAAATGAAAGATGTTGATACAGTTAATCAATATGAAGATTATACCTTTTTAAATACAGGTTCGCCTCATCATGTGCAAATGGTACACGATTTGAAAACTTTGGATGTAAAATCAGAAGGTGCAAAAATCCGTTATTCTAATTTGTATGGAAATGCAGGAAGTAATGTCAATTTTGTATATCAATTAGCGAATGACATTTTTGCAGTTCGCACCTATGAACGTGGTGTTGAAGATGAAACTTTGTCGTGTGGAACAGGGGTGACTGCAGTTGCTATTGCGATGCATCAAACTGGAAAAACAAATAATAACATCATAGATTTAAACGTAGAAGGCGGAAAATTGAAAGTACAATTCGATGTAGACAACGGAAAATACACCAACGTTTTCTTAATCGGGCCAGCAACTTTTGTTTTTGAAGGGAAAATTGATTTTGATTTTTGAACTTGTAATTGTCCCGAAGCTTCGGGATTGAACTTGAAAATGACAACATTAAAAGGAACTACCATCTACCTGCGCGCACTCGAACCCGAAGATTTAGAGTTTATCTACAAAATAGAAAACAACGAATCAATTTGGGAAGTAAGCAATACACAAACACCTTATAGTCGTTTTTTGATTCGTCAGTACTTGGAAAATGCGCATCAGGATATTTATGAAGCCAAACAATTGCGGTTAGCTATTTGCTTAAATGATACATTCGAAGCAGTAGGTTTAATTGATTTATTTGATTTTGATCCTAAAAATAATAGAGCAGGAGTTGGGATTGTAATTTCAAATGGAAGTAATCGAAATTTAGGATTAGGTTCCGAAGCATTGCAACTTGTTATCAATTACGCTTTCAATCAATTGCAATTGCATCAATTATATGCAAATATTGGTTCAAAAAATGAAATTAGTATTTCCCTTTTTACTAAATTTGGCTTTCAAAAAATCGGAGTAAAAAAAGATTGGAATAAAATCAACAATCATTACGAAGATGAAATGCTATATCAATTAATCACATTTAAAAAATAACCCCTTGAACGTAAAAAAAATAATTTCAATAATTGCCGTTGCTGGAATTGTAGTTGCAACTGCAGTAGGTGTTTATGTCTATTTCAAAGCTTTTACACCAAATACACAGTTTTCACAAGACGAAGTTTATGTTTACATTCCTACAAATTCGACTTATGAACAAGTAGTAGAAATCGTGAAACCATTCGTGAAAGATTTTGAAAAATTTGATTTCGTAGCCACATCAAGAAATTATAGTACTAATGTAAAAGCCGGAAAATTTCTTTTCAAAAAAGACATGACCAGTTTTGATATGGTAAGAAGTTTGCGTTTAAACGTTCCAGTAAAAGTAGCGTTTAACAATCAAGAAACTTTAGGAAAGTTAGTACAACGTTTAGCAACTCAATTAGAACCGGATAGTTTAAAATTAGAAGTAGCTTTTACTAACACACCATTTTTAGAAGAAAACGGATTAACAGAAGAAACGATTTTAGCTCTTTTTATTCCAAATACATACGAGTTCTATTGGAATACACCAGCAGACAAAATCGCTCAAAAATTAGCAAAAGAATACCGTATTTTCTGGAATAAGGAACGCACAGAAAAAGCAAAAGCGTTAGGATTAACTCCAATTCAAGTGTATACGTTAGCGTCAATTGTACATAAAGAAACAGCAAAAGTAGATGAAAGACCAACAGTAGCTGGTGTTTATTTAAACCGTTTAAAACAAGATATGCCGCTTCAGGCTGACCCAACTGTCATTTTTGCAATTAAAAAACGTTCGGGTAATTTTGACCAAGAAATCAAACGTGTTTTCTTTAATGATTTGCGAATTAATTCTCCTTACAATACTTATATTAACAAAGGATTACCTCCAGGTCCAATCGCTATGCCAGATGTTTCGGCTATCGATGCGGTTTTAAATGCTGAAAAACACGATTATATTTATTTCTGTGCCAATCCAGACAAACCGGGCTATCACGCTTTTGCATCAAGTTACGAAGCACACCAAGTAAATGCTAAAAAATATGCAGAGTGGGTAACTAAGTTAGGAATTGATCGTTAATTTTTAGAAGCGAATGGCTTGGGCTCACTTGGTTTCCATATTCCTGCTTTCCGTTGCAATCTTTTATAAAACTTTAGGGTTTTATAAAAGGATTTCCACTACAATCAGGGCTAGTTGGCTATTCATTTTTTTGTTTGTGTCTATTTTTTCTCAGGCGCAATCGGATATCAATACTTTTTTAAAACCTTCTGACACACTAAATAAGCCTAGACGAACTGGAGTTTACATTGGCGAATCCGCTGCTTTAGGTGCTACTTTAATTGGTTTAAATCAACTTTGGTACAAAGACTATCCAAAATCGAGTTTCCATTTCATCAACGATAACAATCAGTGGTTGCAAATGGATAAATTAGGGCATATGTATTCAACCTATCATTTAGGAAGAGTAGGTGCCGAAATGTTGCAATGGAGTGGCGCATCTCAAAAGGAACAATTAATTTATGGTTCCACTTTGGGTTTGGGATTCCTTACTGTAGTTGAGGTTTTTGATGGTTTTTCACAAGAATGGGGAGCATCTTCTGGCGATATAATTGCCAATGTTTCGGGAACTGCGCTTTATGTATCGCAAGAATTACTTTGGAAAGAGCAACGCATCACACCTAAATTTTCATTTCATCAAACTAAATTTGCTTCACAACGACCAGAAACTCTGGGTACATCGCTTAACGAAGAAATTTTAAAAGATTATAACGGTCAAACGTATTGGTTGTCGTTCAATGTTCATTCGTTCACAAAAGATAAGTTTGTTCCTAAGTGGTTAAACCTTGCCGTAGGCTATGGCGGAGAAGGAATGCTGTACGGAAAAGATGCCGAAGCAATCGAAAATGGAATCATTCAAAACCCATATCGTCAATTTTATCTGAGTTTGGATGTTGACTTAACGAAAATTACTACAAAATCTCATTTTTTAAAGACGCTTTTCTCGGTTTTTAACACAATTAAAATTCCTGCACCAACTTTGCAATACGATGAGTATAACGGACTTAAAGCACATTTCATCTACTTTTAGAAAAGATTAACATGCTGTAAATCAATATTCTAATTTTTTTTGTATATTTGCATCGGTAATTTCAGATGGGTGACAGACGCTGAGAAATAACAATTCATGATAAAAAAAAGGTCGTATTTTATAGGATTGACACTCCTAGTATTAGTAGTTTCTTCAGGTTTTATAACCTTTAAGGAAGAAAAATTAGAAGGATTTCATTTGTCGAACTCAGAGGTAATTAAATACCATGTTCCAAATGAATATGAGAACGAAGAAGTAATTATTCCAGTTAAAGTGCCAAATGTTGGTAAATCATTTTCTGGTTTTGCTCAAAAAATGGCTTACAAAGAGTCAAGAGGTATATTACATTTAGTGAATCCATACGGATACATGGGTAAATACCAATTCGGAAGAAGTACGCTACGCACTGTGGGTATTTATGATTTTCAAGAATTTTTACGTAATGCTGAATGGCAAGAAGAAGCTTTTAAAGCTTTAATCGCTAGAAACAAGTGGGAATTACGTAAAGAAATTCAAAAATATTCAGGTAGAGTAATCAATGGTGTAGAAATTACAGAATCAGGTTTAATTGCGGCAGCGCATTTAGGCGGAGCGGGTTCAGTAAAAAAATATTTAAGAAGTAATGGACGTAATGGTTTCAAAGATGGTTTTGGAACATCGTTATCAAGCTACATCAGAAAATTTTCAAATTACGATATTTCGCACATCGAAGCAGATGCAAATGCTAAAGTAGATTTAGAGTAATTTTACATTTTGTGAATAATAAAAATACAAGGTCGATTATGTAAATCGGCCTTTTCTTTTTTCCATTCGTTAACCGTTTTGGTTTTGATGAATTCTGTCGGCAACGTAATATCACAAGCCACACATAAAAGCGTACTCGGTTGTAGAATTTGCAACAAATCTTCCATTAATTTATTATTGCGATAAGGCGTTTCAATAAATAATTGCGATTGATTTTTATCTTGCGACAAACGTTCGAAATTTTTCAACGCTTGTTTTTTATCGTTTTTATCAATAGGTAAATAGCCGTTAAAAGCAAAACTTTGTCCGTTCATTCCGCTAGCCATCAAAGCCAATAAAATAGAACTTGGTCCTACTAACGGCACTACTTGAATTCCTTTTTCATGTGCCAATTTCACAATAACAGCACCAGGGTCAGCAACACCTGGACAGCCAGATTCGCTCATTAATCCAATGTTTTCGCCTCTTAATAAAGGTTGGATGAATTCATTATGTTCAGCAAAATCGGTATGTTTATTTAGAACCGAAATCTTTAAATCGGGTTGTTTTTTTTCGGGATGAATGCTTTTGATGAATTTTCGAGCAGTTTTCTCGTTTTCAACAATGTAATAATCTATAAAATCAATAGTTCTCTTAATAGTTTGAGGCAAAACATCTTCAGGAACTACCGTAGTTTCTCCAGGATTAGAAAGTGTAATTGGAATTAAATACAGTTTGCCTAAAGTGTTTGATTTCATGATATTATTGCTTAAGTTTTCTTGCGATTTCCTCACAAGCTTGGTCTAACATATCAAAAACGTTTTCAAATCCGTCTTGACCTCCATAATATGGGTCGGGAACATCGACATTTTCGTTTGGAAAAATTTCGTTTAGAATCAGTTTGACTTTTGATTTAGCTTCTTCATTTGGAGCTAAAGCCAAAACATCTTTGTAATTGGAATTATCCATCACAAAAATATGGTCAAAAGTATCAAAGTCACTTCTTTTGAATTGTCTTGCTCTTTGATTGGTGATGTCTAAACCTCTACCTTTAGCAGTTGAAATGGAACGTTTATCGGGTAATTCTCCAGCATGCCAACCGCCAGTACCAGCAGAATCAACTATAAAATCTTCGGAAAGTTTAGAGCGCATAATGCCTTCTGCCAAAGGAGAACGGCAAATATTTCCTAAGCAAACCATTAAGATTTTTGTAGCCATGAATTATAGCGATAACTTCTTGTTGATATCGTCAACGAATTTACGGAATTGTTTGTCAGTAGTAACTAAGTTATCAACTGTTTTACAAGCGTGAAGAACCGTTGCGTGGTCTCTGTCTCCAATTTGCGAACCAATGTTAGCCAAAGAAGCTTTCGTGAATTTCTTAGCAAAGAACATCGCTAATTGTCTGGCTTGTACCACGTGACGTTTTCTAGTTTTTGACTGTAACGTTTCAACATCCAATTGGAAATAATCCGAAACAATTTTCTGGATATAATCAATTGAAATTTCACGTTTTACGTTTTTAACGAATTTTTCAACTACTTGCTTAGCTAAATCAATAGTAACTTCACGTTTGTTGAAAGAAGATTGAGCGATTAATGAAATAATAGCGCCTTCTAGTTCACGAACATTAGATTTAATATTTTTAGCAACGTATTCGATAATTTCTTCTGGCATTTCCACTCCATCACGGAATAAAATGTTTTTCAAAATTGAAATACGTGTTTCGTAGTCGGGTTGATGTAATTCTGCTGATAATCCCCATTTGAAACGAGATAGTAAGCGTTGCTCAATATCTTGCATGTCCACTGGTGCTTTGTCAGAAGTAAGAATTACTTGTTTTCCGTTTTGGTGTAAGTGGTTGAAGATGTGGAAAAATACATCTTGCGTTCCTGATTTACCCGATAAGAATTGTACGTCATCGATAATCAAAACATCAATTAATTGATAAAAATGAATAAAATCGTTACGCGTGTTTTTCTTAACCGAATCAATATATTGTTGTGTAAATATTTCAGCCGAAATATACAACACGGTTTTTTCTGGATATTTATCTTTGATTTCAACCCCAATAGCGTGAGCTAAGTGCGTTTTTCCTAATCCAACTCCACCAAAAATTAATAATGGGTTGAAGGAAGTTCCGCCTGGTTTGTTGGCAACTGCCATACCTGCACTTCTTGCTAAACGGTTTGAATCTCCTTCAAGGAAATTATCAAAACTATAATTAGCATTTAATTGCGATTCGATTTTTAAATTTCGAATTCCAGGAATGATGAACGGGTTTTTTAATTCTGGATTTTTATTCACAATTGGCACATCTACTTCCTGAGGTTTTACCGCGGTTCTGTTGTAACTCGGAATTTGCTCAGTAAATGGAAGTTTATTGCCATAAGTGTTTTCCATTTTAATTTTATACAATAACTTTGCGCCTGGTCCTAATTCTTTAGTTAGGGCTACTTTTAATAATTTTACATAGTGTTCTTCTAACCATTCGTAGAAGAATTTACTAGGTACTTGAATAGATAACGCGTTATCGTTTAGTTCAACTGACTGAATAGGTTCAAACCAAGTTTTGTAAGCTTGATCTTGAATATTGTCTTTTATGAAAGACAGACAGTTGTTCCATACCGATTGCGCAGTTTTCGTCATAAATTCAATTAATTATTACTTGTTTATTTTAGTTTTGTAATAGGTTACAAAAGTGAACAGAATGGATATTCTGTTCGGTTAATTTGGGTTAGCAAATATGTGAACAATTTTTTGTAAAAAAAATTTTTTTAGACTTGATTTTTAAAAAAAAATATTGTAAGCCTAAGAGGATTTTTTTAATGTTAATTTAATATAGATTTAATATGAGAGAATATCAGTTTCAAGTTCGTGTGCGTTATGCGGAAACAGACCAAATGGGAGTAGTTTATCACGGAAATTATGCACAGTATTTTGAGATGGGACGCGTGGAATGGCTAAGAAATTTAGGGGTTTCGTATAAATGGATGGAAGAAAACGGCGTTATGCTTCCTGTGGTTTCATTGACAATGAATTACAAAAAGCCAGCTCGTTATGATGACTTGTTGACTGTTAAGACAATATTAAAAAGTCAGACCTCAGTGAAGATAGAATTTGACTATGAAATCTATAATGAAGCAAATGAGTTATTAACAACGGGTTACTCAATGTTAGTGTTTGTTGATATGAAAACTGGACGTCCAATTTTGCCCCCAAGTTATGTTTCCGAGAAGATAAATTCGTTTCTTGAAGTTTAAATTTCGGTTAGTTTTATTTCGTATAAATTTTCAAAAGTGTCCAATAAATTTTGGACATTTTTTTTTCGGGTAGCAATTTCGATTTCGCAATCCATTTCCATTTTTTGAGAAACAATTTGCAGATTTTTCTCTTTGATGATGCGCATCACTTTATTCATGTTGGCATATCCAAAAGAAATAATAAAATGTTTGTCAATGGTTCGCTCTACAATTTCAGAATTTTCCAATGCCATTTGGGCTGTAATCTTGTAAGCAGAAATTAATCCACCAACGCCCAATTTTACGCCACCAAAATAACGAACTACTACAACTAATATATTGGTAACTTCAAACGACTGAATTTGTCCGTAGATTGGCATTCCAGCACTATTATTTGGTTCGCCGTCATCATTAGCACGGTATTGAATTTTCTCAGTTCCAATTTGATACGCATAACACCAATGACGCGCTGAAAAATGCTCTTTTCGTAAACGTTCTAAAATTTCTTTGATTTCTTCTTCAGTAGTTACAGGAAAAGCGTAGCCAAAGAATTTACTATTCTTTTCTTTATATAGTACTTCTTCAGAAGCAGTTGCAATGGTTTTATACGTGTCTTTTTCTGGAAAATCCATTTTAATAGGTAACTAACAATAAGGCAAATAGTGCTAATCCAATTCCGAAAGCATTTCGCATGGAAATTCTTTCTTTGAAGAAAAGGATGCCTGCAAAGGTAGAAACAATTACAATAGCAATGTTATGAATGGTAAATAAAGTAGCACTTTCAAACGCTTTTGCTTCTAACATTTTGACTAAGAAATACAACGAAAAATAATTGGGTAAACCTAATGCAATTCCGCCCAAAATATTTCTTCCAGCAAATTGAATTTTTCCGCGAAGGGTTAGAAATAGTATCGTTAGTATTCCCACAGTGAAAGCACAGAAAAAAGTTACTGAGGAAAACAAACCGATTTTATTCGACGGTACATGGAATGTTTGCAAGTATTTTAAACTCGCATCAATAGTTCCGGCCCCAATAAACACCAAAATAGGATAGAGGAGATTCGAAGCTTGTTGCACTTCGCCAGTTTCTTTTTTTGAAGTAAAATATACTGCTATTAATGTTAACAAAATCCCAATAATTTTAATAAAACCAAGGTTTTCGTTATATAAAATTACACCTAATGAAATAGGAATTATTACCGACATTTTAGATGCCACCGAAGCCACCGAAAGTCCGTTTCGTTGCGAAGTTAGGGTAGTAGCGTAAAAAGTAGAGATAAAAACAAATCCCAAAAGAAGACTTCCTTTAAACCAATCTTCACTAATAATTTCTGTTGGTACAATACTCGAATCTAAAAAGAAAAGTCCGACCAAAAATGCTACAAAATAATTTACTACTAAAGCTTGTAAGGCATCAATATTGAATTTGGCGAATAATTTAATAATAACAAAAAGGACAGCATTAAATAAAATGCTTAGTAGTAAATAAATCACGGATTAGTATATTATTTTTTTATCAAAAATTTGGGTAACATCATCTGTTCCAGGTTTTAGATTCCAAACTTGAAGTCCAAGTTTTTCTGCAACATCGGTGTTTTCTTTTTTATCGTCGATAAATAGTGTTTTTTTTGGATTCAAATTATGGTTGTTGATTACATATTTGAAAGCGTTTTCATCTGGTTTTCTTAAACCAATTTCATAGGAGAAATACACTTTTTCGAAACAACTGTAAAAATCGCGAGCAAACGTTTGTCCTTCTTTATGTTCAAATTTCTCAATGTGAGTATGATCGGTATTGCTTAAAAGAAATAAGCGATATCTTGAAGAAATCATTTGTAAAAATTCCAAGCGATACAAGGGGAAATCGCCCAAAATAGAATTCCAAGCGGCTCTAATTTCTGTTAAATCAGCATTTGGTAGATGTTTTTGAAAACCTTGTATGAATTCAAGTTCGTCAATTTTTCCAATTTCGTACTTTTTATTCAAAGTGTCTAAATCATCATGCCAAGCGGTTAAGCCTAGTTTTCTAAATTCAGAATCAATTGCTTGTTTGTTCAAATCGATAAATACATCGCCAAAATCAAAAATAATTGCTTCAATCATAATTCTTGAAAATTTTAAGTTCATCATTCATTATGTCAAAACCAGCAACCGGATTTCCGGAAATATTTGGGGCTAATATGCCGTTTTGAAATGTTGTGTCTCCTTTGAAAACACGTGCTTCATCCCATAAATTCGCATCTATAAAGGATTGCAGCGTTTTACTTCCTCCTTCAATTATAACGGATTGTATGTCGTTTTTATACAAAATATCGCAAATTGAAGAAATTAGGTGAATATCAAAGATAGCATTTTCATAGATACAATTTTCAGTTGAAATGAAATTTTCGCTTTCCGTAATAAAAATTGTTTTTTGGGAATTATTTTTAACGTGATAGTTTTCAGAAATTTTTCCTGATTTATCCAACACAATTCGAATCGGATAATTTCCTGAAAAATCTCGGGCATCTAATTTTGGATTATCGTCTAAAACGGTGTTGGTTCCCACTAAAATAGCTTGTTCTTCCGTACGCCATTTGTGAACCAATTGTCTGGAATATGGATTTGTAATCCAAACGGGAACTTTTTCTTCTTTCGAAAGTGGAGCAATAAAGCCATCAGCTGTTTCCGCCCATTTCAAAATAATATAAGGTCTTTGTTTTTGATGAAAGGTAAAAAAACGTTTGTTGAGTTCGTTGCATTCGTCTTCTAAAATACCAACGGTTACATTTTTGCCACTTTCAACTAGTTTTTTGATGCCATTTCCAGCCACTTTTGCAAAAGGGTCAACGGTTCCAACAACTACATTCGGAATTTCATTCGCAATAATTAAATCGCAACACGGAGGCGTTTTTCCGAAGTGACTACACGGTTCTAAACTCACGTAAATCGTAGCTTCTTTCAATAACGATTTATCTTTTACCGAATTCACAGCATTGACTTCCGCATGAGGTTCGCCTGCTTTTTTGTGCCAACCTTCGCCAATGATTTTACCATCGTGAACAATTACACTTCCCACTAACGGATTTGGATACGTCGTTCCCAAACCATTTTTAGCGAGTTCAATACAGCGTTTCATGTAAATTTCGTGCGTCGTCATAATACAAAAGTAGTATTTTTAAGAGTATAAAATTAAACATATATGTCATATAAGTTTGAAAATGTTTAAGGAGTTAATTTTTAAGCTTGTATAAGTTTTTTGTCTTCTTTTATGTGCTTTTTAAATCTTATGAAAAGGTAAAAAAACTTAAATGACTTCTATGTTTAAAACAATCTCAAGTTAATTTATGTAATTTTACCCAACAATAAAAATGCTATGTTAATTAGAGAAATCCAACAAAAAGATAATGTGTCGATTGCAAAGGTAATTCGCGATATTTTTCATGAACTCGATGCGCCAAAAGTAGGAACAGCTTATGCCGACCCAATTTTAGATACGTTATATGAAGTATATCAAGCGCCACGTTCTGTTTATTATGTGGTGGAACATGAGGGAAAAGTGGTTGGTGGTTGCGGAGTTACACCTCTAGAAAATGCAGATGCATCTGTATGTGAATTACAAAAAATGTACTTTGCTCCTGAAATCAGAGGAACGGGTTATGCCGAAAAAATCATTGAAAAGTGCTTGGAATTTGCTAAAAAAACAAGGATTTGAAATCTGTTATTTAGAAACTTTATCTTTCATGACAACCGCCCAAAAATTATACAAAAGAATAGGTTTTGAAAATATAGATGGTCCAATGGGAAATACAGGTCATAACAGCTGTGAAGTTTGGATGACTAAGAAATTGTAGAATTAAGATTTGAGAATTAAGAATTAAGACCAATTTAGCTTATGCTACTAAAAAAATACAAAACCCACTTTTTCGATTCATTAAAAAATAGTCAAGACGAACAAGAAATCGAAAGTTTCTTTTTCATCTTAACGGAGTATTTGCATAATTTAAAGCGAGTTGATTTGGCTTTGAATCCGAATTTTGAACTTTCAGATGCAGAAGTTGAAAAGTGGAATATTATTTTAGCGGATTTACAACAAGAAAAGCCCATTCAATACATCATGGGTGAAACTTGGTTTTATGGGTTGCGATTTGAAGTGAATGAAAACACCTTAATTCCAAGACCAGAAACGGAAGAACTTATTGAATGGATTATTGAAAGTCAAAAGTCAAAAGTCAAAAGTCAAAAGTTTGATATTCTAGATATCGGAACTGGTTCAGGATGTATTCCAATTTCGTTGAAAGCTAATTTACCACAAGCTAATGTTTCAGCTATTGATGTTTCCGAAAAAGCATTAGAAGTAGCAAAAAGAAATGCAATATCAAATAAGGTTGAAATCAATTTTATTCAAACTAACATATTAGAAGTTGAAGATTTATCTCAACTCCCAACTCCCAACTCCCAACTCCCAACTTCCTTCGATATCATTGTGTCAAATCCGCCTTATGTTCGTAATTTGGAAAAAGAAGAAATCAAGAAAAATGTCTTGGAATACGAGCCACATTTAGCGCTATTTGTGGAAGATACCGACGCTTTACTTTTTTATAGAAAAATAGCACAACTGGCGTTGAAAAACTTAACTCCAAACGGATTATTATTCTTCGAAATCAATCAATATTTAGGGAAAGAAACCGTTGAATTGTTGCAAAATCTAGGTTTCAAAAATATCGAGTTGAAAAAAGATATTTACGGAAATGATCGAATGATAAGATGTGAAAAGTAAAAAAAACTAATTACTCATATCGCAACGCTTCCACAGGATCTAATTTCGATGCTTTTATTGCAGGATATAAGCCAGAAACAATCGTTACAATAAACGTTGTAATGAAAGCCGCTATAATTGCCATCCATGGAATTGTGAATGAAAATCCAATTGCAGATGCAATTCCAAATCCGATTAAAATTCCTAAGATGATTCCAACAACGCCACCTAATTGACCAATGACTAAAGTTTCTGTGAAAAACTGCCACGCAATTGTACTTCGTTTCGCGCCAAGCGATTTTCTAACACCAATTTCACGCGTTCTTTCGGTAACGGAAACCAACATGATGTTCATCAACGCAATTGAAGAACCAAAAACCGTAATAATTCCTATTACCCAAGCCGAAATTGCCAATACTGCTGTGTTGGAAAGTAAGGTTTGAATCAAATCGTCGCTTCGTTCAATTCCGAAATTATCTTTTTCAACCGGACTCAATTTACGAACTCTTCGCATCGTTATTATTGCATCATCCACCGCTTCATCTAATAAACCTTCGTTCATCACCATAACGTCTAAATCGTAATTGATATTCGGAGCAGAAAATAATGAACGTGCTACTTGTGTTGGAATCAAAACACGTAAATCCTGACTGTTTCCAAACGTTGAACCTTTTTCTTTTAAAACTCCAATCACCTTAAATTTAGCTCCACGAATCGAAATCGTTTTGTCAATTGGATTAATGTTTTCAAATAATCCTTTTTCAAAATCGGAACCTAAAATACAAACGTAATTATTGTTAGATATGTCGAAGGAATTAAAATTTCTCCCTTTTACGACTTCTAAACCTTTATTTGGACAAAAATTTTCATCCACACCTAAAACCGAAATTTCAGGATCGGTTTTCTTTTCTCCGTATTTTACCTCGATGGCTGAACCAGCTGTAAAGGATAGGGAAGTAGTAGTAAACGGAAAGTTAAATTTATCTTGAAACGATTTTGCTTCGGGATAGCTGATGATAGGATTAACACGTTGCTCCGTATCGTTTTGATTGATTTCAGAAGAAAAATCGTATTGACTAATAGAAAAAGTATTCGCTCCCATGGAAGCAAAATCTTTCAATATCGTATTTTCTAATGCAGAAACCACCGTTAGAATCCCAACCAAAGCCGTTATTCCAATAGCAATAATCATAACCGTTAACGAAGTACGCAAAGCCTGACTTCTAATGGAATCAAGCGCAATTTTTGTATTTTCCTTAAATAATCCTACCATGACTATAAGACTGAATAATCTTTTTTTTGTTACAGTTTAAAGCGAGAAATTTGTCAGTTCGAGCGTAGTCGAGAATTTTATAATGAATTAATCTCGACTTCGCTCGATTTGACAATTAGATTTATAAAGAATTCAGTTTTGATATATTTGATTTTTTATACTGCCGAATATGTTCGATATTTGCACTACAAAAAATCAGAATTGTCTTATTGACACATTTTCAAATTGACACATTAGAAAAATGGCACAAAAACCAAGCATACCAAAAGGAACCCGAGATTTTTCACCAGCAGAAGTGGCGAAACGCAATTATATTTTCAGTACGATAAAAACCAATTTTGAGAAATTTGGCTTTCAACCTATTGAAACGCCTTCATTTGAAAACTCAGAAACCTTAATGGGAAAATACGGTGAAGAAGGGGATCGACTGATTTTTAAGATTTTGAATTCGGGAGATTATTTGGCTAAAGCGGATGCTACTTTATTAGAAAATAGAGATAGCTTGAAGTTAACAAGTCATATTTCCGAAAAAGCCCTTCGTTACGATTTAACCGTTCCTTTTGCGCGTTATGTGGTGCAACACCAAAACGAAATTGAGTTTCCGTTCAAGCGTTACCAAATTCAACCAGTTTGGAGAGCAGATCGACCTCAAAAAGGACGTTTTAGAGAGTTTTATCAATGTGATGCTGATGTGGTGGGTTCTAATTCGCTTTGGCAAGAAGTGGAGTTGGTGCAATTGTATGACTCGGTTTTCACGCAATTAGGTTTAGGTGGCGTTACGATTAAAATTAACAATCGTAAAATATTATCTGGAATTGCTGAGGTTATTGGCGCTTCGGATAAATTGATTGATTTTACGGTAGCGTTAGATAAATTAGACAAAATAGGTGAAGACGGTGTGAAAAAAGAAATGTTAGAAAAAGGCATTTCAGAAACAGCGATTGAAAAAGTACAACCATTGTTCAATTTCACAGGAACTATCAATGAAAAAATAGAAAAATTAGCGAATTTATTAGCGAATTCTGAAGAAGGAATGAAAGGGGTTAACGAGTTGCAATTTATTTGTAATAACGTTTCGACTTTAGGTTTACAAACCGCTTTCTTGGATTTAGATGTTACATTAGCACGTGGTTTAAATTATTACACAGGAGCCATTTTTGAAGTCGCTGCACCAAAAGGTGTCGCTATGGGTTCAATTGGTGGCGGTGGTCGTTATGATGATTTGACAGGGATTTTCGGGTTGAAAAACATGTCGGGCGTTGGAATTTCGTTTGGTTTAGACCGAATTGCTTTGGTAATGGAAGAAGTAGGTTTATTCCCAGAAGCCGTTTTAGCGACATCAAAAGCGTTATTCTTGAACTTTGGTGATAAAGAAGCCTTGTATGCGATGAAAGCCATCGGTAAATTGCGTCAAAAAGGAATAAAAGTGGAATTATATCCTGATAAATCGAAAATTGACAAACAATTCAAACACGCCGATAGAAGAGGAATTCCATTTGCAGTAATTGTAGGAGAATCAGAAATAGAGCGTGAAGAATTTGGATTGAAAAACTTAGCTACTGGTGAGCAACAAAAAGTGGATTTTGCAACATTAGTTACTTTATTAAAATAATTTAAAGCCGAGCTTTGTTACACACAAACTTGTCACGCTGAAAGCGTCTCTTTTTACACAGAGATTAGACCTTAAATAATCTTAAAAATAACTTTGCGAAAGACTTTGCACCTTTGCGTTAAAATTTACAAAGAGATTCGCCGAGTTTTTTTGACCTTGATTGTGATGATTAGAGTTGCACAGAGCGTTTCACTTATTTTGCGCTTGAATTTGTAATAGTTTTTGAACTTGAACTTGAATTTGATTTTTGACCTTGAACTTGTAATTTATTTTTGATATGAATGTAGACGACGAAGCTAAAAAAGTAATTTGGTCCCTTCAGAACAACAAACGTACTGAAGCAGAACGAAATGTATTTGCCCCAACAGGCAAAAAACCGATGAATAAAAACGTAGTTTATGTTTTGTCGGCGATTGGAATTACTTTTTTGATGAGTTTTGCGTTGTCGTTATTTTCTAAAGAGACTACACAATTTTGTTTCCTAATTGATAATTATTGCTTCAATTCAACTGAAAATCCAATTGCTTATACGCTTTATATCTTTATGAATCTTTGGATTTTAATTTTAGGAATTGGAATCGCTTATTTGATTGGGAAAAAATTAGGAGATCGATTTAAGATTTAGTTTTACACAGAGATACGCCGAGTTTTTTGATTTTGTTGAAAAGAGAGACACAGAGCGTTTTACTTATTTGAATTAGATTTGACTTTTGAATTTGTAATTGTCCTTGATTACCCATTTTTAAAAATCTCTTTAACAGCAGCTTCGTAATTCTTGCTATTTCCCGCTTTTTTTATCTTTTTGAATGTCTTTTGTGGATTTGAAAATGATTCTGAAAAGTATTCCCAAAAGCCTAACATTTTCATACGAATAGGCGTTGGACCTTGTAAATATGCATCATATTGTTGATAAATTTCATCATGAAAAGCTTCAAAAATTTCGAATCTGTTTTTCGGATATTCAGTAGTATTGTTTTTTATCATTGAAGGTAAAAAAGGATCGGCAATTAAACTTCTGCCTATCATAAAATGATCAACGGAAGGAAAACGATTTTGTAATTCTTTGAATTTCGCTACCGAAGTAATATCTCCATTGTAATAAATCTTCTGTTTGGAAGTGTCTAGACATTTCTGAAACGAATCTAAATCGACACCACCTTTGTACAATTGTTTACCAATTCGCGCATGAATGGCAATATTTTTAATCGGATATTGTTCTAAAATTGGGAAAACATCTAAAATTTCGGTTGGATTTTCATAACCCATCCGCATTTTCATCGAAACAATAATATCGGTTTCATTGTGAACTCGTTTTAAAATATTTTCAATTTGCGATGTGTTACTAATTAATCCTGAACCCATTCCACACTTGGCTACCATAGGATACGGACAACCTAAGTTCCAATTCAATTCCTTGTAACCAAATTGCTGCACATATTTAGCTACGAATAAAAATTCTTCAGCATCATTAGTAATTATCTGCGGAATGACTTCTAAAGTGTCATTATTTTCAGGAAGAATATCACGTTCGTACGAACCTTTTACCACCAATTTTCCATTCAATTTGATGTAAGGCGAATAAAAAGTGTCTATGCCACCAAAGTGTTTGTGGAAAGCGTTTCGGAATCTAAAATCGGTAAATCCTTGTAAAGGAGAAGATAATAATGTGATACTCATACAGCAAAGATACTATATTTTTTAAGCTGCCGATTTTATTTTACTAATTCGATTTTATCCAATTTCAATTCAAAAGATTCATCTTTTTTATTTCCTATTAGAAATACAATTTCTTCCAAAACTTTGCCATTAAAATTGGGTAAGTTTAATGTTTGACCTCTAAATGAAGGATATAAATCTTTTAACTCTAGGGTAACGGTTTCCCATTCACCTGAAGTTTTAAAGGTTGTGATATACGAATAATAAGAATCGACATCGTCTTTTATTCTAAATTGATAGTTTTTACCATCACCTTTTAATCGAATATTAACTTTGGAAACATTACTAATATCTTTAGTTTTCATTTGATAGCGAACCGATGAAAAGCCTCCATTATTTTCGGTCGAAACTCTTCCAAAAAATACACCATTTCCATTTTCGTCAATTTTGAATTTTCCATCAGAAATTCCTCCCATCACTACATCATCTATGATTCTCCACTCACGAGGATTGGTATTTTCATTGAAGTCAAAGAGTAAAAAATCATTCATGATAAAAGGAGTTAAAAGCAAAACAAGTAAATATTTCATATTGCAATTTTTGTTAAAAGTGCAGCAATGAAATTATTTATTGAGAAATTTAACCTTAAGTTTGGAAGTGTTTAAGAGGTAAATTTTGATTTTAAAACAGGAATAATTATTCTCTTTTCTGTTTAAATAACCAATCATACATAGCATCTTCATGAAAAAGACGTTCTACATTTCCATGATTTCCACCTTTAATAATGGTTAAAGTAACATCGGCACTCTCATCGCATTTTTTTATTGCCTCTACTACTTTTTTTGATTCCGACATGGGTACAATATAATCCACATCACCATGTTGAATCCATAGTGGAATTGTGGCCAATTTACAACCATCACTAACATTACCACCACCACAAATAGCAACGGCTGCGGTGATTTTATCCGCGTGTTTTCCTGCAAAATGTAAAGTACCATAACCACCTAAACTCATACCACAAACATAAATTCTTGATTCATCTACGTTGTAGTTTATCTTTACATATTCTAAAACTTCTAAGACTTTATCTGGATTCCAACTTCCCTTAGCTAATTGTGGTGCAACTACAATAGCTGGAATTTTTTTTCCTTTATCCATTGCACGTAAAACCCCATATCTTCTAACACGATTTAGATCAGTTCCTGAAAGACTTTTTCCGTGAAGAAAAATTAAAACAGGTTGTTTTTCCGTGCTTTCTTTTTCGGGAACATTAATCCAAAACGGATATGTAGTTTTGTTTTTTATGGTTTTTAATTGGGAAAACCCAAAAGCACTAGTAAGTATGAAAAGCGCTATATAAAATGATTTTAATTTCATTATTTAAGTAATTGTTTTTAATAGAGAAGGCAATGGGAATTTAATTCGAACCTGTTATTTTTGTTTATTTTCCTGTAAAATTAATCATCCATTCGATGCCGTATTTATCTCTAAACATGCCAAAGTAAGAACCCCAAGGACTATCACTCATCGGATATTCGACAGTGCCGCCAGCTGAAAGCCCTTTGAATAAATGGTCTGCTTCTTCTTTACTTGCTGCACTAACGGAAATCTTGGAACGGTTTTCATTTTCATTTACACGACCCATAATTTCAGGCACATCGTTTCCCATTAAAATGTTGTTGCCAATTGGCAATGCAATGTGCATGATTTTGTTGGCTTCGTTTTCTGGAACTGGAAATTCTTCACTTGCCAAATCTTTGAAACGCATAATTTGAGCCAACTCGCCACCAAATACCGATTGGTAAAAACGAAACGCTTCTTCGGCATTGCCGTTGAAATTGATGTGTGGATTGATTAGTGCCATGGTTTTGTTTTATGTTTGAGGTGATTTATATTATTGTGATGGATTATTTAAAATCCTATTAACTTATTTTTTTCTCGCTTAATAGCTTTACCCTCGAAATAATACTCAATTCTTCTTCTATCAATATTGATTTTTATTTTGTCTGTTTTCTCAGGAATTTTAAATATCACATGTGGACCAGTATAACTTAGTTCGAATTCTGAATTAAAATTAGTAACTATTAGTTGAGCATTGCCGTTAAAATCAGTGGTTGTTTCGTTTAAATTTCCTTCTTTTTTTTCAACTATATTCCCTCCAGCTAATGGGTAATCTTTTTCATAGTAAACTTCAAAATATACGGTCTTTGATTTTGTTTGTGAAAATGAATTTATAAAAATAAATATGAAAATTAAAGTTAAGAAGTTTTTCATTTTTTGTATGTTTTTAGAGTTGTCTAAATCAATAAATTCAATTTAAACCATACTCAGAAGCGTTAATTTTGTCTCTCAAAAATAAAAAATTAATCTCAAACTTCTTAAACAAAAAAATCCTCAATTACTTGAGGATTTTGTTTACTTTTTATTTTTACCAGAGTTAAACTTAAAACGTTCTACTGGGCTTTCTGGTTTTTGCTTTTTGTCGGAAGGTTTGCCTTGTCCAAATGGTTTTTTAGCGGGAGTGCCTTTTGGTTTAAAAGGTTTTTTCTCGCCCTCTTTTTTAAAATCCGGTTTCTTGTCTTCTTTGTAAAGTGGGGCTTTGTTTTTTGCAATTTGATCTAAAACTTCTTTCGGATTTTTAGGGTCTTCTTTAGTGCCACGCAAATGAATGACTAATCCGTTTAAGAAATTGCGTAATAATTGATCGCCACATTCCATAAAGTTGGGATGGTCTTCACTTCTAAATACGTTTGCTAATTCGCCTTTTGAAACTCTGAAATTTACTAAGTTCAAAATTTCAATAATTTGGTCATCACGTAATTGTAAGGCTACACGTAACTTTTTAAATATATCGTTGTTATTCATTCTGTGTCTTTTTTAAATATTCAATTTCTAAATTATTAATTCATTTAGAAGAGCCAAAGGTACGCTTTTCCAAATTCTTTCGCCCATAATTTTTCATTATGTTTACCATTAACAATTACTACTTTTTTTGTTAAATGTATGCAAGTGCATCTTTTATCGTTCACCAAGTCTACCATTTTATCCATATCGGCTACTGTGGTTTCGCCTTCACTATCACCGCACATAAAGTACAATTTGGTTTTGAGATTTTTGGTGTTTTCAGTCAAAGTATAAATAGTATTGTTAAACCAAAATGATGGAGAAAAAATAGCTGCTTTTCCAAATATTTTAGGATATTTTAAAATGGCGTAATAAGAAACGAGTCCGCCAAGTGAACTTCCTGCAATAGCGGTATTCATTTTACCTGTTTTCGTTCTGTAATTGGTATCGATATGAGGTTTTAAGATAGTTACAATGAAATCCAAATAAGCATCGGCTTTTCCGCCACCGTATTTTTCATTTGGATAAGGTGTAAGTTCATCCATTCGTTTTTCATTGCCGTGTTCAATTCCTACAATGATGACTTCCGCTTTTAAACTATCTAAGGTTTCATCCACATGCCATTCGCCAGCATATGAAGTTTTATTATCAAATAAATTTTGGGCATCGTGCATGTAAATTACGGGATATTTCTTCTCAGAAGTGTTGTAATTGTGTGGTAAATACAACCAAATTTTCTTTGAAGTCTGTAATTGTGGAGCTTCAATCATAAAAGAAGTAACTTTGCCTTGCGACCATCCCGAAAGAGATGTTAATAAAAAAAAGAACAAAAATGGGAAATACTGCTTTTTCATTTTTATATTTGAATTCATCTAAAACTTAAAAATACTATTTTGATGAACAGTTACCAAGAAAAAATAAGTTTATTACAGGAAATGATAGGTTTTGCCTTAATTGATGGCGAATTGCATGATAGAGAATACGATTTTTTAGAAATGGTAGCCATGGAATTAGAAATCGAGAAAACTGTTTTTCATAAGTTATTTGAAAATAGAAGGGAAGTTACTGTAATAAAAGATGAGTTTCACCGAATTTGTCAGTTTTATCGTTTGGCCTTGTTAATGCATTGCGATGGTGTTTTGCACGATGCCGAACAAATTAAAATCAACGAAATTGGAATTAACATGGGATTGAATCCGTATGCTATGAAACGCGTACTGAATTTAATGAAAAACTCCCCAAACCGAATGGTTGAGGGAGATGTTTTATTGTCCGTTTTTACTGAGCAACATAATTAGTTTGCTGGAACTTCGTCGAAATTTACCATCCAATTAATACCGAATTTATCAGTAAACATGCCAAAATAAGCACCCCAGAATGTTTTTTCCATTGGCATAATAATGTTTCCGCCTGCAGAAAGCCCGTTGAATAATGTATCGGCTTCTTCTTTGCTGTCCGCATTTATCGATACAGAGAAATTATTTCCAAAAGTAACATCGCCACTAAACGAAGTACTATCACTTCCCATTAAAATAGTCTCTTTGCTAATAGGTAAACTTACATGCATGATGCGATTGCCTTCTTCCTCACTTGGTGGAGGACAATTTTCATCAGTTGGCATATCTTTAAATCTGCCTATATAAGTAAATTCGCCTCCAAAAACCGATTTGTAAAAATTAAAAGCCTCTTCTGTATTACCATTAAAGGTAAGATATACATTTACTGTTGCCATACTTTATTGTTTTATGATTGATTACTTAAAAGTATAAAATTTATTTTAAAACACTTAAGCTCCAAATTGATTTTCATTGGCTTTAATATAATCTACGATTAACGTTACGATATCTTCTTCAGTTTCGTCTTCGAAAAATAATTCGTCTAAGTCTTCCCAACCTGAAATGATGTTTTCATCTGCTTTTTCAATGAATGTTAATCTTTTTTCCACGTCAGGCGAATAAGTTTTAGCTGGAAATAAGCCAAGCGCTTTTGAAATCAATTCAGCTGTTTTAAATGCTTTAATTTCTTTATACGATGTGATAAATTCTTCTGCAAAATCACCTGCTTCTGAACTAAAAAAGAATTGAAAACCGCCTTCTCCCATAGCACCTTCAAATAAATCTACAAAAACGAATACTTTCTCTTCATCGGTTAACGATGAGAAATCTTCTGTTTCTTCTTTTTTTTGCCAAATGATTTCTCCAATAGCTTCAATGATTTTGATTTCGTCTTCTAATTTTAGAATGTTTTCAATTTTGCTCATATGTGTTTTTATTTAATTTTCTCTTGTAAAACTTTTATTTCGTCACGCAATTTCGCTGCTTGCATGAAATCTAATTCTTTAGCCGCTTTTTCCATCATTTTGCGTAAATCTCTAATTTTTTTCTCAATTTCGGGTTTACTCAAGTATAAACTTTCGGGTTCGGCCGCTTTTAGAGCTTCTTTTTCAAAGTAACCTGTAGAAACAGAATTACCACTTAATGCACTTCCTAAACTTTTATTCAAAGCTTTTGGTGCTAATCCGTTTTTGGTATTGTAGTCGATTTGTTTTTGTCTTCTGTAATTGGTTTCGTCAATGGTTTTTTGCATCGAAGCGGTAATTTTATCCGCATACATAATGGCTTTTCCATTTACGTTACGAGCAGCACGACCTACAGTTTGTGTTAACGAACGATGGCTTCTTAAAAAACCTTCTTTATCGGCATCTAAAATCGCAACTAACGAAACTTCGGGTAAATCCAAACCTTCACGAAGTAAATTCACTCCAATTAACACATCAAAAATTCCTTTTCGTAAATCTTGCATGATTTCCACACGCTCCAACGTATCTACATCGGAGTGAATATAGCGACAACGAATCGAAACTTTAGTCAAATATTTTGCTAATTCTTCTGCCATTCTTTTGGTTAAAGTAGTAACTAAAACGCGTTCATCAGCTTCACATCGCACTTGAATTTCTTCAATTAAATCATCAATTTGGTTGGCACTTGGTCGAATTTCAATAATTGGGTCAAGCAAACCTGTTGGACGAATGACTTGTTCTACATAAACACCTTCTGTTTTATGTAATTCATAATCAGCAGGTGTTGCCGAAACGTAAATAACCTGATTTTGTAAGGCTTCAAATTCTTCAAATTTTAGTGGGCGATTGTCCATAGCAGCAGGCAATCTGAAACCATATTCTACCAAGTTTTCTTTACGACTTCTATCGCCACCATACATGGCATGCACTTGTGAAATCGTAACGTGACTTTCATCCACCACCATTAAATAATCATCTGGAAAATAATCCAATAAACAGAAAGGTCTTGTTCCAGGTTCTCTTCCGTCAAGGTAGCGCGAATAATTTTCAATTCCAGAGCAATAGCCCAATTCTCGAATCATTTCTAAATCGAAATTCGTGCGTTCTTCCAAGCGTTTTGCTTCTAAATGTTTGCCAATTTCTTTGAAATAATCCACTTGTTTGACCAAATCTTGTTGGATAGCCCAAATAGCGTTTTGTAACACATCAGGCGAAGTCACAAACATATTCGCTGGATAAATTGTTAGTTTTTCGTATCGTTCTATCACTTTTGCAGTGGTTGGATCAAAAGCTTCAATTTCTTCAATTTCATCTCCAAAAAAGTGGATTCGGAAAGGTTCATCACCATAACTTGGGAAGATTTCCACAATATCGCCTTTGATTCTGAAATTTCCAGCGGCAAATTCTGCTTCGGTTCTCGAATACAAACTTTGTACTAATTGATGTAGTAATTTGGTACGCGAAATTTGCTGACCTGCTTCTAAATTGATTACGTTTTTTTGAAATTCAACCGGATTTCCAATTCCATACAAACAAGAAACGGATGAAATTACAATAATATCTCTTCGACCCGAAAGTAGGGCGGAAGTTGTACTTAAACGTAATTTTTCTAATTCATCATTAATCGATAAATCTTTCTCAATATAAGTTCCGGTAACGGGAATAAAAGCTTCGGGTTGGTAATAGTCGTAATACGAAACAAAATATTGTACCGAATTATTTGGAAAAAACTGCTTGAATTCGGAATATAATTGAGCTGCAAGAGTTTTATTATGCGCTAAAATAAGTGTTGGTCGTTGTACTTCTTGCACTACATTAGCCACGGTAAATGTTTTTCCAGAACCTGTAACCCCTAATAATGTTTGGTATTTTTCACCATTTAAAATGCCTTTTGAAAGTTTTTCAATGGCTTGAGGTTGGTCACCAGTAGGTTTGTATTCAGATACGACTTGGAATTTCATTAAAGTACAAAGTGTAAAATGTAAGGTACAAAGTTACAAAGTTAATCCCAACATTCCATTAATAACAAATCGCCTTTTTCGTGAGTAATTGTCACTATTCCATCTTCGGAAACATAATTACTACTTCCTGTTTTATATCCAATGGTTAGTGAATGATTGGATAATGGATAAAAAAGATTAGAAGAATGAATTCCGGTAACTTCTCCTATTGGAATGAGTGAAATAGGAGTGTTTTTAGTATACCATTTTTCAAAGGTATTGGGTAATAAAAATATTTTAGAATGATCGTCAAGCAATACTATTTTCAATTGATTTCTGAATTTAACGATACTTGTAATGTTGGTAATTGTATGATCAGCACGTTTGCCAGTCGCCCAAATTACATTTACCGCTTTATGACCTTTTTCGATAAGATAATCAAAGGCTTTTTCTAAATCGGTTTTATCTTGATTGGGTGTATGAACAATTTCTAACGGATATTGTTTATCTAAATAATATTCAGGTTTAAAACCTCGGTCAAAATCGCCCAATAAAACGTCGACTTTAATGTCTAATTCTAAAACACGTTCAATTGCTGAGTCTAAAACAATCACTAATGGTGACCATTCTAACAATTGTCCCATTAATTCTTCGCTACAGGATGCGCCATTAGCAATGATTAATGCAGGTTCTTGGTCGTCGCGAACAATATGGTGTGATGACATTTTTTAGATTTAATGCCGTAAATATATCGTTAATAAAAATTAAGTGCAAGAACAAACGCAACTTCAACTGTCATTTTTTGATATTTGTTCTTGAAATTGAAATTGTTTTTGAAGGATTATTGAACCAAATAACTAACCGTATCAATTTCACTCAAAAAGAAATAACCCAGCGGATAATTTGAGTTAGTTGATATATTACTAATATTTCCTCTAACGGTAGCTGGTGGTGTTGCAAATGGATTTCCAGAACCACTTCCGGCAATTGCAATTAATTTATTCATGTAGTTATAATAGCTTTTTGAAACGCCTTGAACGCTTAAATCTAGCGTAATCCCAGGTTCCGTTTCACTACTACCGTAAAAACCAAACATAACGTTTCCTTGAAAAAACTCGTCGCTAACTACACCGAATTCTGGAAATTGTTTGTTTGGATTTTTAACACCTAATAGATAATAATTTTCTTCAGCTCCATTATCTTGATAGAAATATTTAATTTGAATTTCGTCTTCACCACTAATTCCAACTACTGTTTCCTGTTGAACATTAATGATATATGGAGTAGGATATAAAGCGCTAGATGCAGTATATATTTCTCCATCATATAGAATTTCTAATGTATAAATTTCGCCAATTACAGGTTGAAAGTTATCACAAACATAATCTCCTGTATTTGGGACTTCAATAAAATTGAAAACTACATTGGAACTATTTGTAACGGTAACAATAGCACCATTAGCAGGAAGAATTTCATTGGTATAAAAATCATTTGTTAAACTTAACTTTATGGTTTGATTTTCACCTGTTGTTCCTTTCTCCCATTTGATGATGGCATCAATAACCAATTTTGGATCTGAATTGTCTAATTCAATATCTACTACTTTTTCACAACTACTATTAAATAATGTTAGGAATAGTAAAACGCTACATAGAAATATATTTTTCATAAAATTAAAATTTAAAATTATAAGAAACCGAAGGCACAATTCCGAAAATAGAAAGTTTTACGGCTTCATTTACACCAGTTTCTGAATTTTGTCTAAACGATATGGAAGCAGCATTATAGCGGCTATAGATGTTGTAAATTCCAAAAACCCATTCTCCTTTAAATTTCTTGTTTTCATATTTTTTTGGTGTTAAAGTCGCCGAAATGTCCATTCTGTGGTAAGTCGGTAATCGGTCTTCGTTTCTAGAGTTATAACTTGGAACAGTTACTCCTTGAAAAACATATTTTCCGCTCGGATAAGTAACAGGTTGACCAGATTGAAGGGTGAAATTAGCTCCAAAACTCCATTTTTTATTTAATTTATAGCTTCCAGTAACTGCTAAATTATGGGTTTTGTCATACGCAGAACGATACCAATCACCATTATTGATTCCAATTTCAGTTGGTGTTCTTCCAGGTGTTTGTTGTTCTGAGCGTGATAATGTGTAAGAAACCCATCCGTTTAAACGTCCTTCATTTTTTTTAATCATCATTTCTAGACCATAGGAGCGCATTCTTCCGTTTAATAGAACTTGTTCTATTGCTTCGTTGGCAATTAAATCGGCACCATCAATATAATCGATTCGGTTTTGTACTTTTTTGTAGTAAGTTTCTAATTCTAAAGTGTAATCACCATCCTTAAAATTTTTAAAGTAACCAATAACAACTTGGTCAGCCAGTTGAGGTTTAATGTAATTATCGCTTGGGGTCCAAACATCTAATGGAGTAGGTGATGCGGTATTTGAAACCAATTGCATGTATTGAACCATTCGGTTATAACCTGCTTTTACGGATTGATCTTTATCAATTTCATAGGATACCGTAAAACGAGGTTCAAAGTTGGAATAATCTGCTATTTTTTCATTCGAACCAAAATACCTTGTAGAAGTTGGAGTTGCTTTTTCGTAAATTTTCAACTCTTCATCATACAAAACGGGTTGATCGTTATCGTAATAGTTTACTGTAGAAGCTCCTACTCGGTAAAAAGAACTAAAGCGAACTCCTGCCATAATAGCAAGTTTATCAGTTAAATTATGTTCGAAATCGACATATAAAGCATTTTCAAAAGCATATTTTTTATCCAATTGACGGTAGTTAATTGAAGATTCTTCATTCAATGGTTTTATGGTGCCGGGATTGATATCAAATTTTGTGACATTAGCTCCAAAATTGAACTTTGTTTTTTCAGTAGCGTAATATTTAAAATCGTATTTCAAATTGTAGTTTTGAATTGTAGATTCCCAATTAAACCCTATGAAATCTAAATCTAATCCGTAAAAATAATTGCTGTAAATGAGCGATAAGTTAGAAAATAATTTATCGGAAAATAAGTGATTCCAACGCACATTAAGTGTCGAATTTCCGTAAATATTTCGGAAGGATTCATTTAAATTAAAGATATCGCGTCCGAAATAACCCGATAAATATAAGTTGTTATTTTCGTTAACTTTATAATTCAATTTAGTGTTCAAATCATAAAAGTAAGCGGAGTTTTTATTATCAGTTAATTTCAAAAATAAATGGGCATACGAACCTCTTCCTGCTATAAGAAAAGAGCCTTTGTCTTTTACAATTGGACCTTCAGCTAATAAGCGACTGGAAATTAATCCAATTCCGCCATTCATACTGAATTTATTGCTATTTCCGTCTTTTTGATACACATCTAAAACCGAAGAGGCTCTTCCTCCAAAACGGGCTGGGATTCCGCCTTTATATAGTTTTAAATCTTTAATAGCATCCGCATTAAAAACCGAAAATAAACCAAATACATGTGATGTATTGTAAAGTGTCGCTTCATCTAAAAGTACTAAATTTTGATCGGCTCCACCACCACGAACATTAAAACCCGATTGGCCTTCTCCAGCATTTGTAACTCCTGGCAAAAACAAAAGCGATTTAATAATATCAACCTCACCTAATAAAACAGGCATTTGTTTTATGGTGGTAATCGCTAATTTATTAACGCTCATTTCCGGTTTTTTGATATTGGTTTTATAAGCGTTTTCTGTAATGACAACTTCTTTAAGTTCTTGCTTACTTTCTTTTAGACCAAAGTTTTTCTTTACATTTTGATTGATTTCTAATTTTTCAGAAAAGGTTTCAAATCCAATATAGCTAACTTGAATTGAATAATTCCCTTTTGGTAAAGTAATAGAATAAAAGCCGTATTCATTAGTATAAGTACCAATATTTAATTCGGAAATGTAAACGGAGACACCAATTAAAGTTTCGTTGTTATTAACATCTGAAACAACTCCACTTAGTGTTACTTTTTCTTGACTAAATCCCAAAAGTGAAAAAAAGAATAAAATCCAATAAAGTTTTAGTTGTAGCCCCATTTTGGTGTAAATTTTGTACTACAAATTTCACAAAAAAAATATGCAATAATTTAAAACAAATGTTAATTTGTAATCAAAAATCAATAATTGTTTTAAATTTACCACTTTCAATGCAGTTCAAATGAAAACCAAATTATTTGTTTTACTTTTTCTATTTCAATTTGTGTCGGTTTTGGCTCAAAAAGATTCTCCTTTTAAAACTTCAAAGCTGAAGTTAAATTGGGACGAACCTGCAAAAGTTGAGTCGTCTTCTAATACTATTTCTTTACCCTACAAAAGTGTTTTAAATAATGATGATAGCTACTTAAAACGTTATTCAATTCTAAATCAGAAGAAAGGTGAAGAGAGTGTTATGGTTTCCAAAAATGACTTTAAGAATCCTGGAGATGAAATAAAGAAAAAACTAAATAAAGAAGCACAGGAAGGAAGTTGGGAAGATGTTTTCTTTGGAAAATTTAAAGTTAGTTCTCCTGTTATAAAAATAATGACACGCGATCACATGGATCCCGATGGTGATAAAGTAAGGGTTATTTTAAATGATGTTACAATAGTTAATGTTATTAACTTGGATTCAGATTTTAAAACGAGCTATATTGATTTAAGAGAAGGTGATAATTTTATAGATATTGTAGCTCTTAATCAAGGTTTGGCCGGACCTAATACTGCAACTTTTGCCATTTATGATGAAAATGATAATTTAATCACATCTAATGATTGGAATTTGAATACTGGAGTAGCAGCTAAATTTGTTATTGAATATGTCAAGCCAATAGAAAAGAAATAAAAAAAGCGACTTAAATTTTGGGGGCAGTCTAGTTTAAGTCGCTTTTTTATTGTGTTTAAAAATCTTAATTCAATTGAGCTAAGATTGTATTCAATGTTTCACTCGGACGCATTGCTTTTTCGGTTAATTCAAAACTTGGATGGTAGTAACCACCAATTTTTTGTTCTTTACCTTGAGCTGCAATTAATTCTGCATCAATTTTAGATTCGTTAGCAGTCATTGCCTCAGCAATAGGAGCAAATGTTGCTTTTAATTCAGCGTCTTTAGTTTGGTTTGCTAAAGCTTGTGCCCAGTAGAAAGCTAAATAGAAATGCGAACCTCTGTTATCAATTCCACCCACTTTTCTTGCTGGCGATTTGTCTTCAGCTAAGAATTTTGCATTTGCTTCATCTAAAGTATCTGCTAAAACTTGTGCTTTTGCGTTGTTTTGTGTTTGTGCTAAATGCTCTAAAGAAGCTTGTAACGCTAAGAATTCACCTAATGAATCCCAACGTAAATAGCCTTCTTCGATAAATTGCTCAACGTGTTTTGGAGCTGAACCACCAGCACCTGTTTCGAACAATCCACCACCGTTCATTAATGGAACGATTGATAACATTTTAGCCGAAGTTCCTAATTCTAAAATTGGGAATAAATCCGTTAAGTAATCACGTAATACATTTCCAGAAACTGAAATTACGTCTTTTCCTTGACGGATGATTCGTAAGGTTTCTTTCATTGCATCTTTAACATCCATAATACGAATGTCTAAGCCAGTTGTATTGTGATCTTTTAAGTATTTCTCAACTTTTTTGATGATTTCTCTATCGTGTGCTCTGTCTTTATCTAACCAGAAAATAGCTGGAGTATCAGATAATCTTGCTCTGTTAACCGCTAATTTTACCCAATCTTGAATAGGAGCATCTTTCGTTTGACACATCCTGAAAATGTCACCCGCTTCTACTTTTTGAGATAATAAAATGTTTCCATTTTCGTCTTCTACGTTAACTGTTCCGTTTTCTTTTAATTGGAATGTTTTATCGTGAGAACCGTATTCTTCTGCTTTTTGAGCCATTAATCCAACATTCGGTACTGAACCAATTGTTTTAGGATCTAAAGCGCCATTTTGTTTCATTTCTTCGATACAAGCCGAATAGAATCCAGCATAAGAACGGTCTGGAATAATTGCGATAGTATCTTCTTCTTTTCCTTCTGCATTCCACATTTTTCCTCCACTACGAGCTAAAGCAGCCATAGAAGCATCTACAATTACATCAGAAGAAACGTGGAAATTCGTGATTCCTTTTTCTGAATTCACCATAGCCACACGTGGACCGTTTGCTAAAGCATCAGCAATTGCTTGTTTGATTTCTGCTTCTTGAGGAATTCCTGCAATTTTGTTGTATAAATCTTGTAATCCGTTATTTGGATTGATATCTAATGATTTGAAAAGTTCTGCATATTTAGTGTAAACATCAGCAAAGAATGTTTCAACGATAGCTCCAAAAATAATTGGATCAGAAACCTTCATCATCGTTGCTTTTAAATGTGCAGAAAGCATTATGTTTTTCGCTTTAGCATCTGCAATTGTTGTTGCTGCGAATTGTTTTAAAGCATTCAGATTCATTACTGAACTGTCAATAACTTCACCCGCTTTTAAATTTGCGAAATCTTTTAAAACCGTAGTTGCTCCATTATCTGAATTGAAAACGATTCTGAATTTTCCATCTTTTTCAACTGTAGTAGAATTTTCAGTTCCGTAAAAGTCACCTGAATTCATGTGAGCAACCTCAGTTTTACTATCAGCAGCCCAAGTTCCCATTCTGTGAGGATTTGCTTTAGCGTAGTTTTTAACTGCTTTTGGAGCTCTTCTGTCTGAGTTTCCTTCACGTAATACAGGATTTACAGCTGAACCTAAAACTTTAGCATATCTAGCTTTGATTTCTTTTTCAGTATCGTTTTGTGGTTCTTCTGGATAGCTAGGAATATTGAATCCTTGAGATTGTAATTCTGCAATCGCTTCTTTTAATTGAATTACCGAAGCTGAAATGTTAGGTAATTTAATAATGTTAGCTTCTGGAGTATTAGCTAATTGTCCTAATTCAGTAAGTGCATCACCAACTTTTTGGTCTTCTTTTAAGAATTCTGGAAAGTTAGCTAAAATTCTTCCTGCTAAAGAAATATCTCTAGTTTCAATTGCAATATTAGCAGGTTTAGTAAAGGCTTTTACAATAGGTAAAAACGAATGTGTTGCCAACATTGGCGCCTCATCCGTAATGGTATACATTATTTTAGATTGGTTGGACATGGATATTATGTGTTTGTTTTGAATATAATTTGTAAAATCTGCCAAATATAGGAAATTTGAAGGAAATAATGGGGTGAATTTGCTTAAATCTTGAATAAAATTCAATAAAAAAAGCCACAACATTGTTGCGGCTTTTTATACTTGAGAAAGTACAAATTAGTTTTTGTATCTTCTTTCTTTGATTTTTGCTTTTTTACCAGTAAGATCTCTAAAGTAGAAGATACGAGCTCTACGTACTTTACCTCTTTGGTTCACTTCAATTTTTTGTAAAGCTGGCATGTTGATTGGGAAGATACGCTCAACACCAACAGCACCAGACATTTTACGGATTGTAAAAGTTTCAGTAGCACCAGTTCCTCTTCTTTGGATTACAACACCTTTGAAGAACTGTGTTCTAGTTTTTTCACCCTCTTTAATTTCGTAGTACACAGTGATTGTATCACCAGCACCAAACTCAGGGAAATCTTTTTTTGTAACAAATTCGTTATTAACGAAATCAACTAAATTTGACATAGTTATAAGTATAATAATTTGATTCAAAGCAACATACACGTCTATCGCCAGAGGTTGGTTCAAAGTGGGTGCAAATTTATGAAATAATTTTAATAATTAACAATTAATAATTGATAATTTTCTTTCAAATATTAATTTTACTCTTCCAACAAATCAGGTCTTCTGTTTTTGGTGTGTTCGTAGGCCATTTCTTCACGCCATTTTTCAATTTTTCCGAAGTTGCCACTCAACAATACTTCTGGAACCTTTAATCCTTTGTATTCGGCAGGACGAGTATAAATAGGAGGTGATAACAAATTGTCTTGAAAACTATCCGTCAAAGCCGAAGTTTCATCACTTAAAACACCCGGAATTAATCGGATAATTGCATCACAAAATACGATAGCGCCAATTTCGCCACCACTTAATACATAATCACCAATCGAAATTTCGCGCGTAATGTGCATATCACGCACACGTTGATCCACTCCTTTATAATGTCCGCACAAAATCATGATGTTTTCGTACATCGAAATGGAATTGGCCATTTTTTGATTTAGGGTTTCACCATCTGGAGTCATGTAAATGATTTCATCGTAGGTTCTTTCGCTTTTTAGTTTCGAAATACAATCGTCGATAGGTTGTACCATCATTACCATACCAGCACCACCGCCAAATTGATAATCGTCTACACTTCGTTGTTTATTCGTAGTGTAATCTCTTAAGTTGTGAAAATGGACTTCGACCAATCCTTTTTGAATGGCGCGTTTCATTATCGAAGCTTCAAACGGACTTCGCATTAATTCGGGTAAAACGGTAATAATATCAATTCGCATGCTGCAAAGATAGTAGATTATTTTTTAGTTGCCGAAAGCGAATACACCATCGGAATTTTGTTTTCCAAGTGCTTGATTCGGAATTTTTTTTCCGAACCTTCGGAATCAAATTCTTCGGTTTGATTGAAACAATTGTAAGGTGAAAAATCGAATTCGTTAAAACAATTAATTACCAATCCATTTGAAATTAAAGCGTTTAAGACTTCTGAAATTGGATGATTCCAAGTGATGGTTTTTGCATTTAGAGGTGCTTCTTTATCAGCGTAAGTTCCAGATTCTTCTTCTAAAATAGGTTCGACATTGAAATAACTATAGAAAACATCTTTAAAATCATTATCAAACATCCAAACTACAGGATGAAATTCGGCAAATACAAATTTTCCATCTGGTTTTAAGAAATGCGAAACCACTTTTGCCCATTTGTCTAAATCGGGAAACCAACCAATTGTGCCATAACTGGTGAAAACAATATCGAATTTTTCGTCCAAATGATTCGGTAAATCATAAATATCACAACAAATGAAAGTCGCGTCTAAATTCAATTTATTGTTGATTTCTTTCGCTTTTTCAATTGCCTTGTCGGATAAATCAATTCCAGTTGCTTTAGCTCCCATTCTTGCTAAAGTCATGGTGTCTTGACCAAAATGACATTGTAAATGCAAAACTCTTTTTCCAGAAACATCGCCAAGTAAATCCAATTCAATCGAATTTAATGTAGATTTTCCTTTCAGAAAACCTTCCATGTCATAAAAATCCGAGTTCACGTGAACTTCTACTTTGTTGTTCCAAGTTTGTTTATTGATATTTAAGTAATCATTAGCTTGCATACGAATCGTTATTTGTTTATCGAAGCTTCAAATGGACTTCGTATTAATTTGGGTAAAAAAATCATAGTATCGATTCTCATAATCGATTTTGAAGCATTAAAGATAAGAAGAATAGTGGTTTAAAAACAAAAAAGCGATGTTTTACAGAAGTAACATCGCTTTTAGATTAGATTTTGTTGATTTTATGGATTTGTGGACCACAAAGAAGCATTTTTCAATAAAGCTCTTCTTGGAAGTTGTAATGCACTAACGATTAGTTCAGCAAAATCTTCAGGTTGTAATACGGTTTCTGTGGAGTCTTTGCTTGCTATTCCTAATTGAATCGACATATCAGAAGCAATTGTGCTTGGTGTTAACGTACACACTCGGATGTTGTTCTTTCTCACTTCTTTCATTAACGATTCTGACATTCCGATTACAGCGAACTTTGATGTAGAATACGCAGAAGTATTTGGGTTTCCAGTTAATCCAGCAGTAGACGAAACGTTGAAAATATCTCCTTGATTGTTAGCAATTAGATAAGGTAACACTTCTTTAGTTACGAAGTACATTCCCATTACATTCGTTTGAATTATCGATTGCCATTGGTTCACATCCATTTCTAAAAAGCTTCCAAAAGCTGCAATTCCAGCATTATTAACTAAAATATCGACTGTGTTAAAAGTATTCATGATTTCTTGAATTCCTTTTTTTACTTCGTCATAATTACCGATGTCAAAAGCCGCATACGTAGCGTTTATACCCAATGCTTTTAATTCGGCAATAGTTTCTTTTAAATTTGCTTCATTTCTTCCTGTTATGGCAACATCAATTCCTTGATTTGCAAATGCTATAGCTGTAGCTTTTCCTAAACCTCTACTACCGCCCGTTATGATTGCTTTTTTACCTTTTAAATTTTCCATTCTTTTTCATGATTTTAGACCACAAATTTACTACATAAAGATATTTTACTTGTTTTATATGATGTTAAAGATTGTTTAAATTCGTGAGGAGATTATGCTATAACATAACTTAATTGATAGGTTCGTAATATTTTTGTAGTTTTGCACTTTAATTTAATAAATAGAAAATGGAAAACGGAATATACGCTAAATTCAATACTTCAAGAGGTACTATTTTAGTAAAATTAACGCACGATTTAACACCAGGAACGGTTGGGAATTTCGTAGGATTAGCAGAAGGACAATTAGAAAATTCGGCTCGTCCAATGGGAAAACCATATTATGACGGATTAAAATTTCACCGTGTAATTCCTGATTTTATGATTCAAGGTGGTTGTCCACAAGGGCAAGGAACAGGTGGTCCGGGTTACAACTTCGACGATGAGTTTCACCCAACTTTACGTCACGATGGGCCTGGAGTTTTATCAATGGCAAATGCTGGACCTGGAACTAATGGATCTCAATTCTTCATTACTCATGTTGAAACCGCTTGGTTAGACGGAAAACACACCGTTTTTGGACATGTTGTTGAAGGACAAGATGTAGTGGATGTTATTGCACAAGGAGATACAATTGATTCATTAGAAATTGTAAGAGTAGGAGAAGACGCTCAAAAATGGAATGCTATTGAAGCTTTCAGAACATTTGAAGGTTCAAGAGAAAAAAGAATTGCGGAGCAAAAAAAAATGGCAGAGGAAGCTTTAGAAAAATTAGCCGCTGGTTTTCAAAAAACTGAAAGTGGTTTACGTTACCAAATCATCCAAAAAGGAAATGGTAAACAAGCTGAAAAAGGTAAAAAAGTATCGGTTCACTATCAAGGAGCATTAGAAAACGGACAAGTTTTTGATTCTTCATACAAAAGAAAGCAACCTATTGATTTTACTTTAGGTATTGGTCAAGTTATCGAAGGTTGGGACGAAGGTATTGCTTTATTAAAAGTGGGTGACAAAGCTCGTTTTGTAATTCCATCTTATTTAGGATACGGTTCTAGAGGCGCTGGAGGCGTTATTCCACCAGACGCTACTTTGGTTTTTGATGTTGAATTGATGGATGTTAAATAGTTAAGTCCAAAGTAAAAAGCTAAAAGTAAAAAGTATATTTAAAAGAAATCCTGAGACTTAGTCTTGGGATTTTTTTTGTTTTATGCACTAGTTAGACATCGGATAATCTATTAATATAAGTTATTATAAAGTTACTATATAGTTGCTATATACTTATTATAAATATTTATATTTGTTTTAAATTAGTTTATTATGGCAAAAGTTTCAGGGATAATTCAGATTGAGGGAACGTTATCGGGTATTACTTTTTATAAGCGAAAAGGAGTTTGGATTGCGCGTAAAGCTGGAGGAGGGTTTAATGGTAAGGCTATTAAAACTAAAGCTTCAATGGTAAGGGTTCGTGAAAATGGTAGCGAGTTTGGTCGTTGTATGAAAAGTGTTCAACTTTTTAAAAAGGCTTTGTTTCCGTTATTGGTTTTGGTAAAAGATACTGATCGTCATGCTCGAATTGTTAGTTTATTTACAAAAATTAAGAATAGTGATGTGGTTTCTGAAAGAGGTTCTAGAAGTGTAGCTGTAGGTTTGCAACAGGTATCGGGTAGGGATTTGTTGATGAATTATTTGTTGACTAAAGGAAAAGATTTGTCATCTTTTTTTGCTACGGGCTATTTATTTGAATGGGAAACTGGAATTAGGTTTTATAATCTTGATGGGAACCATTTGTTTTTTCCTAAAGGAGCTGATTTTATTGAAATTCAATTGATGTATGCTAAAATTGATTTTGAGAATCAGCAATATGAAATTAGTGATTGTGTTAGAGAAATAATTGGTAAGTATTTTCAGGGTGACTTTTTACTACCGAAACCTGATTTTACACCTGAATTGGAGGGTGTTTTGGTTGCGGCTGTAAGTATGCGATATATGCAGGAAGTTAATAACGAATTACATCCGTTATTAGAGCAACAACATAGTTTTATTCAGATTTTGGGTGTTTTGTAGGGACAAATTGTTATTTATTTTTTCTGTGATAAATTGGATTTAATAAATTAAATCAAGGGGGGACAGGTCGCGACCTGTCCGTACGGGGAAAAAAAAGTCCCACCGAAGCAGGACTAAAGGTTTTCACCTACGGCATATAGCCTTATTGTGATAAGATTAAAGATTTGAAAGTTTAATCTGTTGCAAATATAGCAAAAAACTTTTTTAGTTAGTTTACGGATTTCCGTATTTGTAGTAATTTTCTTTTCTTATATTTATGAATTGATTTTTTAAGCGATACAAAATGGCAAAGATTTTAGGATTAGATTTAGGAACTAATAGTATTGGGTGGGCATTGATTGATGATGTTCAAAATAAAATTTTAGGTATTGGAAGTAGAATATTTCCAATGGGAGTTGAAAACTTAGGGGATGGTGAAGGAGAAATTTCTAAAAATGCAAGCCGAACAGGAGCAAGAGGTATTAGAAGACAATTTTTCAGAAGAAAATTGAGAAAGAAGATTTTATTGAAAGCACTTGCTGAGAATCAAATGTGTCCTATGGTTACTAATGATTTTGAAGATTGGAAGAAAACAAAAGAATTTCCATCTGAAAAATTAGCTAATTGGTTTGCTTTAAATCCTTATGAATTACGTCAAAAAGCATTAAATGAAAAATTATCTTTAGAAGAAATAGGTAGAATTTTTTATCATTTAATTCAAAGACGCGGGTTTTTAAGTAATAGTAGAAAAGGAGGAAGCGATGATGGTGCGATTTTTAAAGGAAATCCTAAAGAAGGTAAAATAGGAATTACAGAAACTCAAGAAAGTATTCAAGGTAAAACACTTGGCTCTTATTTATTTGAAATTTATCCCAAAGAAAATCAACCTTTTCAAGATGGTTTGGAGCGAATTCGTAATCGATATACAACCCGTAAAATGTATGTGGACGAGTTTGAATTAATTTGGAACAAACAAGCTCAATTCCATGCTATTTTAAATGAAGATTTAAAAGCAAAATTTGGAGGCAGAAAATTAGACGGATACAAAGAAGATGGAATTTTATTCCATCAACGACCTTTACGCTCGCAAAAACATTTAGTTGGAAATTGTTCTTTTGAACCTAACAAAACGAAATGTCCAATTAGTGCAATACCCTTTGAGCAATTTAGAGTTTGGCAATGGGTGAATACCGTGGAATATAATGGAAAGAAAATTTCTCAAGAAGAAAAAGAAAAGATAGTTGAGTTTTTATATGCTAATGAAAAACCTGATTTTAAGAAAATTAGAAAAGCTATTGGTAAAGAAAGTGCAGAATTCAAATTCAATTATAAAGATGACGATAAGATTGTTGGGACTCACACAATTTCTAACTTATCCAATAAAAAATATTTTGGTAAAAAATGGTTTGAGTTTTCTGAGAAGGAGCAAGAAGATATTTGGCATGTGCTGTATTTCTTCGACAGTAAATCGAATCTAAAAGAATATGCTATTAAAAATTGGAATTTTACTGAAGAACAAGCAGAATCTATTGCAAAATTCAATCTTAAAGATGGTTATTCTAGTTTGAGTAGAAAAGCGATTTCAAATATTTTACCATTTTTAAAATTAGGTTTTACCTATGACGTTGCGGTTGTACTTGGTGGAATTAAAAATGTTTTTGGTTCCGAATGGGAGAAATTATCCGATGAGAAAAGAAATTATTTAATTGACAATGCAGAAGGAATTGTTCGTTCCAAAACCAAAGGTGGATTCATTGATATTATCAAAGATATTCTTAGGAATGATTACAACATTTCAGACCATCAATTGCGAAAATTATACCATCATTCTGCGACTATTGATGTTGTTGAATTATTAGAAAAATTACCTGTTGGAAAAGAAGCTGACAAAGAAATACAAGCCATTCGAAATCCAATTGTAATTACGGCCTTGTTTGAATTACGAAAATTAGTCAACGAATTAATTGACGAATACGGCAAGATTGATGAAATCAAAGTGGAAGTGGCTCGTGATTTAAAAATTTCAAAATCACAACGAAATAAAATTCGTAGAGAACAAAAACGATTAGAAAGAGAGAATGATAGAGTAAAAGCAAGATTGTTAGAAGAAGGACAACGAATTACTCATGATAATATTTTGCTTTATAAGTTATGGGAAGAATGTAAGCGAACTTGTCCTTACACAGGAAAACCTATTTCTGTAACTCAATTATTTTCTGGTGAAGTTCAAATTGAACATATACATCCTTGGAGTCGCTCTTTGAATGACAGTTTTTCTAATAAAACACTTTGCTATGCAGACGAAAACCGTAAAAAAGGAGATAAAACACCTTTTGAATTTTATGGAAATGATGAAGCCAATTGGTCAGCTATAAAAGAACGAGCCTTAAAGTTATTTACTGATACCAAAGAATATCCAAACGCCTATCAAAAATTCAAACGTTTTGTGCAGCAAAAATTTGACGATGATTTTTCATCTCGTCAATTAAATGATACAAGATATATAAGTAAAGAAGCAAAAAACTATTTATCGAGAATTTGTAAAAATGTGATTGTTTCTCCAGGTCAAGCTACTTCCAACTTACGTCAAAAATGGGGAATGAATAATATTTTGAATGATGAGAATGAAAAAACGAGAGAAGATCACCGTCATCATGCCATTGATGCCTTGGTAATGGCTTGTACCAAAACCTCTTACGTTCAAGAATTATCAAAATGGAATCGTTATAATAGAAATTCGGAATTAAAAAACTTTCCTTTGCCTTGGGAAACATTTCATTATAATGCTGAAAAAGCTGTAGATAAAATACTAGTTTCACACAAAAAAGTTTCAAACGATATTACCATTAGAACCCACAAATGTGAGAAAAACGGAAAAACTTATACAAATGTTGGAGTTGCTGCTCGTGGACAACTGCATAAAGAAACTGTTTACGGGAAACGAACCTTTAATGGAGAAGAAGCTTTTCACGTTAGAAAACCGATAGAATTGTTAACAACTGAAAAGCAATTAGAAAAAGTAGTGGATGAAACTATTAAATTATTAATTATAAAAAGAATCCAAGAATTAGGTGGATTTGTAAAAGGAAATATTCCAGCTAATACTTTTTTTGTAGTAGATGAAAATGGAGTAAAACAACCGCAAATATTTTTACCCAATAAAAATGGTGCTCCTGTTCCAGTTTTAAAAGTGAGAGTAAAAGAAAATATTGGTGGAGCAGAAAAATTAAAGGAAAATGTAAATCAATGGGTAAATCCAAGAAATAACCATCACGTATTAATTTACAAAGATGAAAAAGGAAATCTAAAAGAAGAAGTAGTTACTTTTTGGACAGTGGTTGAACGCAAAAGAACAGGACAATCCGCTTACCAATTACCTCTTGATGGTAAAGAAATGGTGACTACATTACATATTAATGATATGTTTTTATTAGGTTTAAACGAAGATGAAATCAATTGGGAAAATCCTGATTATGAAGTTTTGAAAGAGCATTTGTATAGAGTTCAGAAATTGTCATCATCTGATTTTTCATTTAGATATCATAAAACATCTACTGTAGATAATAAGCTGGAAGAAAAGAGAGTACAGAGTTTAAAAGCTTTTTCGAATATTAATCCAATCAAAGTTAAAATTTCAGTTTCAGGAAAAATCCAAAAGTTGTAAAATAATTATATTTGGTGTATATTTACACCACTTAATAAAAATATTATGGCACGACAAAGCATTACCTTAGCCAATCAAAATGATGAATGGTTAAAAGAACAGGTAGCTAAGGAAGAGTTTACGAGCAAAAGTGAAGCGGTTAATTATTTAATAAAACAAGCCCGTGAGCAAGATGCTTATGTAGAATTTGTTCGAATGAAAATTGAAATGGGCGAAAAAAGTGGTTTGGCTAAAAAACAAACCAAAGAGGAAATGTTGGCTGAATTTAAGAAACGGTTGAATGTATAGTTATGATTTAAGCGAAAAAGCAAAAGAAGATTTATTGCGTATTTATGAATATGGGATCGGTCAGTTTGGGTTAGATCAAGCCGATAAATATTTTGATATGATGCACCAATGTTTTGACAAAATTGCAACAAATCCGTTTTTGTTTCCAACAGTTTCTCATATTAAATCAGATTATCGAAAATGCGTTTGTGGTGTTGATGCTATTTATTTTAAAATAGTTGTTAATTCAATAGAAATTAACACCATCATTGGAAGGCAAGATTTCGAAATTAGAAGTCTCGTTCATTGAAATAAGTTTTTCAAACGCTTAAACAACTCAAGCCACAACGGAGTTTCGGTGATAGCTCACTCCGTTGTGGTTTGATTAAAGATTTGAAAACACGATATTATAAAGGAGAAAGAATAGTACATTGATACTGTTGTGGTTTGATTAAAGATTTGAAAACACGATATTTTAAAATTTGTTACAGAAACAGGAACTATCGTTGTGGTTTGATTAAAGATTTGAAAACACGATATTATTTAGCAATGAGTAGTCTTAAAAAAGCCGGTTGTGGTTTGATTAAAGATTTGAAAACACGATATTTTGTTTTAGTTTAGTTCACTACTATCCGAAAGTTTTTCAAAAATAGAAAAAAAACTTCTGTATCCCTTTGTTTATATGCTTAATTTTGTTTGATTGATAAAATTATCTGTTGAAAAAATGTTTTTTTCTGGTGGTTTTTCAGCTTTTTTTACAA
>NZ_JAYRPD010000038.1:0-84468 GCF_041911335.1 Flavobacterium sp.
AATCTTTTGAAGGTTTTAAAACTAGAATTTTAGCAAAAATAACCTCTCTAACATTAGTGCAATATATCAATAAATTTATCTTTGACAGACCAATTAATAATATCAAAATTCAAATCATTTAATTTCACCCAACGGGTTAATATTACTATATTTATTACAAAATTAGTATTGATTTATCAAATATTTAATTAAATCTGTTGTCGTAATTATCCCTACCAATAACTCACCTTCACAAACAGGAAGTGCATGAAATTCTTTTTTAGCTAAAATCTCGGCTGCTTCTTTAATTGTTGTTTCAGGAGAGATAGAAACTATTTTTTTAGCCATAACTTGTTCTACGGTAAACATATTGTAAACTGTTGTATCTACATCATCCTCGTCATCAATGGCGTCGGCAAAGGAAATTCGCAGCAAATCGGTATAACTCAACATCCCTACAATTTTGTTACTGTAAACAACAGGAATGTGTCGTATATGATGCTTTTTAAATAGCATTTCAGCTTTAGTTAAATCATCTGATAAATTTAACTTTACTACATTTTTTGTCATTATTGTTGACACAGGAACCTTTTGTTTCATGATGTTGATTATTTATTGATATAAAGCTACTCAATAATTGAAAACCAAAACATGATTTATATCAGATATTTTTATCTAATTAACGATAAAATATTTCTCATTATAATTAATCATTTGCTTAACTTTCAAAAAGATAGAAGGAAATTTCAATTTAAATTCTTCTGGAGATTCAAAAAAATACTCTAATAAAACCGCTACAAATTCAAATTGATTTTCATAAGCATAATCTCTTAAAAATCCTGATGCAACTAAGCGTTGTTTGACTTCAGGTTTTGAAACCACTCGGAATAAATTTTGAAGTGATTCATTAAATAAAACAAAAGTTGCTTTATCACTTTTAAGCGCATAAATATGAAAAGCGTGTGTAAACTCATGCAATCCTAAATTCAGATTATCATTTGTAATATCAATTCCTTCTTTGAAATGTTTCCATGAAAAAACTACAGATTCCATTCTTGGATTGAATTCGCCTTTATGGTAATTGTCATTTTGAGACGAATAATAAATATCTGGATAAATAACGATTCTTTTAAAAAGTGGATTCAAATATTCGCGCATTCCAAATGTTAACATCACATAAGTTGCAGAAATAGTTACTTTCATTTCTTCAGTAACTTCAATATCTCTTCCTTCAAAATTGTAATGAAAAATTAACTTAGCTACTCGATGTTCAAAATAACGCTTGTATTTGGGCTTTAATCTATTATAAAAATGAAAATTAGAAGTTAAAATATGCTTCCTAGAATCGCTTAACTTTAAAAAATTCACATTTGCAAATACGACTAACGGCTTTTTATAATTTCGCAAATAAACAATCTCTGTAACATAAAATGCAAAAACAAAAAATATTGTTGCAAAAGGCGCTACCACTATAAACATACCAATATAATCGGCTAAAAATAATTCGTATTCAACAGGTGGCGTTTGCATAAGATTGGGAGTATTCTACAAATAACGTAAAAATAATGTTTATATGAAATAAAAAAACACCAAGCTATATTGGTGTTGTAATTACGTGACTTCGAAGGGAGTCGAACCCCCAACCGCTGGAGCCGAAATCCAGTGCTCTATCCAGTTGAGCTACGAAGCCTTTTTTGAGTGAAAAGTGATAAGCAAATTTGGACTTTTCACTTATCACTATTTACTTATCACTATTTTATTAAGCCAATAACTTCTTTACAATTCCAGAAATCACTTTTCCTTCTGCTTGCCCTCCAATTTGAGCAGTTGCTAAGCCCATTACTTTACCCATAGAAGCAATTCCTAAAGCACCAGTTTCTGCGATGATTTTTGAAATGATTGCTTCTACTTCTTCTTCTGATAATTGCGCTGGTAAGAATTTTTCGATTACAGCGATTTGTGCTAATTCTGGTTCTGCTAAATCAGGACGATTTTGTTTTGTAAAGATTTCAGCACTATCCTTACGCATTTTTACCAAACGTTGTAACATTTTGATTTCTTGATCTTCTGTTAACGTATCTGTTGCTCCTGCTTCTGTTTTGGCCAAAATAATTGCTGATTTAATTGCTCTTAACGCTTCTAAAGCCACACTATCTTTTGCTCTCATGGCATCTTTCATTTGATCCATGATTTTTACCTCTAAACTCATATATTTATGTTTATTGTTTGTGAATTATTGTTTTAAAAATGCTATGCAAAAGTAATAAAAAAACCCGAAAATTGCTCTTCGGGTTTTATGGGTAGGTTAGTTTGTAATAGATTAATCTACATTATCGTGAAGGAACGAATTGTTAGAACGAAGTTGGATATCATCGTTACTATCGATTCCTAATGACATTCGAGACTGATTGCTGTTGTTGTTAGGTTGTGATGCCACGTCTAACCCCATTCTTTTATATGCAGGAACTCTTTCAAACTCATCAATTTGGGCAATATTGTTGAATTTATGATTGAATTCTTTCATCTTTTTTTTACGCTCTTCTGCTCTGAATTTCAATGTTTCTTCGATTGACATTTCTAATGGAGAAACGTTGTCTAATTTGATTTCGTCTTCCAACTTTTGAACATTGGTTTTCATAGTGAAATTTAACTCCTCATCAACTGGTTCGTTAACTACTGCAACTGGTTTTGAAGCTACTAATTCTTCTTCTTTTTCTAAGTAATCTTCTAATGAATATTTAATAATTCCGTTTTGATTTACCTCAGTAACTGGAACCACGTTGATAGGATCTTTAACTTCCATTTGGCGTGTTTCAGGAGTTAATTCGAAAACAATAGTACTTTCTTGTGTTACTTCTTTTACTTCTTCTTTTGTTGCGAACAAATCGAATGAAAAACTTATTTCTTCTTCTTTTGCTACTACAAACTCAGGATCTTTTACTTCGATTTCTCTGATTTGTGGTGTGATGATTTCGAATGTTGGTGCTACATTTGGTGTAATTACTTCAAACGTTACATCAATATTTTTAATCAATTCAGAAGTTGGCACTAAATCCATTGCTGGAGTTACTGGCGTGTGAATTTCAAACTTTGGCTCCTCAACTTCTTCTTCTAAAGTGAAAACAATTTTTTGCTCTACTCTTTCGTCACAAATAGGATTGATGATATCTGCTTTAACCTCTTCTACTTTTGGAGTTTCAAAAATTGGATTATTTACAGTGATGTTTGAAGTTGCCTTATTCATTAATTCGTGAACAATTTTTTGCTCATCTTCTAAGGAATGAATTATCTTCTTTGGTTCCGTATTCACGATTTCAGCTTGTTGTTCTACATTGAAACCTGTAGCGATAACCGTTACCGAAATAGCTTCACCTAAAGCTTCCTCTTCACCAACTCCCATGATGATGTTCGCATTATAACCTGCTTCTGACTGAATGAAATCATTGATTTCTCCGATTTCATCAATTGTGATTTCGTTAGCTTCATCAGTTCCAGAAACGATTAATAACAATACGTTTTTAGCACCTGTAATTTTATTATCATTTAACAAAGGAGAATCTAAAGCGCTTGAAATGGCTTGTTTTGCTCTATCTGGTCCAGACGCTGTTGCAGAACCCATGATAGCGGTACCACTATTTGATAACACCGTTTTAGCATCTTTAAGGTCGATATTTTGAGTATAGTGGTGTGTAATTACTTCAGCAATTCCTCTTGATGCAGTTGCTAATACTTCATCCGCTTTAGAGAAACCCGCTTTGAAACCTAAGTTTCCGTATACTTCACGTAATTTATTATTATTGATAACAACTAAAGAATCTACTTGTTTACGTAAACGTTCTACTCCTGCTAACGCTTGCTCAGAGCGAACTTTTCCTTCAAATTGAAAAGGAATCGTAACAATACCCACTGTTAAAATGTCGCGCTCTTTTGCTAATTGCGCAATTACTGGAGCTGCACCCGTACCTGTTCCGCCACCCATTCCTGCGGTGATGAAAACCATCTTGGTGTTGCTGTCCAACATTTTTTCAATTTCGGCAATACTTTCAATAGCAGATTGTTGACCTACTTCAGGATTAGCACCAGCTCCTAAACCTTCAGTAAGATTAACACCTAACTGAATTTTATTTGGTACTGGGCTGTTTTGCAATGCCTGAGAATCAGTATTACAAACTATAAAATCAACACCTTTAATACCTTGTTTAAACATGTGGTTAATGGCATTGCTACCTCCACCACCAACGCCAATCACTTTGATTACGTTAGACTGGTTTTTTGGTAAATCGAATGAAATGTTTCCAAATTCTGACATAGTATCTCCTTTTATTCTGCGTTATCTAAAAATTCTTTAATCTTATCAATGTATTTATCAAAAAACGAACGTTTGATTTTATCATCTGTTGTTTCGTGTTTGATAGGCTGAGTTGCTTTTGGCTCCTCTTTTTCTTCCTCAACAATTGGCTCTTCAACCACAACTTGAGGACGAACCACTACTGGTTCTTCTTTTTTCATTTCTACAAACGGAGTAGCACTTTTCGTATTATTCCGAATACTGTTCATTACTAATCCAACCGCTGTAGCGTATAATGGACTTGACAATTCTTCATCTGAATCTCCTGCCAAATGCTCATTTGGATATCCAATTCTAGTATCCATACCTGTAATGTATTCAACCAATTGTTTGATGTGTTTTAATTCTGCACCACCTCCTGTTAATACAATACCTGCAATCAATTTGTTCTTTGGATCTTCGTGTCCGTATAATTTAATTTCAGCATATACTTGTTCTATGATTTCCACTACTCTAGCGTGAATAATTTTTGACAAGTTTTTCAGCGAAATTTCTTTTGGTTCTCTACCTCTTAATCCCGGAATAGAAACGATTTCGTTATCTTTATTTTCACCTGGCCAAGCCGAACCAAAACGTGTTTTCAATAACTCTGCTTGTTTTTCGATGATTGAACATCCTTCTTTAATATCTTCCGTAATTACGTTTCCTCCGAAAGGAATAACGGCTGTATGACGAATGATTCCATCTTTAAAAATGGCTAAATCGGTTGTTCCTCCACCTATATCAATTAAAGCAACTCCTGCTTCTTTTTCCTCCTGACTCAATACTGCATCAGCCGAAGCCAATGGCTCTAATGTTAATCCAGACAATTCTAATCCGGCACTTTTGATACATCTTCCTAAATTACGAATCGAAGCCGCTTGCCCAACTACTACGTGAAAACTAGATTCTAATCTTCCACCGTACATTCCGATAGGCTCTTTAATTTCAGCTTGACCGTCGATTTTAAATTCTTGTGGCAATACGTGAATAATTTCTTCACCTGGCAACATCGCTAATTTATGAACTTGTCCAATTAGCGTATCAATATCAGCATCACCAATTACTTCTTCTGCATTTGGGCGACTGATATAATCACTATGTTGAATACTACGGATGTGTTGTCCTGCAATACCTACAACTACGTCATTAATTTTATAACCTGAATCATTTTCAGCATCTGTAACCGCTTGTTGAATCGATTGAATGGTTTGTGTAATATTATTTACAACACCTCTGTGAACACCTAAACTTTTTGATTTTCCTATTCCTAGAATCTCAAGCTTACCGTATTCATTCTTCTTCCCTATCATCGCTACAATCTTAGTTGTACCAATGTCTAATCCTACTGCAATGTTGTCTTTGTTCATAACTTCTCCTATTTCTTACAAACCACTTGTTGTGTAAACATCAAGTTTACTTCTTTATAATTTTTAATCAATGTATCTTTAATAGCATGATGGTAAAAAGCTTTGTAATTCTTAAACTTTCTTTCCACATTTTTTGGTTGCCCAAATACTATTTTATAATCATAACTTCTGTTGGTTAATACCACATTTCCAGAAGGCATAATTTCAGCAGCCGTAATGTTTTTGCTTAAGAAATCGTCTTTTTTGATTTCGTTAAACAACTTCAAAAATGGCTTACAATTTTCTTCACTAATTGCGCCGACAACCAGCGGAACACGTGCCGAAAAATTTTCCGACAATGACATTCTATCTCCTTTTGAATCAAGATAATAGCTTTCATTATCAGTAATAACTCTTACGATTGGGGTCTTTTGAGTAATACGCGTATTTAGAAATCCGTCTGCTGTTGAAAAAACTTGTGCTTTTTCAATCATCTCGTGATCATCGAGAACAGTTTCTAAAGTATTCAAATCTACTTTATCTTTTTGTATTGATGAAGTACCTCCTAAATTTTGTATTAACAAGTTATTAACCATTTCATGTGTTAAAAACATATTCTCATTTGACTCAAATTTGATATCTATCTTACTGATTTTACGCTGACTATTTCTCTTTGACGAAAAAGAGTACAGGAAAATCATAGCAAAAATGATTAACACCAATCGAATAGTATGCCAATTAATTCTTCTCATGAAGCGCTTTTTTTAGGTCTTTTACTAACTCACCAATGTCGCCCGCACCAATAGTTACGAACACATCTGCGTCTGAATTTTTAAAAGCCGTGAACAACTCGTCTTTACTCACTAATTTCTTATTTTGATTGTTAATTTTATTCAACAACCAAGTAGAATTTACACCTTCCATTGGCAATTCACGAGCCGGATAAATTTCCATCAATAAAATTTCGTCGAATTGACTTAAACTTTCTGCAAAACCATCTACAAAATCTTTGGTTCTGCTGAACAAATGAGGTTGAAATGCTGCGATGATTTTTTTACCCGGATACAATTCACGAACCGCTTGATGCACAGCGTTAATTTCCGTTGGATGATGTGCATAATCATCAATATAAACTAATTTTTCTTCTCTAATTTGGAATGAAAAACGTCTTCTTACTCCTTTAAAACTTGCTAAAGCTGCACTAATTTTTTCATTTGAAACGCCATAAGATTTCGCCATAGCAAACGCTAATAATGCGTTTGTCAAATTATGATGACCTGGCAAACCAAATTTCACATTTTGAACTACTTCGATTGGAGTTTTCACATCGAATACATAAAATCCGTTTTCAATTCGGATATTTTGAGCTGAAAAATCAGCATCGTTATTAACTCCGATAGTATTTCCTTCCAATGGTAATCCTTTGATTACGTATAAATTTTCCCTTGGCGTTTTGGCTGCGAATTCTCTGAATGATTCTTCAATACTTGCAGCATCACCATAAATATCTAAATGGTCGGCATCCATAGAAGTTACACAAGAAACATTTGGATGCAGATGCAAGAACGAACGATCAAATTCATCTGCTTCTACCACCGTAACTGTTTTTCCTGAACCGATTAAGTTAGAATTGTAATTCTCCACAATTCCACCTAAAAAAGCCGTTACATCTACTCCACTTTCATACAAAACATGACCTAAAATACTTGATGTTGTTGTTTTCCCGTGTGTTCCAGCAACAGCAAAACAATAGGTGTCTTTTGTTATGATTCCTAAAACTTCAGCACGCTTTTTAATTGTGAATCCTCTTTCGATGAAATAATTCCATTCGGAATGCGAAACTGGAACGGCTGGCGTTACGATTACTAATGTATTTTCGACATAGAAATCAGTTGGAATTAAATTGATATTATCTTCAAAATGAATTTCTAAACCGATTGCTTGTAATTCATCTGTTAACTGCGTTGGTGTTTTGTCATAACCCACTACTTTTTTTCCAATGTATTGAAAATAGCGAGCAAGAGCACTCATTCCGATGCCTCCGATACCGATGAAATAAACGTTATGTATTTGATTTAGATTCATATTTTTTTGTTTCAGGTTTCAAGTTTATTTTGTTTCAGGTTTTACAACTTGAAACTTGGAACTTGAAACATTTAAACTAATTTCATTATCTCTTCAACAATATCTTTTGTTGCGTTTGGTTTGGCTAATTTCTTTATGTTTTGACTTAATTCTGTTTGTTTATTTTCGTTTGAAATTAAATCAGAAAAAACTGTTTCAAATTGGGCATCTAATTCTGATTCTTTAATTAAAATAGCTCCGTTTTTATCTGAAATTGCTTTAGCATTTTTGGTTTGATGATCTTCGGCAACATTTGGTGATGGAATGAAAATTGTTGGCTTACCCACAATGCATAATTCCGAAACAGATGATGCTCCTGAACGAGAAATTACGATATCCGCAGCAGCGTAAACCAAATCCATTCTGTCAATAAAAGCTACTACTTGAACGTTATCTTTTTCATTATATTTTGAGTAATCGTTCAAATATAATTTTCCGCATTGCCAGATGATTTGAATGTTCTGACTCAACAGAAAATCCAATTCTTTTTCTATCAATTGATTAATTCTTCTAGCACCTAAACTTCCACCTAAAACCAATAATGTTTTTTTATTTGCATCTAATTTAAAATAAGCGATAGCTTCACTTTTGCTTGCTTCGTTAATCAAATCTTGACGGACAGGATTTCCAGTTAAAATCATTTTATCTTTTGGAAAAAATCGTTCCAAATTTTCGTAAGCCACACAAATTTTATTCGCTTTTTTAGCCAATAATTTATTCGTGATTCCTGGATACGAATTTTGCTCTTGAATTACTGTTGGAATATGCAACATCGAAGCTACTTTCAAAACCGCGCCACTTGCAAAACCTCCAGTTCCAATTACTACATCAGGCTTGAAACTTTTAATGATTCGGAATGAATTCCACATACTTGAAAGCAGTTTGAATGGAAACATAGCATTATCTAAAGTCAGTTTTCTTTGAATTCCCGAAATCCATAATCCTTTGATAGCATAACCTGCTTGAGGCACTTTTTGCATTTCCATTTTATCTTTGGCACCTACAAAAAGAAACTCCGCTTCTGGAAAACGAGATTTTAATTCGTTCGCAATCGCAACCGCTGGATAAATATGTCCGCCAGTTCCACCTCCGCTTATTATGAATCTTGGTTTTTTCATTACTTTTTATTTAAAACTGCGTTCATTGGATTTTGTCCGTTTACTAACACATCTCCGTTTTCATCCTCAATTAAAGATTCTCTAATCGAACTTTTAATATCGTTTATTTTTTGCTGATTTTCATCGGCATCTTTCTCTTCATTCAAAGCCACTTGCGCATCGATAATTTGTTGTAAAGCTTCATCACGTTTACGTTTTTCTTCTAAGTCTAAAGCAACTTCTTCTTCTTTCTTAGTAACACTTAAAATAATTCCGACAGCAATACATGTCATCCAAATGGAAGTTCCTCCACTACTAATCAATGGTAAAGGTTGCCCTGTTACTGGCAATAATTCTACAGCAACTCCCATATTCACAAATGCTTGGAATATGATTGGAAATCCGAGTCCGATGATTAATAATTTTCCGAATAAACTCGTAGCCTTTTGAGCATTAATCATAAATCGAATTAATAACAACAAGTACAATCCGATAATCGTTACTGCTCCGACTAATCCCCATTCCTCAACAATAATTGCGAAAATAAAATCGGAAGAAGATTGAGGTAAGAAATTTTTCTGAACACTTTTTCCTGCTCCTAATCCAATTACTCCACCAGAAGCGATGGCAATTTTTGCTTTCTCAATTTGGTAATCATCTTCGTTTGGTGTATTTTTTGTAAAACGCTCAATACGATTTTCCCAAGTACTAACCCTACTGAAGAATTTATTATCAGGAAAAGCTTTTGCCAAAAGCAAGAATAACAATAATGCAGCCATTCCCATACCTAAAACATATCCTAAATATTTTAAAGGATATTGTCCGATGAAAATTAACATGCAAATCATCGCAAAAATTAAGGCTGTTGTTGAAAAATTGGCTGGTAAAATCAGTACTAAAACCGCTCCAACAGGCACCCATAATTCTAAAAATGATTCCTTAAATGAATACACTTTATCACTAACCTTTGCCAAATAACGCGCCACGTAAACCATTATAACAATAAATGCCAAAGTAGAAGTTTGAAAACTCACTCCTACAAACGGAATTTGAATCCAACGACTTGCGTTTGCTCCACCGATTTCAGTTCCTTTAAACAACGTGTAAACCAACAACAAGGCTACTAAAGGAATACCAAAAATGGATAAGGCTTTGAAGTAATGATAAGGCATTTTGTGAATCCAATAAATGATTACAAAACCCAACAAAACATGAATAGCGTGCTTAATTAAATGTCCGATGGTAGTTCCGTTTCCGATAACGTAAACCAAGTTGGTACTAGCGCTATATACTGGCAAAAAAGAAACCAAAGCCAATAGAAAAACTATAGCCCAAATGGTTTTATCTCCTCTTATTTTACCAATGATATCGAACATTTTTTTATTTTTTTTTTTACAAATTGTGAACTGCTTGTTTAAATTGTTTTCCTCTGTCTTCGTAGTTTTCGAATAAATCGAAACTTGCACATGCTGGTGATAACAAAACACTATCTCCTTTTTCAGCTAAACGTTGTGCCAATTGAACTGCTTCAGACATTGAAGTGGTTTCTACCATAACATCAACTACATTATTGAATGCATTAATGATTTTTGTATTATCAACACCTAAACAAACGATAGCTTTAACTTTTTCACGAACTAACGGCATTAATTCATCATAATCATTTCCTTTATCAACACCACCTACAATCCAAACCGTTGGAGCATTCATACTATCTAACGCATAAAAAACTGAATTTACATTCGTAGCTTTAGAATCGTTAATATATTGTACCCCTTGAATTTTCAATACTTTTTCTAATCGATGTTCTACTCCTTGAAAATTAGTCAAGCTCTCTCTGATAGTTTGTTTTCTAATATTCAACAATTGCGCTACAGCTGTTGCTGCCATTGCATTTTTAATATTGTGTTTTCCTTCTAGTGCTAGTTCGTTGATTGGCATAGTAAATACTTCGTTTTTAATGGTACTGTTGATATTGTTGTCTTCTATATATCCTCCGTCGTTTTCAGGTTTTCCTGTTAATGAAAAAGGAACTTTATTTGCTTTAATCTTGTTGTTTTTTAACCAATTTTGAATCGCTTCGTCTTCATTGTCATATATCAAATAATCTGCTTCTGTTTGATTTTTTGTAATTCTAAATTTGGAATCGATGTATAAATTGTAATCGTAATTGTATCTATCTAAATGATCTGGACTAATGTTGGTAATAATCGCAATATGTGGTTTGTAATTGATAATTCCATCTAACTGAAAACTACTCAACTCCAACACATAAATATCGTGCTTGTTTTCGGCTACTTGCCAAGCGAAGCTTTTTCCAATATTTCCAGCTAATCCTACATTTAAACCACCTTGTTTTAACAAATGATACGTCAAAAGCGTTGTGGTTGTTTTTCCGTTACTTCCTGTGATTCCGACTGTTGTGGCATCAGTAAATTGAATAGCAAACTCGATTTCAGAAATTACTGGAATTCCATTTTCGGTTAGCTTTTTTACAATCGGTGCTTTTTCGGGAATTCCTGGACTTTTCATTACTACATCGGCATTCAGAATTAAATCTTCTGTGTGCTTTTCATCTTCCCAAGCTATTCTATTAATCGTAAGAACTTCTTTATAATTTTCTTTTATTTTTCCAAAATCCGACACAAAAACATCGTATCCTTTTTTCTTTCCTAAGATGGCGGTTCCTACTCCACTTTCGCCTCCGCCTAAAACTACCAGTCGCATCTTATCTTAATTTTAAAGAAACGAGTGAAAAAATCGCTAATAGAATTCCGACAATCCAAAAACGCGTTACGATTCTACTTTCGTGATAGCCTTTTTTCTGATAGTGATGATGCAATGGTGACATTAGGAAAATTCGTCTTCCTTCGCCGTATTTCTTTTTGGTGTATTTGAAATAACTCACTTGAATCATAACCGATAAATTTTCAGCTAAGAAAATTCCGCAGATTACTGGAATTAATAATTCTTTACGAATTGAAATGGCAATTACAGCGATGATCCCACCTATCGTTAAACTTCCTGTATCTCCCATGAATACTGATGCTGGATAAGCATTATACCAAAGAAATCCAACTAAAGCTCCAACGAAAGCAGCGATGTAAACCGTCATTTCACCCGAATTTGGAATGTACATGATGTTCAAATAATCAGAAAAAATGATGTTTCCTGAAACGAACGTGAACAATCCGAGTGTTAGTACCGAAATTGCAGAAGTTCCTGCGGCTAAGCCATCTATTCCGTCGGTTAAATTGGCTCCGTTTGAAACGGCTGTGATAATTAAAATTACCATTGGAATGAAAATCAACCAAGCGTAATCTTTGTAATTATCGCCCATGAACGATAAAACTTCAGCATAATCGAATTCGTTATTCTTGAAAAACGGAATGGTAGTTGCCGTTGATTTTTCTTCTAAATCGGCTGGTTTTATATTGTTTTCGATTTTTATTCTTGATGCCATTGTATCTTTTCTAACAGTTACATCTGGACTCAAATACAAAACGGTTCCAACAATTAGCCCTAAACCAACTTGCCCAATAACTTTGAAAATCCCTTTTAAACCTTGTTTGTCTTTTTTGAAAATTTTGATGTAATCATCAATAAAACCGATAGTTCCCATCCAAAGTGTGGTTACAATCAATAAAATGATGTAAATGTTATTCAACTTCGCCAATAACAAAACTGGAATTAAAGTCGCCAAAATAATGATGATTCCTCCCATTGTTGGCGTTCCAGCTTTAGCAGTTTGTCCTTCTAAACCAAGTTCACGAACCGTTTCACCCACTTGTTGATTTCTCAAATAGTTGATGATTTTTTTACCGTAAATCGTAGCAATTAACAACGACAAAATAAAAGCTAATGCCGAGCGAAAAGTAATGTATTGAAACACTCCTGCTCCAGGAACATCAAAGGCTTTGTCTAAGTATTGAAAGATGTAATATAACATAGTTTAAAAGTTTATGTGTTAAAAGTTTAAAAGTTGGCACTTGAAAACTTTATGCTACTATTTATTCAATTGTTTTAATAATTCGGTTACTATTTTTAAATCGTCGAAATCGTGACGAACTCCGTTAATTTCTTGATACGTTTCATGACCTTTTCCTGCGATAAGAATAATATCGTTTGGATTTGCCAATTGACAAGCGGTTTTAATGGCTTGTTTTCTATCTAAAATCGAAACTGTTTTCTTGAAATCTTGAGGTTCTACTCCTTTTTCCATTTCTTCGATAATCGTTTCTGGATTTTCGGTTCTTGGATTATCTGACGTAAAAATGGCTTTATCACTCATTGAAGAAGCAATGTTTGCCATAATTGGTCTTTTCGTTTTATCTCGATCACCACCACAACCAACAACTGTGATTAATTGTTCGTTTTTAGTACGAATATCTTCTATGGTTTTTAATACATTTTCCAATGCATCAGGTGTGTGAGCGTAATCTACAATTGCTGTGATTTTTGAATCTGAAACTATAAATTGAAAACGTCCAGAAACACTTTCTAATTCGGAAAGCAAGCGTAAGGCCTCTGTCTTTTCGATTCCTAATTCAACTGCTACTCCGTAAATGGCTAATAAATTATAAGCGTTGAATGAACCAATTAATTTCACCCAAACTTCGTTATCGTTGATTTTTAACAACAATCCTGATAATTGGTTTTCTAAAATTTGGGCTTTGTAATCAGCATATGATTTTAAAGCGTAGGTTAATTTCTTAGCTTTTGTATTTTGCAACATTACCAATCCGTTTTTATCGTCGATATTGGTAATCGCAAAAGCTGATTTAGGTAAATTATCAAAGAATGATTTTTTTACATCTCTGTATTCTGCAAACGTTTTGTGATAATCTAAATGATCGTGTGATAAATTGGTAAAAACACCACCTTCAAAACGTAAGGCCTCTGTTCTTTTTTGATGAACGCCATGCGAAGAAACTTCCATAAAGCAAAATTCGCAGCCTTCTTGCACCATCAAATCTAAATACTTGTTGATGGTTAAAGAATCTGGAGTGGTATGTGTTGCTTTAAATTCTTGTTCGTCAACCATAATTTTTACGGTTGATAACAAACCAACTTTATAACCTGCTTTTTTGAATAATTGATATAATAATGAAGCGATTGTAGTTTTACCATTTGTTCCTGTTACACCAACTAATCTGATATTTTCTGAAGGATTTTCGTAGTAATTAGCTGCTAAAAAAGCCAAAGCTTCGTTAGAATCTTTTACTTTAATGTAAGTTACGCCGTTTACAATTACTTTTGGAAATTCTTCACAAATTATTGCAATAGCACCAAGACTTAATGCTTTTTCGATATAGTCATGACCATCGGAAAGTGTTCCTCTAATGGCTACAAAAACATCGTTCAATTCAATTTTTCTCGAATCGAATTCAATTTTTGAAACAGTAATATCGGTAGCTCCATGAACTGCTTCAATGTGTACTTTATATAATATGTCTTTTAATTGCTTCACGATAATTCGATTATGATAGTTTGATTTTTGTTAAAAGCTTGTCCCGATGTTAGTGATTGTTTTTTCACTCTTCCCACACCAATAACTTTTACTTTTAATCCTAAATTTTCTAATAAAGCTACAGCGTCCATTCCATCCATACCTTTTACATTTGGCACAATTCGCTCTTCATTTTCAACTTTTTTATAATATTCTGCGTAGCTTTTTTCTTGAGAAACTACTTTCGCATCAATATTTTTAACATGATTCATAGAAGGTGAATCGGTGAATATTTTTTGTGCGATTCTTTTAAAAACAGGTCCAGCAACATCGGCACCATAATATCCAGCGGCAACATTGGGTTTATGAACTACTACAATACAAGAATATTTAGGTTCGTCTGCTGGAAAATAACCCACAAAAGATGAAGCATAATATAATTTCGATTTGTCTTTATAATTTACCTGAGCAGTTCCCGTTTTTCCTGCCATTGAGAAATCTTTGGAATACAATTTAGAACCAGTTCCTTTCTTTACTACATTTTCCAAAACGGCATGAACTTTATCTAAAGTTTCTTGCGAACAGATTTTCGGATTGATGACTTGAGTATCAAATTTTTTGATGGTTTTATTCCATTCTTTGATTTCGCTAACGAAAATTGGTTTCACCATAACTCCATCATTGGCAACTGCATTATATAATGTTAAAGTTTGTAATGGTGTAACGGATAATCCATAACCAAAAGCCATCCAAGGCAATGCTACTCCCGACCAACGATTTGTTCCAGGTTGAGGAATAACTGGAATTCCTTCTCCTTTTATTGGTAAACCAAGAGGTTTGTTTAATCCGTAACTATTGATTCTATCTACGAATTGTTTTGGATTATTTTTATAACTCTCATAAACCGATTGTACTAAAACGGTATTTGAAGAAACTTCAAAACCTCTTGCCAAAGAAATTTTTCCGTAACCACCTTTATGAGAATCTCTTACTCTTCTTCCGTAATATTGAATTTCGCCACCAAAAGAATTATAAACCGTTCCGGTGTCTGCTTTTTTATCATCTAAAACCGCAATCAAATCCATTAATTTGAAAGTCGAACCTGGCTCATGCGATTCTGTAATAGCGTAGTTCTGCGTTTCATAATACGAACCGTCATCAGCTCTTCCTAAATTTGAGATGGCTTTGATTTGGCCTGTTTTAGTTTCCATTACTACCACACAACCGTGATCGGCGCTGTAATATTCCAATTGTTTTAGTAACGCATGATGTGCAATATCTTGAATGTAAACATCAATCGTTGAAATGATATCATAACCATCTTGAGGCTCTTTTTCATTTACATCATTAATAGGTTTCCACTGATTTTTTGCAATTTTTTGCATCATTCTGTGGCCATTTTTTCCGTTCAAATAATCGCGAAAAGCGTACTCTAAACCTTTACCATCCTCGTTTGAACGTTCGTAACCAATGGTTCTTTTTGCCACCAAACCAATTGGATGTTCTCTCACAATTTTTTGCTCAATAATCAATCCTCCTTTGTTTGCTCCTTTATTAAATAATGGAAACGATTTTAATCGCATTTGCTCGGTATAACTTAATTTTTTAGCAATAAATAAGTAGCGACTTTTGTTAGCTCTTGCCTTTTGCAATTTTGCTTGATAATGTCCGGATGATTTACCAAACATCACTGAAAGTGAATCCGAAAGTGCTTGAATATTTTCTTTGAAAAGTTCTGATGAAGGCGCTACAGCATCAAAATAAATAGAGTATTCAGGAATTGACGTAGCTAATAAACTACCATCTGCTGAATACACATTTCCTTTGTTAGCAGGAATAGTAAAATTTTTAACTGTTCTTTCTTGTGCTAACTTTCTATAATACGGTCCTTCAACCCATTGAATATTGTTGAGTTTGATCAATATCAAAACAGCCATCACGAGGAACATGAAAGCTACAAAATACATGCGGTACGATATTTTTTTATCTTCTACTGCCATATTTTCAATTTATCCCAAAAACTCTTTTTATTTTCTTTATCTTCAACTACTATTTTCACAGGTGGCACTTCAGAAGGATAGATTTTGCGAGCTTCCATTTTTTTAGCCACTGTAGATTCCATTTTTAACTTCATCAATTCCGAACGACGGTCTACAAATTCAGAACGCAATTCTTTTACTTGATTCGTTAATTCGGTAATTCGGTAATTTTTTGCATCGTATTGATGATTGTTTGCTATAGCCATCATTCCTAAGATTACCAAAAAAACGATGAATTTCCAGTTCTTAAGAGCGTCATCACTTATAAGAAATTTTGCTTTTAGTAAACTGTAGATTCCGTTTTTCATGTACTGCTATATTTTTTCTGCTACTCTTAGTTTTGCACTTCGTGCTCTGTTGTTTGATGCTATTTCCTCTTCTGTAGGAACAATTAATTTTTCAATGATTTTGAAAGGAACTTTAAAATTTCCGAAGAAATCTCTTTCGGGTTCTCCTTCAAACATGCCGTTTCGCATGTAACGTTTTACCAATCTGTCTTCTAATGAGTGATATGAGATAACACTCAGTCGGCCTCCAGGTTTTAGAATCTCTAACGATTGTTCTAAAAACTCTTTCAACACATCCATTTCCTGATTCACTTCAATACGAATGGCTTGATATATTTGAGCTAAAATTTTATTGCTTTTGTGTCCAGGTAAAAATTTCGCTAACACTTTTTTCAATTCGTCCGAATTTCGTATTTCTTTATCTTTTCGAGCGATTACGATTACGTTTGCCATAGCTCTAGCGTTTTTTAGTTCGCCGTAATCAAACAAAACTCTTGCAATATCTTGTTCGTCGTATTCATTAACCACATGATATGCACTGATATCACCTTTTTGATTCATTCTCATATCCAATTCGGCATCAAATCGGGTTGAAAAACCTCTTTCTGCTACATCAAACTGGTGTGACGAAACGCCTAAATCGGCCAAAATTCCATCTACTTGCTTGATTCCGTGGAAACGCAAAAAACGTTTTATGTAACGAAAGTTTTCATTAATTAAAGTGAATCGTTCGTCGTCAATTGCGTTTTTCAAAGCGTCTAAATCTTGGTCAAAAGCGAATAATTTTCCGTTTTCACCTAAACGACCCATAATTTCTCTCGAGTGACCGCCACCACCAAAAGTAACATCCACATACACACCATCAGGATGAATATTCAATCCATCAACTGTTTCTTTTAACAATACTGGATTATGATATTCCATCTTCGTCGTCATTAAAATTACCCATTACTTCTTCTGCTAAATCTGCGAAATCACCCACAGCATTTTCAATCGCATTTTCGTATTTATCTTTATCCCAAATCTCGATGATATTGATAGCTGAATTCAACACAATATCTTTATCAATTTGAGCAAAAACCACTAAATCTTTCGGAATTAAAAGTCGCCCTGTTGCATCAATCTCAATCATTTTAACTCCTGCTGTAAATCTTCTGATAAAATCGTCATTCTTTTTATTGAAACGATTTAGTTTATTGATTTTCAACATCATTTTATTCCATTCCTCCATCGGAAACAACTCCAAACAAGGTTGAAAAACCGAACGTTTCAATACGAAACCTTCCTCTAAAGAACCCAATTGTTTCTTTAGCGACGTAGGCAGCATCAGCCTTCCTTTGGCATCCACTTTACATTCGTATGTTCCGATCAATGTTTTCAACTTTTCTTTTCGATTAGAATATGGACAAATTTAGAAAAATTTTACCACTTTTTACCACAAACTACCACTTTGTTAATAAGTTTTTGGATTTCAAAACTCGATTTTCCACTTTTAACAAAAGATTATTTGCAAAATCAAGAATTGAGAAGATTTGAAGCTTTAAAATCAACTAAGCCGATTTATACTATTTTAGTTAAATTTTCAATAAAATTGTTGATAACTAACATTTTACAAGTTGTAAAAGCATAAAAATTAGCCTGTCATTTTTTTCTTTACTTTCATCAATAAAATAGTATATTTGTCAATCATTAGAACTAATACCTTAAGTGGATTTTATGTTAAAAAAAGAAAAAAAATACACCTATTTTGAAGCTGGCGAAGGAACCCCAATAATCATTCTTCATGGTTTAATGGGCGGCTTGAGTAATTTTGATGGTGTAGCTAATTTTTTCCCTCCTAAAGGATACAAAGTGGTGATTCCAGAATTACCTATTTACACACAAAATATTTTAAAAACCAACGTTAAAGCTTTTTCAAAATTTGTTAAAGACTTTGTCGTTCATAAAGGATTTGACCAAGTAATTCTTGTTGGAAATTCACTAGGCGGACACATTGGATTGTATTTTACTAAAATGTATCCTGAACTTGTAAAAGCTTTAGTAATTACAGGAAGCTCAGGTTTATATGAAAGCGGGATGGGCGAAAGTTACCCAAAACGCGGTGATTACGAATACATCAAAAAGAAAGCGCAAGACGTTTTTTATGATCCAGAAATAGCAACTAAAGAAATTGTTGACGAAGTTTTTGCAACGGTTAATGATAGAATCAAATTGATTAAAACTTTAACGATTGCTAAGAGCGCTATTCGTCATAACATGGCAAAAGATTTACCAAAAATGACCACTCCAACTTGCATTATTTGGGGAAGAAATGATAAGGTGACACCACCAAATGTAGCTGAAGAGTTTGATAAATTATTACCAAATTCAGAGTTGTTTTGGATTGATAAATGTGGACATGCTGCCATGATGGAGCATCCAGAAGAGTTCAATCAAATTTTGTTTGATTGGTTACAAAAGAAGAATTTATAATAGTTCCCCTTTTTGGGGAATTTTATTTTATAGCCTATGAAATCACCACTAACAAACTGTTTACGTAAGTAAACACCAATTATTAAAAAGGTGATAACATATGTTACCGCTAAAAAATAAAATTTAAACATATGAAAATTAATACCGCCGAATTCGTAATTAGTAATTCAGAAGTAGACAAATGTCCAAAAGACCGCTTACCTGAATACGCATTTATTGGTCGTTCCAATGTGGGAAAATCATCATTGATTAACATGTTGACGAACCATAAAAATTTGGCAAAAACATCATCAAAGCCAGGAAAAACCCAGTTAATAAATCACTTTAAAATCAACAACAATTGGTTTTTAGTGGATTTACCAGGTTATGGTTATGCCCGAGTTTCTAAGAAAACTAAAGCCGTTTTCCAACAATTTATTATGGATTATTTTGAGCGAAGAGAGCAACTAGTTTGTGCTTTTGTTTTAATTGACATTCGATTAGAAGCTCAAAAAATCGATTTGGAATTCATGGAATATTTAGGTGAAAGTGAAATTCCGTTTGCGATTATTTTTACCAAATCGGATAAATTGGGTAAAAACAAAGTCAACAATCATGTGGAAGCTTACAAGAAACAATTATTAGCGGGTGATTGGGCTGAAATGCCTCCATATTTTGTTACCTCTTCATTGGAAGCTATTGGTAGAGAAGGAATTTTAGAATACATCAACCAAATTAATGAAGACATTTTTAAAGATAATGGATTTGTTTAAAAATAAATAAAACAAAAAAGTCGCTATTTCTAGCGACTTTTTTTATGCTTTTAAATCCATTTTTTCAGCGAAGTAATCACAAAAATCGCGCATGGTATCTGACATTTTCTCATCAGCTGTAGCGCGTTGAAAGGTATCTGCCATTGCTACTAAGGTTTGATGAAAGAATAGCTTCATTTCATCAATTGGCATATCTTTTGTCCATAAATCTATGCGAAGTGTTTCTTTTGCTTTGCTATCCCAAACTGACAATAACATTGCTTTTGCTTCTTCTTGCTCTACGCCACCATCTTGTGCTGTCCACAATAATTTTTCTGGAACGTTATTTTCGTCTAATCCTACTGTTATTTTTATATCTGATGTTTTCATATTTATTGCTTCTTTGGTTTGTATTTTGAATTGTCGAAGATAGTTTTAGCATCCATAGCTAATAATTCTTGCAAAGTTACATCTTCATGATTTTCCATATAGCTTCTTACGATTTGCCAACCTAACCATTGCCCTACTCTTCCTGGGGTTTGGTTATCAATTTCTAAATAGAATTTCGAAAAAGGAGCTGGTTTTATAAAACGTAATTCGTTCTTTGGATTAGAATCGAACAATAATTTGTTTTCGACTAAATTACTCCACATGAAATATTCATTTTCTTGACAGAATTTGATTTGCATATCGGTATAACCAATTTTATCCGCATCTGAGTAAAACGGAATCAATTTATCTTTTACATACAATTCTTTTCCGTAATAAATCATTGCCGAAAGTAAAGTTCTATCAGTTGGAGGCGCAATTTTCCCATAACAAAAAGTCGAAACTAAATCGGGTAAAATTTGATTTGGTTCTAAACTTTGCTTTTTATATTCAGGAAAATCCACATAAAAACGGTGTTCCTTTCCTAAATAACAATCTAAAGACACCAAAGCTAATGTATCTACATAAAAAGATTTTGCTTCCGTATCTACTTCATTAATTAAGGTAATTACTCTTGGTGTTTTGAATTTTGGAAAATAATACTGCACGTAAGCAAACATTTTTTCCATATCGGATTCAATTGGTCCTAATGTTGGATATTTCACCTGTACTTCTTTATACAACTCTTTCAACAATGGTTGCTTTAACTTATTTACCCAAACAGAATCTGGGTTCCCTTCCGGAAAAAAGAAAGGGTATTGGGCTTTAATTTTTTGTAAATCTTCTGGTTTGGATTGATAAAAAATCTGATCAAATCGCTCCACTTTAAATTCAACTGGAATTTTTGCCACAGCTTCCTCAACTTTACTTTCTTCCTTGCAAGAAAATAAAGCAACAGCAACAAGAGCAAATAATAATTTCTTCATGTAGTGTATTTTTTATACTTTTATGGAACCAAAATTAGTTTGCAAATATACAGTTATCGACTTATAAATTTTCATAAAAAAATGACAAATTCCAACAGCTTTCAAGCCGAAAAAATCAACCAACATATTGTACAATGGTTACACGATTATGCTAATAACGCAAAAGTAAAAGGTTTTGTTGTAGGAATCTCAGGCGGAATTGACAGCGCTTTAACTTCTACTCTATGTGCGCAAACTGGATTACCAACATTATGTGTAGAAATGCCAATCCATCAAGCGGAAAGTCACGTTAATAGAGCTAATGAACACATTGATCAGTTAAAAAATCGTTTTCCGAATGTTTTTAACGAAAGAGCTGATTTAACTCCCGTTTTTGAAACGTTTAAAAATCAAGTTACATCGAGTGAAAATGAAGCTGTTTTGAATTTATCTTTAGCCAATACGCGTGCGCGTTTACGAATGACAACTTTATATTATTTTGCAGGAATTCATGGATTATTAGTAGCTGGAACTGGAAATAAAGTTGAGGATTTTGGCGTAGGATTTTTTACAAAATATGGCGACGGGGGAGTTGATATTAGTCCGATTGCAGATTTAGTAAAAAGCGAAGTTAGATTACTTGCTGAATTTGTACAAGTCCCAGAAAGTATTTTAAAAGCCAAACCTACAGATGGTTTGTTTGGAGATGACCGAAGCGATGAAGATCAAATTGGTGCAAATTACGACGAATTAGAATGGGCGATGAATCAAATGGATAACGGAAAAACCCAAGAAGATTTTTCTGGAAGAGAAGCCGAAGTATTCAAAATCTACAAAAGACTAAATACTATTAACCAACACAAAATGAATCCTATTCCAATTTGCAGTATCCCAAAAGACCTCAAATAATTATCTTCATAATTAACAAGTAATTACATTTTTTTATTAACTTTGATAGTATATAATGAATAATATAATTTTTTAGTTATGATTAAAATAGGTATAGCAAACAGTTTACCCGTTGTATCCCAAGGATTACAATCGTATTTTCAAGGTAACACCAGAATGGAAATTGTAGCATCAGCTAAAAATTTAGAATCATTACTTAATGTTTTAAATAATAAACGCTGTGACATACTCCTTCTTGATGTTGAATTAGAAGGTTTATCTAGTATAAGAGATATAAAAAGTTTATTGAAAGATTTTCCCGAAACTAAAATTGTACTTTTTACTAACGTTTCTGAACAAATGTATGCGCCAACAGCTATTAAAGCTGGTGTTTCGGCTTATGTTTCTAAACGAAGTGATTTAAAAGAACTAGAAGCTACAATTGCAAAAGTATCGGAAGGAAAAGTTGTTTTCAGTGAAACTGTTAAGAAAAGCATAGAAATGCTGAGTAAAGGAAAAAAATCGGAACGCTTGTTTAAAAAATTATCTACTAGAGAAATTGAAGTTCTTCGTTACCTAAATGACGGTAAGAAAAACAAAGAAGTAGCCCAAATTCTAGGTTTAGATGAAAAAACAATCAGTACGTATAAATTGCGTTTGTTGGCTAAATTAAATGTAACCAACTTAGTGGATTTATTGAAAAAAGCAAAAGATTTAGATGTAATTTAATTGTATCTTGAAAGAACTCTGCCCAAGTTTTTAGAAAAGATATGTGTTAACCCCAAATAAGCCATTACCATTTCCAGAGTTTCTGAGTTATCAGAATTTTCGTCGGTTGAAATTGAATTTTTCAAATCGTCGATAATGTTATTGACTAAATACCATCGCAATGTGATAATCGTCTCGGTTACGTATTGGCTTATGGTTTCTTCCTTTTGTTTAACATAGATTTGTTGCACTTCCCAGTTATGTAACATCTCACGTTCTTCACTCATAAGAATCGTGGTGACTTCTTGCGCTAATTCTTCAGGGAGTTGCATTAAATATTTATCCAACTCAAACACTTCATTTTCATTGAAATACGCAATTAAGTGATTGTAAATCGCTTTAAAAATTGGATTCGCTAATTCCACTTCATCCTCTTGCAAACTCAGATAAATACGTTGGAAAACTTTATACGTATTTTGCTCTTTTACCTCAACAGTTTCACCTTCTTCATTTTGAGCTAAAATGGTGTCTTCAAATTCTGCTTCTTTATCTCCATACAACAATAAAATCTGGATGATTTTGTGTTCCAATTCGTATTGAATATCAACTTTTGTTGTGGGTTGAGCAATATCATTCCTTACAACTTCAAAGGCCTTTTGTTCCTCTTTAAATTGCTTATTAGCTTCCGATAAATCTTTCTTAACTAATTGCGCTAGCGTATTGAAAAGTACATCTTCGGAAATATCCATGATTCGGGAACATTCCTTAATATAGACTTCACGTTTAATTCGGTCTGGAATTTTAGAAATACTAACAACCATATCACGAATTAAATCGGCTTTTTTAATTGGATCATTTTTAGCTTCTTGCATCAATAAAGATGCCTTGAACTGAATAAAATCTTTGGCGTTATCTTCGAAATACAACAACAAATCTTCATACGAAGTTTTTCTCGCAAAACTATCCGGGTCATCACCATCAGGAAACGTACACACTTTAACGTTCATTCCGGCTTCCAAAATTAAATCAATTCCTCGAATCGAAGCTCGAAGTCCAGCCGCATCACCATCGAAAAGAACGGTAATATTTGGTGTTAAGCGATTAATTAATCGGATTTGATCAGGTGTTAAAGCCGTTCCTGAAGAAGCCACAACATTTTCAATTCCAGCTTGATGCATTTGAATAACATCGGTATACCCTTCCACCAAATAACAATTATTTAGCTTAGCGATAGCTTGCTTCGCATGGAAAATTCCGTATAAAACTTTACTCTTGTGGTAAATATCACTTTCGGGTGAATTGAGGTATTTTGCAGCTTTTTTATCATTGGTCAAAATACGACCTCCAAAACCCAAAACACGTCCGCTCATACTTTGAATCGGGAACATCACACGACCTTTGAAACGGTCGAATTGCTTGTCCTCTTTCACAATCGAAAGTCCGGTTTTATCTAAATATTCTAGTTTATATCCTTTTCCTAATGCTTCTTTGGTAAAAGCATCCCAAGTTTCAGGCGAATATCCTAAACCGAATTTTTTTATCGTTTCAGATGTAAAACCACGTTCTTTAAAATAAGACAATCCGATGGCTTTTCCTTCTTCCGTTTCTAATAAAGTGTGATGAAAATATTTCTGTGCGAATTCGGAAACCAAATACATGCTTTCCTTTTCATTGGCTTGCGCTATATCTTCGTCGGTTTGAACCGTTTCTTCAATTTCGATATTGTACTTATTCGCTAAATATTTAATGGCTTCGGGATAGGTAAAATGTTCGTGCTCCATCAAGAATGTCACGGCATTTCCGCCTTTCCCAGAAGAAAAATCTTTCCAAATTTGCTTTACAGGCGAAACCATAAACGAAGGCGATTTCTCGTTCACAAACGGAGACAATCCTTTTAAGTTACTTCCAGCGCGTTTGAGTTGTACAAAATCACCAATTACCTCCTCAACTCGGGCGGTTTCAAATACTTTTTCTATGGTGTCTTTTGATATCAATCTTAACGTTAAGGTGTTTAACTGTTGAATTGTTTAGAAAATAAGTCAAATTATGCTTGACAAAATTACATCTCTAAATTTGAAGTGGCAAGTTACAAAGTTTTTGAAAAATATAGCTATTAGCATCTAAATCATTTAAAAACAAAAAAAGCACTTCATATGGCTGAAGTGCTTTTTAAACAGAGAACTTAACTTAACTTAACTTAACTTAACCCCAAATTTTAATTAAAATCAAAGCGTATACCCAATGAAACGTTGTTTTGATCTATATTATTGTTCTTGAACATCGGATTTAAGTCATATTTAACATATAGACTGGTTTGACCATATCCTAAATAAGCGCTTAACCCGTATGTAAAGTCAGAAACATTGAAATCTCCTTTTTGTTTTTCTTTTACTTTAACATCATCAATTTCATATTTCAAAATTTGTTTTGATTTTATGCGAACACCTCCATAACCTCCAATTCCTAAACGAACTGACTCGTGTGTTCTGAAGTATGTTTTAGTTCCGTCTTTTGAAAGTTTTTTAGGTGTGAAATCGAATTCTAAATGCAATGGCGCTGTTAAATACACATTTCTAAAACGAGAATCATCTAGTTTTATCGTTGACGTAACTAAATCTGTTTGGTCACCATTTTTTACAAAATAACGGTTATCCGTAGGACGAAGATTATTATACATTAATGAAAGTCCGTATTTAGCGTGAAGCAAATTGTTGTTTTTGAAAATTCTTGAATTATAAGTAACTCCCCATTCATAAAAATGCGAACCCCAAACTCTGTAATCTGAATCTTCTAAATTTTCGCCATCGGTAATTACATTATTTAAACCAAAAGCAAAAACAAATTGCGAGGTTGTTCTTTTTGATTTTCTTTCGGCTTTTTCTTTTTCTCCATTATAAATTTTCATAGAACCCAAGTTAATTTCCGTTCTATTTTCACCAATCGAATCCTTTGAACTACTACCCAATACAATCATCATCCCTCCTCTTTTTGGCTTATCATTAGAATCTGTGATTTTTCCATCTACTTTATCTTGAACCAATTGTGCTAATTTTGCTTCTTCAATTGCTACTTTAGTTTCAATATTATTAGCGCGTTCTTGAGCAATATTCGTTTTTAATTCTTGTGCTTTCTCAGGGGTAATTTTTCCTTCATTTACTTGCAAATCGATTGCCTCAACTTCTTTTTTTAAGGCGTTTTTTTCTTCGGCAGTAATCATTTCAATGCTGTTTGCAATTGCTTTAGCTTTATCTTCAAATGAAATACTTTTTGAATTTCTACCTTTTATAATTCCTGTTTCTGAAACAGAATCTTCTACAATTTCAAGTTGAATATCTTTAAACCAAATTTGACCTGTTCCATCCAATAAAACTCCGTAAGAAAAATCTGTTGCGTCTTGAGGCACAAATAAAACAACTTCGTATTTAGTCCAATCATTTGTTCCTTCAATAGCTCTATTTTGCATATTATCAAAAGAAAGAACTTTATCATTATAGTAATCGATACGCATCCAAAGTCCAGCCCAAGATTTTACTTTTTCACTTTTGACATAACCCGTCATTTTGATAGTTTTACCTAAATATAAATCAGGTTTACTCGATTTCATTAAAGTTCCAAAACCATCTATCTTTTTATCGATAGATCGTATAGTAAAAACTTCTTGCTCGTTAGATGTTGATTTTTTTGACAAACCCATTTCATAACTCTCGGGCTTAGTTCCGCGTGCCATCCACTCGGTTGATTTTTCTATGGTTTCTAGCTCCTGAGCAACTGCCTTTGTTAGGAAACTAAACACAATAATAATTGTGTACAAAATAATTTTTTGCATGACTGTTTGATTTTTAATTAATGATGATTTTTATTTATTCGTAATTTCTATTGGCTAATGCCGATTTGGCATCTTGAAATTTTCTATTTAATTTATCCAAAGTAGTTTCTCTGTAATTTTCATCTAATTCTTTTTCAACGTTTGTTAGTAACGAATTAGCATCTACTTTCATCTTAGTTTTTGGACTTATTTTTTTATCTGAAGTGATTACTTTTTCACCTGTTTGAACTTCGGCTAATAAATTTTCTGGAGAAACGTATTTGTATGAGTTTGGTGATGGATGATGGATGATGGATGATGAATTATCTTTAGTTAAATCCTCCTCTTTTGTCAATTTATCTGTCTCTTCAGATTTTTTGTTTGTTTGCGTTTTTGAAAAACTTACTTCATTTTGAACTAAAACGGGTTGCTCTTTTTCAACTGAAATTTCATCTATTTCATTAGTTTCAACCGTATCAATTTCTTCGTTTATAGTAGTTACTATTGGTGTTGAATTATTAATTTCGGTTTTTTCGTTTGAATTGAAAAGGAAAAATCCCAATCCTAAAAAAAGTATAGTTGAAGCGGCTACAAAAAACCATCCGTAACCTTTCTTTGGCTTTTTTTCTTCTGAAACCGTAAGCATAGCATCTAAGCGATCCCAAGCTTGAGCTGATGGCTGAATTTCTCTAGCATTCAGTTTTTCTCTTATTTGATTATCTAATTTATTTGGTTTCATAAATTTCGTTTTATTTTTTATAGGTTATTTATGCAATCGCCTTAAATTCATTGGTGTTTGTTTTCAACAAACTATCTAATAGTGGCGATGTCATTTAGTTTGTTTTTTAATTCGATGATTTGTTGTTGCAATAACTTTCGGGCATGTGATAATTGCGATTTTGATGTTCCTTCACTTATTTTGAGCATTTCGGCTATTTCCTGATGTTTGTAGCCTTCAATCGCATATAAATTAAAAACCATTTTATAACCGTCGGGCAAATTGTCAATAATATTTTGAATGTCATCTACCGAAAAATCTTCCATTTCATACACCGATTCATTCTCGCTAACCGTAATATCTTCGATATCTTGGTGATTGAAATTATTCTTTTTCACCCGAAGAAAATCGATACATTCATACACCATAATTCTTCTAATCCAACCTTCAAAACTACCTTTATGTTCAAAATTTTTTAGATTAGTAAATACTTTCATAAATCCAGTAATCATTACATCTTCTGCGTGGTGAATGTCTTTTATGTATTGACGACACACACTTAACATTTTAGAAGAAAACTTAGCATAAATCTGCTGTTGTGCTTGTCGATTATTTTCGACAGCCAACATAATGAGCTGCTTTTCTTCTTGATGTAACTGGATAACTTTCATTTTCAAGTTCAATGTCAAGTTCAATATCAAAATCAAATTTATACTATTTGAAATTGATTTTTGTTCTTGCTCTTGTTGTTGAATTATTGCTTCTAATTATATAGACGAGAATGATTTTAAAATGGTTGTATGAATCTTTAAAAAAATAAAAAACTTATGATTCTGGAACACAGATTGAAATAATTAAAGAAATTTTTAAAATTGAAACTGACTTTTGTCCTTGAAATTGAAATTGTTTTTATTTTTTTCTTTCAATCACGTAATTTACCATTAAAATAAGGGAATCTTTGTATGGAGATGTTGGGAAATCTTGTAATAACGAAAGTGCTTCTTGCTGAAATTGCACCATTTTTTCTTCGGCGTAAGTTAATCCGTTTTTGTCTTTTACAAATTGGATAACTTCTTTTACGCGCTTTTTATCTTTGTTGTGATTTTTAACCGAATTAATTACCCAACTTTTTTCTTTGGGTGAACAATTATTCAACGCATAAATCAACGGCAAAGTCATTTTTTGTTCTTTGATGTCGATTCCAGTTGGTTTTCCGATGGCGTCATCAGTATAATCGAATAAATCATCTTTGATTTGAAACGCCATTCCAATAAGTTCTCCGAATTTACGCATTTTCTCTACTAAAACAGCGTCATCAGGAGCCACAGAACAAGCGCCAAGCGAACAACATGCCGCGATTAAAGTAGCTGTTTTTTGACGGATGATTTCGTAGTAAATATCTTCAGTAATATCTAATCTGCGAGCTTTTTCAATTTGAAGCAATTCGCCTTCACTCATTTCGCGAACGGCTACTGAAATGATTTTTAATAAATCGAAATCGTTATTATCGATAGAAAGCAATAATCCTTTTGACAACAAATAATCACCTACTAAAACTGCAATTTTATTCTTCCAAAGGGCGTTTAAAGAGAAAAATCCACGACGTTTATTACTATCATCTACCACATCATCATGAACTAAAGTTGCGGTATGAATCAATTCAATAACCGAAGCACCACGATACGTTCGTTCGTTAATGGAACCACCCGAAACCATTTTAGCGGTTAAGAAAACAAACATGGGTCGCATTTGTTTTCCTTTTCGATTTACTATATAATGTGTAATTCTATTTAATAAAGCAACTTTTGAAGACATGGAATCGCGAAACTTCTCTTCAAAGAGTTCCATTTCGGAGGCGATGGGTAGCTTTATTTGTTCGGTTATTTTCATTGAGGTATCAAAAGTACGAAAACAATTGCTAAAGGCAAAAATTTAAGATTTATTCGCCAATTGCCCGCAAGCCGCATCAATGTCTTTACCGCGACTTCTTCTCACTTTAGCTACGATATTATTTTTTTCTAAAGCAGTTATGTAAGCATTTGTCACTTCTTCTGAGGCTTGTTGAAACATACCGTCATCTATAGGATTATATTCAATCAAGTTTACCTTACAAGGAACATACTTACAAAATTTCACCAAAGCGTCAATCGATTTTTTATCGTCGTTGATTCCTTTCCAAACTACGTATTCATAAGTAACTTTACTTTTGGTTTTTCTGTACCAATATTCTAAACTCTCACGCAAATCGGTTAAAGGAAAATTTTTAGTAAACGGCATAATTTCATTTCGAATTTCCTCAACAGCTGAATGTAAGGAAACCGCTAGTTTAAATTTCACTTCATCATCCGCCATTTTTTTAATCATTTTCGGAATTCCAGATGTGGAAACGGTAATACGTTTTGGTGACATTCCCAAACCTTCGCTAGAAGTAATCATGTCAATCGCTTTCATCACGTTTGGATAATTCATCAAAGGCTCACCCATTCCCATAAAAACGATGTTTGATAAAGGTCGGTCGTAATACAAACGACTTTCATTGTCAATTGCGGCTACTTGGTCGTAGATTTCTCCTGGCTCCAAGTTACGCATACGTTTTAATCGAGCGGTTGCACAGAAATTACAATCTAAACTACAACCTACTTGCGAAGAAACACAAGCGGTAGTTCGAGTTTCTGTTGGAATCAAAACCGATTCTACAATTAAGTCATCGTGCAAACGAACGGCATTTTTAACGGTTCCATCTTCGCTACGTTGTAAGGTATCTACTTTAATGTGATTGATTACAAAATTAGCTTCTAACATAGCACGCGTTTCTTTAGACACATTGGTCATATCTTCAAAAGTATGAGCTCGTTTTTGCCATAACCACTCATACACTTGGTTACCACGAAATGCTTTGTCTCCGTTAGCAACAAAGAAGTTACGCAATTGTTCTTTAGTAAGTGCTCGTATGTCTTTTTTCTCGATTTGCATGGTGCAAAAGTAATGAATTTAGAAATTAGAATTCAGAATTTAGAAAATTGGATGAATTCTTTTTGTATTTTTGTTAAAAAGAATTTTATGGGAATTCCTGAATTAAAAGAAATGATTAAATTAAAACTTGAAAATGCAGATGAGCGTGTGCTTCGTATTGTAGATTCGGTTTTAAATGAATATTCGAAAGAAACTATTGCTTTTGATTCGAAAGGTTATGCTTTAAATTTAGAGGAATATCAATTAAAAGTTGAAGAAGGTTTTGAAGACCTTAAGAACAATAAAACTTTTACTAACGAAGAAATGGCTTCAAAAATTCAGCAATTAAAAAAGCAATAAATGATGTTTTCAGTTATTTGGACTTCAAAATCATTCGAAGATATTTCAAACATACATCATTATCTCTCCAACAAAATTTCATCAGAAACTGCAAATAAAATAATTGACGAAATTTATCAAGCTGCAAATTCGATTACTTTTGTAGAGCAATTTCAAATTGATGAATACCGAAAAGATTGTAGGAGAATTATTGTCAGAAATTACAAAATTCTTTACTACATCAAAGATTCTGAAATATTCGTAATTAGAGTTTTTAACACATTACAAGACCCAACCAAAAGTTTATAAAATGCATTTCATATCAGAAGATTTAGAAGATTACGTAGCCAATCATTCACAAGCGGAACCCGAATTATTAGCAAAATTAAACAAAGAAACTCATCAAAAAATAATGCAACCTCGTATGTTGAGTGGTCATTTTCAAGGTAGAGTTTTGAGTATGCTTTCAAAAATCATTCGTCCGAAACATATTTTAGAAATCGGAACGTATACTGGTTATGCCGCTTTATGCTTAGCAGAAGGATTAGCTGAAAATGGAACTTTAGATACAATTGATATTGAAGAAGAATTAGTAGATTTCCAAAATAAATATTTCGATGCTTCTCCATGGAAAGACCAAATTTTCCAACACTTAGGAGATGCTATTGATATTATTCCAACTTTAAATAAAAAATTCGATTTGGTTTTCATTGATGCCGACAAAGAAAATTACGTGAATTACTTCCACTTAATAGTTCCCATGATGAATAAGGGCGGAATTATCTTATCCGACAATGTATTGTGGAGTGGAAAGGTGTTGGAAGAAGTAAAGCCAAATGACAAAAGTACCCCTGTTTTATTAGAATACAATCAACTATTGAATACTGATCCAAGAGTAGAAACGGTTTTATTGCCTATTCGTGATGGTTTGACGGTTAGTCGTATTTTGTAATGAAATTGTATTTTTTACCTAAAAACAAATACAATTTATAAAAACCAAAACCAAAAATTCCACCAGCAACATAACCAGCCAATATATCTCCAGGATAGTGCAATCCTAGATAAATTCTACTGTAAGCAAAAATTAGTGGAAACAAAAACAATAAATAGGTATGCTTGTAATAGCTACGAAGGATTAACACAACAAAAGTTGTTGTTGCGAAAGAGTTAGAAGCATGGCCAGAAAAGAAACTGAATGACTTTCTAGTAATTACTTCGCGCATAATACCATCGAATTCTGGATTGTTACAAGGGCGTAAACGCTCGAAAGAATATTTGAATAGATTGGTGATTTGATCTGTAAAAGTAATTAAAGCAGCCAAAAAAAGAATGATAATTCCTAAGCCTTTCCAACCCACTTTTTTTTGAATGAGATAAAAAACTGCAATAAAAAATGGCGACCAATAAATCTGTTTTGTGATAATCATCCAAAAACCATCAAATGGCTCTGAACCTAATCCGTTTAAGAAAAGGAATAATTCTTTATCTAAGTTAATTAACTGCTCCAAAATTACATTTGTCTTTTAATAGGTCCCGTAATGTTTTCGATATCTTCTTTTACTTTTTCGATTGGATTTTGAACATCTAAATTGATATTTTCCATAGGATTTACCATTTTTGTAATACCTTCTTTAGCTTTTGCGATTTCTTCAGAAACACCACCCGTTAAGGTATTCATATCCAAACCTGCATCTTGAGTTCCTTTTTGAATTTCACTTTTGATTTCGTTTGTGGCATTTTTCAATTGCGCCATACCTTTACCTAAAGCACGAGCAATATCTGGAATCTTATCCGATCCAAATAACATCAAAACAACTAAAATGATGAAAAACAATTCACCTCCACCTATTCCAAACATAGTGTATTTTTGAAAATTAACTTCGCAAAGTTACAAAGTTTTAGCCCTAAATTCTCTTAAAGTAATCAAAAAAAAGACTATCCGAAGATAGTCTTGATTCTTATTTTTTTTCTAAAGTATCAAATTTAGAAACCGTTTCACCTTTAGGCCAATAGTTGTTTTCAACGTCAACGTCGGCTGTTTCTAATTTTGGATCCACTTGAATTTTCACCACTTTTTTCTCTGTAGCAAAAACTCTTTTGGCAACATCGTTGTTCTTTCTCCAAATTTGAGCTGGGAATTTGTGAGTTTCACTAGTCCCATCTTCGTATTGTAATTCAACAATGATTGGCATGATTAATCCTCCTGGTTTTTCAAATTCTACTTCGTAGAAATACTTAGGCGATTTTAATGCATTCTTTTCTTCAACAGTATAATTTTTATCTAAATAATCAGCAAGAGCTTGAACGTTTTTAGCATCAAATCCTTTCTTTAATTCAGGTTTAAAATCTGGATTATCCTCAGCAACTAAGTATAACATTGGCTCACCATCACTGATCTTTCTTCCTCTTCTATTGAACATCGCTTGTGTTTCTTTTGAAGCTTCTGTTGAAACAAAATATTGTTTTACTGATTTCACTCCAATATCAGTATAATCAGTTGAATAGAACCAACCTCTCCAAAACCAATCTAAATCAACAGCAGAAGCATCTTCCATAGTTCTAAAGAAATCTTCTGGAGTTGGGTGTTTGAATTTCCAACGATTCGCATATGTTTTGAAAGCGTGGTCAAACAATTCTCTTCCCATAATAGTTTCTCTTAAAATATTCAATCCAGTAGCTGGTTTTCCGTAAGCATTAGCTCCAAATTGGTAAATATTTTCAGAATTCGACATAATCGGTTCTAAATATTTTTGATTACCTTTCATGTAAGGTACAATATTTTTAGCTGGACCTCTTGTCGCTGGAAAGTTTGGATCAAAAGTAGTTTCTGTTAAATACTCTAAGAAGGTATTTAAACCTTCATCCATCCAAGACCATTGTCTTTCATCTGAATTTACAATCATTGGAAAGAAGTTGTGTCCTACCTCGTGAATAATTACCCCTAACATTCCATATTTAGTTCTATCACTCACAAATCCTTTTTCGTCTGGACGTCCATAGTTCCAACAAATCATTGGATATTCCATCCCTTGATCTTCTGCCGAAACTGAAACTGCTTTTGGATAAGGATAATCAAATGTAAAATGAGAATATGTTTTCAAAGTATGAGCTACCGCTTTTGTAGATAAATCTCCCCAAAGTGGATTTGCTTCTTTTGGATAAATTGAAATTGCCAAAGGTTTGTTTGTTGGCAAATCAACTGCCATAGCATCTAAGATAAACTTCCTTGAAGTTGAAAAACCAAAATCACGTACGTTTTGCGCTTTGAATTTCCAAGTTTTCTTTTTGTCTGAAAACCCTTTTTCCGCTGCAATTGCTTCTTCTTGTGTAACGATAATAACTGGCTTGTCGAATGTTCTTTCAGCTAATTCCCAACGTTTTACTTGTTCTGCAGTAAAAACTTCACTTCTATTTTGTAAAACACCCGTTGCTTCCATTACGTGATCAGCAGGAACTGTGATACTTACGTCATAATCTCCAAAAACTAAAGCGAACTCTCCTCTTCCCCAAAACTGCATATTTTGCCATCCTTCAACATCATTATAAACAGCCATTCTTGGAAAAAACTGCGCCATTACATACAGACGGTTTCCATCAGGAAATTGCTCATAACCCGTTCTTCCGTTATTAGCTCCTTCCATGTAATTTACAATATTGTACCACCATTTGATAGAAAAAGAAATTTTCTCTCCATTTTTCAATGGCTTAGGCAAATCGATACGCATCATGGTTTGATTGATGGTATATTTCATTGGATTTCCTTTAGCGTCTTTTACGTATTCAATATTGAAACCACCTTCAAAAGGTTTGTCCATATATTTTTTTGTAAAATTACTTACCGTAATAGCCTTATCCATGTTTTGACTTTCCATTAAAGGAGTCTTAGAATCGGGTCTCTCAATATTTTGTTCTAATTGTACCCAAAGATATTCTAATGCTTCAGGTGCATTATTGTAATAAGTAATTGTTTCAGAACCGTAAAGTTTTTTGTTTTTATCATCCAATTCCAGATTCATTTTGTAATCTGCTTTTTGTTGATAATACGCTGGCCCTGGAGCTCCAGAAGCCGTTCTGAACATATTTGGAGTGGCCATTTCTTCATACATCTGACGAAACTTATTCTCATTGTAATGTCCAGGCTCACGCTTTTTCTCTTCTGTTTTTACTTCTTGAGCAAAAACTCCAAAAGAGATAGCTAAAGTAAAAAAAGCACTAAGTACGATTGACTTTTTCATAGGATTCAATTCTTTTTAATAGTCTATTTTTTGGTTGGTTTCTGTATTAGTAAACAAAAAGCTGTTTTTGTTACCGTTTATATTTGTATGCACGATATTTTGTTGCTCTTTGTAAATTTCTGTTAGTAATGTATTAAAGATTTCGAAGGTATTTATTTTTTTTGAAACGGCAATTTTAGTGTAAAAAATTAACACATCACCTTCTAATTCTTTAGCTAAAAATTCAACATTTTGTGATTTCTTATTGATTGAAATTTTAATTTTTTCTTTCAAATATTCATGAATTAAAGCATCTGCATTTTCAACTTCTTTTGATGTTGTGAGATAAAACTTCTTTTTAAATTTTTTCTCCAATGCTTTTTCAAGGTCATCAATAAAAATTCGGGAAGTTATTTCTACTCGTTTTTTATTAGGAACAAAATCAATCTGTGTAACTGACACATAAAACTTATGCCAAGCAAACGAAGTCATTAAAAGAACCAGAAAAATAGGCAATATAAATCGTAGTAAATTCTTTTTCATTTGGTAAAAATAACAATTATTCGTTTTGTTTTTCAGAATTAAATATTTTTGCTTTTGACGTTAAATATTGAATAAGTTGCATTTCATATTCTGATTTTAAAAATAATGACAAATCTCGAACAGGCATTTCGGCATATTGAAGAAAAAGTGGAATATCTTCGTGTTTAATCTTTAAAGTTTCAACAAAAAAATTATGTAAAAAACGCTCAAACATATGGTCAGAAAAAGATTTAGATTGAATATCTCGTTGTCTTCGTTCTTCAAAAACACGTTCCGAATTTCTCTTAGAATTGTCTTCTTTCAGAAACAAACTTACTATTCCTGCCCCAATAGCAAGAAAATTAAAATTCGACCCATTTGGAGCAAAATGACTTGGCATTGCTGCATTAATAGGTGTTCCTATTCGAACATCATCTTCATAATGCATAACTTTTTTAGCATCAATTTTTGCAAAACCATCACCGTAAACTTGAATTCGTTTTATATCTTCCTCTACAATTCCAGTTAAAGTATAAGGCGTAATTTCTACTTCATCTAATTCATTGATACGAACTTGAAGACGAATTTCTAGTTCTTCTAACCAAAAATCTTTATCGGTTAACACATATTTTTTGGACTCATATGAAATTCCTTGAATGTAAAGTGTATCTGTAGCTCTAGCCTTTATTGAGAACTTACCATCAGCATTAGTAACCGCTCCGATATTAGACGTAATATTAAAAACTGTTAGATTTTCTACTTCTATAGAATCCGCCACAATTCGTCCTTTCAACACTTTTCTTTCAATATGTTGCGCCATTCCTATTTGCGAAATAATAACAAACAGCAACAATAAGTAATTATTAATTCTCATTGGCATTCTTATTTGAAGTTTCTAGTTCTTTTAACTTAAGATATTCCACCGCTAATTCTGAAAGAACAAAAGTAGCCATGGTTTTATTTTTATCTTTCATAGCATTTACAAATTTTTCATTCTCTACAATGTAAAACAGAAAACCATCTACAAATTCATCTGGAATTTTCAGCGTTTCAATAAAATATTTTCTTTCAAAATAATCCGAAGTTTTGGCTTGCAATAATTCTTTCCGTTCCACCACTAACTCTTTTTTTAGCATGGCCGTTCTTCCGCTTATAGAATTAATTAATCCATCAACACTCATCCCTCCAAGAGGAATTAACAAAGGACTATACCATTTAAAATCTCCAGCCGCGGCTAATTTACGTTCGGCTGGCGTATAGGTTTTTTGATTAGCAGGAACAATCCCAAGAGCAACAGCATTAATGTTTTTGTAATTAATAATGGCTACTTCCTCCAATTCTGTTATGAGCGATTCCATTTTGATTAACAATAAATCATTGGAGTAATCACTTTGTTTCATAACATATCGAGTAGCTTTTAAATTTACCGCACTAAATTGAAGTGTATCTGAAACTTTTGCTTTGATTTGAAAATAGCCTCTTGCATCGGTAATGGCGCCATTTCGTTTGGATAAATTAATTACGTGAATTCCTTCCAACAAAGAAGATTCTGAAACTATTTTCCCACTAACAATGGAATCATTTTGTGACAAAACGACTAATGGAAAAAAAATATAAAGCAGAAGTAATCGTTTTGCCATAAATTTCATTTTTATGTTATGTAAATTTAAGTGTAATCTTTTAAAATGAAATCCTAACAAGATGATAAACTTATGTTAAGACAAATTTGGTAGCTTTGTAAAAAAATAATCGATGAAAAATATAATTATTGCCAGTACTTCTACTTTACACGGAGGCGAATATTTAGACTATCTATTACCTGAATTACAATCGTTCTTTTCAAATGTAAAAGAGTTACTTTTTATTCCATACGCAAGACCTAGCGGAATTTCACATTATGATTACACCAAAAAAGTTAGCGAAGCATTTGCTAAAATTAACATTGCTGTGAAAGGAATTCATGAATATGAAAACCCTATCGAAGCTCTTGAAAAAGCACAAGGAATTTTTACTGGTGGAGGGAATACTTTTTTACTGGTAAGCCAATTGTATAAAAACAATGTTATTGACACGTTAGAGAAAGTAGTTAAAAACGGTACACCTTATTTAGGAACTAGCGCTGGAAGTAATATTTGTGGTTTAACAATGAGCACTACTAACGATATGCCAATTGTGTATCCGCCAAGTTTTAGAACCTTAGGATTTGTTTCTTTTAATATTAATCCACATTATTTAGATCCAATTGAAGGTTCTACTCATATGGGAGAAACACGTGAAACTAGAATCAATGAATTTCATCATTTTAATCCGCAACCGGTTGTAGGATTGAGAGAAGGAAGTTGGTTAGAAGTGAAAGGCGATTCTGTAAAATTAAAAGGAAATCTTACTGCTCGAATTTTCAAGAGAAACGAAACTCCTTTTGAAGTAGCTCCAGAAACCGAACTTAACGAATTGAAATAAAAAAAGCCTTGCAATTGCAAGGCTTTTTTGTGGAGCGGAAGACGAGGCTCGAACTCGCGACAACCAGCTTGGAAGGCTGGAGCTCTACCAACTGAGCTACTTCCGCAGGTGATAATTTTTAAAACTTTATCTTGTTTTGGAGCGGAAGACGAGGCTCGAACTCGCGACAACCAGCTTGGAAGGCTGGAGCTCTACCAACTGAGCTACTTCCGCATAACAAAAGCGTTAACTTTTGTGGGTGCAAATATACTTTAAAAGTTTTGGTAATTGCAAATTTTTTTTGATATTTTTTTCAAAGCTATTGCACTAACTTTACACTAAAATCAACACTCTTCTCTAAAAGATTAACTTTTAATGAGTTATATAGTTATGGAAATTAAAAAAATTAGTTCGACTGAAACATATCCTGTAAGACATGAAGTTTTAAGAAAAGGAAAACCAATTGAAACTTGCCAATTTAAAGGCGACGATGATGAAAATAATGCTCATTTTGGATTGTTCTTAAAAGATAAACTTGTGGGAATCATATCTATTTTCAAAGAAAACAATAATTTATTTTCAGAATCAAATCAATTTCAAATTAGAGGAATGGCTGTTTTGGAGGAATTTCAAGGAAAAGGATTTGGAGCCGAATTAGTAAAAGAAGCTGAAAATCACTGTATTCATTTGAATACCAATTTAATTTGGTTCAACGCACGAGAAAATGCGATTCCGTTTTACAAAAAATTAGATTATAAAATTATTGGCGATTCTTTTCTTATTCCTGATGTTGGCATTCATTTTGTAATGTATAAGAAAACACACTAAGAAGTTATTCAATAATTCTTCTTATATTTATATCACAATTGAGGTTTTATGAAAAAAATTGCGCTACTTCTCTTTATTTTTTCTTTTATTTCTTGCAAAAAGGAATCTGCTCCTATTGCGTTTGACAATAGTATTATAAAAGATACGGTTTTAAATATCATCATCAGACCCGTTCATCCTGATTTACTAAGTGACAAATCCGACAGTATAAAATTGTACTATCAAAAAATGAACTTTCACGAAATTTGGTATTTAGATGAAAACCGAAAAGATTTGATTAATGAAATTAAGTTTTGTTATGAAGATGGATTAAATCCAAACGATTATGAGATTAAAATTATTGAAGATCTAGAAAGCAAAAGAGCGAAATTAAATGATGAAGACATTGTAAAATATGATATTCTACTTACCGAAACCTTTGAAAAATTAGCTAACCATCTCCACAAAGGAAAATTAAATCCGAAAGAATTATATACCGATTGGGATTTAAAACCAAAAGAAATAGCGCTTTCTCCATTATTAGAAAAAGGGATTAAAGAGAAAATTATCGCTTCAACTTTTAAGGATTTAAAACCTAATCACATTGTTTATCAATTACTTAAAAAAAGCTTAGTTGAAATTGATAAATTCCCAAACGTAACCTTTGAAAAAATAAGTACAAAAAATAAAATTGTTGTAAACGACACTTTACCCGAAATGGTAAAAATCAAAAAGCGTTTGGCCTATTGGAAAGATTACAAAAACAAAGATAGCATCATCACTTGGGCTTATGACTCCATAACTTTCAAAGCGGTAAAACGTTTTCAAGCACGTCATGGTTTAGCTCCTGATGGCGTTATCGGAACTGGAACACTAAAAGCTTTAAACACCACTAAAAACCAGCGAATTGAACAAATATTTGCCAATTTAGAGCGTTGGCGTTGGTTTCCATCTGATTTGGGAAAACAATACTTAATATCAAACATTCCAGATTACATGTTGCATTATGTAATTGATAATGATACAGTAGCTTCACACAAAATTGTAGTAGGAACACCAAAAAGAAAAACTCCTATTTTAAGTTCGAAGTTATCTAATTTTGTTTTCAATCCAACTTGGACCATTCCTCCTACTATCATTAAAGAAGATTTGACTCCAGAAGCATCAAAAAATCGAAATTATTTCCCTTCGCGAAGATTAACAATATACAACAGTCAAGGAAAAGAAGTTAGTCCGTATGAATGGAATCCAGCCAGAGCTAACAATTACAAATACGTACAAAAACCAGGTTATAATAATTCTTTAGGCTTGGTTAAATTTAATTTTGCCAATCGTCATTCAGTTTATTTACATGATACCAATCATCGTGATTATTTTGTAAAAACGTATCGTTCGCTAAGTTCGGGTTGTGTACGAGTGGAAAATCCATTGGTATTAACCAAGCAAATTTTAACCAAAACCAATCCTAATAAATGGGATAACAATGAAATTGATTACGTTATAAAATTAGAGAAAACAAAAACAGTGTCCGTTAAAGACACCGTGAATGTATATTTGTTTTATTGGACGAGTTGGATAGAAAATGACAAACTTCAATTTAGAGATGACATTTATGAACTCGATAAAGTCCTTTTTCAAAAACTACGAAACTAACTTAGATTTTACAACATAATTTCTTGATGGATGATAAATAAAAATACAAGATTTTCCTTTTATTGTTTGAATCAATTCTTTGTGCACTTCGTAAGGAACAGCTGGGCAACCTTGACTTCTTCCTAATCTTCCTGTATTTTTAATAAACGATTTGCTTACATAATCAGCTCCGTGAACTACAACTGCTCTGTTTCTAGCATTATCATTTATTCCGTATTCCATTCCGTCTAATCGTAATGATAATCCGTGTTTTCCTGTATAAGTTTCTCCTGTTACATAAAAACCTAAACTACTTTTAAATGACTCACTAGCATTTGAAAAATCAGTTGCAAATTCAGAACCCGAATTTCTTCCGTGAGAAACTAACGATTTTAAAATCACTTTTTGTGTTTTCATATCAACAACCCACATTCTTTCTTGAGATGATGATAAGCTAAAATCAACAATCGTTAAAATTTCATTTTCGATTTTTCCCTGTTGTTTTAATTGCTCATATCCTTCAAAAGCAGCAATGAAACTTTCAAAAGAAGGTAAAGAAAAACCATTAGCATCGATTACAGAATAAAATGATTTAGTTTTAGCTTCAAAAGTCGCTTTCGCATTTGCAGCAATTAATTTTGGATCTGTTGATGTAACTTCATTCTTAGTGTTTTTTGTTGTATTTAAAGGCTTGAACGAAAAAATGCAAAATAAAATTAGGGGCAAAAATTTATAAATCATTGTTAATCTTGTAGTTGTATTATTATTGTGATGTGCCAAATATATTTATTATTTTTAAACCTGCAAACTTTTTTATGTATTTTGTCGAAAATTTTAACCTTTCATCGATTATTCGTACAAAAGTTAAACATTATATAAAAAAAGTAGACATATATAATAATCCTATAATTTTGACACAAATTTTTTTTGATGATAAATAGATTCAGTATAACAATTCTTTTTTGCTTAGCAAGTTTTCTTTATTCATTTTCACAAACAAAAAAAAGTGTTTCTACTAAAAAAACAACTGAAAACATTTCAATTGATGCTGAACTTAATGAGGCTTCTTGGAAAGACGCAGAAATTGCCACCGACTTTGTTTCTTTAGAACCAAAAAACGGAACTCCAATTCCTGAAGAATTTAAAACTGAAGTGAAAATTTTATATTCTAATGATGCTATTTATATTGGTGCAAAATTATATGACCCAAATCCAGAGAAAATTTTAAAAGAATTAGTAGAGCGCGACGAAATTGGCACTTCTGATTTTTTCGGAATTTTTATAAATGGTTACAACGATGGCCAGCAAGAATTTAGATTTTTCGTTACTGCTGCCAACGGACAAATCGACACCAACTTTACTTCTGCGGAAGGTGAAGATGGTTCTTGGAACGCTATTTGGGAAAGCAATGCAAAAATTACCGATTTTGGTTATGTCATCGAAATGAAAATTCCATATGCTGCACTACGTTTTCCTGAAAAAGACAAACAAACTTGGGGGCTTAACTTTTTTAGAGAAGTTCGAAGAGAACGTCAAAAATACACTTGGAGCCCTATTGATAATAAAATTGGAGCTATTTCGCAACAAGCCGGAATTTTAACTGGAATCGAAAACATCAAAACCCCTACCCGATTGTTCTTAATTCCTTATTCTTCGTTTTACCTTTCTGGAAGCGAAACTCAAAAAACAAAAGGCGAATTAAAAGGTGGTTTAGATATCAAATACGGAATCAACGACGCTTTTACGTTAGATGCGATTTTAGTTCCCGATTTTGGCCAAACAAAATTTGATAATGTGGTTTTGAATTTAGGTCCATTCGAACAACAATTTAACGAAAACAGACCTTTCTTTACTGAAGGAACTGACTTATTTAGCAAAGGAAATTTATTGTATTCGAGAAGAATTGGACAAACCCCTGATTTAAATTTAAACATAGCTGCAAATGAATCGGTAGCGTATCCCGGAACTGTAAATTTATTAAATGCCTTAAAAATTTCGGGGCGTGATAAAGATGGTTTAGGAATTGGATTCTTAAATGCTATTACCGAAAAAACAATGGCTACGGTTTCAAATGACGATAATGATAATACAAGACAAATTGAAGTTTCGCCTTTGACAAATTATAACGTGATGGTTTTTGACCAACGATTTAATCAAAATTCATCGGTAACTTTCATCAACACAAATGTTACAAGAAACGGAAGTTTTAGAGATGCCAACGTAACCGGATTATTATTTGATTTGAACAACAAAACCAATACATATAATCTTTCTGGAGGATTAAAATCGAGCAGTATTAATGATGTTGAAAATAAAAACGGTTATAACGCATCGTTATATTTTGCAGAAACAAACGGAAAATTCAGATATAGTTTCGGAAGCGAATACATGTCAAAAGACTTTGAAATCAACGATTTAGGAATTAATTTCAGAACCAATTACTATTCCTTTTCTGGAAACACCAACTATCGAATTCTGAACCCAAATAAAACCTTTAATACATTTAGAATTAATCTGAATTCTTACTTTGAATTTTACACGCCAACAAACCAAATCCAATCTAGTAATTTCAATGTTAACTTAAATTCTACAAACAAGAAAAATCATTATTTTGGCGCTGGAATCAACTTTAACCCTTTCAAAAATTACGATTATTACGAACCGCGTGTTGCCAACAGATATTTCGTAAATCCTACAAATGTTGGTGGATTTTTATATTTTTCATCAAATTACAACAACAAATTTGCAGTCGATTTTGAACCTTTCATAACACATGTAATTAATGAAAATAGATACGAAGCTGGAGTAAATATTAGTCCAAGATATCGTTTTAGCGATAAGTTTTCATTGGTTTACGGCTTCAATTATTTTAAACAAAAAAACGATATTGGTTTTATTGATTTCGAAAATTCAAACATCATTTTTGCTAGAAGAGATAGAGATACTTATACCAATTCAATAACAAGTAAATTTTCGATAAGCAGCGAAATGAACTTTAATTTATCGGTAAGACATTATTGGTCTTTGGCCGAAAACAATAAAATCAACAATCTGAACGAAGATGGAAGTTTATCGCCAAACACAACTTATTCAGGTAACCGCAACTCAAACTTTAGCACTTGGAATTTAGATTTAAGTTACTCTTGGTGGTTTGCTCCAGGAAGTCAAATGTCGATTTTATACCGAAATAATGCTGCAACTTTTGACAGAACCATCAATAAAAACTTTAATTCAAATTTTTCTAATTTATTACAGGACAATTTGAATCATATTTTATCAATAAGTGTCCGTTATTTCATCGATTACAACCAAGCTAAAAACTGGATTAGAAAAGGATAAATCACTTAATCGTTTTCGTAATTTTAATTCGCTTTTTCATTTAAAAATTTACCAATTGTTTATCTTTGTACAAACACACAAAAATGAACAAAAAAGTAATTTTAATGATATTGGACGGTTGGGGAAAATCGCCCGATCCAAAAGTTTCTGCAATAGACAACGCCAATACACCATTTATTGATAGTTTATATACAAAATACCCAAATGCCCAATTAAGAACTGATGGTTTAAACGTGGGTTTACCCGAAGGGCAAATGGGAAATTCAGAGGTAGGTCATATGAATTTAGGCGCTGGAAGAATCGTTTACCAAGATTTAGCCAAACTGAATTTAGCGGTTGAACACAAAACCATGAGTCAAGAAAAACCACTTATGGATGCTTTCGATTATGCCAAAAAGAACAATAAAGCAATTCACTTCTTAGGATTAGTTTCAGATGGTGGCGTGCATTCTCATACTTCGCATTTAAGAGGTTTGATTGATGCTGCTCAAGAAAGTGGTGTTCAAAACTTGTTTGTTCATGCCTTTACCGATGGTCGTGATGTAGATCCAAAATCAGGAGCAAAATACATTTCTGATTTAGAAAATTATCTTCAAAATACCAATGCAAAATTAGCTTCTGTAATTGGAAGATACTATGCAATGGATAGAGACAAACGTTGGGAAAGAGTAAAATTAGCTTACGATTTAGTAGTAAATGCAGAAGGAAATCACTCAAAAAATGCGGTTACGACTATCAACGAAAGTTATGCAAATAATGTAACCGACGAATTTATCCAACCTATTGTGATGGTGGATGAAAACAATAATCCCGTTGCGAAAATTCAAGATGATGATGTGGTGATTTTCTTCAATTTTAGAACCGATAGAGGAAGAGAATTGACTGAAGTTTTATCGCAAAAAGACTTTCATGAATTCAACATGCACAAATTGAATTTGTATTATGTTACGATGACCAATTACGATGAAACGTATGAAAATGTTCATGTAATTTACGACAAAGACAACATCACAGAAACACTTGGTGAAGTTTTAGAAAAAGCCAATAAAAAACAAATTCGTATTGCAGAAACTGAGAAATATCCGCACGTAACCTTTTTCTTTTCTGGCGGAAGAGAAGAACCTTTTGTAGGCGAAACGCGTATTTTGAAAAATTCACCAAAAGTAGCTACTTACGATTTACAACCCGAAATGAGTGCTTTCGAACTAAAAGATGCTTTAGTTCCTGAACTTAAAAAAGGTGAAGTTGATTTTGTTTGTTTAAACTTTGCCAATGGTGATATGGTGGGTCACACAGGCGTAATGGAAGCAGCAATTAAAGCTTGCGAAGCCGTTGATGTTTGTGTAAAAGAAGTAGTTGAAACTGCTTTAGAAAACAATTACACCACAATAATCATCGCCGACCATGGAAATTGTGAAACGATGATTAATCCAGATGGCTCACCAAATACAGCACACACAACAAATCCAGTTCCAATTATTTTAGTTGATAAAGAATTAAAAAATATTCAAAATGGTGTTTTGGGCGACATCGCTCCTACTATTTTAGATTTAATGGGAATTGAAAAACCTACTGTTATGACTTGTAAATCTTTATTATAATGAAACGTGTTTTATTTATTTTAATTTGTTTATCATTTGTTGGATGTACTTCGACTTTCAAAGCTTCCAATGGTGAGGATGGAAAACCTGGAGAAGATGGAAAACCTGGAACCGAACAAAAAGGTACTGATGGTGAAGACGGAAAAAATGGAAAAAATAAAAGTACAACAATAGGCATAAAAGCATAATTATCAATCCCGATTCGTCGGGATTTTTTTGAACGATTCTAAAATAAAAGTTAAACTTTTGAGATTTGATAGTAATACTGTTATATTTGCATTGTTAAATATTAAGGTATGCAAAATTTACTATCCAACTTAAAAATAACCATTAACGAAAAACTGTATGTTAAGGATCCTGAGACTTCTGAACTTGGGCTTAACATTTTAAAAAACAGCATCCTATTAATAGACGAAATTGGATTTGAAGCTTTCACATTCAAAAAATTAGGAGAAAGAATTCAATCTAACGAAAGCTCTATTTATCGTTATTTTGAAAACAAACACAAGCTTTTGGTGTATTTAACCTCATGGTATTGGTCTTGGATGGAATATCGCATGGCTTTTGCCACAATAAATGTTTCTAATCCAATTGAAAAACTAGAAAAAGCTATTAAATTAGTAACAGAAAATGTGATAGATGACAATGCAACACCTCACATTAATGAAGAAATTCTTAGCAGAATTATAGTTGAAGAATTTACTAAAACCTTAATGACAAAAGAGGTAGACAACGAAAATAAAGAAGGTTTTTTCTTAGTCTATAAAAGAGTAATCAATAGAATTATTGAAATAATTAAAGAAGTGAATCCAGATTATCCATATGCAAAAAGCTTAGCTTCTAGTATTGTAGAAGGTTCTCTTCACCAACATTTTTTAAAAAATCATTTAAAAACTATTACCAACTTATCTGAGAAAGAATGCGCAACCGAATTCTACACAGATATGGCTAAAAAAATACTACTATGACACCATTAAAAAGATTCAAAAACCTCATTTTAATAGACAAACAAGATATTTATCAAATATTCTTATATTCTATTATCGCTGGATTAATCAGTTTGTCGTTGCCTTTAGGAATTCAATCAATTATCAACTTTATTCAGGCAGGAAAAGTAAGTACTTCTTGGATTGTTTTAGTAGGAGTTGTTGTTATTGGTGTTGCTTTTGTAGGATTACTAAAAATCATGCAATTTAGAATTACCGAAAACTTACAACAAAAAATATTCGTTCGTTCCTCATTTGAATTTGCTTATCGTTTTCCGAAAATAAAATTCAATGAATTACACAATCAATATCCACCAGAATTAGCGAATCGATTTTTTGATACGCTAACGGTTCAAAAAGGATTCACTAAACTTTTATTGGATATTTCTGGAGCCGCTTTGCAAATATTTTTCGGTATTATTTTACTTTCTTTATATCATTCCTTTTTTATCTTTTTCGGATTGGTACTTTTGATATTATTGTATTTAATTTTCAAAATCAACTTTAATATAGGATTAGAAACTAGCTTAAAAGAATCAAAATACAAATATAAAATAGCACATTGGCTACAAGAAATTGCCAGAAACCATTTGAGTTTTAAAAGCAATTCTATTTTTAATTATTCCTTACACAAAAACGATAAATTGGTAAATGAATATTTAAAACAACGTGAGAATCATTTTCAGGTTTTGATGAAACAATTTGTGCAGTTAACTGGATTTAAAATTTTGATTACTGCTGGCTTATTAATAATTGGAGGATTATTAGTAATCAATCAACAAATGAACATCGGGCAATTCGTTGCGGCTGAAATTATTATTTTGAGCATTATTGCAGCGGTTGAAAAACTGTTTTCTGGATTAGAATTGTTTTATGACGTGCTAACTTCTTTAGAAAAATTAGGTTCAGTTGTGGATATGGAATTAGAAGAAGATGTTCAAAACTCAAATTATTTAGTTGACCGAAATAAAATAACAATTGAAACTGAAAACGTTTCTTTTTCATATCCAAAATCCGATAAAGAAATACTAAAAAACATCAATTTATCGATTGAACCAAAACAACATACCTTAATTTTAGGCGAAAATGGTTCTGGGAAAACAACTTTAATTCGTTTGTTAGCAAGATTAATTGAACCATCTTCGGGAAGTATTTTCATAAATAATACCAATTACAAAAAGTATTCATCTGAAGAATATCGCTCAAAAATTGGAATTATTACAGCTCATGAAATGCCATTTGAAGGTACAATTTTAGAGAATATCACTTGTAATAATCCAGAAATTAAAATGGAAATGGTTTTTGATTTAATCGAAAAGTTAAAATTAACCGAAGCCATCAAAGCACTTCCTAAAGGATTAGACACTCAAATTTCATCAGAAGGTAAACAAATTAATTCGTCAACCATTCAAAAAATTGTGCTGGCACGTTGTATCATCAACCAACCCAAATTATTGTTTTTAGAAAATCCATTAGACAAATCAGACGAACAAAGTTGCAGAGAAATTATCGATTTTTTAAGCGAAGAAAAACATCCGTGGACATTAGTTGTTGCAAGTAAAAACAATTATTGGAAACAAATTTGTAAGCAAACCATTCTTTTGGAAAAAGGTGAAATTAAATCCATTTAAGCCATGCTAAACATCACAAAAAATAGAATTGATCAATTTGTTAAGTTAGAGCAATTCAAATCGGGACAAATATTTAATGAACAGAAGCATTACAAAGTAATTCGCAAAATTATTTGGGCATTTGTTATTGTATGTATCTTGTTTCTTTTTCTTCCTTGGACACAAAATATTCAAGGTGCTGGAAATGTAACCACCTTAAAACCTAATCAACGTCCGCAAACCATTCAAACTATTATTGGTGGTAGAATTGAAAAATGGTATGTAAACGAAGGTGACTTTGTAAAAAAAGGCGATACTATTTTATTCATTTCAGAAGTAAAAGAAGATTATTTAGATCCGAATTTGGTTGAAAACACAGGAAATCAAGTAAAAGCAAAAGAAAATGCTGTAACTTCTTATGCAGATAAAGTAAAAGCACTGGAAGCTCAAATGGGCGCTATTCAAAACGAAAAAAATCTGAAATTAAAACAAGCACAAAACAAGCTAAAACAGTCGTATTTAAAAGTACAAAGTGATAGTATAGATTTTGAAGCAACCAAAACACAACTTAAAATCGCAAAAACCCAATACAATCGTTCCGTAAATTTAAACAAAGAAGGTTTAAAACCAATGACCGATGTGGAAGAAAAACGCATGAAGTTACAAGAAACCGAAGCGAAAATCATTACACAAGAAAACAAATACATTGCAAGCAAAAATGAAGTATTGAATGCCACAATGGAACTCAACAGAATTAGTGCCGAATATGCAGAAAAAAACGCCAAAGCAAGCAGCGATAAACAAACCGCTTTGAGTTCACAATTTGATACCGAAGCACAAGTAAACAAGCTAAAAAATCAGTACAAAAACTATCAAATTAGAAATGGTTTGTATTATATCACCGCTCCACAAGATGGTTATGTAAACCGAGCTTTGCAATCGGGAATTGGTGAAACTATTAAAGAAGGAACAGCTGTTGTAAGCATAATGCCAGCAAAATATGATATTGCCGTAGAAACATATATAGAACCAATGGATTTTCCACTAATTAATAAAGGTGAAAAAGTACGCGTTTGGTTTGATGGTTGGCCTACAATTGTTTTCAGCGGATGGCCAGGTGTTTCGTATGGTACTTTTGGCGGAATCATTGTTGCCAAAGAAAATTTTATTAGTCCAAATGGAAAATATCGTGTACTAATTGCTCCTGATCCAAAAGACAAAAAATGGCCAGAACAATTGAGTATTGGTGCTGGAACGCAATCATTAGCTTTGTTAGACGATGTGCCTATTTGGTTTGAAATTTGGAGAACTTTAAATGGTTTTCCACCAAATTTTTATCAACCAACAACCACCGAAAACACTAAGAAATAATGAAACCGAAACTATTTTATATCTTCATTTTCATTTGTAGTTCATTTAGTTTGTTGGCGCAAAATTTACCAACCGAATTTACCTACAATGAATTTTTAGGTTATGTAAAAAAATATCATCCTTTAGTAAAACAAGCCGATTTAAAACTGAACGAAGCGCAAGCAAATTTAATGCAAGCGCGCGGTGCTTTTGATCCAAAAATTGAAGTTGATTTCAATGAAAAACAATTCAAAGACAATCAATATTATTCTATTTTAAATAGCAGTTTTAAAATTCCAACTTGGTACGGAATTGAACTAAAAGCAGGATTTGATAACTCTGAAGGAATTTATGTAAATCCAGAAAATACGTTACCAAATAGCGGATTAACTTCGTTTGGAATAACTGTTCCTGTGGGACAAGGTTTATTCATTAACCAACGTATGGCCGATTTGAGAAAAGCTAAAATTGCTCGTAATTTGAATATTGCCGAAAGAAACTTACAAGCCGTAGAAGTAATTTATGAAGCTTCTGTAAGTTATATAAATTGGAAAAGAAGTTTTGACGAAGTAAAACTGTACGAGACGTATCTAGAAAATGCCTTGATAAGATATGATGGTGTTTCAAAATTAATTGAACAAGGAGACAAACCTGCTATTGATAGTGTTGAAGCAGGAATCGTAGTTAAAACAAGACGTTTAAATCTAGAAGATGCAAAGTTAAAACTAACGAAAGCAAAGTTAGATTTATCGAATTATTTATGGTTAGAAAACAACATTCCATTGGAATTGAATGATAATTTATATCCTGAAACAACGTTATCTAAAACAATCAAAGAAGTTTTACAAATTAACGAATTAGGAACCGTTGATTTAGACAATCATCCAAAAATTCAAGCTTTAGATGCTAAAATTGCAATGCTAAAAGTAGATCGAAAACTAAAAGCAAATGCGCTTTTGCCCAAGTTAGATTTGAGCTATAATTATTTATCCGAGCCAAGTTATATTGACAATTATCGTTTTGAAGATTATAAAATTGGTGTGAATTTTTCGTTTCCAATATTTTTACGAAAAGAACGCGGAAGTTTAAAATTAGCCTATTTAAAAATTCAGGATTCAGAATTTGGGCTACAATTAGAACGAAAAAATTTGGAAAACAAAATCAAAGCACAACAACAAGAAATTACCTCATTAGAAAAACAAAGAGAATATATCCGAAAACTAATTCAAGATTACAACACGCTATTGAATGCGGAAGATCGCTTATTTGAAATGGGAGAAAGTTCGTTGTTTGTAATTAATTCGAGAGAAAACACCTTGGTAAGTTCACAAATAAATGAAATAGCTTTAGAAAATCGTTATTTGAATGCGATAATTGGTTTGTATAAAACTTTGGCAAACCCCAAATAAACTAAAAAGCCTTCGCGATGCGAAGGCTTTTTGCGTTTTATATCCAAAAAATATATTAGTAACGACCTCTGTTGTTATCTCTATTGTTAGAGTAACCACCTCTTCCACCTGAATTACGATCGAAGCTTCTTCTTTCGCCTTCTGGTTTTGGTTCAGATTTGTTAACAACGATTTTTCTACCTTCGATAGTTCCACCGTTTAATTCGTCGATTGCTTTTTGAGCTTCAGCATCATTAGCCATTTCAACAAATCCAAAACCTTTACTTCTTCCAGTAAATTTATCAGAGATAATTTTAACTGATTCTACAGCTCCATACTCTTCAAAATAACCTCTTAAATCTGCTTCCTCTACGCTGAAAGGAAGACTTCCTACAAAAATATTCATCTATGAAAAATTTAATTCCTCACAAAGGTAGGCTATTTAATGTTGTCAAAAGGTTAAAGTTTGATTTATTTTCAAAAACAACCCATTTTAGCTAAAAAATTCAAAATCAAAAGGTTAGTTTTTTGAAAAGTTTTTAAATCTATTCTACTATATTTAAAAAATTTTCAAATAAAAAAAGACAATGATTTAGATTGTCTTTTTTACTAACTCTAATTTATTTTATTTATGTAACCCAATCATTTCAAAGTAAGAACGCTCAATAGCTTCTTGATGATTAGGATGTGCAATTTTCACTAACTCTGCAACTCTTTGTTTTAATGTTTTTCCGTATAAATCAGCAATACCATTTTCAGTAATGATATAATGTGCGTGAGCTCTTGTTGTTACTACTCCAGCACCTTGCTTTAAATAGGGTACAATTCTACTTTCTCCTCTTTTGGTAATCGAAGGTAGAGCAATAATCGCTTTACCTCCTTCACTTAATGATGCTCCGCGAATAAAATCCATTTGACCTCCAACTCCAGAATACATAGCACTTCCGATAGAATCCGCACAAACTTGACCAGTTAAATCTACTTCGATAGCTGAATTAATTGCCACCATTCTAGGGTTTCTTCGAATTCTGGCTGTATCGTTTACCATAGAAGATTCTTTCATTTCTATAAACGGATTGTCATTCACAAAATCATACAAACGTTTGGATCCCATTAAAAAAGTAGCCAAAGCTCTTCCTCTCAAAGTTCCTTTATAATTACAGTTGATAACATCATTTTCAATTAAATCGATAACACCATCGGAAAACATTTCGGTATGTAATCCTAAATCTTTATGATTTGTTAATTTACTTAATGCAGCATTTGGTATCGAACCAATTCCCATTTGAAGCGTACTTTTGTCCTCAATTAATGAAGCAACATACGTTCCGATTTTTTCTTCTTCGGCTGTAAATGGCGTTACATCATGTGCAAAAATTGGTAAATTAACATCTACTAAATAATCAATTTCTGAAACGTGTAAAATTCCATCACCAAAAGTTCTTGGCATTTGCGGATTAACCTGAGCTATTACAATTTTAGCATTTTCAATTGCCGCAACAGAAGCTTCAACCGAAACTCCTAACGAACAATAGCCATGACTATCTGGTGGAGAAACATGAATGAATGCTACATCTAGTTTCACTACATTTTTACGGAACAATAATGGTAATTCACTCAAAAAAACAGGCGTATATGAACCATTTCCTGCTTTTAAAGTATGACGCACATTGGCTCCAATAAAAAAGGAATTCACATGAAAACTTTCAGCTAATTCCGGATTTGCATAAGGTGCGTCTCCTTCTGTGTGCAAATGACATAGTTCTACATTTCTGAGCTCAGATGCTCTATCGGTTAATGCTTTTGTTAAGATTGTTGGTGTAGCAGCAGCAGCCTGAACATAGACCCTATCACCACTTTTTACTACTTGTACAGCTTCCGCTGCAGTTACATATTTTCCCATACCTAATGAAATTTATAATGCAAAATTATGCTCTAATGTAGGGATAAAATATGACAATTCTCATATTTAATTGAGGCCTTTGGATTAATAGTAATAGGGAATAACAAATTGAAATTGAATTTTGAAATTGTACTTATAATTGAACTTGAATTCGTACTTTTGCTCCGAAATTTTGTATTATGATTGTACTTAAAACTCTTGAAGAAATTGAATTGATGCGCGAAAGCGCTTTGATTGTTTCTAAAACATTAGGAATGATTGCGAAGGAAATTAAACCTGGTGTAACTACTTTATATTTAGACAAATTGGCAGAAGATTTTCTTCGTTCGCACGGAGCGGAGCCTGCATTTTTAGGCATGTATGGCTTTCCAAATTCGCTTTGCATGAGTCCAAACACACAAGTAGTACATGGTATTCCAAATAATGTTCCGTTACAAGATGGCGATATTATTTCGGTAGATTGTGGTGCTTTTAAAAATGGTTTTTATGGTGATCATGCTTACACTTTTGAAGTAGGTGAAGTAGCTCCAGAAACAAAAAAGCTTTTACAAGTTACTAAGGAATCGCTTTACGTTGGAATTCGTGAAACTAAAGTTGGGAATCGTGTGGAAGATATCGGATATGCAATTCAGCAATATTGCGAAAGTCATGGTTATGGAGTAGTTCGTGAATTATGCGGACACGGTTTAGGTAGAAAAATGCACGAAGATCCAGAAGTTCCAAATTACGGAAAACGTGGTCGCGGAAAAAAATTAGTCAACGGAATGGTCATTGCTATCGAACCAATGATTAATATGGGAACCAAAAACATCAAACAACATAAAGACGGTTGGACAATTACTACTGCTGACGGAAAACCAAGTGCACATTTTGAACACGATGTTGCAATCGTTGACGGAAAACCTGAATTGTTATCCACTTTTGCTTACATCTACAAAGCATTAGGAATTGCTAGCAATGAAGAAGATGGATTGAGACAAAAACCTTTAGTATTATAATTCAACACGAATTTCACTAATTTTCACTAATTATGAATGATTTAATTTATAAAGATGAAGTATATGAAATAGTTGGATTATGTATGGAAGTTCATAATACTCTTGGTAAAGGTCACAATGAAAAAGTCTATGGAGATGCTCTGGAATTCGAGTTTAAATTAAATAAAATAAATTACGTTAGAGAGCAAAAATACACAATTGAATATAAAGGAATTCAACTTCCTAGTTATTATTACTCTGATTTTACTTTGCATAATAATATTATATTAGAAATTAAAGCAATCCAAACTCTCACTTCAAGTGAAACCAAACAAGTATTGAATTATTTAGCAGCTTCAAAGTGTAATTTAGGATTGCTAGTAAATTTTGGAGAAGACAGTCTTAAATACAAAAGAATAATATTATAAATTCGTGCTAATTCGTGAAATTAGTGTTTTAACAAATGAAAAAACTATTCAAACTTATACTTAACACCATTCCTCGTCCGATATTGATTTGTTTGAGCATTGTCGTACGTCCTATTTTGGCTTTTTTATTGAAAGGAAGTCGTTTTACAGATCCTATTGATGGAAAAAGCTTTCGTATGTTTTTACCTTATGGATATGGAACACAACGAAACAACGTGTTGTCACCAAGCACGCTTTCTTTAGAAAGACATCGTTTGTTGTGGTTATATTTACAAAACGAAACGGATTTTTTTACCGCTCCCAAAAAAGTATTACACTTTGCGCCAGAACAAGAATTTTACAAGCGTTTCAAAAAACAATCGAATTTAGATTATACAACTACCGATTTGTTTTCGCCTTTGGCTGATGTAAAAGCGGATATTTGTAATTTACCATTTGAAGATAATTCATATGATATCATTTTATGTAATCACGTTTTGGAACACATTCCGGATGACACTAAAGCCATGCAAGAATTATATCGCGTTTTAAAACCAGGTGGAATGGGAATCTTTCAAATTCCACAAGATTTATCAAGGGCTACAACTTTTGCAGATGATTCGATAACTGATCCAAAAGAACGCGCGAAAATCTTCGGGCAATACGACCACGTGAGAGTTTATGGTAGAGATTATTTTGATAAACTAAGAAGCATTGGTTTTAAGGTTGACGAAGTAGATTATACCAAAACAATTGCTCCTGAATTAGTAGAAAAATATTGTTTAGCAAAAGGAGAAATTATTCCGGTTTGTTATAAATAAAGAAAAAGGCTTTCGTTTTGAAAGCCTTTTTCTTTACTCTTTAATTAATTTCTTGAAATTTTCTGTAGTAAATTGCTGCATTTTATTGTCTGAATCCGAGTAAAGAAGCATGACATGCAATTCTGGATGTTTTTGTAAGAATACCTTACTTTCCCCTAAACTCATTAACATAAAAGCTGTAGCATAACCATCAGACAAGCCAGATGATTTTGATAAAACGGTTGCACTTAATACATTATTTTTTTGTGCCAATCCTGTTTTTGGATTAATGATGTGTACGAACTTCTTACCGGTTTTCTCATCAATCATTACTTTACGATAATTGCCGGAAGTTGCCATTCCTAAGTTTTCTAAATTTACTTTGGCAATTAAAGTACGTTCTTCAGGTTTTTGTAATGGATCGTCGATTCCTACTACCCAATTCTTATTATCAATCGTGTTTTTACCTAATGCGAATAATTCGCCGCCGATTTCTACAATGGCATTTTCAATTCCTTTCGATTTTAAATAATTCACGACCACATCAACGGAATAACCTTGCGCAATTGCATTAAAATCGATGAAAGTTTCTTTATACTTTTTTGAAATAGTCTTATTTGCATTTAAAGCAATCTTATCAAAACCTACAAATAGCAATAAGCTATCAATTTGCTTTGGAGCTAAATCTTGGTGCTTTTTATTTGGTCCAAAACCGTAAGCGTTTACTAAAACACCGATTGTTGGATCGAACAAACCATTCGTTTCTTTATAAATTTGATTTGAAAGCTGAAATGTTTCTGTAAAAAAATCATCTACTACAACAGTTGAATCTCCTGCATTAATTTTAGAAATTTTAGAATCTGGTCGATAGGTAGAAAGTGATAAATCAAAAACCGTTAACAAAGAATCAATTTGATTTTTAGTAACTTTTTCTTCGATAGCAATGTATTTAATGGAATAGGTACTTCCTTGTGCTTCTCCTTGAATGGTATAAAAATCTGTGGATTTATCACATGAAATAAACAGAATAGCTACAACTAGAAAACTACAAAATCTCTTTAATTCCTTCATAATGTAATATATAATCTTGGTTTTTTAAAATGGGCTTTTCGAAATCTTCGGCATTGGCAAAACCTACTCCTGCAAATAACACTTTTGCCTTTTTCCCTTTTGCATGATTGATGAAGGTTTCCATAAACAACACATCGTATTCAGCCGGATTATCTGGATAAGTAACCGCTTGTACCATTACAAAATGCAAAGTATTAGTAGGTTTATCAACACAAACAAATTGTGGATGCTTTTTCAATTGGCTGTTGATAGCAATGAACTCAAATCCTTGTTTTTCGAGTTCTTTACCCACGTGATTCATAGCCAAATGATGTAAGTCTTGTAGTGATAATGGTTCCATATTGCAAAGGTAGTTATTCTATTTGAAAGCATAAAAAAACCGACTCATTTCTGAATCGGTTTTGGTATTTAAAATTTGGATTAACCTCCGAAGTCGTCGAAACGAACATTTTCTTTTGGCACACCCCAATCGTCACACATTTTTACAACGGCTTGATTCATCATCGGTGGTCCACAGAAATAGAATTCGATATCTTCTGGTGAATCGTGTAATTTCAAGTGGTTATCGATAACTACGTTATGAATAAATCCTACGAAACCATCACCTTCTCCATTTGGTCCATCTTTCACTTTCCAGTTATCTTCTGGTAAAGGTTCAGATAACGCGATATGGAATTTGAAGTTAGGAAAATCTTTCTCTAAAGCTCTAAAGTGATCTACATAGAACAATTCACGTTTAGAACGACCTCCGTACCAATACGTAACTTTTCTTCCAGTTTTAACTGTACGGAATAAGTGGTATAAGTGCGAACGCATTGGCGCCATACCAGCTCCACCACCTACATACAACATTTCAGCATCAGATTCGTTAATGAAGAATTCACCGTAAGGTCCAGAAACCGTTACTGTATCACCCGCTTTTCTTGAGAAAACGTATGAAGAAGCAATACCTGGGTTTACTTTCATCCAATCGTTTGTAGCTCTATCAAATGGAGGCGTTGCAATACGAACGTTCAACATGATTTTTCTACCTTCTGCTGGATAAGAAGCCATAGAGTAAGCTCTTTCAACCAATTCGTTATTTTTCATAACTAATGGCCATAATTTAAACTTATCCCACTCTACTTGGAATTTATCAGGTTCACCTGGATGTTCAACTGGGTGAGCTGTAATATCAATATCTGTAAATTTCACTTCACAAGCTGGGATCTCAATTTGAATATAACCTCCTGCTTCGTAGTGCATATCTTCTGGTAACTCAACAATAAATTCTTTAATAAAAGAAGCTACGTTGTAATTAGAATATACTTTTGCTTCGAATTTTTTGATACCAAAAATTTCTTCTGGTACTTCAATTACCATGTCTTGTTTTACTTTAACTTGACACCCTAATCTCCATCCTTCTGCTAATTCTTTACGAGTAAAGTTAGGGATTTCTGTTGGTAGAGGCTCTCCTCCACCTTCTAAAACTTTACATTTACACTGTAAACAAGAACCTCCACCACCACAAGCTGATGGTAAAAAGATTTTATTATTACCTAAAGTAGTTAAAAGTGTACTACCTCCACCTACTTCAATTTCGTTTTCGCCGTTAATTTTAATCTTTACAGCACCTGAGTTTACTAATTTAGATTTTGCATATAATAGCATAAACACCATTAGTAAAATAAGCGCTAAGAAAGCTAAAATCGAATATGTAATTAATTCAAACATAATTTCAATTTTTAATGTTATACTATTATTTAACTACTTGAGTTGAATCTACTTTTACTGAATCTACAGCTACTTGAACTGAATCAACTACAGGAGTTTCTACAACAGCTGGAGCTGGAGTTTCTAATTTTGCCTCAGGTTTTTTATTTAATAAGTTAATGTCAATTCCACCAAAACTCATGAAACCGATAGCCATTAAACCTGTTAAAATAAAAGTAATTCCTAAACCTCTCAACGGAGCTAGCACGTTAGAATATTCCATTTTTTCACGAATAGCAGCTAATGCAACAATTGCAATTAACCAACCAATTCCTGAAGAAAAACCAAATGTGATAACATGACCAATATTTTGGTAAGCACCTGTATCAACACGTAATTGCATAAATAACGAACCTCCTAAGATAGCACAGTTAACAGCAATAAGTGGTAAGAAAATACCTAACGAGTTATATAACGATGGAGAAAACTTCTCAACAATCATTTCTACTAATTGTACCAAAGTTGCTACAACTGCAATAAAGATAATTAAGTTTAAGAAACTTAAATCCATAGTTTTTAATGATGGATCTAACCAAGATAAAGCACCTGCTTCTAAAACATATTTATAAATCAAATAGTTTAATGGCACGGTGATTACTTGTACAAATGTTACTGCAATACCTAATCCAATAGCCGTTGATACCTTTTTAGATACAGCAAGGTAAGAACACATTCCTAAGAAGTATGCAAACACCATGTTATCAATGAACATGGATTTTAAAAATATATTGATATATTCAAACATAGCTATTATTTTTTCTCAATTAATTTTTTATTAATACCTCTTTGTACCCAAATGATAATACCAACTGTAACAAGCGCCATTGGAGCTAATAACATAAAACCATTGTTTACATATCCATGAGCATAAGCTCCTGTTTTATCTACTGCATTTCCTAAGATTTCAATTCCGAAAATTTTTCCAGAACCTAATAATTCTCTGAAAAATGCTACAATCATTAAGATAATTCCGTAACCTAAACCATTTCCAATTCCATCAAGGAAAGATTTCCATGGTCCGTTACCTAATGCAAACGCTTCTAAACGTCCCATTACAATACAGTTCGTAATAATCAATCCAACGAAAACCGATAATTGTTTACTTACATCATATGCATAAGCTTTCAAAACTTGGTCTACTAAGATTACCAATAACGCAACAATCACTAATTGAACAATGATACGAATACGATTTGGAATTAAATTTCTAATTAATGATACAATAACATTACTTAAAGCTACAACCGCCGTTACTGAAAGCGCCATTACAAAGGCATTTTTCATTTGAACTGTTACCGCTAAAGCCGAACAAATACCTAATACTTGAACTGTTACTGGGTTATCGTCATTAAATGGATTCGTAATTAACTTAATGTTACTTTTTGAAAATAATCCTTCTTTATTGTTATCTGCCATGACGATTATTTTTTATTAGATTTTAAATATTTTTCATATGGTTTTAGACCTCTAACTAACATTTCAGTCACACCATTACCAGTTAAAGTAGCACCAGAAATTGCATCAACTTCTCCATCAGCTTTATCATCTTTACCAGTATAACCTTTAACTACTTTTAAACCTTGTAAGTTTCCGTTAGCATCAAAAACACTTTCTCCTTTAAAACTATTTTGGAAGTAATCTTGAGTAATTTCACCTCCTAAACCTGGAGTTTCTGCTTTATGGTCAAATACAATACCATCAACCTTTAAGTTTTCATCAACTGAAACATAACCCCAGATTGCATCCCATAATCCCATTCCTCTTACAGGAATAACATAGAATTTTTTACCATCTTTCTCAGCATTGAAAATTGGAAATTTCCCTTTTTCCTTAGCGATATCAACTGTAAATGCCTCTTTGCTAATTTCGTTTCCGTTTTCATCAAAAACTATTTCGCTAACAATGTGTTTTTTATATGCTTCTTCTGATGCATCTCTCTCAACAGTAACTCCAAATGATTTTAGAATGTACTGCATTTTCTCTTTTTTAACATTTGCTTCTTGGTTAGGCTTAAGTGCTGTTGCAGCAAATGCTAATGCAGAAGCTACTAAAACCACCATTACAGTCGCAAACAAAAACGTATATCCGTTACTTTCTCTATTCATGACTATGCAGATTTTAATTGTTTAGACTGTGCTAATCTTCTTTTTCTCTTAGCAATGTTTCCATTAACCACGAAGTAATCAATTGTTGGTGCTAAAGTATTCATCAATAAAATAGCTAACATAACTCCTTCTGGATAAGCAGGATTGAACACTCTAATCATGATACTAAAGAATCCGATTAACAAACCATAGATAATCTTACCTTTATCTGTTTGAGCGGCAGAAACTGGATCAGTTGCCATAAATACAATACCAAAAGCAAACCCTCCAACTACTAAATGATTTGTCCAATCAAAATTCATTAAAGCTGTTAATCCAACAGCATTAAACATCATTGCTGTTAAAGCTGCTCCAACTACTCCTGAAACCATAATTTTCCAACTACCAACACCTGTTGCAATTAATACAAATGCACCAATTAAAATAGCTAAAACTGAAGTTTCACCTACAGAACCAGGAATTAATCCAATGAATGAATTCCAAAAATCCCACTGAGCTGGAAGTTCTTTTCCATTTGCTAAAGCTCCTAAAATTGTTTCACCTGAAACTCCATCGATAGTAGTAGCATCGCTAACCCAAATTTTATCTCCCGACATAAATGTAGGATAAGCAAAGAATGCAAACGCACGCGCTAATAAAGCTGGATTAAAAATATTCATTCCAGTTCCTCCAAAAGCCTCTTTACCAATTATAACTGCAAAAGCTACCGAAATAGCTAACATCCATAAAGGTAAATCAACCGGCATAACCATTGGAATTAACAAACCAGATACTAAGTATCCTTCGTTAACTTCGTGACCTCTAAAAATTGCAAAAGCAAATTCGATACCTAATCCTACTGCATACGATACAATAATCATTGGTAATACTTTCCATAATCCGTGGAAAAATAAATTTCCAAATGACATGTCAGAACCTTCAATCTGAATGAAGTGTTGGTAACCTGCATTGTAAATTCCGAATATTAAAGCTGGAATTAAAGCTAAAACCACAGTAATCATGGTTCTCTTTAAATCTACAGCATCTCTAATATGAGCTCCATGCTTTGTAGTATGATTAGGCACATATAAAAATGTATCTAATGCATTAATTGCAGGTGCAAATTTTTCAAATTTTTGCCCTTTCTCAAAAGGCTTTTTAATTTGGTCTATTTTATCTCTTAAAAACTTCATAGCTATTATCCTACTTCTTTAATCATTAAATCAAGAGCCTCACGAATGATTTGTTGCGCTTCTAATTTAGATGTGTTAGTATAATCAATTAAAGCAAAATCTTCTGGAGCTACTTCGTAAATTCCTAAGCTTTCCATTTTATCGATATCGCTAGCCAAACAAGCTTTTAACAATTGCATTGGAAAAATATCAAGAGGCATTACTGCTTCCATTTCTCCTGTTACAACTAAAGCTCTTTCTTCACCGTTTAAATTGGTGTTAGGCGCATATTTTTTACTTGGCATTAACCATGATAATCCTGTTCTTGATGCACTGTGAACACTTGGCGATGCAAAAGGCATCCATCCGAACATTCTGTAAACATTTCCTTCAGGAATTACAGTTACAGTATTGCTGTAGAAACCTAAATTCCCATCCATTTTCACTTTTGTTCCAGTTAAAACATCTCCAGAAATAACTCTTACGTTATCTCCTTCAATTTTACCAGCAACTAAATCGGCAATAGCAGCACCAGAAATTACATTATAGTATTGAGCGTCTTTAACTTCAGAACCTACCAAAGCCACAGTTCTTGTAGCATTGAATTTTCCAGTTAAAAATAATTCACCAATTGTTGCAACATCTTGAGGTGTTACTGTCCAAACTCTTTCACCTGCATTGATAGGCGAAATTTTTGCAATTTGAACTCCAACATTTCCTGCTGGATGTGGACCATACACTTGGTGTAAAGAAACTCCTTTAACATCTTTAAAAATTGATTTTCCTTTACCTTTTACAGATAAATGAACTTTTCCTGATGTTAATTTTGCTAAAGCATCGATACCAACTTGGAATGCTTCTAATTTGTTTTCTAAAACAAACTCAACATCTGCAGCCAATGGAGCAGTTGCATAAGCTGAAATAAAAACAGCTTTAGGTGTATCAGCTGAATTAGCAATCACATCATATGGACGTTGATTGATAAATGGCCAACATCCTGAAGCTAACAAATGTGCTTTTACTTCTTCTGTTGATAAATCATTAGGATTTTTCTTGCTATGCTCAACGAAAACATCTTGAGAATCTGCAGCAATAAGAATCTCTAAAATGACTCTTTTTTCACCACGTTTGATTTCTTGAATTTTTCCGCTTACAGGGGCAACGAATTTAACTTTCTCATCTGATTTAGAAAAGAAAATTACTTCTCCCGCTTTAACGTTATCTCCTTCTTTTACCACCATCTTAGGAGTTACTCCGTGAAAGTCAGAAGGTTTAACAGCATAGACTTTCGAGCGAGTTACTTGAGCTACTTTATGAGCTGCTTCACCCTTCAACTTAAGGTCTAAACCTTTTTTAATTCGAATGTCTTTTGACATATTTTTGAAGATATGATTGTTAAAAAATTTACTATAAAACGTGCAAATTTAATCAAATACATAACACCTTACCAAAAATAAAGACAGAGTTTGGCTTTATTTATAATTATTCTAAATTATAAAATACTAATAAATTAACAGTAATTACGTTTGTTCCTAAAGATTTACTATTTTTACGTTTTTATAGCTGTAAAATGAATAAAATTGTAACTCTATTCCTCTTATGTTTACCGTGTTTTATTTTCTCACAAGCAGGAATTGAACAAGATCCATCATTCAATATTAAAACCATTTCATTTCGGGTTAATGACAATAATGTGATTCCTTTTTTTAAACTTGGCGAAACTTTTGAATTAAGTTTTGACGATTTATACGGAGACGAAGCCGATTATTACTACACCATCACTCAGTACAATTACGATTGGTCTGCACCATCTGATTTTGGAAAAGTAGAATACCTAAATGGCATGGATAATCAGCGCATTATTACTTATGAAAATTCATTTAACACTTTACAACTCTACTCACATTACAAACAAGTATTCCCAAATCGATTTAACCAAATAACCAAAAGTGGAAATTATTTAATTTCTATTTTAAATGATGAAAATGAAATCGTTTTTTCTCGTAGAATAATAATTTATGAAGAACAAGTATCTGTTGGCCTTTCAATAAGAAGAGTACGAGATTTTGAAAGTATAAATCAAAAGCAAAATATTGAAATGTCAATAAATTATGGGGACAGAATTCTACAAAACCCCATTCAAAACGTAAAAGTTACACTTTTTCAAAACGGAAATTGGAAAACGAGTATTTCTAATATAAAACCTCAATACACACTTGGTTCTGAATTAATTTACAGATACAATAAAGAAACACAATTTTGGGGTGGAAACGAATGCTATAGCATTGATAACAAAATCATAAGAGCAACTAATAATACCGTTGCAAAAGTTACTTCTGGCGAAAACATCTACAACACTCATTTGTATACAAATACTCCAAGAAAAAACCAACCTTACACTTATTTTCCTGATATCAATGGCAACTTTTTTATCCAGAATGTTAACTCAACAAATTCTCAAATAGAATCTGATTATTCTTGGGTGTATTTTACCTTAGATGCGCCAGAATTTTTAGAGGAAAACATTTATGTTTCCGGAATGTTTAATAATTACTCATTAACTGATGATTATAAAATGGAACTGAATAAAAAAACCGGGCTTTACGAAAAAGCTCTTTTAATAAAACAAGGTTTTACCAACTATCAATATATTCTTACCGATAAAAAAGGAGTAATTGATTTTAAAAATGCAATTGATGGCAATTTCTTTCAAACAGAAAACAACTACACTGCAATTGTATACTACAGAGGCAACAACGACAGATACGATAGAGTAATTGGAATAGCAAACACGAACAGCGAAGTTATCCGCAATTAATAATGAACAGAAAAGATTTAAAATATCGCGGCACAAATTGCATCAACTGCGAAACACCATTAGATATTAGCGAAAAATATTGTCACCATTGCGGCCAATTAAACTCGACTAAAAAACTTGAAATCAAAGATTTTATAGAAGAGTTTTTTGCTAATTTTTACGCTTATGATTCTCGTTTACGAAATTCCATAATCTCCTTATTTTCAAAACCTGGTGTTTTAGCACGAAGATTTAACGAAGGCAAAAGACATACTTACGCCAATCCTTTTCGTTTATTTTTAAGCGTTTCAATTATATTATTCATCACCTATAATTTATCCGAAAGAAACAATACAGAATCACCCGAAGAAATTAAAGTCGAAGAAAAACTAACCGATCAGCAAAAGCAAGATTTAAAAAAAATTGACAGTTTATCAAACAAAATAATTAGTAAAAATCAAAGAACCGGTTTTTTAATTGATAGTATTAGTAAACCTGAAATTGAACACAACAGAGATTCTATTTTCAACAAACAATTCATAGATGAAAACATTTCTTCAGGTGGCAAACCTTTGATTTACACAGCACTTTCATTTAGAAATTTCCACAGAAAATATCCAGAAAAATCTACTGAAGAAGCATTAAAAGAATTGGGTTATGAAGCAAATTTCGTGTACACTAGCTTTTTTAATAAATCTAAACTTTTCAAATCAAATGATATCGAAGGTGAAGTTTTCGATTACTTCTATCAAAAACTTCCGTTTTTTATTTTTCTATCTTTACCTATACTAACCTTAATGTTTTGGTTGGTTTTCTATTCTAGAAAAATAAATTACACAGAACATCTTGTTTTCACTTACACCTATTTCACTTTTGTCTTCATTTGTTTAATGATATTTAACTTAATATCGCTAGTCAGTGAAGGTTTAGCCTCTTTTTTAGAAGGAGTTTCATTTGCCTTTGTATTTCCAATTTACCTTTATAAATCTTTAAGAAATTTTTATCAACAAAGCCGTTGGATTACTGTTCTAAAATTCTTAATTTTGAATCCGTTATTCTTTTTATTATTAAGCATTTGCACCGCAATCATGATGGTAATAGGAATAATTTTATTTTAATGTATGGTTAGTCAAATTACTAAAGGCATAAAGATTTCAGTTTTAACTAGTTTTGAAGGTACTTACTTCAAAAACTACAAGATTCATTTTGCTTTTTCATATCATGTTACCATCGAAAATCAAAGTAAAGATTCGGTACAATTAACCACACGTCATTGGGAAATTTACGATGCATTAAACAATGTTGAAGTAGTTGATGGTGAAGGCGTAATTGGAAAAAAACCAGTTATCAAACCAGGCGAAAGCTACACCTATTCTTCGGGATGCTTGCTTTCTTCACCAATTGGTGCCATGAAAGGCTATTTCAACATGGTAAACTTTACCTCAACAAGAAGTTTTAGAGTTACCATCCCAACTTTCAAGCTTAGTGCTCCTTTTGCTATCAACTAAATAGCGAACAAATCAGCTTCGTAACATTTGTTATCGATAATTCAAAATATACTTTGTATTTTTGTATAATATCAAACTTCATCAAAATGAAAATAAATTCATTAAGTCTTAAAAATATTGGACCTTTTATTAATGCTGAAATTGACTTCACTAATAATAGTAATAAAAATCCAGTAACTATCATAACTGGAGAAAACGGCACTGGAAAATCAATAATAATTGATGCAATCAGAGCAATTTTATCTGGCTACCAAGGATTTAGAAGTAGAGATATTATAAGAGATAATTCAAAATCTTTCTCTATTAGTGCAAATTTAGAATACAACAATGAAAAAAATATTTTATCAACAAATGAAAAAGCAAAGCCAAGTATTTTAGACAAAAATAAAATTTGTTTTAATGTACATGATAAAATTAATAAAACATCAGAATTATCCAACATATTAACTTTTGAAAAAAATGCAAAAGGTAATTTGTGGATTTTAAATTATTGGACATCAAAAACAGATAATCAACCCTTTAATATTGGAACACTTCAGTTTTTAAAACCAGAAGAATATCTTAAAAACAGTTTAGATGGAATCCAAAAAAACACCGAAGTAATTTCATTAATAACGTATTTCGACTATTTAAAATCATCCGACAATCCAAAAGAAAAAAAAGAAGGTGAATTTCTTTTTGAAACCATAAAAAAAATAATCAAATTAAGTTTATTGGATGGAGAATTTAAATATGTAGAACGCAAAGTTTTAATGCCAATTGTTACACAAAATGGCTCAGAAGTTTCTTTAGATAAACTAAGTAGTGGAAATCTATATTTAATCCAAAGAATGATTTCTTTATTGGGTCAAATGTATTCTGTATACACTTTAAACAATTTAAAGTTAGAAGATATGCTACATACCTCAGGTTTATTGATGATTGATGAAGCTGAAAATCATTTGCATCCAAAATGGCAAAAATCATTTTTAAACTCAATTTTAAGCATTTTTCCAAATATTCAAATAATCGTAACTACTCATTCTCCTTTCATTGTTTCTTCTATTGAAAATGCAAAAGTTTTTGTTTGTAAATCTATGCAAGACCATTCAATTATAGTTGATGAAACGGATATTTATTCAAACAAACCAATAGACGAGGTTCTAGTTTCTGATGTATTTGAAACAAGCCCATTTAGCGAATCTATTAGTAAATTAATAAAAGAAAGGGAGGTTGCAATCAATAACAATGATTTGGTTAAAAGTGAAGAAATTGAGAACAAACTCAAAGCAATTAACCCACAATATTTTTCTTATTTTGATATTGATAAATTACTAAAAACAGTTTCAAAATAGTTTTATGAGATATTTAGTAAGATTACCTAAACCAAATATTTTAGAACAAAGAGAGATAAGTTGGACTCAATCTTTTATTATATCTGGAAAAGATCGACCTGATAATTCTAAATATAGTCATTTAGAAATAAGAACCCAACTGCATAACATAAGTTATAAAAAGTGTTTCTATAGTGAAGTAAAATTTGCAACAGAAACTGAAGGGCAAGTTGACCATTATGTAGAAGTTTCTGAAAATAAAAATCTAGCTTTCAATTGGGATAACTTATTTCTATCACACAAAGATTCAAACCAAGGCAAACCAAGTAATACTAATTTACCAAACGATACCACTTTAAATCCTTTTATTCATACAGATGATATAATTGAAAACCATCTCTCTTTTGAAGACGAATGTATAAGAGGCAGAACTGAAATTGGGTTAAATACTATCAAAAAATACAAATTAGATAAAGATACTTATAATATTTTGAGAAGTAAAGAGCTTAGAAAATTTGAAAAATGTCTTATTGAAATATTAAAAAAAACAAATGAAGAAAAAAGACAAATAAACGATTACGAAATTAATATTTTAAGATTATTCGCCCAACCAGATTATTCATTTTCTTTAATGTTTAGACTAAAACTAAAAGAGCATAATTTTATATAAAATGAATAATTCAAAATATACTTTGTATTTTTGTAATCGTTTACGATTTTTTCGTAAAACGAAGTACAAAATTGTCTAATCTCAAAATACAACACCATGTTAAAAGGATTTTTTAATGTCCCAAAAGCGGTTAACGAACCCGTAAAATCGTACGCTCCAGGTTCTCCTGAACGAGCAAAAGTTGCAGAAACATATAAAACTATGTGGAATTCTCAAGTTGAAGTTCCATTATATATAGGTAGCGAAGAAATCAAAACTGGCGATACTAAAAAAATGTCGGCACCTCATGATCACCAACATATTGTAGGTGTTTATCATCAGGCAGACAGAGCTTTAGTTGAAAAAGCAATTACAGAAGCTTTAGAAGCTCGTAAAAAATGGGCGGCTTTATCTTGGGAAAACCGCGCTAGTATCTTCTTAAAAGCGGCTGAATTATTAGCAGGTCCATATCGTGCTAAAATCAATGCTGCGACAATGATTGCACAATCAAAAACCATTCACCAAGCAGAAATTGATTCGGCTTGTGAGTTAATTGACTTCTTACGTTACAACGTAGAATTCATGACAAAAATATACGCAGACCAACCCGCTTCTACATCAGACATGTGGAATCGTGTTGAATACAGACCATTAGAAGGTTTTGTATATGCCATTACTCCTTTTAACTTTACAGCTATTGCAGGTAACTTACCTTCAAGTGCTGCATTGATGGGGAATGTGGTAGTTTGGAAACCAGCGGCAACACAAGTATATTCTGCTAATGTGATTATGCAAGTTTTCAAAGAAGCAGGTTTGCCAGACGGTGTTATCAATATGGTAATGGGTGATTCTGGTATGGTTTCTGACGTAGTTTTATCTAGTCCACATTTAGCTGGTGTTCACTTTACAGGTTCTACTGGTGTTTTCAATGACATTTGGAAAACGATTGGAAACAATATCGCTACATACAAAACCTATCCAAGAATCGTTGGAGAAACTGGTGGTAAAGATTTCATCATTGCTCATCCATCAGCAAACGCAGCGCAAGTTGCAGTAGGAATTGCTCGTGGTGCTTTTGAATTCCAAGGTCAAAAATGTAGTGCTGCTTCACGTGTTTATATTCCACAAAGTTTATGGCCAGCAGTTAAGTCTAATTTAGAAGCAGATTTAGCTTCAATGAAAATGGGTTCTCCAGAAGATATGAGCAATTTCATTACAGCTGTTATTTCAGAAGCTTCATTTGACAAATTAGCGCGTTACATTGACCAAGCTAAAAACGATAGCGATGCTGAAGTAATTATGGGAGGAAATTACGACAAATCAAAAGGGTATTTCATTGAACCAACAGTTATCTTAACTACAAATCCAAAATATACTACAATGGAAACCGAATTATTCGGACCAGTAGTTACTATTTATGTTTATGAAGATGCTAAATGGTCTGAAACATTAAAATTAGTAGACGAAACTTCAGAATATGCTTTAACTGGTGCGGTATTTAGCCAATGTCGTTATGCAGTAGAAGAAGCAACCGTTGCTTTACAAAATGCAGCAGGAAACTTCTACATCAACGACAAACCAACAGGTGCTGTTGTAGGAATGCAACCATTTGGAGGCGCTAGAGGTTCAGGAACTAACGATAAAGCAGGTTCATCTCAAAACTTATTGCGTTGGGCTTCTGTTAGAACTATTAAAGAAACTTTCGTAACACCAGAAGATTATAAATATCCGTTTTTAGGATAGTTCGAAGTACGAAGTAAAAATAAAAAACCCGATTTTCAGTTGAGAATTGGGTTTTGTGTTTTATAGCTAATCACTAATTACTTTTCACTAATCACTACTTCTTATACCTCAACGGCAAATGCACCACTTTTTTAGTCTCAAAAAACTCATCTGAAAAGAAATCGGATAAATTGTATTGAGTTGCTTTTGGAAAAGCTACCAATTCTTCGGTTAAATCGCCACCTTTTAAATATAAAATTCCGTTGGCTAATTCGTGATTTTGTTTTTTAGCCACTTTATCATCGACCCATTTTACAAAATCAGGCATATTGGTAACCGCACGACTTACGATGAAATCAAATTCTTGTTTGACTAATTCGGCACGTTTTTGTTCGGCTTTTACGTTTTTTAATCCTAAACCAGCAGCTACTTCATTCACTACACGGATTTTTTTCGCAATTACATCAATCAAATAAAAATCAACTTCTGGAAATAAAATTGCCAATGGAATTCCAGGAAAACCACCACCTGTTCCCACATCCATAATTTTAGAACCTGGGCGGAACTCGATAATTTTTGCAATCCCAAGTGAATGTAAAACGTGACGCGTATATAATTCGTCGATATCTTTTCGTGAAATTACATTAATTTTGGCATTCCAATCTTCGTATAAACCTTGTAATTTTTGAAACTGAAGTATTTGATTATCAGATAAATCAGGAAATTGCTTTAAAATGGCTTCCATTCGTTAAATTTTACACAAAAATACGCTTTTTAGTGAATAAAAAATGACGAATATCATAAATGAAAAAATTATAATAATTATCTTTGACGAAATTTGAATTCACAATATATGAATACCACAGCCCCGATTTTTTCAAAAGAGGACAATCTGAAATTTTTCAGAACTTTAAATAAACGAGTAAACGACTATTTCAAAGAAAATAAAATCAACAAAACTGGAAACTGGAAATTACATTTAAAAACAATTGTAATGTTCGGTCTTTTCTTAACACCTTATTTCTTCCTGTTAGCTATGGATATGCCGTTTTGGGTATATTTATTATTAAACGTAGTAATTGGAGTTGGAATGGCAGGAGTTGGAATGAACGTAATGCACGATGGTAATCATGGTGCTTACTCTACCAAATCTTGGGTAAACAAATTAATGGGCGGAAGTATCTATATCTTAGCTGGAAATGTTTACAACTGGCAAGTACAACACAATGTTTTACACCACACGTATACGAACATCATTGGTCATGATGAAGATTTAGAAGCGGGAAGAATTTTACGTTTTTCTAAAACAGCTAAATGGTACAGCCACCACAGATTTCAACATTATTATTCTGTTTTCTTATACGGATTATTAACGTTCAACTGGGCTATCACTACAGATTTCTTACAGATGAAACGTTATTTAAAAAGACAATTATCTTACGGAGAAGCAAAAAGTCCTGCTTTTCAATGGACCACTTTAATTATAACTAAAACGATTTACTTCTCAATTTGGTTAGTATTACCAATGATTTTAGGAATTACTTGGTGGAAAGTTTTATTAGGATTCGTTGTAATGCATTATACTGCAGGATTAATTTTGAGTGTTGTATTCCAATTAGCTCACGTAGTAGAAGACACAGTAAATCCAATGCCAGATGAAAACGGAGAAATCGAAAACACTTGGGCCATTCACCAATTGTTTACAACGGCTAACTTCGCACCAAAAAACTGGATTGTAAATTATTACACTGGCGGGTTAAATCACCAAATTGAACATCATATTTTCCCGAATATCAGTCACATTCACTATGATAAAATTGCTGAAATTGTAAAACAAACAGCAGCAGAATGCAACTTACCATATCATGAGTTTAAAACCACTCGAGCGGCAATCGCTTCTCACTTCAAACATTTGAGAGAATTAGGAAGAAAACCACAATTAGCATAATAAAGTAAGAGACGCGATTCCTCGCGTCTTTTGTATTAACTATAATAACTAACACACAATGAACCCGTTATCGGACAGAATCAACAACTTAGCTGTTTCACAAACATTAGCAATGGCAGCTTTGGCAAGAGAATTAAAAGCACAAGGAAAAGACATTATCAGCCTTAGTTTAGGAGAACCAGATTTCAACACTCCTGAATTCATTAAAGAAGCTGCAAAAAAAGCTATTGATGAAAACTACAGCACCTACACGCCTGTTGAAGGTTACTTAGAATTGAAAGAGGCGATTTGCAAAAAATTCAAAAGAGACAATAATTTAGACTACAAACCATCACAAATTGTAGTTTCTACAGGAGCAAAACAATCCTTATATAACATTGCACAAGTAATGTTAAACGAAGGTGATGAAGTAATTCTTCCAGCTCCATATTGGGTTTCGTATTACGAAATCATCAAACTTTCTGGTGGTGTCCCAGTTGAAGTTCCAACTTCTGTTGAAAGCGATTTCAAAATTACACCAGAACAATTAGAAGCAGCTATCACACCAAAAACAAAAATGATGTGGTTCAGTTCGCCTTGTAATCCAAGTGGTTCGGTTTACAATCGTGAAGAATTAACAGCTTTAGCTAAAGTTTTGGAAAAACACCCACACGTATATGTAGTTTCTGACGAAATCTACGAACACATTAACTTTTCAGGAACATTTTGCAGTATTGGCTCTATACCAGGAATGTTAGAAAGAACAATCACAGTTAATGGAGTTGCAAAAGCATTCGCAATGACAGGATGGAGAATTGGTTACATCGGAGCTCCAGAATTCATTGCAAAAGCGTGTACAAAAATCCAAGGACAAGTTACTTCTGGAGCAAATTCTATTGCACAAAGAGCTACAATTACCGCAGTTGAAGCAGACCCAAGCGTTTTAAACGAAATGGTATCAGCTTTCAAAAATCGTAGAGATTTAGTTGTTGGATTGGTAAAAGAAATTCCAGGATTTAAATTAAATGTTCCAGAAGGTGCGTTTTATGTTTTCCCAGATGTTTCTTCTTACTTTGGAAAAACATTGAAAGGTCAATTAATCAAAGACGCTACTGATTTCTCAATGTTCCTATTAGCAGAAGCAAATGTGGCGACTGTAACAGGAGACGCTTTTGGAAATCCAAATTGTATTCGTTTCTCTTACGCAACAAGCGATGCTTTATTGACAGAAGCTATGAGAAGAATCAAAGAAGCGGTTTCTTAAAAAAAGAAAAAAACAATTCAACACGAATTGCACGAATTGGCACGAATTAATTGGTGTAAATTCGTGTAATTCGTGTTTTTTTATGCCCTAAATTCTTGAAAAGTAAAATTCAACTATGTTTTCCTACAAGGATTTAAGGATTAAAAATAATTAAAAAGAATCAGTGAAAATCCATATAATCCGTGGCTAAAAAAGGGATTCATTTAAAAAAATCAAATCAGAATTAGAAATCTTGGATTTTTTATAAGAACTTTGCACACTTTTTTTCGGCAAATCCCGAAAGATTAAAGATTTACAAATGAAATCGCCACTAAAAAAGATTGCGTAAGCAATTACAAATTAAAAAAAAGCGATTCCATATGTTACATCTGAAAAATTATAGTCAGAACATATGAAAAAGAAGATTGAAATTTTAGCACCTGCAAAAAACTTAGTACAAGGAATTGCTGCCATAAATAGTGGTGCCGATGCGGTTTATATTGGTGCTCCTTTATACGGCGCTCGTTCAAACGCTACCAATTCTGTGGAAGATATTGCCGAATTGGTAAAATATGCGCACTTGTTTAATGCTCAGGTTTTTGTAGTTATTAATACGATTTTATACGATAACGAATTAGAACCTTGTCGTCAATTGATTTGGAAATTGTATGATATTGGCGTAGATGCTTTAATCATTCAAGACATGGCGATTATGGAAATGGAGTTGCCACCTATCGTATTGCATGCTAGTACGCAAACCAACAATCGTGATGCCGATAAAATTAAATTCTTAGCGGATGCCGGAATCAAACGTGTGGTTTTAGCACGTGAGTTAAACTTGCATCAAATTAAAGAAATAAGTGAAGCTTCTGATGTGGAATTAGAATTTTTCGTTACTGGTGCTTTATGTGTTTCGTTTAGCGGAAATTGCTATATGAGTGTTGCCAATGGCGAACGTTCGGCAAATCGTGGTTCTTGTGCACAAAACTGTCGTTTACCTTATAATTTAATTGATGGAAATGGCGATACTTTAATCCGAAACAGTCATTTACTTTCGATTAAAGATTTTGATGTTTCGAACCAAATTCCAAATTTAGTGGAAGCCGGAATTGTTTCGTTCAAAATTGAAGGTCGTTTGAAAGATATGGTTTATGTAAAAAATAACGTTTCGTATTTGCGTCAGAAATTAGATGCTTTCTTGAACGAAAACAGCGATAAATACAGCAAAGCTTCTTCTGGAAAATGTACGTATTTGTTTGATTCTTCATTAGATAGAACGTTCAATCGTGGTTACACTGATTATTTTGTAAACGAAAGACATCAAGCCATTGGTTCTTGGGAAAGTCCAAAATCAAAAGGGCAATATATTGGAAAACTGATTAAAACGGTTGGAAATTCATACGTAATTGAAAATGGTGAATTATTAAATAATGGCGACGGATTATGTTTCATTAACGAAAACAACGAAGCCGAAGGAATTTACGTTAACCTTGCCGAAAACGGAATCGTTTATCCAAACGTATTGAAAGAAATCAAAGAAGGTACTTTCATTTACAGAAATAATGATGCGGCTTTCATTAAATTAGTAGAGCGGGAAGATAGTGCGGTTCGAAAAATCAGTACTACTTTATTAATGACCGAAAACGAAAATGGTTTCGAATTAATTGCAACTGACGAAGACGGGAATGTAAGCGTTGTACATTTGGTTCACCCAAAAGAACAAACAAAAAACAACGAATCTTTAGCAGAGAATTTCAAAATCAACTTAGCAAAAACAGGTTTTACACCTTATACAGCTGATGAAATTACGATTGAATTTTCTGGAAATTGGTTTTTACCTATTTCAAAAATAAATGAAATGCGAAGAACGGTTTACGAACAATTATCGGAAATTCGTTTAAAAAATTATGTTCGAAAAGAACATCAATTGGAAAAAACATCACATCCTTATCCAGAAACGAAATTGGATTTTATGTACAATGTTGCCAACAAAACCGCTCGTAAATTCTACGAACGTCATGGAGTAACCGAAATTGAAAAAGCATTCGAATTACAATGGGATCCAGGAAAATCTCGTGTAATGACAACCAAATATTGCATCAAATATGAACTGGAGCGTTGTCCAAAATACCATCGTGAAAATATGGACAAAAAACTAAAAGAACCTTTAGTTTTAAAACAAGGCGAATTAGAATATAAATTAAAATTCAATTGCAAACCTTGCGAAATGGAAATTTGGGAAAAAGATGCCGAATTCGAAATAGAAGAAGATCATTTTCATTAAGAAACAAACCGATGTATTGTACATCGGTTTTTTCTTTCTATAATGCCAAAATTAAATTGTATTTTTGAAGTAATGCAATCTATTTTAGAAAATATCGCCAAACATGTTACGCTAACTCCTGAAGAGCAAGAGTTGTTTTTGTCTAAAACTGAAACCAAACAATTCAAAGCTAAAACCATTTTATTGAGTGCGGGCGAAGTGGCGACTTGCACGTATTTTGTGAATTCCGGAATTTTGAGAAGTTTCAATATTAATGATAACATTATCGAACACGTATTACATTTTGCTTGCGAAGGTTGGTGGATTGGTGATATGTACAGCTATATTTCGGAAAAACCAGGCAATTTATTTATTGAAGTTATTGAAGATGCTGAAATTATACTTATATCAAAAGAAAAACATCAAATACTTTACAAAGAAATACCAAAACTAGAACGTTACTTCCGAATTTTAGCAGAAAATTCATTAGTAGCCCATCAAGAACGTTTGATGGATAACCTGAGTTTAACTGCCGAAGAACGTTTTGAAAAATTCTGTTCTAAATACCCTACCCTTGTTCAACGAGTACCACAAAAACAAATCGCCTCTTACATTGGTGTAACGCCTGAATTTTTTAGTAAGATGAAAGCGCGATTACTGAAAAAATAAAAACGAGCCATTGCTGACTCGTTTTTCGGTTTAAAATTAGCATTATAATTTGTGTTTCTTGATGCTGTTTTGGTTTATAATTTTTTGTTAAATGAACCACACGAAAGGATTCGTGCGGTAGCTGTGCAAAAAATCGACCGCTTCGCGGTATTAGTAAAATGGTTAAATAGATAAATTGTTAAAAAGCCCTTACTCCACGCACGGTGCCCGTAACCGTCTTATTATTGATGTTGGCGTAACCAACGTAGAAGTCGAAGAGGTACGCATAGGCTGCGGTATACTCGGTACTGCTCCAATAACCAGCTGTACTTGAAAGTAGCGTGCTACCTCCTGCACGTAAGGCTTTTTGTACACTATAACGATTATAATACAATAATCCTAATTCGTCAATACTTGGTAAATACCAACCTGCACCTAAACCTGCAATGTATGTAGCCGCTGGGCTATTTGTCATTAAAGCTGTATTGAATGCTCCATCTTCGGTACGGTTGGCATTTACTAATGTGGCAGATGATTGCCATTGCGCTGTACTTTCGGTAAGGGCAACTATAAGCCCGTGCTCTAAACCATCGCTACCTTTGTATAGGTAAAAAATAATACCACCGTTAAAGGCTTCGCCAAGGTAATGGGTAAAGCCAGAAGGAGTTGAAGTTCCCGCAGATTTAGCAAATAAGGCATAAGGAGTACTTAATAATTGGCTTGTAGATGTAACGTCATAAGATGTGTTGTTATCTATATCTGTTTCTGTTTTTATAAAATATGGTCCGTTTGCCCAGTTTATTCCAGCCATAGTACCTGAAACTACAGTACCACCACCTATTTCTAAGCTTACTAAACCGTTTGCATTTGAGGTTGGGGTTTGCGTTTCTACATACACTGCTGTACCTGTTGCCGAACCTTGTAAAATGCTAATTTGCATGCCTACCGGTTGGTTGATGACTAAATTATTGGTAGTGTTACGTACTACGGCTTGGTAGCTCATTTTTTCAGGTACTTGAATTGTGGTTGTAACAGTTAATACAATTGTTCTGTTATTAGTTACAATACCAACATCAGCAAGTGTTTGACCGTCTTGAATTGTTGTACCATTCCAAGATATGACTTGGTTTATAACTGGAATTGAAATTTGATCAAATATTTTGTTCTTAACATTTTCTCCACTATCGGATGGCTCTACATCTAATGAAATGGTTCCATTATTAGGTGTTTGCACGAATAAATTCATTCCGTACGTTTGTAATGTTAAGAAAGAAAATATAATTAATGTGTAAATTTTTTTCATGATTAATTCTCTTTTTTAATGATTTTAAATGTTTTCACTTCTTTGTTGTTACTAACAACTTTTAATAAAAAAATAGCTGCTGGTAAGCGTTCCATTTGAATAGAAGATGTTTCGGCAGTAATTTTTTGATTCAAAATCATTCTTCCGTTTAAGTCGAATAATTGATACGAAAGATTAGAGAAATCTGTATTTCGTACTTCAAGTTGTAACCAGTTGGTTGTTGGATTTGGATATGTAATTATATTATTTGTTAAAAAAATATCTGAGATACTTAAAGAAGAATCCGAAATTTTTCTAATTCTATGTACAGAAGCCTCTGACACATAGAAATTTCCAGAGGTATCTCTAGTTATACCAACAGGTCCTGAAAATTTTGCAACTGATACAGAACCATTTGTACTTCCGATACCATTTAGACCTGCAAAAGTGGTTACAACACCAGCAGGTGTAATTTTTCTAACACTATTATTATTTAATTCAGTTACATAAATATTATTATCATTATCAATACACAAAAAAAGTGGTCCATTAAATGTTGCTGTAGTACCTGTACCATTAACAGAGCCTGAAGTACCTACTGTACCTACAAAAGTAGTTACAACGGCAGCAGGAGTAATTTTTCTTATTACATGATTAGTATTTTGTGATACATATAAATTTCCATTATTATCAATAGCAATTCCCCATATACCAGTAAAACCTGCAGCTGTTCCTGTACCGTCAATTGTGATAGTAAGGCTTGCACCACCAGCAAAAGTAGTAACTACCCCATCTGAAGTTATTTTTCTGATTAAAGAATTACCTCTATCAGTTACAAACAGATTGCCAGAACTGTCTACCACCAAGCCATTAGGAAATGAAAATCTTGCCGTTGTACTTGTACCGTTTAAATTACCTTGAGTACCGCTACCTGCAAAAGTTGACACAACACCAGCTGGCGTTATTTTTCTAATCAAATGGTTGCCTGTATCCGCAACATAGATGTTATCTTGTGCATCGATAGCAATACCTCTGGGACTATTAAATGTTGCAGCTGTCCCTGTACCATTAGCAGAACCTACAGTACCATTACCTGCAAAAGTGGTTACTTCACCAGCTGGGGTAATTTTTCTAATAGCGTTATTTCCAAAATCAGCAACAAATACATTTCCGTTACTATCTACACACGTAGCATTTGGAGCATTGAAAGTGGCACTTGTACCTGTTCCATTTGCAAATCCAGAAGTACCAGAACCTGCAAATGTACTTACAGTAAATTGTGCATTAGAAAAATTACTAAAAAATAGTGCTGATAGGCTTAATACAAAGTTTTTAAAATTTTTAATAATAGCTTACTTTTTAATAATTTTAAACGTTTTCACTTCTTTGTTGTTACTAACAACTTTTAATAAAAAAATAGCTGCTGGTAAGCGTTCCATTTGAATAGAAGATGTTTCGGCAGTAATTTTTTCATTCAAAATCATTCTTCCGTTTAAGTCGAATAATTGATACGAAAGATTAGAGAAATCTGTATTTCGTACTTCAAGTTGTAACCAGTTGGTTGTAGGATTTGGATACACTGCTAATTGCAGGTTAATGTTGAAATTCTCTGCACCTAACACAGTTTGAATTTCAAAAGGTTGTTGCACACCTTGTGCTACTGAACCGGTTGTTCCGGTGTAGGTTGTGTATACCACTTGCCCTACTGTGTAACTCACATTTCCATTTGTTCCAGAAGCATTACCTCCAGAAGTAGCTACGGCTTCTTGTGCTTGTGTTTGAAAAGCACCTAGTAAAAGTGTGGCAATGAGTAGTTTTTTAATTTTCATTGGGTTCATAATTAGTTAATAAAAAAAGATAATATGATATAAATTATACCAGTGTATAAAATAAATAATAGAATTTCTAAACGATATTTTTCTATGTTTTTCAAGTTATTATTTTTTTACAACTGTATAAGTTAAACCATTTGAAAGCTTTAAATAGTAATTTCCATTTGTAAAGTTTTCAAGATTAATAGTATTGTTAGAAGGTAATATCCCGTTTAATAAGGTTCTTCCCATTACATCATATATAGTATAACTTTCTGTATTTGTTAAGCCTGATATGTTAATTGAATTTGTGGTAGGGTTCGGAAAAATGCTCACATGGTCTTTGTTAAAACCTATAATAGATAAAGTTGTAACTTGTGGAACTGGCAGAATACCATCTTCATCTAAATTCCAGGTTGTAACCAAGTCAGGTGTTGCCACATTGTCTGCAGAGTAGTAATAAACAGCGTTAGCAGATCTAATTAGCCAAAAACTTCCTGTCCAATTAATATAATTAGTGTTAGGTCCTAAATATATTGGTTTTCCTGCTTGCATACCATTTTGTGTGTAAGTGCCATTTACGCTAGTTGTTCCTGCTCCAGAAATTGTTATGTTTTGTGAAAAACATAAAAAGTTAAATGTTAAAAATAAAATAGTAAAAATTTTTTTCATTTCGTTTTAATTTAAGGGTTATTGTTTATGAATTTTGTTTTTGAATTGTTTTGTTACTTTGATTATTTTTTTGTTTTAAAATTCCCATTACTTCTTTGATATTTTCATCCGTCAATGGAATGTCATTTTGAATGCAGGTGTAAATCGCCTCATTTCTTTTAATGGAAAAAAGTCGCAAATGGTTTTTAATACGTTCTAAAAATTTCATTTGTATTTTGTTTGCTACAAAGTTGAGCAAGACTTGTATTAAAATCTAATTTTGTACGGGTAGTTAATGGGTAGTTTTTACGACTACCCAATGGGTAGTTATGACTAAATAATTGACAATCAATTTTTTAAAATCAATACTTATTTTACACAATTAATTGTTCATTTTTTATCTTTGAGAAAATTTTTAGGTATGATAAAAAAGCATTTCCCCTCATTGCTTTTAATTTTATTTGTTTTTACTCAATCTTTTGGGCAATCTGAAAAACTCAAAAAATTAGAAATTCAAATAAAAACTTTAAATGACAATTTGCAATATGAAAAATCGATTGCAGTATTAAATGAAATAATTACAAATGAGCAATCCACTCATTATGAAAAATATTATGCCTACTTATTAGAGTCTTTTACATACAAACGGTTATTTAACTATACAAAAACACTACATAAGTTAGATTTAGCTCTTGCTGAAGGCTTGCAAAGTGACCAAAAAGAAGAGGTTAAAAATACTATTGCTGCTGAAAAATGCTTTGTCTATTTTGATACGCAAGATTATCCAAAAGCCGAAGCTTTGATAACTCAATTAAGAAAATTAAATTTCAAACATTTATCAATTCCCACACAATCTTGGATTATTATGCAAGATGGTTATATTAAAATGTTAAAGAAAGACTATGCAAAATCAGAACAATTACTAAATGAAGCTGCAACATTAGTTAAAGCAAATTCTCCTGAGAATTTACCCAATATTTATGGTAAAAAAATGGAGCTTTATAATAAAATGAACCTTTTTGAAAAGCGTGATACTGCTTTTAAAGAAGGTCTATTATTAGCAAAAAAATACAATAAGGTAAAATATGAACTGTATTTGTATCAAGTAATGCGAAACATATTTCAAGAAAATGAGGATTATAAAAATGCTTTTTTTACACAAAAAAAATATGATTCCATAGTAAAATATTACAATGCAACCGATGCCAATGGAAAGTTAGAATTAGCTGAAAAAAAATTAGAAGACGAGAATAGACAGCTAAAAGAACAAAACGAAAAATATATAGATTACATATTATATGGTGTTATTATATCATTACTTCTTCTATTGTATTTTGCCCTTAGATTATACCAATCGAATAAGGCAAAAAGAATTTTAGTTGAAAAAGAGAACACAAGAATTCACAATGAAATTGAACGTTTGACCCAAGCATTAGACGAAAAAGGAAATGCAAGTTTAAATTTATCAAACTACAATTTAACCGATCGTCAAAAGGAAATTATTGAACTTATTCGTATTGGTTTAACCAATAAAGAAATAGCAACCAAACTTTTTATTTCTGAAAACACAGTAAAATATCACTTAAAAATTATTTATGAAATTTTAGATGTAGAACATCGTTCTGCAATACGATAATTTCTTAATCTAGGTTAAGTGCTCTTCCCTATTCATGGGTGTAAATTTGTATCATAATAATTACTAAATTTATACGATATGAAAACGATAGTACATAAAGCGAATGAAAGAGGTCATGCTAACCATGGTTGGTTAAATGCGTATCACAGTTTTAGCTTTGCCAATTGGTATAACCCAAAAAAAGTACAATTTGGAATGCTTCGCGTTTTGAATGACGATACGATTGCTGCTGGAATGGGTTTTGGGACACATCCACACGACAATATGGAAATTATCACCATTCCGTTAGAAGGCGATTTGGCTCATAAAGACAGCATGGGAAATGGTACAACTATTAAAAGTGGCGACATTCAAGTAATGAGTGCTGGAACGGGAATACAACACAGTGAATTCAATCCGAATCACAATCATCACACAAAATTGTTTCAAATTTGGTTGTTTCCAAAATACCGCAATGTTGAACCACGCTACCAACAAATTACCTTAGATAAATCGTTAGAGAAAAATGATTTCGCTCAAATATTATCTCCAAATCCAGATGATGCTGGTGTTTGGATTCATCAAGATGCATGGTTTTATTTGAGTGATTTTGACAACGGTTTTTCAAAAAAAATAAATTTGAAAAAAGAAGGCAATGGATTTTACATCATGAATATTGAGGGTGAAATCGAAGTTAACGGAGAAAAATTAGAAAAAAGAGATGCAATCGGAATTTGGGAAACCAATGAAATTGAAATCAAAGCGAATTCAAATGCGAAATTTTTGGTAATGGAAATTCCGATGGAACAGTAATTAGTTAGCAGTCGCAGTAGTTAGTCGCAGTAAAAAATTAAATTATGAGTGAAGTACAAATTAGAATAAACGATAACAAAGGTGCTTTTTACATTGAAATTGAAGGCAAACAGGAAGCTATGATGACCTTTGTTTTTGCTGGCGAAGATAAAATTATCATCGACCACACGGAAGTGAATCCAGGAAATGAAGGAAAAGGTTTTGGTAAAAAAATGGTAACCAAAGCTGTTAAATTCGCTCGAGAAAAAGGACTCAAAATTTTACCCTTATGTCCGTTTGCGAAAAGTGTTTTTGACAAAACACCAGAGTTTAGAGACGTTCTATAATTATGTCCTGCAAGGTTTTGAAATCTTGCAGGTTTTTATATTAATGCAACAACCAAAAAACTAAGAATCATGGATCCAAAAAACCTAAAAAAAGAATATACAAATGGTGAAGTAACCATTGTATGGCAGTCTGGAAAATGTTCTCATTCTGCTAATTGTGTTAAAAATAATCCAGATGTTTTTAAACCAAAAGAACAACCTTGGATTACTCCTGATAATTCAACCTCAGAAAAAATTATTGAAACCGTAAACAAATGTCCTTCGGGAGCATTAACGTATTATTTGAACAAGAATGACTAAAAAAATCATCGCATTCGGAGCTTCATCAAGCAAGCAATCCATCAATAAACAATTGGCAACTTTTGCTGCAAATCAATTTCAAAATGCATCGGTAGAAATTTTAGATTTAAACGATTACGAAATGCCTGTTTTCTCTGTTGATAAAGAGAAAGAAAACGGCATTCACCCGTTAGCACAAGAATTTTACAGCAAATTAGGAAGCGCTGATTTAATCATAATTTCGTTTGCCGAACATAATGGAAATTACTCCACAGCTTTTAAGAATATTTTAGATTGGACTTCGCGAATTAACGCTAAAACTTTTCAAGAAAAACCAATGTTGTTATTAGCTACTTCTCCTGGTGTTCGTGGTGGAAGCTCGGTTTTAGAAATTGCTTCAAAACGTTTTCCGTTTCAAGGTGGAATTGTAAAAGGCAGTTTTTCTTTACCAAGTTTCTACGAAAATTTTGATGTAGTAAATGGCATTATCCATCCGGAATATAAAAATCAATTATTGGAAATTGTAAATTCTACTGAATTCTAATAAAAATGTTATTTTTGCTGAAGTTTTGAGTTTCACTTCTAAACTCATAAACCTTAAACTTTTAAACTAAAAACATGAAAGCATACGTATTTCCAGGTCAAGGAGCTCAATTCACAGGAATGGGTAAAGATTTATATGAAAACTCACCTTTAGCAAAAGAATTATTCGAAAAAGCCAATGATATTTTAGGTTTTAGAATCACAGATATCATGTTCGAAGGAACTGCTGAAGAATTGAAAGAAACTAAAGTAACCCAACCAGCGGTTTTCTTGCATTCGGTAATTTTAGCCAAAGTTTTAGACGTAAAACCAGATATGGTTGCTGGACATTCTTTAGGAGAATTTTCTGCTTTAGTAGTAAACGGTGCTTTATCTTTTGAAGACGGATTAAAATTAGTTTCTCAAAGAGCTTTGGCAATGCAAAAAGCTTGTGAAATTAAACCTTCAACAATGGCTGCGGTTTTGAATTTAGATGATAAAATTGTAGAAGATATTTGTGCTTCTATTGATGGTGTTGTGGTAGCTGCAAATTACAACTGTCCTGGACAATTAGTGATTTCTGGAGAATACAAAGCGGTAGAATTATCTTGCGAAAAAATGAAAGAAGCAGGTGCAAAACGTGCTTTAATTTTACCTGTTGGTGGTGCTTTCCACTCACCAATGATGGAACCAGCAAGAGAAGAATTAGCGGCAGCAATTGAAGCTACTACTTTTTCAACTCCAATTTGCCCAGTGTATCAAAATGTTACTGCTAGCGCTGTTTCTGATGCGAATGAAATCAAGAAAAACTTAATCATTCAATTAACAGCTCCAGTAAAATGGACGCAATCGGTACAACAAATGATTAAAGATGGTGCAACGAGTTTCACAGAAGTTGGTCCAGGAAAAGTATTAGTAGGATTAGTAAATAAAATTGATAAAGAAGTCGAAACGATTTCGGCATAATCTATTTTGAAAGGAGTTAGAGAAGCGTACTACAAAGATTTATGGGATGTAATTCATTCCACATTTTCCGAATTTGGAGAACATAAAATCATGAAAAAAAGTGCTTCATTAGCCTACACAACCGTATTTTCAATGGCTCCACTACTTATGGTTTTACTATATGTAGTGGGGCTTTTTTTTGGAACTAATGCAATTGAAGGTGAGGTTTTTCTTCAAATTAAAGATTTTTTAGGCGAAAAAGCCGCTATTCAATTGCAAGAAATGATTAAAAATATTGCCATTTCAAATAAAAGTGGATTTCCTGCACTCATTGGAATCATAACTTTATTAATAGGTGCAACTTCAGTTTTTGCAGAAATTCAAGACTCTATTAATTCTATTTGGGGAATTCGACTTAAAAAACGTTCTAGTTTTTGGTTATACTTTAAATCCAGATTACTTTCTTTTGGGGTAATTGGGAGTTTGGGATTTATTTTATTGGCTTCTTTAGGATTATCAGCCATTTTAGACTCATTGAACCAAAAACTATTTGCGCATTTTTCTGAAGCTGCTGTTTATACTGTTTACATTGGACAAACATTGGTAACTTTAACGGTAATAACATTACTTTTTGCAGTAATTTTCAAAATATTACCCGATGCCAACATCACTTGGAAACAGGTTCGAGTTTCTTCGTTTACAACTGCTATCCTTTTTATGTTTGGAAAGTTTTTAATTTCGTTTTACATTTCTCAATCGTCATTAGGAACCATTTATGGAGCAGCGGGTTCATTAGTCATTATTATGGTTTGGGTTTATTATTCGTCTGTAATTTTGTACTTGGGAGCGCTGTTTGCAAAATGCTATGCCATTGAATTTGGAAGTTCTATAAAACCATCAAAATATGCCGAAATAATTCATGTAGTAGAATTAAAATTAGAAGCTACCACATTACAAGATGCCAAGGAAGAAGTAGAAGAGATTAAGAAAAACAACGATATTAAGTAATTACTTTTTGGCAAAAAATATTTCACTTTCCATTGGCATTAATTTTGTAATTTTATTTCGTAAAATAAATTCAACCATGAAAAAAATATTTTTAGCAATTGCACTGGCAACTATGTTATTTTCTTGCAAAGAAGAAACAAAAGAAAAAGTAAAAGAAGCTTCTGAAGCCGTTGGAGCCGATTTAAAACAAGCCGCAGATTCGGCAAAAGTAAAAGCTAAAAAAGCAATTGATTCTTCTAAAGTAGGCGAAAAAGCAAAACACATTATTGCTAAAGGAGCTGAAAAAGTGGAAGAAGGCGCAAAAAAAGTAAAAGAATCTGTAGAAAAGTAAAAAAATCCTCAATTAGACTGCCCCCAAAAAGTTAGACACTATTTGGGGGTATTTTTATGGAAAGAAAAGTCAAGTATGATTATGCATTTAAGTTAGAATGCGTAGAATTAGTTTTAAAGAAGCATTATTCTTGTGAATTGGTTTCTAAACAGAAAGGGCCTAA
>NZ_JAYRPD010000039.1:0-37605 GCF_041911335.1 Flavobacterium sp.
AAAAAAAGCTGAAAAACCACCAGAAAAAAACATTTTTTCAACAGATAATTTTATCAATCAAACAAAATTAAGCATATAAACAAAGGGATACAGAAGTTTTTTTTCTATTTTTGAAAAACTTTCGGATAGTAGTGAAAAGCAGTAAAGTTATTTCATGAAACCTATGGTTTAGGAGTAAGTGAAGAAATGAAAGCCGATTTAGGTACTTTAAAAAACGAACTTCGTTACAATTTAATGAAAGAGGAAAATGAAGAATATTTAGAAGCCGTTCAAAACAATGACATTGTTGAAATAGCTGATGCTTTGGGCGATATGCTATATATTTTATGTGGTACGATTTTAGAACACGGATTACAACATAAAATAGAAGAAGTGTTTGATGAAATCCAACGTTCCAATATGAGTAAATTAGGTGAAGACGGAAAACCAATTTACCGTGAAGATGGAAAAGTGATGAAAGGGCCAAATTACTTCAAACCTAATTTTGAGGAGATATTAAAATAGTCACAGTTTCCAGTCACAGTTATCAGTGTATGGTTTTACTGATAACTGCGACTGCGACTGAATACTATATTTTAACAGTCCACCCGAAAGTGTCTTCAGCTAATTTATATTGAATGTTCGTTAATTTTTCTTTGATTTCAAGTGCCATTGAATTTTCTAATTTAGGCAATTCATAATAATGGTCTTGGAATGAAAATCCAACAATTGGATTAATCACAGCAGCCGTTCCAGCTCCAAAAATTTCTTTTAAACTACCGTTTTTAGCAGCTTCAACAATTTCTTCCACTAAAACAGGACGAACTTCAATGTTGATATTTTCTCTTTTTGCTAATTCGATAACACTTTTACGCGTTACTCCATCTAAGATTCTTTCGCTTGTTGGTGCTGTGTAAATTGTATCATTAATTCTAAAGAAAACATTCATGGTTCCAGCTTCTTCTAACTTAGTATGCGTAGCATCGTCTGTCCAAATGATTTGTTGGAAACCTTGTTCGTTAGCTAATTTTGTTGGGTAAAACTGTGCTGAGTAATTTCCTGCCGCTTTAGCCGCACCAATTCCTCCGTTAGCCGCTCTACTGAAATGTTCCGCAATAAGTACTTTAACTTCTCCTGAATAATAAGCACGAGCTGGAGATAAAATAATCATGAAACGATATTCTTGAGAAGGCGCTGCAATTACACCATGTCCGGTTGCAATCATAAACGGACGGATATATAATGTATTTCCTTTTCCTTTTTTAACCCATTCTTTTTCAATTTCTAATAAACGGTGTAAACCTCCTAAGAAAATATCTTCTGGAACTTCTGGCATAGCCATTCGGGTTGCACTTTTATTAAAACGGTGAAAGTTTTCATCAGGTCTAAATAACCAAACATCATCTTGTTGGTCTTTGTAAGCTTTCATTCCTTCAAAAATGGCTTGTCCGTAGTGGAACACTTTTGCAGAAGGATCAATCATGAAAGGTGCATAAGGCTCTATAACAGGTTTTTGCCATGCTCCATCTACATAATCGCACACTAACATATGGTCTGTAAATACATTACCAAAGGTTAAGTTTTCAAAATCTACTTCGTTGATTTTAGAATGAGGAGCCGAAATAATTTCAATTTCGTTTAAAGTTTTTAATTCCATTAGGGTCAAACTGTTATAAAATTAGTTTTGTATAATCAACAAAAAAATAGTCGATTTTTACATATTGGTTGCAAATTTACTAAAAAAAAGAAGTTTTATTTTTACTTCTTGAAAAATAATTATCAACAACAAAGGTTTTAAATTCTTGATAAAAACTTCAATTTAAATAAAATGAAACTTTTTTTGATGCGCCGAAAATATAAAAAAATATCGTTATTTTTGTTGAAAATATTCACATTTAAAATGAAAAAAATACTAACTCTTTCACTTTTAACAATCGCATTTGTTAGTTGTGAACAAAAACAAGAAGCAAAGCCAGAGGAAGCAAAAGTAGATTATGCTGTTTTTGGTGACTCCATTTCATCGGATGGTGCATTAACTAGTGCCGAAATGATGGAAAAATTCAAAACTTTAAAAGAAGGAGATACTTTAGAAGTAAAATTCAAATCGGATATCAACGAAGTTTGTCAAAAGAAAGGCTGTTGGATGACTTTAGATTTGGCGGATGATAAGGAAGCTTTTGTAAAATTTAAAGACTATGGTTTCTTTGTTCCAAAAAACGCACAAGACAAAGATGTGATTGTTAACGGCAAAGCTTTTGTTAGTATTGAAAGTGTTGATGTTTTAAAACATTATGCTAAAGATGCAGGAAAATCACAAGCAGCAATTGATAGTATTGTAGAGCCAAAAGTGACGTATTCTTTTATGGCTGATGGTGTTTTAATTGCGAAATAATGAAAAAGTTAATTCTACTTTGCTCTTTTGCTCTTTTGTCTTTCTCGTGTGATAAGAAAGCGGATGAAAAAGCCACTAAAGAAGAAGCTTGTGAAACCGATTCAAAAGTAAATAAAGACGGTTTTGAAATGTACGAAATGTCAGAAATGGCGGCTTTGATGGAGCAAATGTATGTGGACAACGAGCGATTAAAAGAACGCATTATGAAAGGCGATACGATTGGTAAATTTCCGCAACACTTTATAAAAATTCACAAAGCGGTGATGACAGATGAAACCGATAAAGATGCTTTTTTTGAAGAGCAAGCGGCTAAATTTATCAAAGCTCAGGAGTTGATTTACGAAGATCCGAAGAATGCTAAAGAGCACTTTAATAACGGAATTGATGCTTGCATTCAATGTCACGAAGTAAAATGCGGTGGACCGATTCCGAAAATTAAGAAATTGTATATTGAGTAATTGCTCATAAAATAAAAAAGGTTTAAGAACTAGATTACGAATTCTTAAACCTTTTCTTTTTTGAATTTACTATGAAAAGAGAAATAATTATCACTGATGACGGTTCGACCACTATTCGAATTCCAGAATGGGATGAGAACTATCATTCTACTCATGGCGCTATTCAGGAAGCGAAACACGTTTTCATTAAAAACGGATTGGATTTATTTCAAAAACAAGATTCGATTTCGATTTTAGAAATTGGTTTTGGAACGGGTTTAAATGCATTTATTACTTTTCTCGAAACTTTAAATAAAGAGAAAGTCAATTATGTTGGAGTAGAAGCGTACCCAATTTCTAGTGAAGAAATTGCTCAAATGAATTATGTTTCCGAATTACAAGCTGCTCAATATCAAGTCGTTTTTGATAAGATGCATGCTTGTGATTGGGAAAGCCATCAAAACATCACTGAAAATTTTATTCTTACCAAGCGAAAACAATTTTTTCAAGATATTGAAGATAAAGAGCAATATGATTTAATTTACTTTGACGCTTTCGGATTTCCATTACAACCTGAATTGTGGAGTGAGGCTATTTTTAAAAAGATGTATGACGCACTTTTACCAAAAGGAACATTGGTTACCTATGCTTGTCGTTCATCGATTAAGAATGCAATGTTAAGTGTCGGATTTTCAATTGAAAAACTACCTGGAGCTCCAGGAAAACGTGAAATGTTACGAGCTACAAAAAATAGTTGATTTTTAGTTTAAAGTAAGAATTTAATAAAAATTTAGCATTTTATTTGTCAACTAAATCGTTTTCGAAACGTTTTTTTATTTATCTTTACAAAAAGTTCTTACCCCTAGTCTAACCTTTTATCTAGAAAAAGTATGCCCAGACCGATGTTTTCTTACACCAAGTCAATTTTGGAAAGAGTGAGTTTTGATGCGAAACTATTTTGTAAAGAATTAGAGAAAGCAGTAAGAATATTGCTTCCTTACGAAATAGATCAATTGAGAGAGTGGCTTTTACAGTTTACCGAAGAAAAGCCAGAATTAAGACAATGTTTAATTTATATCAACTAAAAATATAAAGTCCCGAGATTATCGAGACTTTTTTTATGGTATAAATTGAAATTTATTTTGTTTTTGGACTTATAATTTCAATATCACTAAATGCTATAGCTCCTCTAACAACGCCAGATATAGTATCTCGCAGGGCGTTGATAATATGAATTTTTAATTCATTTTTCGGATATATTAAACTTACTTCTCGAGCAGGTTTTGGATCTTTAAATGGTTTCAGTTTTTCTTTGTTCTTTTCATTCAAATCTAGAGTGTGTAAATAAGGAAGTAAAGTAGTTCCTAAACCTTCATCTGCTAATTTGATAAGCGTTTCAAAACTTCCGCTTTCTAATTGAAAATGACTATCTGTTATAAATTTATTGTTTTTACATAAATTTAGAATTCCATTTCTGAAACAATGTCCGTCCTGTAAAAGTAAAATTTTATCCAAATCTAAATCAGATATTTCAATTTCTTTTTTATCCATCGAAGGATGATTTGAAGGAACGTATGCTACAAATGGTTCGTAGTATAAAACAATCTCTTTTAGATTTTCTTCTTCCAAAGGAGTAGCTGCTATAGCGCAATCTAAATGACCGTTCTTTAATTTTTTTATGATTTCCTCAGTTGTTTGTTCTTCAATAATCAAATTGACTTTTGGATATTTTTTAATAAAATTATTTAAGAACATAGGAAGTAGAGTTGGCATAATTGTTGGGATAATTCCCACCTTAAATTCACCGCCAATGTATCCTTTTTGTTGGTCTACAATATCTTTAATTCTTCCCGCTTCGTTTACGATATTTTTGGCTTGGTTTACGATTTTCTCTCCAACTTCTGTTAGTAGAATAGGTTTTTTGCTTCTGTCAAAAATAAGAATATCCAATTCATCTTCTAACTTTTGAATTTGCATACTCAAAGTAGGTTGTGTTACAAAGCATTTTTCTGCTGCTAATGTAAAGTTTTTGTATTCGGCTACCGCCAAAACGTAATATAGTTGTGTAATTGTCATTATTGATAAATTTGATACAAATATAAAAACTATAAGATTAAGTTATGAAATAAAAAATCACTAATTTATTCAGCCTTTTTTTCATGGTTTTTTTTATAAAAAAATTAAGATTTGTTTCAGTTTGAAATAGTATATTCGCATCATGAAACTATTGGTAAATATCTTTTTATTCATTTTCATTACTTTTTTGTCTACACCAACACTTGTTGGAATAGTAGATAATGAAGCTGATACTTCTTATTTTTACACCATGTGTGAGGAAGAAGAAAATCATGCGTCTTTTAATGAAATTAAAACTTTACCAATTGTTAATTTTTCTTTTTTCAATTTCTCATTGGATAATTTGAAAACTCTTAATGTTCTTATTGAGCTTAATTTGAGTTTTGCCAATTTAGCACATCAAATTTTTTCACCACCTCCCAATAACTTATAATACGTTTTCTTTTCAGCACTCTTATTGATGTTTGAGTGTACTACTAATGTATTTATAAGTTTTTCATGAATAACCATTCTATTTTTTCAAATGTAAGAGGTGATCTTGCATCTGGTCTTGTTGTTTTTTTAGTTGCTTTACCCTTGTGTTTAGGTATTGCTTTGGCTTCTGGTGCTCCTTTGTTTTCAGGAATTGTTTCTGGGGTTATTGGAGGAATTGTTGTTGGATTTTTGAGTAATTCTGCTTTAAGTGTTACTGGACCAGCAGCAGGTTTAACAGCAATTGTATTGTCTGCAATTACTGATTTAGGCGGTTTTGATGTTTTTTTAGTAGCCGTAATTTTAGCAGGTTTAATTCAAATTACTTTAGGTTTTTTAAAAGCAGGTAGTTTTTCAAATTATTTTCCCACAAGCGTTATCGAAGGAATGTTAGCGGCAATCGGAATAATTATTATTTTGAAGCAAATTCCGCATGCTTTTGGACATGATGTAGATAATGAAGGTGACTTTTTCTATATTGAAAAATCAGGTAACACTACTTTTGATACTTTGATTGAATCTATAAATTACATTCATACAGGAGCACTTATAATTGCTTTATTGTCTTTAGCTGTTTTAATAATTTGGGAAAAAGTACCTGCTTTACGAAATATTAAAGTCATTCCAGGTGCTTTAGTGGTTGTGGTAGTGAGTATCTTGTTGAATGAATTTTTTATTCAAACGGGTTCTAGTTTGGCTATTGTTACCCAAAATCATTTAGTAAGTTTACCTTCGTTTACTGAAATTAGAGATGGTTTTGCTGTACCAAATTTCGCCGAATTAGCCAATGAAAAAGTTTGGATAGTAGCCATAACCATAGCAGTTGTTGCTTCAATTGAAACGTTATTGTGTATTGAGGCAACAGATAAATTAGATCCCTACAAACGATTTACAGACACCAATCGTGAATTGAAAGCACAAGGTATTGGAAATTTGATAAGTGGTTTATTAGGAGGATTACCTATGACATCCGTTGTGGTGCGTTCGTCTGCCAATATAAATTCTGGAGGAAGAACTAAATTATCTACTATTTTTCATGGGGTGTTATTATTTACTTTTGCACTTTCAATTCCATTTATTTTAAATAAGATTCCTTTAGCGGCATTGGCTGCTGTTTTATTAATGGTTGGGTATAAATTAGCAAAACCAAGCGTTTTTGTACATTTATGGAATAATGGGTATTCACAGTTCATTCCATTTGTTATTACGGTAATAGCTGTAGTTAGAATTGACTTATTAAAAGGTGTTGGAATTGGTTTAGCTGTAAGTATTATTTTTATTTTATACCAAAATTTAAAAATTGCTTATTCATTCAAGAAAGAATCATTTAAAGATGGAGATATTATTACAATTAAACTTGCTCAAGAAGTTTCCTTTTTGAATAAAGCGGCTATTAAAAATACCTTATCGAGTATTCCAAGAGGTTCAAAGTTAATTATCGATGCTTCCAATACAAAATACATTGATTTTGATGTAGTAGAATTAATAAAAGATTTTAGAAATGTTAAGGCAGATGATAAAGAAATCGATTTAACTTTGAAAGGTTTTAAAGAACAATATAACTTAGAAAATACAGAGTTTAAACACGTAAAAATCAAAGATTCGAAAGAAGACACTAAATAATAAAAAAGAATATGAAAGCACATAATAAAGAAACACAAGCGCAAATGACTCCTCGTAAAGCGTTACAATTTTTACAAGAAGGTAATGATCGTTTCATCAATAATTTAAAAGCAAATCGCAATTTATTAGAGCAAGTAAACGAAACACGTGACGGGCAATGGCCATTTGCAACCATTTTAAGTTGTATTGACAGTAGAACTTCAGCGGAATTAATTTTTGACCAAGGGTTAGGAGATGTTTTTTCGGTAAGAATTGCTGGAAACATCGTTAATACCGATATTTTGGGAAGTATGGAATTTGCTTGTAAAGTGGCAGGCTCAAAATTAATTGTAGTGTTAGGACATTCTAAATGCGGTGCCGTAAAAGGAGCTTGTGATCATGTAGAAATGGGGAATCTAACAGAGTTATTATCTAAAATTCAACCAGCAGTTTACGAGGAAAAAGTAACTACTTCTGAAAGAAGTTCAAAGAATAGTGAGTTTGTTGAGAATGTAGCAGAAATCAATGTAAAACGAAGTGTAAGAAACATCATTGAGAGAAGTTTTGTTTTAGAACAAATGTTAGATCAAGGACAAATAGGTATCGTTGGCGCAATGCATGATATTGAATCAGGTAAAGTAACTTTCTATGATGATGTAATCTATATTAAGGATGAATTGAATCCTGATTTTACTGTTGCAACAATAAGACATTAAAAATAATTTTAATCATAATTTTAAAAAAGCTATCATCTCTCTAAATTTTAATACTGAATTGATAGCTTTTTTATTTTATATTTGATACCCTTATACAATGATAATGAGTGATTTTTATAAAAAGATATTAGATAATAACAAGCAATGGGTAGAAAATAAATTAGCTATTAGCCCTAATTATTTCAAAAATTTAGCTGAAGGTCAAAATCCACCACTTTTATGGATTGGTTGTTCCGATAGTCGTGTTCCAGCAAATGAAATCATAGGAGCTGAACCAGGGGAGGTTTTTGTGCATCGTAACATTGCCAATATAGTGGTACATTCTGATATGAACATGTTAAGTGTACTTGATTATGCCGTGAATGCTTTAAAAGTGAAACATGTTATCGTTTGCGGACATTATGGTTGTGGCGGTGTTAAAGCAGCAATGGGAAATAGTTCTATCGGAATTATCGACAATTGGATTCGTCATATTAAAGATGTGTATCGTTTTCATCAACAAGAATTAGATGCCATTGAAAATGAAAAAGAACGTTTCAATAAATTCATAGAAATCAATGTTAAAGAGCAAGTTATGAATTTAGCCAAAACATCAATTGTTCAAAACGCTTGGAAAAACGGACAAGAATTATCCTTACATGGTTGGGTTTACGGACTAAACGATGGTTACGTAACCGATTTAGATGTAAACTTCAGTTGTGATAAGGATTTAGATGATGTGTACCAGTTGAAGTTTTAACTTAATCACAAAGAAAAGAGCTTAGTTTTTTAAATTCGGTTAATTTTTAAATTTTTAAATAACTGTTCAAAAATTGAATTTTGAACTTGATATTGTCCTTGTACTTGAAGTTTTAATCATCCAAATTCTCATTAAAAGCCGAAGGCAATAATTGAGGAATAAATTTTATCAAAATAGGCAATAACAAGCCACCACCAGGAAGTAAAAATATAGTTAACGATGGCACTGTTTTACAGATATCAAGCAACTGTTTTTTTACTTTCTTTTTTTCCTCTTTGCTCAAATCTTTTCGGGTTGATTTGGCTAAAAGTTGCATCAATTCGCCACTTTCTTTGATTTCTTTGGTTAATCGGTCTTTGTTGCGAATGATAAGTTTGGTTACATTTTTATTGGCTTGATCATAAAAATGTTTTATTGGATTCGAATAATTAAAAAAAGGAATTTCTGATTTGTATTTTTCGATAAAATCATTTATTTCTTTTTTACTTTTTTCAAGTAATGATGGATCTAATTCTAAATCTTGACTCAATTGCTTTAAAAAGTTCTCTTCATTCGGTTCCAATTTTTCATCGCTCCAAAGCGCCATTTGGGCAATATCCAACAAATACAACTTTTCCAATAAAGAAGTATGACGCATCAATTTGATTTCCGATAATTCGATATTTTCAATAGTATTGAATTTGGTATAACGAATTGAATTTTCAAACAATTTCACCAATAATTCATCGTATTTTGATTTTCGTTCTTTAATTTTTAAAGCTAACGAAACAATTTTAATACAATCCGATTCTACATTTTTTAAGTAATCTGATGGTAAAGTTTCATTTTTCAAATAATGTTCGAATGCCAAAACATCAATAAACAAAAGTGCATTGGTAATGATGTGCGAGAAATTCTTGCTAATGGTATTGTTGTTCGTTTGAATTCGATCATCAATAACTTTTTCTAAACGTGAACTATAGGAACCTTCAGGAAGTAATTTTTTGATGAAATTCAGGTTTTCAGGCTGAATTATCTTGTAAAATTGGTAAACCGAATTAATAAAATCTTCCTTTGTTCCGTTTGATTTTTCAATACGATATAAAGAAAAAAGGGTGTTTAAAAAACCAACTTTCGTAACTTCATCATATGACCATTTTTTGGTGTTGATTTGATTTTGAAGTTGAAAGCGTACGACATAACCATAAATAAAACCGGTTGCTCTACAATCTTCATAAAAAGACAAAATATTGCCTTGAAAATCAATGAAATTGTCATTGTTTTCAGCAAAAAACTTGTCAATCCAACCGTTTGCAGATGGGTTTATCATGTTTACAATTTCTCGTTTAAGTATTTTCCTGTAACAGAATTTTTATTTTTAGCTACTTCTTCTGGTGTTCCAAAAGCTACTAATTTTCCACCATTTTCACCACCTTCTGGACCAATATCTAAAATATAATCGGCACATTTGATTAAATCTAAATTGTGCTCAATCACGATTATCGAATGTCCTTTTTCCAATAAAGCATCAAACGAAGCTAATAATTTTTTAATATCGTGAAAATGTAAACCCGTTGTAGGTTCGTCAAAAACAAATATGGCTTTGTCTTTAATCGTTCCTTTTACTAAAAAAGATGCCAATTTAATACGTTGCGCCTCGCCACCAGAAAGGGTAGAAGAGGATTGTCCTAATTGTACATAACCCAAACCAACGTCTTGTAAAGGTTGTAATTTTTGCGTGATTTTGGTCTGTTTATGTTCAGTAAAGAATAACAAAGCTTCATCAATGGTCATTTTTAAAATGTCATCGATGTTTTTGTTTTCGAAAGTAACTTCTAAGACTTCTTTTTTGAAACGTTTTCCGTTACAAGCTTCACATTCCAAATGAACATCCGCCATAAATTGCATTTCGATGGTTACTTCCCCATCGCCTTTACATACTTCACATCTTCCGCCATCTACGTTGAAAGAGAAATGTTTGGCTTGATAGTTTCTTAATTTTGAAACATTCTGTTTTGCAAATAGTTCACGAATGTCATCGTAAGCTTTAATATAAGTAACTGGATTCGAACGCGAACTTCTTCCAATCGGATTTTGATCTACGTATTCGATATGTTTGATGTGAGAGAAACTTCCAGCTAATTCAGTAAATTGTCCTGCTTTTTCTCCAACACCTTCTAATTTTTTTTGAATGGCTGGAAACAAAATTTTCTTCACCAAGGTACTTTTTCCACTTCCCGAAACACCTGTAATTACTGTTAAACATTCCAAAGGAAATGTGAAGTTTTCATTCTTTAAGTTGTTTTCTCTAGCGCCAATAACTTCAATATGATTTTTGAATTTTCTTCTGGTTTTTGGAACCGAAATTTCTTCTTTTCCGTTCAGATATTTAGCTGTTAATGAATCCGCTTTCAAAATTTCATCATAAGTTCCTTGAGCTACTAATTCACCACCATGTGTACCGGCTTCTGGACCAATATCGATAATCATATCGGCAGCTTTCATGATGTCTTCGTCGTGTTCTACAACGATTACGGTATTGCCTAAATCGCGTAAATCTTTTAATACTTCGATTAATCTTTCGGTATCTTTTGGATGTAATCCGATACTTGGTTCATCTAAAATGTACATTGAACCTACTAAACTACTTCCTAACGAAGTTGCCAAGTTAATACGTTGCGATTCACCTCCAGAAAGCGAATTGGAGTTACGATTTAACGTCAAATAACTTAATCCAACGTTGAATAAAAAGTCCAAACGATTGTTGATTTCGATTAATAAACGTTTGGCAACTTTAGCATCGTATTCGTTTAATTCTAATTTTTTGAAGAATTCGATTAAGTTTACAATTGGTAAATCGACTAAGTCAGAAATTGTTTTTCCGCCAACTTTGATGAAGTTTGCCTCGTAGCGCAAACGTTTGCCTTTACAAGTGGTACATTTTGTTTTTCCGCGATATCTAGAAAGTAAAACGCGGTTCTGAATTTTATAGTTTTTCTCTTCTAATTCGGCAAAGAAATCATGTAAACCAGTGAAATACGAATTTCCATCCCAAATCAGTTGTTTTTGTTCATCTGAAAGTTCAAAAAACGGTTTGTGAATAGGGAAATCGAATTTATAAGCGTTGTTTACCAATTGGTCGCGATACCAACCCATACTTTCGCCACGCCAAGGGAAAACAGCATTTTCGTAAACCGATAAAGCGGTATTGGGAATCACTAAATCTTCGTCAATGCCGATAACACTTCCGTAGCCTTCGCAGGTTGGACAAGCTCCGTAAGGATTATTAAAACTGAACAAGTGAATATTTGGTTCTAAAAAAGTAATGCCATCCAATTCAAAATTAGAACTGAACTCTAAACGTTTTTGCGAATCTACTTCTTGTAAATAACAAATTCCTTTTCCTTCATAAAAAGCAGTTTGAACTGCATCTGCTAAACGATTGTAGAATTCTTCTTCGTCTTTTACAACTATACGGTCAACGATAAGAAGAATGTCTTTGTTGTCTAATTGGTGTTGGTCGATCGTATCCAAACGTACCATTTCGTTATCAACTAAAATACGAGCGAAACCTTGTTGTAATAGAACTTTTAGCTTATCTTCTAAAGCTCTTCCTTCTTCTAAATGAATAGGAGCGAGCAACAACCAACGACTTTCCAATGCTAAGTCTTTTACTTCATTAATCACATCAGAAACCGTATCTTTTTTTACTTCTTTTCCAGAAATAGGAGAGTAGGTTTTTCCAATTCTTGCAAATAAAAGTTTTAGATAATCATAGATTTCAGTAGAAGTTCCTACGGTAGAACGCGCATTGCTGGTATTTACTTTTTGTTCGATAGCAATCGCAGGAGCAATTCCTTTGATATATTCTACTTTTGGTTTGTCTAATCTTCCTAAAAACTGACGTGCATAAGATGATAAACTTTCTACATATCGGCGTTGACCTTCTGCATAAAGTGTATCAAATGCCAAACTCGATTTTCCAGAACCAGAAAGCCCTGTAATAACGACTAATTTATTTCTAGGAATAGCTACATCTAAATTTTTAAGGTTGTGCAATTGAGCGCCTTTGATTAAGATGTTTTTTTTAGGTTCTAAGGTAGAAAAATCAGGTTGTGTCATGGTTGTTTTTACAAAGATTTGCAAAGATAATAATTGTAAATTTATTTAATAGTATTAGTTAATCTTTAATAATGAAAACATTGAATTAAGATTAGAATAGTTTAACATTAGTTGAAGATACTTGCGATTTTGTAATCAATTGATTCCAAGTTTAGCTTTATTTTCAATAAAAGATTACTTTTTTTGAATAATTATTTGGATATTAAATAAATTTTATGTTAAATTTGGCTAATTAATCTTTAAAACAGAATTGCCTATTACAAAAATTACTTTTTAGAATCAGAGACTTAAATTAACTTAAAGGTATTGTTATGGCTAATCTTGTACTTCCTGATGCAGTTTTGGTGAAGAATTATATAAGCGGAGATGAGTCTGCTTTAGCTTCATTGATTGAAAGACATCAATCAAAAATCTACGGATTTATTTATTCCAAAATAAACGACAGAGATTTATCAGATGATATTTTTCAAGATACCTTTATTAAGGTAATCAAAACCTTAAAATCACAATCGTATAACGAAGAAGGAAAATTTTTGCCTTGGGTAATGCGCATTGCTCATAATTTGGTAGTAGACCATTTTAGAAAAGCAAAGAAAATGCCTTACCAACGTGAGACTGAAGAATATTCGATTTTTAATTACATGACAGACAATAGTTTGAATATTGAAGGACAAATTATATCTGAACAAGTGGAATCCGATTTGGCTAAATTGTTAGATGAACTTCCAGCAGATCAAAAAGAAGTTTTGGTAATGCGTATGTATCAAGATCTAAGTTTTAAAGAAATAGCCGATTTAACAGGTGTTAGTATCAATACGGCTTTAGGGAGAATGCGTTACGCTTTACTGAATTTGAGAAAAATTATTGAAAAAAATCAAATTATTTTGACCAACTAATACTAAAAGTAAAATTTTGTCGTTATTGAGATATAAACCAAATCATAATAAATGGCAAAACTTTACTCTAAGAAAAAATTAGCGACTCAAAAAATGAAACCTAAAAAAGAAACGATTTCGTTTTTACTCAATTATTCTAAAGCATTGAGTATTCATAAAGTGGGAACTTCAAGTTTTGAAATTATCGCTAATTAAGGAAAATGCCTCAAAGAGATTTGAGGCATTTTTTTTGTATTTTTATTATTAGCTAAAATAAATTTTAAGTTTTAAAAATTGTTTTTCAAATAAGTGATAAGACAAAAAACTCACTAATACGGTTGAAATAAAACTTAAGATTGAAATTAAAACCCAGTTGAGTTCTAATGTTTCATTTAGTTTAATAAATAAATTTATAAGTATGGTATGATACAAATAAAGTCCGTACGTATAAATTCCTATTTTACTAATCCATAATGTATCTTTTATTTTTAGAGAATTTTTTTCTGTAATTACAAATGACAATATTGTAGCAAACAAAATTCCATACATAATTGGTTTTACAAATTTTAACCATTCAAAATTCAAATTGGAAAATCCAAAAATTGCTATAATTGTGAGTAAACATATTATTATTTTAAACGAATAAGATAGCTTTTCAATTGTGATTAATTGTTCCTTTCTGAAGCTTAAGATATAAGCTGGAATTGCGCCAAATGCAAAATAATCAATATTGGTAAATACGTCCAAAAAAGGTAAATTAAAATAAGAATAGAAAAGTCTGCAAACACTTGCTAGAAGTATCGAAATGATAATTAAATACTTAATTTTATTTAACGGAATGATGCTAAATAAAAATCCCCAAATAATGTAAAAGTGTTCCTCAATACATAACGACCACATAACTCGTAATGGAGAAACATTGGGAAAATTGTTGGTCAACATCATGTTGTAATTTTCTAAGAAAAGTACCGATAGTAACCAATTTGGTTCGTAACCTTCATTTGAAAATGATAGATGAAATAGTTTTAAGATAAAAGGAGTTAAAAACGCAAAAAGTAACATCGCGTAAAACAAAGGCCAAATTTTTAAAACTCTTTTGGCGAGAAAATTTTTTAGATTGATGGTTTTATTTGCTTTTTTCTCAAAAATTAAAATGTACGAAATGAGAAAACCACTCAAAACAAAAAAGAAGGAAACCCCAACATCACCGCTTTTTGAAAATACTGAAAACCAAGAATTTTCTGGAACAGGTATATGATGAAAAAAAACAATTAGAAATGAGAAAAAGCGTAAAGCATCTAATGTATGAAAGTGTTTTTTTGATGAATCCATTTCGTGATAGTTATTTTCTCAAGATTTTCTCCATTGTTTTACCTTTCGCTAATTCGTCTATCAACTTATCTAAATAGCGTACTTTTTTCATCAACGGGTCTTCAATTTCTTCGATGCGATAACCGCAAATTACACCCGTAATTTTAGAAACGTTTTCGTTTAATTGAGGTGCTTGCTCAAAAAAAGTTTCGAAATCTACTTTTGTATCAATTTGGTTTTGAAGGCTTTCAAGTGTGTAACCAGTCAACCAACAAATAATTTCATCAACTTCCGCTTTAGTACGATTTTTTTTCTCTGCTTTGTTTATGTAGTGTGGGTAAACACCAGCAAAGATCATATGATTTATACTTCTTGATGCCATTTATTTTTTAATTTCATTAATTACACTCTTTCTACCAATCGTTCTCGTAATAATATCTTTCTCTAAATCCCAGCCTCGTGCAGGAGAATATTCTCTTCCGTACCAAATAATTTGCAAGTGTAAATCGTTCCAACATTCCTCTGGGAAAATACGTTTGGCATCTTTCTCGGTTTGTTGTACGTTTTTACCATTGGTTAATCCCCAACGATACATCAATCGATGAATATGCGTATCAACGGGAAAAGCCGGAACTCCAAAAGCCTGACTCATCACAACACTCGCCGTTTTGTGTCCCACAGCTGGTAACGCTTCTAAAGCTTCAAAACTTTGCGGTACTTCACCATTGTGTTTCTCAATTAAAATTTCTGATAATCCGTGAATTCCTTTAGATTTCATAGGCGATAATCCACACGGGCGAATGATTTCTTTAATTTCTTCCACAGTCATTTTTACCATATCATACGGATTATCGGCCTTAGCAAACAAAATTGGCGTAATTTGATTCACGCGAACATCTGTACATTGTGCAGAAAGTAACACGGCAATTAGTAAAGTATAAGGATCTTTATGGTCTAACGGAATAGGAATTTCGGGATATAATTCATTTAACGTATTTATAACAAATGTTACCTTCTCGCTTTTGGTCATTTTTAACTAAATTTGATTCGTAAAGTTATAAAGTAATAGCGCAATATCAAAATTCATTTTTAAAGATGAGTTTTTAACCTTTTAAACCAAAACAAATGACAACATTAAAAGCAGGAGATAAAGCTCCTAATTTTTCAGGTTTAGACCAAAATGGAACTTCACATAAATTAGCCGATTACAAAGGAAAAAAACTAGTAGTCTTCTTTTATCCAAAAGCAAGTACACCTGGTTGTACAGCAGAAGCTTGCGATTTAAGAGATAATTTTGCTCGTTTTCAAGCGAATAATTATGCTTTGTTAGGTGTAAGTGCGGATAGTGCGAAAGCACAATCAAAATTTATTGAAAAATATGAGTTACCATTTCCTTTATTAGCGGATGAAGACAAATCAGTAATTCAGGCATTTGGTGTTTGGGGACCAAAGAAATTCATGGGAAAAGAATACAATGGTATTCATAGAACTACTTTCGTAATTGATGAAAACGGAATTATTGAAGAAGTAATTTCGGATGTAAAAACAAAAGCACACGCTGCTCAGATTTTAAAATAATAAAAAACCATTCGCCAAGGCGAATGGTTTTTTTAAACAAACTAAACCAATTAATTGCTGTATTAGAAAGCGTATTTATTTTCGCTAATAATTTTTGCAGCAATTTTTTCACGAAGACCAATTACATTTGGCATGTTCGTATATTTTGTAAAACGTTTTAATCCCATTAACATCATGCGTTGTTCGTCGCCTTCTGCAAAAGAAACGATTCCTTCTTTTCCTTTTTGGTTTACGATATCTACTGCATGATATAAGTATAATTTTGCCATAGCAATTTGCTCTTGCGCTTTATCTTCACCAACTTTTTTAGCTAATTTTTCAGTTCTAAGAATTGTACTTTCAGCCATGTAAATTTCGATTAGGATATCAGAAGCAGCCATTAATAATTGTTGGTGTGATTCTAACTCTGGTCCGTATTTTTGAACCGCAGCACCCGCAACCATTAAGAATACTTTTTTCAATTTGGCAATCATTTCTTTTTCTTCAGCAAATAATTCTGAATAATCTGGAACATCGAATGATGGAATTCCCATTAACTCTTCTGCCACAGCCATTGCTGGTCCTAATAAATCAACATGACCTTTCATTGCTTTTTTCACTAACATACCAACGGATAACATTCTGTTGATTTCGTTAGTTCCTTCGTAAATTCTTGCGATACGAGCATCTCTCCAAGCACTTTCCATTGGAGCGTCTTCTGAGAATCCCATTCCACCAAAAATTTGAATTCCTTCATCTGTACATGCTTGAACATCTTCAGAAACGGCTACTTTTAAGATAGAACATTCGATTGCGAATTCTTCAACACCTTTTAATTCAGCTTCTTGGTGCGAATTTCCTTCACTAACTCTAATGTTGATTCTGTTTTCAATATCTGCAGCAGCTCTATACGTAGCACTTTCACCTGCATAAGCATTTGTTGCCATTTCAGCAATTTTAGCTTGAATTGCTCCAAAACTTGAAATTGGCGTTTTAAATTGAACTCTTTCATTAGCATAGTTTACTGCTCCAGTAATTGTTCTTCTTTGTGCTTCTAAACAAGCAGCAGCTAATTTAATACGTCCAACATTCAAAGCATTCATTGCAATTTTGAAACCTTCACCACGACCCGCTAACATATTCTCTACTGGTACTTTCGTTTCATTAAAGAAAACTTGACGAGTAGAAGAAGAGCGAATACCTAATTTGTGTTCTTCATCTCCTAAAGAAATTCCGTTTGATGGATCATTTTCAACGATGAAACCTGTGATGTTTTTATCATCTTCAATTCGAGCAAAAACGATGAATACATTACAGAATCCAGCATTAGAAATCCACATTTTTCCACCTGTAATTTTATAATGTGTTCCATCTTCTGAAAGAACGGCTTTTGTTTTTCCTGAATTGGCATCAGAACCTGCTCCTGGCTCTGTTAAACAGTAAGCACCGAACCATTCTCCTGAAGCTAATTTTGGTACATATTTTTGTTTTTGTTCTTCCGTTCCGTATAACGTAATTGGCATAGTTCCAATTCCAGTGTGCGCTCCAAAAGCAGTTGAAAATGAACCAGTTGCTCCCGAAATATAATCGCAAACTAAAACTGTGTTTACAAATCCCATTTCCATACCACCGTAAGCTGCAGGAACGGCAACGCTTAAATAACCAAGTTCACCCGCTTTACGCATTACTTCTTCGGTAAGGGCGTAATCTTTCTTTTCGAAACGTTCTTTGTTTGGCCATAATTCTTTGTCTACGAATTCGATTACCGAATCACGCATCATAATTTGTTCTTCATTGAAGTCTTCTGGTGTGAAGATGTCTTCGCATTTTGTTTCTTTTACAAGGAATTGTCCTCCTCTGATGATATCTGACATAATTAGCCCCCTATCCCCCAAAGGGGGAACCTATTAGGGGTCAATAGGGTTTAAATTTTACAATATAATTTTTTTTTAGTATTTCAGTATAATGTATAACCACAATCCATATTCCCCCCTTGGGGGTTAGGGGGCTTTACTTCAAAAATTCAAAAATTCCAGCTGCTCCTTGACCAGTTCCAACACACATGGAAACGATTCCGTATTTGCTGTTTCTCAAGCGCATTTCGTCAAACAATTGAACTGATAGTTTAGCTCCAGTACAACCTAGTGGGTGACCTAAAGCGATAGCCCCACCATTTACGTTTACGATTTCAGGATTTAAACCTAATTCTCTCACAACTGCTAATGATTGCGCTGCAAAAGCTTCGTTAAGTTCAATTAAATCGATTTGGTCTTGTTTTAATCCTGCTTGTTTTAATGCTTTTGGAATAGCGGTAACTGGACCAATTCCCATGATTCTTGGTTCTACACCTGAAGCAGCGTAGCTTACCATTCTTGCAATTGGTTCTAAGTTCAATTCTTTTACCATTTCTTCGCTCATGATTAAAACGAAAGCTGCACCATCACTCATTTGAGAAGAGTTACCAGCAGTAACCGAACCATCAGCAGCGAATACTGGTCGTAATCCCGCTAAAGCTTCAACAGAAGTTCCAGCTCTTGGACCTTCGTCTTTATTCACTACATAAGATTTTGTTTCTTTCTTACCGTTTTCATTGATAAACGTTTGTTCTACTGTAATAGGAGCAATTTGTTTATCGAATTTCCCTTCTGCTTGCGCTTTTAACGCTTTCATATGTGAATGGTAAGCAAACTCATCTTGATCTTCACGCGAAACGTTGAATTGTTTTGCAACTGCTTCAGCCGTTAATCCCATTCCCCAGTAGTAATCTTCGTGTCCAGCTGCAGCCACTTTGTAATCTGGTGTTGGTTTATAACCTCCCATTGGAATGTAACTCATACTTTCTGCACCACCAGCAATGATACAATCTGCCATTCCTGATTGAATTTTAGCCGTTGCCATTGCGATAGTTTCAACTCCAGAAGCACAATATCTGTTTACTGTAACTCCAGGAACATCGGTGATTTTTAATCCCATTAATGAAATTAAACGCCCAACGTTCAAACCTTGTTCTGCCTCTGGCATGGCGTTTCCTACCATCACGTCATCAATACGTGTTTTGTCGAAATCAGGCAATTCTTTCATCATGTGTTCGATGGTTTCTGCTGCTAATTCGTCAGGTCTTTTGAATCGGAATAAGCCTTTTGGAGCTTTTCCAACTGCTGTTCTATATCCTTTTACTATATATGCTGTTCTCATTACTTAGTTTCTTAATGGTTTCCCTTTGGTTAACATGTACTGAATTCTCTCTAAAGATTTTCTTTCTCCAGTTAATGATAAAAATGCTTCTCTTTCTAAATCCAATAAATATTGTTCAGAAACTAAAGTTGCTTCTGATAAATCGCCACCAGCCATTACATAAGCTAGTTTGTTTGCAATTTTCTTATCGTGTTCAGAAATGTATTTACCAGCTTCCATTTGGTCAGTTCCTACTAAGAACATACCTAAAGCTTGTTTACCTAAAACTTTGATGTCTTTTCTTCTTACAGGTTGTGTATAACCTTGTTCTGCCATTTGTAGTGCCACTTGTTTAGCAGTTGCTATTTGGCGGTCTTTGTTTACTACAACAATATCTCTACCTTTTTGTAAAACTCCAGTATCAAAAGCTTCGTAAGCAGAAGTAGCTACTTTTGCCATACCTACTGTTAAGAAATATTCTTGAAGAACGTTTAATTCTACGTCATTTTTACGGAATAAATCAGATGCTCTCAAAGCCATTTCTTTAGAACCACCACCACCTGGAATTACTCCAACACCAAATTCTACTAATCCGATGTAGGTTTCTGCAGCAGCAACCGCTCTATCAGCGTGCATTGTTAATTCGCAACCACCACCTAATGTCATTCCGTGAGGAGCAGCGATAACAGGAATTGCAGAATAACGACAACGCATCATCGTATCTTGGAACATTTTGATAGCCATGTTTAATTCGTCATATTCTTGTTCGACTGCCATCATGAAAATCATTCCTAAATTAGCTCCAACAGAGAAATTAGCACCTTGATTTCCAATTACTAAACCGTTGTAATCTTTTTCAGCAATGTCAATGGCTTTGTTGATTCCTTGTAAAACACCAGCTCCGATAGAATTCATTTTTGAAGTAAATTCTAAATTGATGATGCCATCACCTAAATCGGTAATGATAGCATCGCTGTTGTTCCATATTTTTTTGCTTTCGCGAATGTTATTTAAGATAATGAAGGCATCCTGACCAGGAATTTTCTCTACTTTTTTATTCGTGATAGAGTAGAAGTGTGTTGCTCCGTCTTTAACAGAATAGAAAGAAGTAGTTCCTGAAGCCACCATATCCGTTACCCAAGAAGCAGGTTGGTAACCTTCCGCTTTCATTAATTCGATACCTTTTTCAACACCGATAGCATCCCAAATTTCGAATGGACCATTTTCCCAACCGAATCCTGCTTTCATAGCATCGTCAATTTTGTAAAAAGCGTCAGTGATTTCAGGAATTCTGTTTGAACAATATTGGAACATTGAAGCGAAGTTTTTTCTGTAAAATTCTCCAGCTTTGTCTTTTCCAGTAACTAAAACTTTGAATCTATCGATTGGTTTTTCAATCGTTTTGGTTAATTCTAAAGTTGCGAAAGATGCTTTTTTATTTGGTCTGTAAGTTAAAGTATCTAAATCTAAAGTTAGAATGTCTTTTCCTTCTTTTTTGTAGAAACCTTGTCCGGTTTTACTTCCTAACCATTTGTTTTCCATCATTTTGTTAACAAATTCTGGAAGTTTGAATAATTCATGCGCTTCGTCGTTTGGACAATTTTCATAAATTCCGTTAGCCACATGAACCAAAGTATCTAATCCCACAACATCAACCGTTCTAAAAGTAGCTGATTTTGGACGACCAATAACTGGTCCCGTTAATTTATCTACTTCTTCAACGGTTAATCCCATTTCTTTTACTTGGTGGAATAAACTTTGAATTCCGAAGATTCCAATTCTATTTCCAATAAAAGCTGGAGTATCTTTAGCAACAACAGAAGTTTTTCCTAAGAATTTTTCACCATAACCATTCAAGAAATCTAATACTTCTTGCGATGTTTTTGGACCTGGAATAATTTCAAATAATTTTAAGTAACGCGCAGGGTTAAAGAAGTGTGTTCCACAGAAATGCTGTTGGAAATCTTCGCTTCTTCCTTCGCTCATAAATTGAATTGGAATACCAGAAGTATTTGAAGTTACTAAAGTTCCTGGTTTTCTATATTTATCAACTTGTTCAAAAACAATTTTCTTGATGTCTAAACGTTCTACAACTACTTCGATAATCCAATCTGCAGTTGTAATTTTCGACATATCATCTGTAGTATTACCTGTAGTAATTCTTGAAGCAAAACTTGGATGATAAATAGGAGAGGGCTTCGATTTTAAAGCGTTAGCTAAATGATCATTCACTAATCGGTTTCTAACGGCTTTGCTTTCAAGAGTTAGTCCTTTTTTCTGTTCGGCTTCGGTTAGTTCGTTTGGCGCGATGTCTAATAATAAGACTTCGACACCAATATTAGCAAAATGGCAAGCGATACCACTTCCCATAATTCCGGAACCAATAACAGCAACTTTTTTAATATTACGTTTCATGTTTATAGGTTTGTTGTTTTATTTGTCGTTATAGATTTTTTTGTCTGCAATCAATTCGTTTATGATTTCGGCAACTTCCATAAAGTGTTGTAGTTTTTCTTCACTTATATGTTGCTTTACCGTTTCATTAAAACGAAGTACGGTTTCTTTAGAAAGTTCTCTTTTTTCTTTCCCATCTTTGGTTAAATGGATAATAACACCTCTTCCATCAGTTGGATTTTTTTTTCGTGCAATTAATCCTCTTTCTTCCATTGATTTTAGTGTTCTAGTTAAGCTTGTAGCTTCCATTCCCATTTTTGGTCCTAAAGTTGTAGATGGTGAACCATTTTCTCTATCAATACTTAAAAGTGCAAAACCTGTTGCCATTGTAGCATTATATTTAGCAGCTTCTTCGTTGTACATTCTGGCAACTGCTTGCCAAGTTGCTCTGAGTATATAGTCTATTGTTTTATCTTTCATAGAATGAATTACTATCTAAACTTTTTCAAATATAAAAAAAAATACTATGCATGCATAGTATTTTTAACATTTTTTGCAAAATTTAACATTTTAAAAAAGTAAAACCCACTTAACGTGGGCTTTACCGTTTTTATCCGTAAATTTTCTGATATAAGTCGGAATATCTTTCTTTGATAATTTTGCGTCTTAATTTCATGGTTGGTGTCAAGTGACCTGCATCGATTGACCAAACCTCTGGTGTAAGTTCGAAACGTTTTACTTTTTCCCAATTTCCAAATTTTTCATTACAATGGTCAATTTCTTCTTGAATTCTGTCGATAACCATTTTATTAGCACATAATTCTTCATTGGTATTGAAATTAAGATTATGTCTTGTTGCCCATTCTCTAACGAATTCAAAATTTGGTTGAATGAAAGCTGCTGGCATTTTTTCGCCATCACCAATAACCATAATCTGCTCAATAAATCTAGATTGTTTGAAAGTATTCTCTAAAATTTGAGGTGCAACATATTTTCCACCTGACGTTTTGAACATTTCTTTTTTACGATCAGTAATTTTTAGGAAGCCATCTGAATCAATTTCACCAATATCTCCAGTGTGGAAATAACCATCTTTTAATACTTCAGATGTTTGTGTTTCGTCTTTGTAATACCCAATCATAACATTAGGACCTTTGCATAAGATTTCGCCGTCTTCTGCAATTTTAACTTCAACTCCGTCTAATACTTTTCCAACGGTTCCTACTCTAAAACCTCCATTTCTCATGTCGTTTACAGAAATTACAGGAGAAGTCTCAGTTAAACCATAACCTTCCATAACTGGAATATTAGCCGCACAGAAAACTTTTGTTAAACGAGATTGTAACGCAGCACTTCCCGAAACTAGTAATTCTAATTCGCCACCTAAACCTTCTTGCCATTTAGAGAAGATTAATTTGCGAGCTATTTTCAATTTGAATTCGTAGAAAGCTCCATTTTGTTTATATGGTTTGTATTCCATACCTAAATTTAATGCCCAAAAGAAAAGTGCTTTTTTAATTCCTGTTAAATCGGCTCCTTTAGCATAAATTTTGTCATAAACTTTTTCTAATAAACGAGGTACAACCGACATTACATGTGGTTTTACTTCTTTTAAATTATCTGAAATTTTCTCAATACTTTCAGCGAAGTAAATAGAAATACCATAATATTGGTATAAATAGGTCAACATTCTTTCGAAGATGTGACAAATAGGTAAGAAGCTTAAAGCTCTTGTGTCACCAGCTCTTAATGGAACTCTAGGCGCACTCATTAACACATCTGAAACGATATTTTGGTGTGATAACATTACACCTTTTGGTCTTCCTGTTGTTCCTGAAGTATAAATAATTGTTGCCAAATCAGTTGTAGCAACATTATTTTTACGGTCTTCAACTACATCTTGATTAGAATCATCAGTACCTAATTCTAAGATTTCTTTCCAATTTTTGCATCCTGTAATATCATTATAAGAATACACTTCTTTTAATGAAGGAACATTGGCTTTAATACTTTGTAACTTTTCATATACTTCATCATCGGAAACAAATACATACTGCGATTCGGAGTGATTTAAGATATATTCATAATCTTCAGCTGAAATTGTAGGATACATTGGAACAGTTTGCGCTCCTGTTTGTAATACACCAATATCTGTGATATGCCATTCTGTTCTGTTGTTAGACGAAATGATAGCAATTTTATCATTTTTATTTACGCCTAAACGAAGTAAACCTCTTGAAATAGCGTTGGCTTTGTCTAAATATTCTTGAGTAGATGTTTTAATCCACTGACCGTCATATTTTGTAACTAAAGCATCCTTTAAATTATACTTTTCTAATTGATGATAAGGAAAGTCAAATAAGCGTGTAATATTGTTCATAATTCGCAATTATTATTTTATGCAAATTATAAAAATAAAATTAATTATACAATTTTTTAAATTATTGATAATCTTGTAATTAGAATTTTAACAAAAATAAAATACTATGCTTGCCTACTAATTTTACATTAATTGAGAAAGCGTAATGAAAATTATAGAAATGATTGCTAATAGGATACCAAAATAGTTCCATTTGGTCATTTTTTCTTTGAATATTAAGATTCCAGCGAAACTTCCTAAAATAATTACGCCCATATTCATCCCTGCAAATACTGTTGAAGGATTTTCGGATAAAGCTTTGTGCGCTTTTAAATAGAATAAAATGTTTCCAAAATTTAAAATTCCTAAAGCCAATCCCCAAAGTATGTTTTTTGATTCTAATTTTTCTTTTTGAACCAGAATTTTTCCAATTAGAAATAAAAACGAAATTAAAAAAGCACCACAAAAAATTATGAATAAGGAAGTTGTAAAACTAAAATCTTTAAAAACGGCAACTTTCTTAAACAAAATGTCAATGATTCCAAATCCCAGTAAAACCAATAAAGGATAAACCCAATTATCCGATTTACTTTCTGATTTTTTATTCAAGGTGAAGAATATAGCAGAAAATCCAATGATGAAACCAAAAATTTTCAGTTGACTAAACGTTTCATTAAATAAAAAGTAAGAAGCGGTTAACGGAATAAATAACGATAATCTTTGGGCAATATCGGTTTTTACGATTCCGACTTCTTTAATAGATTTGGCTTGAATTAAAAATACAATTGGTAATAAAATAGCTAATCCTAAGAAAAGCGTATAAGGAATCGTTTTTTCTTTGAAAGTTAATTCGGGTTGGAAAGTTAAAAAGGTGAGGAGTAAAGCCGAAAAATAATTAAACGTAATGATTTGAAAAATATTCAATTGAAATCGTTTGGCTACTTTTAGAAATATCCCAACAGTTACACTACAAATTACGCTTAAAATGACAAACCACATCGTTATTTAATTTTACACAATAGTACAAAAAAAGCATCTTAATTAAAAGATGCTTTTTTATAAAAGTTTGGATAAATTATTTTTTATTCTCAATCCATTTTCTAGCATTTACAAATGCTTCTAACCATGGAGAAACTTCGTCTTTTTGACCTCTTTCTGGATAATGTGCCCAGTTCCAAGGGAAAGTTGAACGCTCAATGTGTGGCATCATTACTAAATGTCTACCAGTAGTATCACACATCATAGCCGTGTTGAAATCAGAACCATTTGGATTGGCTGGATAACCTTCGTAAGCGTATTTCGCTACAATATTATATTTATCTTCTGAATAAGGTAATTTGAATTTTCCTTCTCCGTGTGAAATCCATACTCCTAAAGTTGTTCCTTCCAGTGTTGATAACATCACCGAATTATTCTTCTGAACTGTTACCGAAGTAAAGCCACTTTCGTGTTTGTTCGAAGTGTTGTGGTGCATTTTTCCATGAACTTCGTGTTCTGGATTGATCAATTCTAATTCCATTAATAACTGACAACCATTACAAATCCCAACAGAAAGCGTGTCTTCGCGTTTGTAGAAGTTTTTCAATGCGGTATTGGCTTTTTCGTTGTATAAAAATGCTCCAGCCCAACCTTTAGCCGAACCTAAAACATCTGAATTCGAGAATCCTCCAACAGCTCCAATGAATTGAATGTCTTCCAGAGTTTCTCTTCCCGAAATTAAATCGGTCATGTGTACATCTTTTACATCAAATCCTGCTAAATACATAGCATTTGCCATTTCACGTTCTGAATTACTTCCTTTTTCACGAATAATTGCTGCTTTTGGTCTTGAACCAACAGGAGCAATGTCACCCTGAGCTTGTCGAAGGGTTCCATCAAAATGTGAAGGGAAAGTAAATTCTAATTTTTGGTTTTTGTAATTATCAAAACGTGCTTGAGCCATTCCGTTTTTAGATTGTTTTGAATCTAATAGGAAAGAAGTCTTGTACCAAGTATCTCTTAAAGTTGCAATACTGAATGTTAAACTATCTTCACCGTTGATAATCGTAAAAGCATCGCCATCTATAGCCGAACCAATTTTGAAAATTTCAATATTATGTTGTGCGAAGGTTGCTTCCACTTCAGCATTCGCTTGGAAAACAACTCCGATGTTCTCATTAAATAAAGCTTTAACCGTATCTTTTTCTCCTAAAGAAGTCAAGTCGATTAACGCTCCTAATTTATCATCAGCAAAACACATTTCTAATAAAGTTGTGATTAAACCACCACTTCCAATATCGTGTCCAGCTTTAATTTTTCTGTCTTTAATTAAATCTTGTAAAACGTTGAATGCTTTTTTGAAGAATTCCGAGTTTTGAATTTTTGGAACATCATTTCCAATTTTATTCAACACTTGCGCAAATGAACTTCCTCCTAATTTAAACGAATCTTGTGATAAGTTGATGTAGTAAATGTTTCCGCCGTTTCTTTGTAAAACTGGTTCCACTACTTTAGTAATGTTTGAACAATTTCCAGCTGCTGAAATAATAACCGTTCCTGGCGCAATTACTTCGTCATTTGGATATTTTTGTTTCATTGAAAGTGAATCTTTTCCGGTTGGAATATTGATTCCCAATTCAATTGCAAAATCCGAACAACCTTTTACTGCTTCGTATAAACGAGCGTCTTCACCTTCATTTTTACAAGCCCACATCCAGTTGGCTGATAATGAAACCGATTGTAAGCCATCTTTCAATGGTGCCCAAACTATATTTGATAACGCCTCAGCAATAGCAGTTCTTGAACCCGCAACAGGATTTACCAAAGCCGAAATAGGCGAGTGCCCAATCGAAGTCGCAATTCCTTCTTTCCCTTTGAAATCTAATGCCATAACTCCGACATTGTTCAAAGGTAATTGTAATGGACCCACGCATTGTTGTTTTGCTACACGTCCGCCAACACAACGGTCCACTTTGTTGGTTAACCAATCTTTACAAGCTACGGCTTCTAATTGTAAAACTTGACTTAAATAGCTTGATATATTTTCTTTTGAATATTCTAAATCTGAATAATTGGTTGCAACGGTTTTATCCGTCATAATCGTTTTTGGCGAACTTCCGAAGAAGTCTTCCAAAGCATAATCCATTGGTTTTAAACCTGTTGATTTTGATTCAAAGGTAAATCTATGGTCGTTAGTTACGTCACCCACTTGATACATTGGAGAACGCTCTCTGTCGGCAATTCTTTGTAAGGTTTCAATGTCTTTTTCACCAATAACTAATCCCATTCTTTCTTGTGATTCGTTTCCGATGATTTCTTTTGCAGAAAGAGTAGGATCACCAACAGGTAATTTGTCTAAATCAATCAATCCTCCAGTATCTTCCACTAATTCAGAAAGACAGTTCAAATGTCCACCCGCACCGTGATCATGAATCGAAACAATCGGATTGTTATCACTTTCTACCAAACCACGTATAGCATTAGCCGCACGTTTTTGCATTTCTGGATTCGAACGTTGGATAGCATTTAATTCAATTCCTGAACCAAAAGCACCTGTATCTGCAGAAGAAACCGCAGCACCGCCCATTCCAATTCTATAATTTTCTCCACCTAAAATAACGATTTTATCGCCAGCCGTAGGTTTCTTTTTAATCGCTTGATCTAATTTTCCGTAACCAATTCCACCCGCTTGCATGATAACTTTATCGTAACCAATTTTACGATTGTTTTCTTCATGTTCGAAAGTCAGAATAGAACCCGTAATTAATGGTTGCCCAAATTTATTTCCAAAATCAGAAGCTCCGTTTGAGGCTTTAATCAAAATATCCATTGGTGTTTGGTACAACCATGGTCTTTCTGCCATTCCGTTTTCCCATGGACGCGTTTCTTCTAAACGAGAATAAGACGTCATGTAAACGGCAGTTCCTGCTAAAGGTAACGAACCTTGTCCACCTGCTAAACGATCACGAATTTCTCCTCCAGAACCAGTTGCAGCTCCGTTGAATGGTTCAACGGTTGTAGGGAAGTTGTGTGTTTCTGCTTTTAATGAAAGAACTGAATCAAATTCCTTTTCTTGATAGAAATCAGGTTTGTCAGCGCTTTTTGGGGCGAATTGTGTTACTTTCGGACCTTTTACAAAAGCTACGTTATCTTTATAAGCGGAAACAATATCGTTTGGATTGGTTTCTGATGTTTTCTTAATTAATTTGAATAAAGAAGTTGGTTTTTCTTCTCCATCAATCACAAATGTTCCATTGAAAATTTTATGACGACAGTGTTCTGAATTTGCTTGTGAGAAAGCAAAAATTTCAGAATCAGTTAACTTTCTACCTAATTTCGTAGAAAGGTTATTCAAATATTCAACTTCTTCTGGACTTAGTGCTAAACCTTCTGATTTATTGTAAGAGTCAATATCTTCAATATCCAAAATGGGTTCTGGTTGGATATTGATGGTGTAAATTTCTTGATTTAACTCCGAAAACTTTTGCGAAAGCATTGGGTCGAAATCAGTAAAATCGGCAGCTACTTTTTCAAATTCCTCAATACGAATGATGCCTGAAATTCCCATGTTTTGAGTAATTTCTACAGCATTTGTACTCCAAGGAGTAATCATAGCGGCACGTGGTCCAACAAAAAAATCCGACAATACGGATTTTTCTATTTTATGTGCGTTGCCAAAAAGCCAATTTAATTTGTTGATGTCTTCTGATGAAATCTCGTTTTGCGTTTGAACCGCAAAAACCGTGTTGGATTGGTTTCCGAAGAAATGAATCATTGTAGTTGTGTTTTTTATTTGTAGGGACAAGTCGCGACTTGACCGTACGTTGTGTTGTTGTTTTGAAAGTGCAAATTTATTCTAAAAAGTTAGAAGTTCAAAGTTTTAAAAGCGCATTAAACAAAAAAAGCTGTTCTTTTTTTGAACAGCTTCATTTATGTTAATTTATTTTTTATTTTAATCGAGTAATACCAATATTGATGTATTTAGCGTCTAAAGGAGTTCCATTGTTGTTTAAAACGTACTGAATCCTTATGATGTCTCCAGCATTAACCGTAATTCCTGAAGATCCACTAAATCCAAATTCGTCAACTGTAGGATTATTAACAATTCCTCTTGCTAAATAATTATACAGTAAACCGTTTTTATAAACGGCAATGATGTGTTTCACATTGCCTACAGGCAGATTTGATGTGGTTAGTCCAGCTACAATTGAGTAAACACCTGTTTTTAAAATTCGTATGGTTCCATTTCCTATAACTTCATATGTTAGGGGTTCGTTTTGAATAATATTTGCCGCATTTATTGGTAAATCGTAATAGGTGTTATTTGCTGTTGAGAGCGCATTGTTTCCAACACTAAATTCTCTATTTAAAAGGATAACATCATTGTTTACGAAAAACATACTTTGCCAACCAGAAGCAGTTTTTACATACATGGCATCTTCTGTGGTATTATATACTATAGAGCCATTTAATGGAGAAGGTATTGCATACATTTGAGCTCCTGTCATTCTTGGAGGAACAAAAGTTTGAGTTGAACTTTCTAGTTCTAATATAGAGCTAGAACTGGGAGTTGTAGTTCCTATTCCAACTTGAGCGTATGTAACTAATGAGTTGATGATTAGTAAAAAAGTAATAATTTTTTTCATTATCTTAGTTTTGTGATGTTATAGGTTACTATCGCAATGGTTTTGGTTGTCCCGTTTTCATTCAAAAAATAGCGTAAATCAAAAACATCATTTGCATTCGCATTTATCATAATTACACCATTTCCGCCCCAGTAATCGTTAGAAGGGAAATTAAAACTCGTAGCAGAAAGATTTCCTACTGCAATATTATTTTTATAAAGTTTTAGATAAAATTTTTTATTACCAGCATTCAAATTTGAGGTACTTAAAGTCGAAGCAAATAAATAAATTCCATCTTTCAGAATAGTTACTCTACCATTAGTATTATTAACACTGAAAACGGCAGGGTCATTTTCTACTATATTGCTATTGTTCAAAGGAAGTTGAAACTCGCTTGTAGTTGAGGTTGTAAATGTCCCTGAGTTACGTCTCAGAAAAAGAGAGGGAGTTCTGTTACTTTCAAATTTTGTCCATACATTATTGATATATACGTATGGTATTTGTTCTGTAACATTAAAAACAAACGAACCCTCTAGGGGATTAGAAATGGCGTTCATCTCTGATGTAGTAACTCGCGTAGTGACAAATGCTTGATTAGAACTCTCTAATTTGAGTAATACACTTGGCTCAATCGTCGTTGTTCCTATACCTACTTGGGCAAAGCTGTTTGTGAGTAATAAAAAAAAGAATAAAAATTTCATAAGAAAAATTAAGGTGTAAAATTAACCATAATAATTCAGATTGAAATTTTAGGAAGATGTTGGGATTGCAAATATAAGCAATAATTGCAAATATAAGCAATAATCAAAAGGAATTTATTTTTTTAACGTTTGTTTAATCAAACACAATAAAATTATAAGCTCCCATATCGGATGGATTAGTTCTTTCTTCATTTAAAATATCAAATGTTCCGCTTGAAAAAGTGAAATTTGCTGTTCCTCTTGCTGCAGAATTCGATCCAATTTGCAATTCATTATTCGTTGGATTTTTAAATTCTGGGCGGTTTATTGTTGAATTTGTGGCAATTAAACAATTTAGATAATTGGAACCAGAAGCAGGATACAAAGAATCATTTTGGAATTGGTTATTGAAATCAGCAAATTTAATCAAACAATTTTCAAAAGAATTATTGAATGTTGTTCCTTCTTTTTTTAATGAAATTCCTAAATTACTTGAGCCGTAAATAATACAATTTTTGAAATTTGCACTTTCTAAAGGGGTTGGAACATTATTAATTGAATCATCACTTAAAACAACACAAGTTTGGTTTGGTCTTGGCCAATAATTGGCAAACGTACAATGTGTAAAATCATAAGCGCCACCAAAAGTTCCTGCAAATGCTGTTTCACCACAATTGTTAATCACTACATTTTGTCCTGTTATTTTTCCTGTTCTTGCCAAAATCCCCACGTTGGAACAGTTGTAAACTTGAACATTATTTAAGGTTAATGAAGGATTTGCTGTTCCATCATTTCCTGTTACGAGCATACCAACGGTGGCGTTTTTTACGGTTAAGTTAGAAAGTATATTATTCGTACTTCCTTGTGTGAACCAAATCGTTCCCCATTGTCCAGGCGTTTCTGAAAATCCAGGTTCTAGTCGATCACCTTCAAAAATTACTTGATTTTGAATAGTGCCATTGACTTGCAGTGAGGCATTATTAGCAACTATCAATCCTGATTCAGCATGAAAATGAATTCTTGCTCCAGGATCCACAACTAGCGTTTTATTGGAAGGAACTGCTGCATATCCATAAATAACGTAAGGTTTTGTATTGGTCCAATGCAATTCATTTCCATTCATTGGGTTTGTTTCTTCTAAAAATCGGCCTCTTATTGTAATTGGGTCGCCATTACCATCCACTCCTAAATTTAATTCATCGTAAGTATATGATTCATCAGGGTTTTGAACTCTACCTGGATAAATAAAATAGGCATCTTGAATCAAAGTTACCAATTCTACTTTTTGGTGGTTTGGATTAGATTCTTCTCCAAATAATATTTTATCAGTATATAGAAAATCAGTTGGATTTGCATCGGCAACTTCAGCAGTAACAGAAACAAAAATATACATACTATCTTTTGCCAATATTTCTACATTTTCAAAAATTTGACCTGCCATTCCATCTACCATTAATCGGTACTTAGAAGCCGTTCCTTCTTTTAATCTAAGTGATGGAATCGAAATATTTTTATCACTTCTATTATAAACTTTTAAAGTGTAAGTACTTGAGCCTATGTTAGTAAACACAGTGTCTAAATAAACAGTGTCTTTAGAAAATTCTAAGCCACCAGTTCTTGATTCAAAATCAAAATCGTTTCGACATGAAGTTAATGAAACAGCAAATCCAATTAATATTAAAAGTAATAAACGACGCATGTATTGTTAATTTTTGTAAATGTAATTATTAATTTTAAATATATAAAAACAAAAACAGATTAAAATATCTATCAAAACGTTAAATCAGTTGAATTATTCTCTTCGGAATGCTTAATTTTACCAAAAATAAAGTTATGATGTTTGATAGAGAAAAAATGTTGCAATTGTGTAACGATTGGAGCAAAAATACTTTAATGAATACCTTAGATATTGTTTACACCGATGCTGGTGAAGATTTCTTAACTGCTACAATGCCAGTAAATCCGAGAGTTCACCAACCGATGGGATTATTACACGGTGGTGCAACAGTTGCATTAGCTGAAAGCGTAGGAAGTGCCGCTTCGTTAATGTTTGTAAATCCAGAAAAACAAGAAGTTCGTGGTATCGAAATTTCAGCAAATCATTTGAAAAGCAAGCGCGAAGGAATGGTTACGGCTACCGCTAAAATCATTCATAAAGGTGCAAGTTTGCATTTATGGGAAATTAGAATCGTGGACGAAGAAGGAAAGTTAATTTCGCTTTGTAAATTAACCAATATGGTATTATCGAGAAGACAATAATGCAAGTTTTTGAAGAAATAAATACACTTTTATCAGCACAATATCCCTTTGTTTGCTATGTAAAACCAAATGAAAACGTTTGGAATTTACTTGTACAACAAAATGAAGAACTAGTTGAATTTAGCAATCAATCGGGATTTGTATTTATGCCTTTTCATGATGGGAAACAAGTAGTAATTCCGTTTCAAGGAAATTCCTATTCGCAAGGAAATCTTGAAAATTTAGAAAAGAAACCAACTGAAAATTTCACTTCTGGATATGATCAAAAAGCAACTTTTGAGAATTTAGTTTCCGATGGAATTACTGCAATTCGAAAAGGTGATTTCGATAAAGTAGTTTTATCTCGAAAAATTGTTCTAAAGGAACCAATTGCTATTATAGATTCCTTTGAAAATTTAATTTCGACTTATCCAACGGCTTTTCGCTATTTGTTTTTTCATCCGAAAGTTGGTTTGTGGATGGGAGCAACGCCTGAACAATTGGTAAAAATCAATCAAAGTCAGTTTGAAACAGTGGCTTTAGCAGGAACACAATTGTATTCGGAAAATGTGATTTGGGAAGCAAAAGAAATCGAAGAACAGCAATTTGTTACCAATTATATTATATCTAAAGTAAAAGATAAAGTTAATATCCTTATTGTTTCTGATGCTAAAACAGTTAAAGCTGGAAATTTAGCGCATTTAAAATCGTTTATTTCGGGTGAATTAACTCCTGGTTTTAAAGCGAATGATTTGATTAAAGCGTTACATCCAACACCTGCCGTTTGTGGTTTACCTAAAGAAAAAGCAATCGATTTTATTCTTAAAAATGAAGGTTACAAGCGAAAATATTACGCGGGTTTTTTAGGTGAATACAATAAAGACAATCAAACCGATTTATTCGTAAATTTACGCTGTTTAGAAGTAGAAAATGATATTGTGAATATTTACGTAGGTTGTGGCATTACAAAAGACAGCAATCCTGAAAAGGAATTCATTGAAACAGAAAATAAATCGATGACGATGCGAAATGTTTTAGTTTCAAAGTAAAGAATGAAACACATAGTCACATAGGAAAATTTGAAAGGCATTGTATTTTAAATAGTTCGCATAGAAATCTATGTAAACTATGTAGAGTGAAACGACTAAAATAAGCACAAAGAAAATCTATGATTCTATGTGTTTAAATATATAAAAGTTTAAAAATGAAATTAGACATATTAGCTTTTGGAGCGCATCCAGATGATGTAGAATTAGGTTGTAGTGGTACTATTGCCAAAGAAGTTAGCCTTGGTAAGAAAGTCGGGATTATCGATTTAACTCGTGGTGAGTTAGGAACTCGTGGTTCGGTTGAAATTCGTAATTCAGAATCGGCTAAGGCATCTGAAATTTTAGGAGTTGTGGTGCGTGAGAATTTAGATATGCGTGATGGTTTTTTCGTTAATGATGAAGCACATCAATTGAAAGTAATCGAAATGATTCGCAAATACCAACCTGAAATTGTGTTGTGCAATGCGATTACTGACAGACACATCGATCACGGAAAAGGAAGTAAATTGGTAAGCGATGCCTGTTTTTTATCAGGTCTGCGACAAATTAAAACCGAGTTAGATGGCGAGGCACAAGAAGCTTGGCGACCAAAAGTAGTGTATCATTACATCCAATGGCAAATTATCGAACCTGATTTTGTGGTGGATATTTCAGAATTCATGAATAAAAAAATGGAATCTGTCTTGGCTTATAGTTCACAATTTTATGATCCAAAATCGAATGAACCGGTTACGCCAATTGCTTCTAAAAACTTTTTAGATAGTATAAATTACCGCGCTCAAGACCTTGGAAGGCTAGTAGGAGTAGATTATGCCGAAGGTTTTACAACGGAAAGATATTTGGCAGTCAATAGCTTAGGTGATTTGAAATAAAATTGGTGTAATTTTTTGCAAAAAATGTTTGTAGAAGTATAGAATTACACTATATTTGCACTCGCAAATGAAGCTATGCGAATTCGGTGAACTCCAAAATTCAATTATAATCATTGTGAACCAAAACAAATGGTGATTGTAGCTCAGTTGGTTAGAGCGTCGGATTGTGGTTCCGAAGGTCGCGGGTTCGAGACCCGTCTTTCACCCTTAACATTGGAAAGCCCTGAAGTAATTCAGGGCTTTTTTTATTCTACAAACTTTCCTTAAATCGAAGTATCAATTTTATACGTCATCGTAAGTGTCAATACATATTGAATACCGACTTCCGTTTGGTTAGGATTGATGACTTTGTCAAAACCAGCACTGGAAATTCCGTCGTAGTAGAAGGTTTTGTTTTTTCGGGCGATTTTCTTTAGGTATTGGTTGCGGTTGTTGTAATTAGTTTCAATTTCTGCCGATTCAAAAGCTTGGTACATTTTGTATTGTGTTTTTGGGAAAACCGTTGCAAATTCTTCAGTAGCGCTTGGTGTTCCAATTACTCGCTTTCCAAACGATTTCATGTATCTGATTTTTTTTGCTTCGGCTAAAACCAAAGCTTCATCAAAAAGCGAATTGTGAATCGCATTGGTATCATTATTAAAATATTCGACTTTTATAATATCGTGAATTTCAAAATCGGAAGCTATCGCAATTAATTTTTCCAAACTATTGGCATTGGAAGTCGTAATAATGATGTTCTTTTTAATTTCAAAACCCTTGTCAATTTGCTGCGCGGTTTCTAAATTAGCATTGAAATCATAAATTTTGGTTTGCGAAATAAAATCGATGTAGCAGTTTTCTTTTTTGATTCCCAACGCTTTAATTTTGTCTAAAAAGCCATCAATTCGGGTATTTATTTTTTTACTGCAACCTGAAACCGTTTCATCTTCTTGATTTAATCCCAGTGTAATGACAAATCCGTCGGCTTTTTTATTAAGTAGCATTTTTACAGTAACGGTTAAATGATTGTCGTTGATAGAAACAACTGTGTTATTGGGCAAAACATTTTGATTGTAATTGTTCTCGTTGTAGCGATTATTTCCATAAATTTGATTTCCGCTAATTTGAGCTTGAGCCACACTAAAAGTCAATACTAAAGCTAAAATAATCCAGTTAATTTTTCCGTTTAAATAAGATACTTGTGTTTTCATAATTTTTATTTTTAAAGATTTGACTGCAATAGTACTTTCGAAAAAAGAAAAACGTTTGGTAAAACTACTTTTCTGTTGCTGTAAAGTTTTTTCGCTACATTTACAGTGGTTTTACAGTAAATAAAAATTCGCAATCAGTTACTTTTGACCCAAATAAACATGAATCCATTAGACGTATTTCAACAACTTAAAAACGATGTGCTTTTGACCTATCAGAAGCAGTATCCTTATTTTGAGGGAAATTGGAAAACGTTTAGTTCGCAAGACATTCAAAATTTAATCGATTTGATTGCCGTTCAAGTAAAACAAACGGTTAGCGAAAAATGGATTTACACACATTTGAAAGTCGAAACCAACGATAAATTGCCACGAAAAGATATGTTGGATATTTTATCGCAATTGGTCGGTTATTCGGGTTGGGATGAATATGTGTTTAAATGGAAACAAGAAGTGGTTCCGATTGTGGCTCAACCCAAACGAAATAATAAGGTTGTTTTCAGTGTTGGATTTATAGGTTTGTTTTTGATGGGGATTTTTATTTATCGCTATTTGAATAGGGAAGAAGTGCAAACCATTCCCGTAAAAAATGCCTTTACCGAAGAACAAATCAACAGTGAAGAAGTGAAAGCGGTAATGATTGAAAATGATGTAGAAACACCAATTGAAATTGTAGATTCAAAAATTCAAATTACGGCAAAGGAAAGTGCTAAGATTGTATTGAAGAGTCCGTATTATAAAGACAAAACGGTTGTTTTAGGAAAGGAAAATCCAAACGAAATCAACTTACAACCTGATGATTATGCGATGATGTTGAAAGGTTTTATGAAATCGGATATTAAAGATTGGGAAACCCGAAAAGAGCAATTGCAAAAGATTTTAGCCGATGATTTAGAAGTTTTGGTGATGTTGAAAAATGATTTGGGAATTGAATATTTCAACAAACAAGAGTTTTCAGAAAAGTTGATTGTTCCCAGTGTTGCTTTGAAGCGAATGAAAGTGATTGACATTCAAAGCAATGATAAGAATGAGATTAAATTTATACGAATTATACAAGAATAAGATGTTTACTAGAAGTTGTATTTTTATGTTTTTATTATTTACATTTTGCGTGTTCGGACAAAATGTGAATACGCCTGCGTCATCGGCAATAAAGGCAAATTTTACAATGGCTTCGGTAAAAGCCTACCAGGAAAGCGCGACATTAAAAGTGGAAGACTATTACCAATATTTGACTTTATTATCAAGTGAATCAACATCGGAAACTTTAAAAACAGAAATAAAAACTACTATTTACAGCTTATTTGAAAGCGAAAATATAAAAGTCATCGATTTTACCTCAACTGAAAATGCGACTATTTCATTGCAAGAATTGATTGATAAAATTACGAATAAGAACTTTTCATTTTCGGTTGCTAATTTTGAAAATTCTATTGTATCAACAGATTATTGGACTACGCAATACCAACTTACTGTTATGCAAAACAAAATTCCAATGGAATTTCAATATTTTCAAAAAATAGGGTTTAAACCAGTTGTAAAATCTTTTGGCACCACCAAAAAAGAAGTTTGGACCTTGTTTTTAGGAGAAGTGACGTTGCCATAGATATAACAAAAAAGCCTTGAATTTCTGAGGGCACTGAAAAACATCTACTATTTTGATTAGTGCCTTTTTTAGTCAATAAAAAAACGCTTGTAACAGGATTTTAAACATCCGTTATAAGCGTTTTTCTTTTTGCAACTGTTTTTTATTGTAGTTTGTATAAGTTTGTTTTTGGCTTTTACAGGTTGTT
>NZ_JAYRPD010000040.1:0-18150 GCF_041911335.1 Flavobacterium sp.
AGATTCTTCGTGTATTTCTACGAATGTCTTTAATGAAATTCTCTGCTGTTTTTTTCTTAGGTGTTTTCATACTATTTCAAAGTTAATAATTTTTGAAAACACTCTCTTAGTTTTGAACTAAATCAGTCCACTTTTTGCTGACGATTTACAGCTTTTATGTTAGCTTTTATAATGATGCCAATAACGATTCACCAATTTGGTGCTTTAGGAATGGTTGGAGGAGATGAAACAAAAGCATTACCTTCTTATACAGCTTTTATGGCAGATTATCAAGATGCCTTCAGAACTTTTAAGCATGGTGCTTTGCATGGATTCATGGCTGGATTATTTATTGGTTTACCAGTGGTGGCTACGAATTGTTTGTTCGAACAAAAATCATTTAAATACGCAGCTGTAACTTCTGGTTATTGGATTGTAGTAATGACCTTAATGGGGGCTATCATTTGTGGCTGGAAATAAATTGAATTTTAACATTTAATTATATAGGAATCGCTCTACATTTGTGGAGCGATTTTATTTTTCAAGTTGGACAAAATTTCATTTAAAATATACAATTCGGTAGCAGTATTGCCTGCGCTTTGGGATGTTGTAGCTCAAAGTAACGTTTTTCTTCAAACACCATATTTAACAGTATTAGAGAAATCTGCTCCTGTAAATATGGAATGTTTTTATATTGGAATTTTTGAAAATTCAGAATTGATTGGCGTTTCTTTGGCGCAATATTTAGATTTGAATAAATTAGAATCGTTTGGAGAACGCGATAAATGTTTTAAAACCATTATCCGAAATTTTATATTCAAAAATTTTGCATCTCATACTTTGTTTCTTGGGAATAACATGATTACAGGTCAAAATGGCTATGTTTTTTCAAAGGAAATCGACTTCAATCATATAAGTGAAATTCTTATACAAATCGCAGATGAAATAACGTTGTACTTCAAGAAAAAAGGAATTTCAATTCACTTAGTTTCCTTCAAAGATTTTTATGACCATTGTTCGGTAGAGTTAAAAAAGTACCGTTTTTCCAATATATACGAATTCAATACGCAACCGAATATGATTTTCTATTTGGATCAAAATTGGAAATCTTTAGATGATTATGTAGCTGCACTTTCCAAAAAATACCGCGACCAATTTAAAAGAGCTCGTAAAAAGTTCGATGGTATTCAAATGAAGAATCTTTCTTACGATGAAGTACTTCAAAATGAAGAGAAGATATATGAATTGTATCATTATGTAGCTAAAAATGCACCTTTCAATACGTTTTTCTTGTCTAAAAATCACTTTTCTACCTTAAAAGGACAATGTGGAAATCGTTTCCAAATTTTTGGTTATTTTCTAAATGATGAACTAGTCGGATTTCATACCTTACTTTTGAATGATGAAACTTTAGAAACCTATTTTTTAGGTTATAACGATCACATTCAAAAAGAAAATATGTTGTATTTGAATATGTTGTATAACATGACCGAATATGGAATTGAAAACGGATTTAAACGTATTATTTTTGGTAGAACAGCTCTAGAAATTAAAAGCTCTATCGGAGCAACACCTGTTCAAATGTCCGGTTTCATCTATCACAACAATAAATTAATCAATCGATTTATTGGTAAAATCTTCAGAAATTTAGAGCCAGAACTACATTGGAAACAGCGTCACCCTTTTAAATAAAATAGGGCATATTACGTATATAGGCTTAATTCTAAAAATTTATATTTGTAAAGTTTTAATAATTAAATATTTACGATATGCGATTTACTTTTACTTTTTTAACGCTGTTTTTTGTTACGAGTTTTGCATTGGCTCAAACAGTAATTTTTCACGATACATTTGATGAAGACAAAAATAATTGGGCCTATAATGGTGATGGCTTTAACTCAAAGGTAGATGATGGAAAATTAATTTTAGAAAATAAACATGCTACTAATTCAAAGTGGCGCTATATTTCAATTACTCAAAATACAGACGCAATAGATTTTGATGTTGAAACAACTATTACATTGGATAAAACACCGAATGAATTCGCTACTTATGGATTAGTTTGGGGAATGTATAATAATAATTCTGATTATCGTGTAGTACAATTATCGGCAAATAAACAATTACAAATTTATCATTACTATAGTAAGGGATTTCATTATGGTAAAAAATGGGCGGCTTCAAAAAACGTGGAAGGAAAAGGAAGAAAAAACAAAGTAAAAGTTGAAAAGAGAGCTAATGTTTTTAAAGTATATATTAACGGAGTTTTAGAGCATCAAACGGGTGATAACTCTTTTTACGGGACTTCATTTGGTTTTATTGTTGATGCTGGAGTTACTATTGAGGTTGAGGAATTAAAAATAACGGAACATCCTTTTTCAATTAATGTAGTGAAAGAATTTAATCCAAATTTGAAAATGGTAAAATTACCAGAAACCGTATCTAGTCCTAATATTGAAGAGACAAATCCGGTAATTTCAGCTGATGGTAACATCTTATATTTTGATAGAAAAGATAATCCATCAAATATTGAAACACCTAAAGACGATATTTGGTACTCAATTAAAGATAAAAATGGAAAGTGGACAGAAGCCAAAAACATTGGAAGACCATTAAATAATCGCGATAATAATTTTGTCATTTCTTCTTCACCAGATAATAATACTTTATTGTTAGGAAATAAATATGCTACTGATGGTGTTTCGTCTAATGGTGGTGGAGTTTCAATTGCTAAAAAGGGGCAATCGGGTTGGGAAATTCCTAAAGATGTTGTAATTGAGGATTTCATTAATACGAATAATTACGTAGGTTATTTTCTGTCTAATGACAATAAGAACTTATTAATGACTGTAGAGCGTCCGGGCGGGCTAGGGCAAAAGGATATTTACGTGAGTTTTGTTAAAGATGACGGCACATTCTCTAAACCTAAAAGTTTAGGAAATGTTGTAAATACTTTTGATGATGAAGCGAATCCTTTCTTAGCATCAGATGGTAAAACACTTTATTTTGCAAGTAAAGGGCATCCTGGATATGGATACTTTGATTTATTTGTAACAAAAAGATTAGATGATACTTGGACCAATTGGTCAAAACCTGAGAATTTAGGTAAAATAATAAACTCGTCAGGATATGAATTGAGTATTTTTCTTTCTGCTAAAGGAGACAAAGCTTACGTTGGTAGAGAAAGAGATATTTGGGAAATTGACAATACCGTAAAACAAGACCCAGTTGCTTTGGTTAAAGGAAAAGTATACGATAGTAAAACGAAAAAAGTAATGAGTGCTCCAATTGTTTACAATGCACTTAAAACAAATAAAGAGTTAGGAACTGCTGTTTCAGACCCATCAACTGGAAGTTATTCTATCGTATTACCTTATGGCGAAAAATACAGTTTTATGGCGGAGAAAGAGGGGTATTACGCGGTTACCCAAAACGTTGATTTATCAGATTTAAAAGACTATAAAGAAATCGAAGTGGATTTATATTTGAATCCAATAGAAAAAGGAGAAATCATTCGATTAAACAATATTTTCTTTGCTTCAGGAAAATACGAATTGTTAGCAGAATCGTATGGTGAGTTAGATAAATTACTTCAAGTTTTAAAATCAAACTCAAAAATGAAGATTGAAATTTCAGGTCATACTGATGCTGTTGGAGCAGATTCAGATAATCTAACATTATCAAATAATCGTGCTAATGCCGTTATGAATTACTTGTTAGGAAAAGGAATTGCAAAAGACAGATTGTCTGCAAAAGGATATGGAGAAACAAAATTCATTGCAACAAACGATACCGATGAAGGCAAACAATTGAACCGAAGAGTAGAGTTTGTAATTCTTGAAAAATAATTCAGGTAACTTTTCTATCTTCGTGTAAAATTTAAATCATGGCACGAACAAGTTCTTCCGAAACCGCAATAAAAAATATGCTTATTCCATTAGTGCAAGCGATTGGGCGTTCGGGAAAGTTAATTTATTTGTTGATTTTTTTGATTGTTGGGTTTTTAGCGTATCAGTTTTTTACTAAAAGCAGCGAATCTTCAACGGTTGAATACAATTCGGCATTAATTGAAAAACAAATTAAAAATGTTGGAAAATTAGTCGTTACCGAAGGTCATTATGCAGAAGTAATTACTTATAAAGACCAGCAAAAGTATTTTATGGATTTCATTACTTTTGAGAAAAAGGCCTTGATTGTAGCTAATGCCGATGTTTTAGTGATGTATGATTTGCGTCAGTTGCAATATGAAATTGATGAAAATAATAAAACGGTAACATTGAAAAACATTCCTGAACCGGAATTAAAAATCAATCAAGATTTGCATTTTTACGATGTTAATCAAAGTAGATTTAATCCGTTTAACGCACAAGATTACAATAAAATAAACAAAAAGGTTAAAGCTGAATTGACTAAGAAAATTGAAAAATCGAGTCTGAAATCAAATGCTAAAAATCGTTTATTGAGCGAGTTGTCAAAAATATTAATTCTAACCAATACTATGGGTTGGACATTAAAATATGACGGCAGAGAAGTGAAAACCGATAAAGACATAGAGTTAAAAATAATCAATTAAATACGCTTTTCGGCTAATTGTTTGACTTGTTACAATTTTTCATTTTTGTCTAAAAATAGATGACTATGGAAAATTGCTATTTTATTCTGGTTCCAGTTGTTTTAATAGTGATAGTTTTAACTTTCAAATTTTTTAAAATGGAAGAAGATTATAAGCGCAAGTCTATGGAAATTCAGATAAAAATTGAAGAATTGAAAGAAAAAAACTTAATATGTCAGGATAAGAAAAATGCAGAATATTTTGATTCAAAAAAAATGAGTCAGATTACGAAAGACTTTTTGTATTTGCACAATTTAATAGTAAAAAAGCATCTCAGATAATATTTAAAAAAAAGATTATATTTAGTTAATATTATTCGAGACCTATGTTGAAAAAACTATTTTTCTTTTTGATTCTTATTGTTAGCTATACTGTTAAAGCTCAAAATAACAAAGAGCTTTTGGTAAAAGCGTTTACTTCTAAAGATTCTTCTGAATATTATTTTAAAAAAGCTAAAAAAGCAATTAAGAATGATGTTGATGAAGCGGAATATTATTTTTGTAAAAATGCTTTTCATACCGACTTCGGGGCATCTGACAGCGCTATTTATTATGGGAAAAAGGCTTTGAAAAAATTTAAAGACACCAAAAATTATAACTCAATTATCACAATTTACAATAATTTAGGTAGAGCATATAATGACAAAGGACAATACGAAAATGCAATACGCAATAGAATTTCTGGACTAAAATTAGCAGAAAGACACAATTTACAAAATTGGATTGGAAATTTTTATATCGGATTATCTTATGATTATCATGATTTTGAAGATTACCCAAAAGGAATTTATTACGGAAAAAAAGCGATTCAATACTTTTTAAATAAAAAAGGAGTTTCAGCAGAAGATATTAGATCTTCTTTTAATGCAACAGCCATCAACTATGATGATTGGAATAAACCAGAAGAAGCTTTGTTTTATCACAAACAAAATCTCAAATATATTAAAGGTAAAGACACACTACTGCTTCATAGCACATTCAACAACATAGGAAATACACTTTTAAAACAGAAAAAATTTAAAGAAGCCCAAAAATGGCTTTTACGTTCCGTTAAAATTATTGATTTTAGAGTAAAAAATAATGATAGCCTATATACAGATTATAGTTATGCTACCAGCTATACAAATTTAGCCACAATTGCTGCTGAATTGAATCAGTATGAAGAAGCAAAAAGATATTTTGATCTGGCATTTAAATATGCAAAAAAATCTGAATCGCCTGAAAAACTTAGAGATTATTATCAGCAAAAGATAATTTTCAACAAAAAATACAATAAACTTGCCGAGGCAATTGAAGAGCAAGAGAATTACATTCAACTAAGAGATTCGATTTATACGGCTGAAAAAAACAAAACAATTGCCGAACTAGAAACGAAATACCAAACCGAAAAAAAAGAAAAGCAAATTTTGCAACACCAAGCCGAAGTGAAGCAAAAAAACATTTGGTTACTCCTAATTTCAAGTTTTGTTATCATCGGTTTAATTCTGTTTCGAAATTTTAGAGCAAAAGCCAAATTACAAAAAGAGCAATTAGAATTAGAAAATAAATTATTAGAAGAACAATCCAATTATAAAATTCAGGAACAACGTTTGGAAATTTCACGAGAATTGCATGATAATGTGGGATCGCAATTAACCTTTATCATTTCGATTTTAGATAATTTAAAAAATTCTTCCGTTCAGTTTGACGAAACTATTGATAGAAAAATAGATACGCTAACTAATTTTGCCAACAAATCCATTTCCGAGTTGCGTGACACAATTTGGGTTTTAAATTCTAAACAATTGAGTTTGTCCGAATTAAAATCCAGAATGACCAATTTTATAAAAGATGCTTCTGAATCAGTTGATACGATAAGCTTTCATTTTGATTTTGATATTCAAAATGATGTTCAGTTGTCTTCAAAACAAGCCATTAATTTGTATCGTATTCTTCAAGAAATTGTGAACAATGCTATTAAACATGCTAATGCAAAAGATATTTCGGTTTCAATTTCTCAAATAGAAAATGAATTGCAAATTAAAATTTCAGACAACGGAATTGGTTTTGATTACGAATCCAAAAAGAAAATATCATTTGGGTTAACTAACATCCAAAATCGAGTTCAAGAAGTAAACGGAAGGTTACAGGTTGAATCTAATCAAAAAAAAGGAACTAATTATTCCATCACGGTTAAATTGTAATTATGATTAAAGTAATTTTAGTGGAAGACAATTTCTTTTTGCAAAAAGCATTGGAAGAAAAACTGTCTAATTTTTCAGATATTGTTATTAAAGATACAGCTCAAAACGGAGAAGAAGCAATCGCTATTTTAGAGAAAAATCATGTGGTAGATTTAATCCTAATGGATATCGAAATGCCAGTAATGAACGGAATTAAAGCAACGGAAATCATCAAATCTAAATATCCACAAATTAAAATTGTAATGATTACCGTTTTTGATAACGATGATAATGTTTTTAACGCCATAAAAGCAGGAGCTGATGGTTATTTACTAAAAGAAACCAAAGCAGAAAAAATACATCAGGCTATTCAGGAAACCTTAGCGGGCGGTGCTGTCATGTCTCCTTCGATTGCTTTGAAAACGCTGCAATTGTTAAAAAATCCAAGAGTTTTTGAATCCTCCGAAGCAACAGAAATTGTCGAACTTACCACTCGCGAAATAGAAGTTTTAGAACAATTAAGTAAAGGATTAAAGAATAGAGAAATAGCAGAAAACTTGTTTTTATCCTTCTTTACGGTCAAAAAGCATATCGAAAATATTTACCGAAAACTACAAGCCCATAATCGAATCGAAATGCTGCAAAAAGCCAAGCAAAACAAGCTTATTTAAATACGGCAATCGGCTTATTTTCTTGCCTTTTAATTCGTTAGATATTTGATGAAAATATGTAACGATATGAAAAAAATTTACTTTGTAACCTTTCTTCTGTTAAGTTTTTGGGCAAAAGCACAACTTACAATGGTTAAAGATGTTGCTGCGGCAGGCATTACACCTACATCAGACAAACAAGCCTTCTGGCAAAACAATAAATGGAACAATAAGTTTTATTTTAATGCAGGAACTACCGCAAAACTAGGTGTTACTGACGGAACTGATGCCGGCACCTTTTTGGTGAAAGATTTGGCGGTGGCGGGCGTTTCAACTTTAATCTCTAAAATCATTCCAGCACAGGATTTTTTCTACATTCAGGTGGATGTTATCGATTCTTATTCTCCTTATACCCTTCATAACGAATTATGGCGTTCTGACGGAACAGCGGCCGGAACTTTTTTGCTGAAAAAATTCGATGCTACCATTTCATATCCGCTTAATTTAGGAAGTGATATCTCTGAATATCGCAACAATTCCATCTTAGGAAACGAAATGTTTTTTGCCGGATTTACTACCGCAAACGGTTATGAATTATGGAAATCTGACGGAACCGTTTCCGGAACCGTTATGGTGAAAGATATGACAGCTGGAGCCGGAAATACTCCAATGGATGGTTTTACCCGATTAGGCAGTGATGTTTACTTTTTCACGGGTTCAGGACAACTTTGGAGAACTAATGGAACGGATGCGGGTACCGTTAATATTCCGCTTCCTGCGGGGCTTATCGTTTATGTGTACAATACTATGGTTGCTTATAACGGGAAACTTATTTTTATAGGTTATGATGCTACTAACGGAATGGAGCCGTGGATTTCTGATGGTACCACAGCGGGAACTCATATAATTGCAAATACTTCACCAAGAACAGATTATTATTATGTTTTAAAAGATTTAATGTTTAAAGAAGTACCGGGTGGCGTTTTATTCCAACAATTAATGACTTCCGGGAGTTATAAAATCACGTTATGGAAAACCGATGGTACGTCTTCGGGTACGGTACAACTTTCTAATCTTGATGTCATAGATGAGCAAAGTGGCCTTGATTTTGGTATGACCCAACAATCTATTTATATTTACAATCTATCGCAAAAAACTTTTTTTAAGAGTAATTATCAGCCAGGAGGTAGTTCTGTAATTTCTCAAAATCTGGCCTACAATCAGTTTTCAAATTTTTATAATTTTAAAAACACACTATGGTTTAGTTCTGGTATTGCGACATTTGGATCGGATGGCTTTGAACCTTGGCGTTGCGATGGGTTCCAAACCGTGAAAACGTTTGACATCTACCCAGGAGTAGCGGGATCAGCGCCATTTGGGTATTTTGAAATCAACAACGATTTGTATTTTTTTGCTAATAATGGCGGTGGTTTAAAGTTGTATAAATTTAATGGCGATTTTACTTTTAACAATTCGGTTAACAACAATTGGAGTAATGGTTCAAATTGGAATGCCGGGACAACACCATTGCTAACGGAAGACGCAATCATTCCTTCCGGATTTAATGTAAATGTTGATGCGAATGCTTTTGCCAATAACCTAAGCGTAAGTTCTCCTTTAAATTTAACGACTGGTAATTTGAACTTCAGAGGAAACTTAAACTTAAACGCACCCGTTACCTTGAATGCAAATAATATAAATCTTAAAGGGGAAAATGCCACAGTCCTAAACGGAAATGCTACAAATTATCTCGCCACAAATGGTGCAGGAACGGTAAATGTAGAAAATCTAAAACCAACAAGAGGACAAGTGAATTTGCCTATCGGAACAGCAACCAATTACAGTCCGATTGCTATTGAAAACACTGGAACTTCCGATACTTTTTCGGTTAACGTTCAGGACGGAATTTCCAATACTTCAGGTGGCGCAGTAAATGCCACATGGAACATATCTGAAGCTGTAACTGGTGGTAGTAATGTAAATGTTTCGTTCACTTGGAATCAAACGCAAGAAAACGGATTATTCAATCGTAATACAGCAGGGGTCGGACATTACTATAACACAACTTGGAACGGTGAAGCTTCTTCTGCCGTGACAGGCACGAATCCTTATACGATTTCGGCAACTAATATTTCGAGTTTTTCGCCTTTTGGAGTTTTAAATCAATCGGCTTTAGGAATTGAGGACAATAATTTTGTTACGGATCAAATTAAAGTATATCCCAATCCATTTACAGAGAACCTTTTTATTTTAACACATGAAAAAGGTATAATAAGTTTTTATGATGTATCGGGAAGATTAGTTTCTTCAACGGCTTTGTTGTCAGGAAATAACCTTTTATCAAACCCAATACTTGAAAGTGGAGTTTACCTTTATGAAATAAAAGATACTAACGGAACGAAACTTTCTAGGGGGAAAATTTTAAAACAATAAATCATTTTAAAGATGAAAAATTTAATTTTTAGTTTACTGGTTTTTGGGGCATTCCATTGTAATGCGCAAGTAACGCTAGTAAAAGCACTGACCAACGATGAAGTGCCAAAATCAGATAAAATAGAATACAATCAGATTTTTAATGGGAGAGTCTATTATTTTAACAGTACGTCAACACAAAATTGCAGATTGTATGCTTCTGATGGAACTAGTGCCGGAACAGTTTTAATCAAAGATTTAGGAGCTATTTACACTACAGGAAATGGAAATCATAGTACTGTTGGTTCTTACAATCAAACAACAAATTTGTTTTATTTTTTAAGATCTCAATTTTTAAATCCTGCAACGGGAGGGTTGCCTACAGAGCTTACCACAGAACTTTGGGTAACCGATGGCACAACTGCTGGTACGATAAAATTACTCACTAAAACAACACCTTATATTAGTTATAGTGTTGTAATTCCTATTCAGTTATTTGGAGATGCTTTTGGTACAAACCCATATAACTTTAATTTTGTGGGCAATAAATTAATTTTCACAGCCTATGATCCGGATGCTGCTAATGTGACATATAACAATCAGATTGCTTGGGTTACGGACGGTACAGTTGCGGGTACACAACCACTTTTAACAGCAAACGGAGAAAAAATATTTGGTGGCGCACTTGGAGGTACAAAACTGAATGATAAATATTTTTTTGGAGGCAGAAGTCAAGCGACATTGTCAAATGGTGGGTATTTATATGAAACGGATGGTACTCAGACAGGAACAATAAAGATAAATCCCACTGCGGTTAATTGGTATGTAGGATCCATTTTTAGCAAACCATTAAACGGAAAATTTTTATTTTGGGCTACTAATAATCTTGGTCCAACCCTTGATCAGCAAAATTATGAAATTTGGCAATCCGACGGAACTGCTGCGGGTACAACACTTTTTATGGAAACAGCTGCCGGATTTGACTCTAAAAAACCTTATTATGGAAATGTTCTTGATTTTGTTAACGATGGTGAAAAACTTTATTTTAATTTAAAACAAGATCCTGCTAATAATCAATCCACTGAAATTTGGGTAACCGATGGTACTTTATCAAACACCAAGAAAATTCGTGATGCATCCAATTATTTAGTAGATGAAGTGCATATAGCAAACGGACATGTGTTTTTTGAAGAGTTTTTACAATCTCCATCACAATTTAGAATGGTCTATTCAGATGGTACCAATTCAGGAACTTATGTTGTTTCGAATTCGAATATCAATAACAATCATTCGAGTATGGTTGTGTACAATAATAGTTTGTATTTTAAAGAGGCTAATGGTACCGCAATTTGGTTTGGTAATACGGTTGCTGATAATATCGAAATGTGGCGTTCTGATGGAACTATAGCAAATACAGGACTTTTTATGGATATTTATACGGGTTCGGTAAGTGCTTCCGGTTATACTCTTTCTAATTCATCAAAACCAAGAAACTTTTTTGTTCTAGGAGATAGTATGTATTTTATTGCTGATAATTCAACAGGAACAAAGAATCTGTACAAATTCTTTGGAAATTATACGTTTAATAATTCGGTAAATAATAAGTGGGATAATTCTGCAAATTGGAATGCTGGGGCTTTACCGGGAGCAACTGATTTAGTTACTGTTCCTGCGGGTTTTAATGTTGAAATACAAGCTAATGCTTATGCGGGGAATGCATTTATTAATTCACCTATAAATGTAGTAGCAGGGGGGCTAAATATTGGCGGCGCACTTACTTTAGGTGAAAAAATTACTTTAAACACTAATAATCTTAATTTATTAGGAACTAAATCTTTCATTACGAATGGTAGTGCTGCAAATTATATTGTTACAAACAACACTGGAAAAGTAGCAATTTCTAATTTGAACACTGAAAGAGCAACCATCACTTTACCTATTGGAACCGCCACTAATTATAATCCAATTACTATTGAAAACACTGGAACTTCCGATACTTTTTCGGTTAACGTTCAGGACGGAATTTCCAATGCTTCAGGTGGCGCAGTAAATGCCACATGGAACATCTCCGAAGCAGTAACTGGTGGTAGTAATGTAAATGTTTCGTTCACTTGGAATCAAGCGCAAGAAAACGGATTGTTTAATCGCAATACAGCTGCAGTTGGACATTTTTACAATGCAACCTGGAACGGTGAAACTTCTTCTGCCGTAACAGGAACAAATCCTTATACCATTTCGGCCACTAATATTTCAAGCTTTTCGCCTTTTGGAGTTTTAAATCAATCGGCTTTAGGAATTGAGGACAATAATTTTGTTGCAAATCAAATTCAGGTATATCCAAATCCAACGACTACTCAATTTTATATTAATGCAGCAGAAAGAATTGAGTCTGTAGAGATTTACGATGTTAATGGTCGTAAGTTAAAAAGTGTTTTACCTAAAACCATGGCAACAGAAATAGAGGTGACGGACTTGAAAACAGGTGTTTATTTCGTGAATATAAGTACTCTTATAAATAAAAATCAAACCTTTAAATTAATTAAAAACTAAATCGTATGAAAAAAATTCAATTGTATTTAATGCTTATTTTGTCTATTACTTTACTTTCTTGTTCTAGTGATAGTGACGATAACAATTCAAACCAAAATCCTTCTACCAATGGTTTTTTGTATGCTGAAAACGGAAGTACAACGATGACTTCGGTGTCTTCGCCTTATGCCAGCAATCAGTACAAATCTATTTTTGCGGTAAACAACAGTAATACCATTATTGAAATTAATTTAACATCATTGGCCGTAGGAAGCTACACTATTGACGATACCACTAACTTTTTTGCCTATTTAAAACCAGGAACAACCGGAATGTGGAATGGAAGTGCAGGAACAGTTACAATTACTGCCAATGCTAACAATAAATTAACGGGAACATTTTCAATAACTTCTGGTTCGGGGATAAATGATGTTACCTCGTTATCCGGTAGTTTTACAGATATTCCGATACAGTAATGATAAAAAGTCTGCATAAAAGAAAGTCCCGATGAATCGGGACTTTCTTTTATAATTTACTCTCTAAACTTTGCCAGCCACCACCGTTGATGCAATCAATTCCGTGTTGTTTTAAGATGGAAGTTGCTTGACCACTTCGCATTCCAGAACGGCAACAAGCAATAATAGGTTTGTTCCATTTTTTTATTGTTTCAATGTTTCCATTTAAAACTTGTAAAGCAATATTTTTAGAACCTTTAATGTGTCCGTCTTTAAATTCTTCAGGTGTTCTTACATCTAAAATTATAGCGCCTTTTCGAACGTATTCTTGAACATCATTCGTTTTATTTCCTAATCCTAAAAAATCTAAAATTCCCATAATTGTTTCTTTTTTTTGACAAAGATAGAGCTGATTGAAAGTCTTTTCAGTAACAAAAGTTACTTTGGTTAAGCGTTAGCTTTCTCAAAAATCAATTCCAATCCGTTATCCACTAAATGTACAATTTCTGGACGATTGCTTTTTACTTTTTCCAAGTGATTTAGCACTTTATCTACTAAATCAGAATTTCCTTCTTTTTTAGCTAATTCTGCAATCTCTACCGATAATAACCAATCATTTGGATGTCCCGCAGAAACCGAAGCAAATGCCTCTTTTAAAGTAGTCGCAGCAGGTTTACCTTCTCTAATATTGCGAACACTTAAATAGAGTCTTTCTAATTCTTCTCTTTCAGCCGATTTTTTCTGTTTAATCGTTTGCGAAGACGGAACGTGATTAATCATATCAAAACTATTCACATCAGCCGGACCTGAAAAAGCAGAAATCACTTTTTTACCAACTGCCATATCATAAATGCCCCATTCCGGTTGGAAAAGAACGGTGTCATTATGAGTTACAGTACAATTTTTGAATTTAATCAATAAGATTTCGCCTTGTAAATTGCGCGTTCCTGTTACAATTTCACCTACAACTTTGATATTGCCTTCAAATTCTAAAGTTACTTGTTCGCCTTCGTAAATGTCATACGCACGCAAATCTCTCGGACTCATTTCTTCAATGGCTAAATTGATGCCTTTTAGTTTTCCAATTGGAGAACCAAAGCCTTCAGAATGATATTCTGTTCCGTGACCTACTAATTCTTTTTCTCTGTAAGAAAGTGCTGTTTTTCCTGTGGTTTGAACATAAACTGGTTTTCCTTCATCTTCAATAACGTTCGTGAAAACACCAGAAATTTGCAAACCAGTACTTAATTCAATTGTTCCTAAAGCATTCGAATGAATCAATTTTTTGATTCCCGATAAACCGCCAGTTCGTAATGCCATTTTATTCGCAAACTCCTCTAAAACTTGACTCAATTGAGCAAAATCAGATGTTACATAAAGTTGAGGTTGCGGTTTTGTAATATCGAAACTTTGATCGGCAGCCGAAATATCATATGGGATTTTCTTTACATTATCGGTCATGCACCAAGAGCTTTCTCCAATTGAAGAAAGTAATCCAGCACCATAGATTTTTGGATTGTCAACGGTTCCAATCAAACCGTATTCGACTGTCCACCAATGTAAATTTCGAATGCGAGACATTTCCGATAATTCACCCATATTATTCTGTAAGAAATCCACTTGCTCTTCTGCTTTTTTGATTTCTTCCGCCGGTGTATCTTCTGCTTCTTTTAAAATCGAAAGTAAACGAATGGCTTCATACAATTCATAATCACGAGCTGATGAAATCGCTTTACAGCCAATTTCACCAAAACGTCTTAAATATTCTGCATATTCTGGATTCGCAATAATAGGAGCGTGACCTGCACCTTCGTGAATAATATCGGGAGCTGGAGTATATTCAATGTGTTCTAATTGGCGAATATCGCAAGCAATAACTAACACATTATACGCTTGAAATTCCATAAAGGCATTTGGTGGAATAAAACCATCAACAGCAACTGCGACCCAACCGATTTCTTTTAAAATTCGGTTCATACCATACATATTTGGAATATTATCAATTTCCAAACCTGTTTTTTGCAAGCCTTCTAAGTAAGAACTATGTGCAACTTTTGAAAGATAGTCGACATTTTTACGCATTACATATCGCCAAACAGCTTGATTTATGGGTGTATAATCCTCATAAACTTGTGGTTTAATGAATTGTTTTAAATGTTTTGGCAATCTGTCAATCAGTGGATTACTTTCAAAATGCGTTTCCATAATTTTACTTGTGATGTTTGACGTAAAATTACGACTTTTTCACAAAGAAGGAAAACTTTTTGCGAATTTGATAAAACTAAATAGGATATTACTATTCTGTTTTTTCAACAGGAACTGTCGGTTCAATTTTGGGAATACTGTCACTTGGAACTGTTTTTGGTCCAGGTAGACCTTCGTTTGTATTTATTGGAGTTACACCATCAACATATTCCGTTTCTTCCAAATCTTCTGATTTTCTTCCTAATTTGATATCTGGATTTTCTTGTGTTCCCAAAACTTTAATTGGAATTCCAATAATGCCTAATGGTGGTAATCCAACACGCATTTTTAAGTTTAATTTACCATCTAAACTCGTTTGTCCTTCAAATCGTAATCTAAAACCAGCTACTTTGAATTTGAAACGTTCGATAGTTACAATGTTGTTTTTAATGGTTGATTTGATGTCTACTTTAGATATGTCAGGATCTTTAATGTCTGGATTTTCTGTTTTAGCAGAAACGACGTTCAATAATTTAAAGCCTTTCATTTTAACTTTCTTCACTGAAAGGGTTCCGCTTCCTTCTAAAGAGGGCATTATAGGTTCCATTTGATTGTTTAAAACACCTTTGATGAAATAATTTAAACCTACAATTCCTTCCGCACTTTCTGCAGCGGTTACGATTTCTCGAAACATTTTAATTTCGTTGTAAGCGCGTTTAATATCAAATTCAGAAGCATTAATTTTATAATCGAAATATGCTTTTTGTGTGCCTTCGTTTTTATAAAAAGCATCCATTTTGGCTATTGCTCCAATGATGCCTAAGCTGCTATTTGAAAGTTGTAAACTACCATTTTGAATGATTAAATTTCCTTTTAAATTTTCAATGGTAATATCGTCGTATTGCGTTTTTGTAGCATTAGTTTGGATGGAAATATTTAAATTCGTTGGAATTTGAACTACTCCTGAAACCTCTGTTTTTTCAGTTTCGTCATCGGTTTCATAAGTTATGGTTGGAATAAATTCATTAACATTCAAATAATTCGAAGTCAGATTGAAATTCCCTTTTAAAATTTGATTTTCCGAAAGGACAAAATTGATGACGTTTTCTAAATTTCCATTCATGGTAATATCAGATGTTCCGTATTTTCCATTGAAATTAGAAAAATTCATTTTGTCTTGATTGAAAGTGAACAATCCGTTTTCGATTAAGAATGGTTTTGCCAAGTAATCACTTGTAGTTTTGATGTTTTTTACTTCAAGAGTTCCACTGTTTTTTAAGTTGCTAATTCTTCCATTTGAAGCATCGCTTTGTTTTCCTGCTAAACTCAAATTCGCTTTAATGAAACCGTCAACATCTAATCCTTTTTGAGAGAAAACTTTGTAAATTCGGGCAACGTTTAATGTTCCTTTTGCTTTAACATCGTAATTAATATCATCAAAATTTTTAAACGAAGCATTCAAATTAAATGGTTCTCCTTCAAAAGTAAAATTCGCTGGAGAAAGTACAAAAGAAGCATCTTTAAATTCACCTGTTGGGCTATTTAAGTTCGCTTTTAAATTAATATTTTGAATCGGTTTTGGATAATAAGCGGTTTGAATGAATCCGTTAGTAAGTTCAAATTTTCCTTTAGTTACAGGGAATTTTTTTTCTTTTTTAATATAATCTCCTTTAGAAATGATATCGGCATCTAAATTTCCTGCTAATTTGAAATTCGGAATTTGAAGTGCATTGCTAATAAAACTCAAATCCAATTTTGATTTTACTTTTGAATCAATTTTGAGTTGTTCCCCAAAACCATCCGAAATCAAAATGGCGCTTAATTTATTTTTATTCACATCAAAATAAAGCGAATCCAAACGAATTTTTAACTGATTGATATCTAAATTCGGAAGTTTGGTGTCTAAATTCAAGAAAATATCTTCAACGGGATAAGGCGCTTTTTCATGTTTTACATAACCATCTCGCACTTTAATGTTGAAATTTACTTCTGGACTCAGATTTTGGGAAGCAATGTATTTGCCTTTTAAAGTTAAGAATGCTGAGGTTGTTCCCTTCATTTTAGTTTCGGTCATCCAAGAAACATATTCGGCAGGTAATGCAGTGAATAAATCATCTAAATCGCTGTCTTCGGTTTTTAATTTGAAATCCATTTGATAACCATTTTTCAAGAAATCAAAGAAACCTGTAAATTCAACGGGTAATTTATTGATGATCAAATCGTTTTTCTCAAAAATAAAAGAAAGCGAATTGGTGTTGATTTTTGTGATTAAATCCGCTTTTACTTTCTTGTTTTTTAAGTATTCACTTTTGTCATAAGTAAAACTCAAACTGTCAATTCTGGCCGAAGTTTTTAAGCTAAAATTAGATTCCAATAAATCGCCTTTTCCTTTGTAGTTAAAACCTTTTGCTTCGATAAGAATTTTAGTCGATTTGTCATTATAAACCAACTGACTATTATTGATTTGAATGTTTTCTAATTTTAATGAAGCGCTTTCCGACGAAGCTGTTGTGTCTTTGGAATCTGATTTATAAATATTGTAATTAGCTTCTCCCTTTTGGTTAACCAAAATGTTGATTTTTGCTTCTTCTAGATAGATTTCTTCAATTTCGGTTTGATTTCCAAAAACTACCGACCAAACATCGATGCCAAAACTTATTTCCTTTGCAGAAACTAGCGATTTACTTTTATACGGTTTTGAACCATTAAGATTTAATTCATGTAAGGTCAAAGTTAAAGAAGGAAAATGTTTGAAAAACGACAATTCTGAGTCATTGAAATTCAATTCTCCTTCTAAGTTTTTGTTGGCTAATACTTTTACTTTTTCTGTAATGGTATCAGCAAAAATAATGGGTAAGAATACAATGATTAGTAATGAAATAATAAAAGTGATTCCCGTTACTTTTAAAATTTTAACAAGTAATGTTTTTTTTGAGTTTTCCATTTTTTATAGTTGTAGAGAGATAGAGCAAAATTACTACAATTTTTTTTGTAAGAATTGAAATGTTTGTAAAAAAAAGAGCTAGTAAAAATAGACTGCCCCCAAAAAGTTAGACACTATTTGGGGGTATTTTTATGGAAAGAAAAGTCAAGTATGATTATGCATTTAAGTTAGAATGCGTAGAATTAGTTTTAAAGAAGCATTATTCTTGTGAATTGGTTTCTAAA
>NZ_JAYRPD010000041.1:0-28604 GCF_041911335.1 Flavobacterium sp.
AAATAAATTATTAGGATATTTTATTAAAAAATAGGCTCTAGTTCTTACAACATGAAATAAATTAATTTCAGAATTTCTTATAAAAAAATCATTCTCAACTAAAATTGGGTTAGTTTTTTCAAATAGCTCAACTAAACCTTTCTCCCTGTTGAAAATATAATTAAAAAGTCCTAAATTTTTTTTAAAATCTGTTAAAATAGAGTAACTCTTTATTGACAAAACAGATTCAAACAATTGTAATTCATTTATTTTAGGGATAAGTTTTTCAATATCTTCAACTCTATCATTAATTACAATCAATAATGATTTTTTACCTTCCTTTTTTGCTTGGTGTGCTAATAAAATGGAAATGTATATATGATAAAGAGAACATCCAACAAATGTTTGATTCATTTTTAAAATTTTTAGAATATTTTTGTAAAAATAATTAAATTATGAACACAGAGGTACACAACGCATTCGAAGTTATAAAAAATGGAGGCATTATTTTATACCCAACCGATACCGTTTGGGGAATTGGTTGCGATGCTACTAATGAAGAAGCCGTTAAAAAAATCTATGCTTTAAAACAACGTGAAGAAACCAAAAGCATGATTGTTTTAATGAATGGCGAACGTATGATGTACAACGTTTTCAAAGAAATTCCTGATGTGGCTTGGCAAATTCTAGATTTATCTGAAAAACCAACAACTTTAATCTTAGATAATCCTCGAAATGTAGCCAAAAATATAGTTGCAGAAGACAACACCTTAGGAGTTCGATTAGTTACCGAACCTTTTTGTTTTAAACTAATGGAACGCATGAAAAAACCATTGGTTTCAACCTCAGCAAATATTTCGGGCGAACCTACACCAAAAACTTTCAAAGAAATTAGTCCCGAAATTATAAAAGGTGTGGACTATGTAGTAAATTTGCACCACGATAAAATTTGCAAAAATCCTTCTACGATTATTAAATTAGGTTTAGATAGTCAGGTAAAAGTGATTCGCAAGTAAAAAAACCGCTGATTCGCAGATTAAAATAGTATTATGGATGATTTTTTATATAAAGACAAAACCTACCAAATCATTGGAATTCTATTTGAAGTCCATAAAAATTTAGGCAAGGGATTTTCTGAAATTGTATATAAAGATGCTATTGAATTTGAGTTCCAACAAGCAAATATTCCATACGAAAGAGAAAAAGAATATGTAGTAAATTATAAAAACACCATATTGAAACACAAGTTTTATGCTGATTTTGTAGTTTTTAACGAAATAATATTAGAAATAAAAACAGTCGATTGTTTTAACAATGCTCATTACAATCAATGTTTAAATTATTTGAAAGTTTCAGGAAATGAATTAGCACTTTTAGTTAATTTTAATTCTGTATCACTTGAACACAAAAGAGTTGCACTTTCAAAAAAATAAAAATCTGCGAATCTGCGGTAAAAACATGAATTACAAACAACATTTAGAACATAACATCTTCAAAATCATTTCACAAGCGGCCCAAGAACTTAACTTGGAATGCTATGTGATTGGTGGTTTTGTTCGTGATATTTTACTTGAACGAGACCACAAAAAAGACATCGACATCGTTGCCGTTGGTAGCGGAATTGAATTAGCTTTGAAAGTTTCCGAATTAATTCCGTTTCATCCAAAAGTACAAGTTTTCAAAAACTATGGTACGGCGATGCTACGCTATGACGACATTGATGTGGAATTTGTAGGAGCTAGAAAAGAATCTTATACACACGACAGCAGAAATCCTCTTGTTGAAAACGGAACCTTAAAAGACGATCAAGAACGAAGAGATTTTACGATAAATGCATTGGCTTTTTCATTGAATTCTGAAAACTTTGGTGATTTAGTTGACCCATTTAATGGTGTAGAAGATTTGAAAAATAAAATCATCAAAACACCTTTAAATCCAGATATTACCTATTCTGATGATCCGTTGCGTATGATGCGAGCCATTCGTTTTGCAACCCAATTGAATTTCGAAATTGAATCGGAATCTTTAGAGGCTATTTCTAAAAATAAAGATAGAATTAACATCATTTCTGGCGAGCGAATTGTTGATGAATTGCATAAAATTTTAGCTTCTGAAAAACCTTCGATTGGATTTTTACACTTGTATCAAACAGGTTTATTAGATATTATTTTACCTGAACTAACGGCTTTGAATAATGTCGAAGAAGTGGAAGGTCACACACACAAAAACAATTTTTATCATACTTTAGAAGTAGTAGATAACATTTGTCCAAATACCGATGATGTTTGGTTGCGTTGGTCGGCATTGTTACACGATATTGGAAAAGCACCAACCAAGAGATTCAACAAAAAACAAGGTTGGACTTTCCACGGACATGAATTTTTGGGTGGAAAAATGGTCAAAAAAATATTTGAACGTTTACACATGCCTTTGAATCACAAGATGAAATTCGTGCAAAAAATGGTTACGATGAGTTCGCGACCGATTGTAATTGCAGAAGACATTGTGACCGATAGTGCCGTTCGTCGATTGGTTTTTGATGCAGGCGAAGATATTGATAGTTTAATGACCTTGTGTAAAGCCGACATCACTACAAAAAACCCAAAGAAATTTCAGAAATACCACAAAAACTTCGACATAGTAAAAGAGAAAATAGTTGAAGTGGAAGAAAAAGACCGAGTTCGTGTTTTTCAACCACCTATTTCAGGTGAAGAAATCATGGAATTATTCGGTTTAAAACCTTGTAGAGAAATTGGAGTTCTAAAAGAAGCGGTTAAAGAAGCCATTTTAGAAGGCGAAATTCCAAACGAATATGAAGCTGCTAAGGATTTTGTCCTAAACAAAGCTTCAAAAATGGGATTGAAAAAAGTATAAAAATTATAATCTGTTAAAGCACTTTTCAAATACGCATTACGTAAATTTGGGGTGCTTTTTGAATATCAAGAAAAATGAAAACAAATAAATCAGTCATTTACTGGCTACTTTCTGGTTGTATTTTATTATTTATCATGGTTACGGTTGGTGGAATTACACGTTTAACCAACTCCGGTTTATCGATGACCGATTGGCATTTGATTAATGACACCTTCCCTCCTATGAGTGAAGAAAAATGGGTAGAAGCTTTTGAAGAATATAAAAAATATCCAGAGTATCAAAAAGTAAATCAATACAAAGATTTTCAATTAGACGATTACAAATTCATTTTCTTTTGGGAATGGTTTCACCGTTTTATTGGCCGTATTATTGGTGTGGTTTTCATTATTCCATTTGTTTACTTTTTAATCAAAAAGAAATTAGATAACGAAACCATCAAAAAATGTTTCATCCTTTTAGGAATGGGTGCTTTTCAAGGATTTTTAGGTTGGTTCATGGTAGCCAGCGGTTTAAAAGACATACCCGATGTTAGTCACTTTAGATTAGCAATTCACTTAACATTTGCTTTTATTACGTTTGCCTACACGCTTTGGGTGGCTTTAGATTTAATTTATCCTGAAAGAAAATTACCTGTTTTAGAATTAAGAAAAATTGCCCGAATTGCTTTAGTAATTCTAATCATCCAAATTATTTACGGAGGGTTTGTAGCAGGTTTAAACGCCGGATTAATTCATAATCATTGGCCTTTAATGAGCGATGGTCAATTCTTTCATGAAAGCATTCAATTAGAACAATCCAATTTGCTTTTATCGTTTACAGAAGGCAAAAGTGGTGTACAATTCATTCACCGAACATTTGCTTATGTTGTTGTATTTTCAATCATCTATCTTTTCATAAAAAGCAGAAAATTTGTTTTGGATAAAGCACAAGATAATGGATTGAAAACTTTGCTGGTTTTTGTATTTATCCAATTCATTTTAGGAATTTTTACCTTATTATTCCATGTTCCACTTTGGTTAGGATTAGCACATCAAATTATGGCGTTCTTTTTATTAACTGCGATGACGTTTACATTGCATAGGTTTTCAAAATAAATTTTAATGAAAAAAGCTATTTTTATAATCAATATGCTATTTTTAGTTACTTTTTTTTCAAATGCACAAAATAATGACGATTTAATTTTTAAAGACGGAAATCAAACAATTAAAATTGAGTTTGAAACTAAACAACCTTATTTAGAATTAAATAAAAATACTAAATTTATTGTTTCTGTTGAAAATATTGAGTTACAGAAAACTTCAATAATTGGCAGAGGAATTAGAATTTTAGGTTCAAATAATAAAACTAATTTTGAATGTTCTGTTTTAGTTGATGAAAATGGGTTAGAAAATGGAAAGTTCAAAATGCGTTTAATCTATTATAATAAAGATGAATTAAAAACACATATTTTCATAATTCCTGTTAAATAATTCTACCCAATCCACTCCTTAAAATCACCAACACGTTCTCTGGCAACAATTACTTCGTCGTCTTTGTATGTTGGCAAAATGATTTTTAATCTTGAATTCGAATACACTTGAATTTCCTTCACCGCTTTCAGTGGAACTATGAATTTTCGGCTTACTCGATAGAATTCTTTTGGATTGATTTCAGCTTCTACAACTTCTAAAGTAGAATCGATTAAATAATCACGGTTGTCTAAAGTATGAATATACGTTCCTTTGTTTTCACTGTAGAAACATTCTACTTCATCAATGGAAATCACTTTTAATTGTTGGCCAATTTTTACCGAAAAACGCTTTTTGTATTCTTTTTCCACTGGATTGACTAACATTCGTTTTATCGCTTCAAAATCTAATGAAATATTTTGCGATTGAGTTCTAGCTTTAAATTTATTGACAGCGACTTCCAAATCTTCTTCATCGATTGGTTTCAATAAATAATCGATACTATTCAGTTTGAAAGCTCGTAACGCATATTCATCATAAGCGGTTGTGAAAATCACGGCACTTTTGATGTGTTGCTGAGCTTTGTCGAAGTACTCAAATATCTCAAACGACAAACCATCAGACAATTGAATATCTAAAAAAATCAAATCAGGATGCGTATTGTTTTGAAACCATACAATGGCTTCTTCCACAGAATGCAACATGGTATTTACTTGCAATCCTAATTTTTCAACCTTACGTTGCAACAATCGTGCTGCTGGCTTTTCGTCTTCGATAATTAATATATTCATTGTTTTAAAACTTCAAAATTCAACATTCGTTGTTCAATATTCAGCGTTTGATTATTCCCACTTATTCGCTTTTTCTTTCTCCATAAATTCCTTAATCTTGCGTTCTTCCCAATTTTGCCCCATAATCCAATTAGGCATAAAAACAGAAAGTCCGTGAGCCACTAACCCAATTCCCCAAAAGAAAGCCGTAAAGAAATTTTGTGCTTGAAAATAACTTTCTCCTTCTTTCAAATCTTGAATATTGATTATTACAATCATAATATTAATGATAACATAAACAATTGCGTGTGTGTAAAAGCCTTTAATTTTTTTAACTCGTTTTAAAGCTTCTTGATATTTGATTTCGTCTTGTGTATTCATGATTTTTTATTTTTAATTGAAAATAAATTATTCCCATTTTGTATTTTTTTCTTTTTCCATTATTTCTTTAATCTTTTTATCATCCCAATCTTTTCCAAAAAATGGAAAAACATTAAAAACACCTAAAGCATGAAAAAAAAGTCCAATACCCCAGCCCAACATAGGCCAATAAAACCAAATATGTTTAGGTGAAAAATACAGGTTAATGAAAATCAAAAACGGAATTACAACTAAATAACTTGCCAAATGATTATAAAATTCTTTAAGTTCCTTTACTCTCTTTTTAGCTTTATTATATTTTTCTATATCAAATTGATTTGTCTCCATGATTATTTCCAGTTTTTTGAATTATTTTCTTCTTTGTTCATTAATTCTTTTATTTTTCGCTCTTCCCAAGATTTCCCGTAACCAAAAGTTTCTAGAGCATGAAAGGTTAATCCCATTCCCCACCCTAACATTGGAAACCAAAACCACTGAAAGTTAGATGTTCTTAAATTGATAAAAATCAAAAACGGAATAACAACACAATATGATATTAAATTGCCATAAAATCCTTTTAGTTGTTCTACTTTGTCTTTTGCTCTTTGATAAGCTAAATTCTCATTATAAATATTTTGTGTTTCCATAATACTAATTTGTTTTGTTAAAATCGGTAGAAATACTTTGAACTCTTTTTCGTTTTCTTCTACCAATACTTTTCTTTTAGTTAAAATTCCGTAGCGATTCACAATATTTTGTAATCCTACGCCTTTTCGGTCAGATAATACTTCTTTCTTTTGAAGATTGTTAGACACAACTAACTGACCATTATCAATACTAATTTTGATATGTAGCGGTTTTGCTTCGCTAACTACATTGTGTTTGATGCAATTTTCTAATAACAATTGTAGCGACAACGGAACTACTTTGGCTTCTTCATTTTCAAAATTTTCTGGAATTTCAAATGTGATGCTGTTTTCAAATCGCATTTTCAGTAAATTCATGTACGTTTTGGCAAATTGTAATTCTTCTGCCACCGAAACCAATTCTTTATCTTTTTGTTCCAAAACATAGCGATAAATCTTGGAAAGCGAAGTAGTAAATTTTTGAGCACTTTCAGGATTTTCCTCGATTAACGAACTCAATACATTCAAACTATTAAAAAGAAAATGCGGATCGATTTGATTTTTTAAACTTTCAAACTGTGCCGAAGCCGTTCCTGCAATAATTTTCTGTTCTTTTAATTTATTTTCCTGATACGATTTGTAGAAATAAACTAGGTGAATAACCAACGAAACTATAATCGTAATCACCATTGCCACAACATAATTAGCAGGCATTTCGTTTTGAATAAATTCTTGAATCGTTTTGTCTTCAAAGCCAACGTCTTCTAACATTCGCAAAAAGAAAATAGCTAATCCCGAAACTAAAAACGAAGCTAAAAATCCGATTACTAATCGTTTTAAATGAAATCGATTCTTTTCAAAATGTTTATCTAATTGAATAAAAATTAAAGCATTAGCAAAATAAAGCACCACACTATACAACATTGTAAAAATGAAATTCCACTTTAAAGTTGTAAGACTTGGCAAACTTCTGCTGATTAATAAATTCACACCTTGAAGTATTGCAAAAACTACAATTCCAATTACTATTGCTTTAACTATTTCTCTTGAATATTTCATTTTAAAAATTTTATTTACAAGCCTTAACTTCCTCTTGCGCTCTATCTAATCCCCAACTTGGATGGAAAACCGATTCAGGTTTAAAAGTAGCAAAAAGTTCGATTGCTTTTTCAATTTGGGCACACATTGATTGGGTATCTTGACCAAAATACTGTGCCATACCTTTTTCAAATGAAGCCTTTTGAAATACAACTCTCGGATTTTCAGGAGCAATTTTATATGCTTTGTTTAAAATATACATCACATCGCCCGATAATTGTTGTCCGTATGTCATTGGATCATAAACAATCCAAGCAGTGTGAATCATAGCTTGCAGTACTAAAACTTCTGGATTGTCTTGTGCTAACTCGTTACAAACATCTTGTGCTTTTTGAGCAGCATTCAATAAAGACTCTATTTTAGTTTTGTCTTTTTCACCAAAAGCTTGTGTTGTATTGATGAAAGCGATGTAATAATTTGGCAACCAATTTGTTTTTTCAACCGAAGCAATTTTCTCGAATTGAACTAATGCTTCTTTTGAATTTCCGTCTTTCCAAGTTTGCAAGGCTTTTTTCATTCCTTGATCAAACTGAGTTTGCGCTGATACAATTGAAGCGACAAACATTGCGATGATAGTGATTAATTTTGTCATGATTTTAATTTGTTTTTACACAGAGCTTCACCGAGATTTTTTGATTTTGATTACTTTGATTAGAGATTCTCAGAGACGCTTTGCTTTTTTTAATTGATTAATACTAATGTTCGTTTTTTGATTTTGTTATTGTTCTTGTTCTTGCGCTTGAACTATCTTATTTTGATGAAGCAAAGTTGCAACAGAAATCGCACCCATAAAATTGAAACTAACCGAACTGTCATTTTTTGAGGATGAATTGTAAGTTTTAGTTTTCTAGTCAGGTTTTAATTTAAAAAATTAACTTTGCATTGTTCCTTCGAAAGGAAAAAATTACAAAAAATTAAACCTAAATTCTTTAAAAAACGAAATGACAAAAAAGCTAAAACGCAATTACAGAAAAGCAAAATACGTTTTATACAAAGAAACTTTAGTTGATTTTAAAGAACACTTTTGGGCTTTTTTAGGATCGTTTGTAGGTTTAGGAATAATTAGTTTATTACAATTTAGAATTTTCACTTCATCAGACTTAGTTTTTCTTATAGGTTCGTTTGGTGCCTCTTGTGTTTTGGTGTATGGAGTTATTGAAAGTCCTTTAGCACAGCCTCGAAATCTTATTGGAGGCCATGTGATTTCGGCAATAATTGGTGTTAGTATTTATAAATTATTACCTGATTTAATTTGGGTAGCGGCTCCTTTAGCTGTTTCCTTATCAATTGTATTAATGCAAATAACAAAAACCTTACATCCACCGGGTGGAGCTACCGCTTTGATAGCTATTGCAGGTTCCGATAAAATAAAAGAATTGGGATATTTCTATGTGATTTCGCCCGTTTTATTTGGTGCTATTATTCTTTTGATAACCGCTTTAATTTTCAACAATATACCTTCTAAAAGGCACTATCCATCAAAAGGTATTTTTTTATCAAAAAAAGAGCTCAAAAAACGCATTCCTTTTCTGTAAGTAACTATTTTTACCAAAATTAGTTTCATGGCATACCAAGATATTTTAGACGGAATTTACAACGAAGTCATCCAAATCGAAAACACTGGAAAAGTAGCTGACTACATTCCAGAATTAGCAAAAGTTGATGCTAATAAATTCGGAATTGCTTTAGTTGACAAACATCAAAACGTGTTTACAAAAGGCGATGCTTTGGAGAAATTTTCAATTCAGAGTATTTCAAAAGTCATTACCACTTCGCTTATATTTTCTAAAATTGGAAACGATTTATGGGAACGTGTTGGCTATGAACCTTCTGGTAATTCCTTTAATTCCTTAGTACAATTAGAAAATGAAAATGGTATTCCAAGAAATCCGTTTATCAATGCTGGCGCTCTGGTTATTGCCGATTTAATGTTGGAACATTTTGAAAATCCAAAAGCATTCCTACTTGATTTCGTAAGAGAACTGACCGAAAATCCAAACATCAATTACAATGAAAATGTAGCACAATCTGAAAAAGCATTTGGTTACCGAAATGCAGCTTTGGTGAACTTTATCAAATCCTTTGGAAACATCAAAAACGAACCAGAAGCCGTTTTAGACTTCTATTATCATCAATGTTCTATTGAAATGAGTTGTGTCGATTTAGCTAAATGCTTTCAAGTTTTCGCTAATAATGGAGTGATTCCAAAAAGCGATAAAAAATTCCTTTCATCAAGTAAATGCAAACGCATGAACGCTTTAATGCAAATGTGCGGTTTTTATGATCAAGCAGGAGAATTTACGTTTAAAGTTGGGCTTCCTGGAAAAAGTGGTGTTGGTGGTGGCGTAGTTGCGGTTTTCCCAAACCATTATACGGTAGCGGTTTGGAGTCCGAAATTAAACAAAAAAGGAAATTCATTTTATGGCTTGGAAACTTTAGAGCGATTGACGACTGAAACCTCATTATCCATATTTTAAAATCTTATCAACAAATCGCAAAAGCAAAAAAGTTTCTCGTAAATAATAATTACTTTTGCAGTTCTTAAAATTTCAAAGATTATGATTTACAAATTCCGAGTGATTCTCGATGCTGAAGAAGATATTTTTAGAGATATTGCCATTGAAAGCGACAACACCTTAGAAGATTTACACAATGCTATCGTAAACGCTTTTGGCTTTGATGGAACAGAAACAGGTTCGTTCTTTACTTGTGAAGACGACTGGACTTGGAACGAAGAAGACGAAATTCCATTGTTTGACACAGGCGAAGTTCCTGGTGAAATGAAAACGATGGTGGATTTCAAAATTGATGATTTGATGCACCAAGACAATACTAAAATGGTCTATGTGTATGATTTCTTTAGTATGTGGACATTCTTCGTGGAATTAGCAGCAATTGAAGAAGAAAAAGAAGCTGGTGAAACCTATCCTGCGTTATTATTTTCTCATGGCGAATTACCAGCAGAAGCAGGTCAAAGCGGATTGAGAGGCGATTTATCAAATGACGATATCTACGGTGACTTTGAAGACGATTTCGATGACGATGATTTCGACATGTTTGATGGAGACGACAGCTTCGAAGACATGGGATTTGAAGAAAACTGGAACTAAAAGCCAAAAGAATTAGAAAAGAATAAACCAAAATACAATCTTAAAAAGCCAAGAAAAAACAATATCAGTTCTATCTTGGCTCTTTTATCTAAACTATAAAAAATGATCAATCTATTTAATGCTCATATTGAGAATTTATCAATTCACCGCGTAGGAAACAAAAGCAGAAACGAAGCTATTTTCTTATCTGAAAATCCATACGGGTTGAATGATGAAATTATGCCTTTATTGAAGGAATTTTTCTTTAAACCTTTTAGAGAAAAAGAAGAAAACTACTTTCAGTTTGCTCATGAAGTAGATTTAGAATATAACGAAATGTACAATTTTGCTACCGAAGTTTTCAATAACCCAAGCGAAATTCACAACGTTTCTAAAAAAATCACAAAACACCTATTCGAGCAATCGAATCATCCACATATTAAAAACGGAGAAGTGTATGTAGCTTATTTCACTCACGTTTCTATTGATAATAATGTAGTAGATGCAATAGGAGTTTTCAAAAGTGAAGTTCAAACCGATTTCTTACAATTCGAAGAAAACGGAAGTAATTTAGAAATGATTTTACAACAAGGAATCAACTTAAATAAGTTGGACAAAGGTTGTATCATTTTCAACTATAAAAAAGAAGAAGGTTACAAAATTTTAACCGTAGACAGCAACCGTTACGATGCGCGTTATTGGTTAGAACATTTCTTATCAGTTGATGCGTTTCAAGATGAAAACTTCATGACGAAGAAATACTTAAAATTCTGTCAAGAGTTTGCTAAAGAAGTAGTTTTACCTGCCGAAGACAAGCAACAAGAAGTATTGTTCATGAACCGTGCTATCAATCACTTTGCAAAAAATGATGAATTTGAAGAAACGGCTTTCTTAAACGAAGTAATGCAAAATCCAGAATTCATTCCAGAATTCAAAAATTATAAAGTAGATAAAGGAGCCAAATATAGTATCGAAGACGTTTCCAGTTTTCCAATTGCAAATGCTGCGGTAACAGATGTGCGTCGTTCTTTAAAAAATACGATTCAATTAGACACTAATATCCAAATCAAGTTAGACTTCATCAACCCAGAAAGTGCGGAAAAATTCGTTGAAAAAGGTTGGGACGAAGAAAAACAAATGTATTATTACTTGGTTTACTTTAACAAAGAGCAGAAATCGTAAGCCATTTACATACAAATTATTAAACCTCAATTGTAAATTCGTAATTGAGGTTTTTTTTGAAAGAACTTTAACAAAATATTTTGTTTAACTTTTTTGATTTTAAATTAAACATTATGTACCTTTGAGAAAAATATTTAAAATCATGGCAAAAAAGAAAGAAATAAACAAAGAAGGCATTTTAAGTTTATACATCGATTATTTCTTAGAACACAACAAGCAACCGCAATCGGTTTATTTGTTTGCCAAACATGCTGGTTTTGAGGAAGGTTTGTTTTACAAACACTACGCTTCTTTTAACCAAATTGAGCAAAACTTTTTCACTTCGCTATTCGATAATACATTAGAATTATTAGGAAATAGTGAAGAATTCGCTTCATACGATGCTCGCACACAATTGTTGAGTTTCTATTTCACTTATTTCGAAATGTTAACTGCTAATAGAAGTTTCGTGGTAGCATTATTGAAAGAAGACAAAAACAAATTAAAAAGTTTGTCAAAATTGAGCGAATTAAGAAAAAGTTTCAAACAGTTTTACGACACTTTAGACATAGAAAAAATCGATTTAAAACAAGAAAAGTTAATCGAAATTCAAGAAAAAACAATGAGTGAAATGGCTTGGTTCCAATTCTTATTTACTTTGAAGTTTTGGATTGAAGACACCTCAATTTCATTCGAAAAAACCGATATTTTCATTGAAAAATCTGTCAATACCAGTTTTGACTTGATGGATACTACACCATTCAAAAGTCTAATTGATTTTGGAAAATTCATGTGGAACGAAAGAGGCTCATTTAAAATGTAAGCAAAAACCATATGAAAACAATCGATAGTATTCCTACCTCAAAAATCCAACGCGCTTCTAAACTGATTCAAACTGGAGCTAAAGTTGGTGTGAATTATCTCAAATATTACGGAGATAAAATCACCAAAACCGAAGAAGAAGCCAAAGAATCGCTGAACAAAAACAACGCTGCCGACATTTACGACAGTTTAAAGCAATTGAAAGGAAGTGCTTTGAAAGTCGCACAAATGTTAAGTATGGATAAAAATATCTTACCAAGAGCTTACGTGGAAAAATTCTCACTGGCACAATTCTCGGTTCCGCCGTTGTCAGCTCCTTTGGTGAACAAAACCTTTAAAAATTACTTTGGCAAACAACCAAGTGAAATATACGATACCTTCAATGCCACTTCGATAAATGCGGCTAGCATTGGCCAAGTGCACCAAGCTACCAAGGATGGGAAAAAACTTGCTGTGAAAATTCAATATCCTGGAGTGGCAGAAAGTATCAGTTCAGATTTGGCTTTGGTAAAACCAATCGCCATTAAAATGTTCAATATCAAAGGAAAAGATTCGGATAAATATTTTAAGGAAGTTGAAGACAAATTGATTGAAGAAACCAATTACATCAATGAAGTAAAACAAAGTATGGAAATTGTTGAAGCTTGTAAAAACATTCCAAACTTAGTTTTTCCAAAGTATTACCCAGATTGGTCGTCAGAGAAAATTATTACGATGGATTGGATGACGGGCGAACATTTATCAGAATTCACTGCTCACAATACCGATGCTGAGAAATCAAATATTTTAGGTCAAACGCTTTGGGATTTTTACATGTTTCAAATGCACAATTTGAGAAAAGTTCATGCTGATCCACATCCAGGAAATTTCTTGATTACTAAAGACACGAAATTAGTAGCTCTAGATTTTGGTTGCATAAAAGAAGTTCCGAATGATTTTTATGTACCGTATTTCGAATTAGCGAAAAAAGAAAACTTGAACAATCCAGAATTCTTCCAATCGAAATTATACGAATTAGAAATCTTAAGAAAAGAAGATACAAAAGAAGAAATTGAATTCTTCACCGAAATGTTCCATGAATTATTAAGCTTATTTGCACGACCTTTCCATGTTGAAGAATTTGATTTTTCAGACGAAGAATTTTTCGGTCAAATAGCTGATTTGGGAGAACGTTATTCCAAAAACACGGAATTACGCAACATGAATGGAAATCGTGGTTCAAAACATTTTATTTACATCAACAGAACGTTCTTTGGATTGTATAATTTAATGCACGATTTAAAAGCTTCAAACGTTAAAATCAACAACTTTATTCAATATTAATTTTGCCCCAAAATTACCTTTAAATCCCTAATCGAGCCATAAGATTAGGGATTTTTTATTTTGTTTAGTTTCAAATTCGTAACAAAACCAATTTTAGTTCGTCTTATCTTTAAATCAAAAAACAAACAAACTTGGAAACTATTTTAAAAATCTCAAATCTTCATAAAAAATTTAGAAAGGTTCATGCGGTAAACAATGTTTCTCTTGAAATTAAAAAAGGTAATGTTTATGGAATTTTAGGACCAAATGGTTCTGGAAAATCAACCACTTTAGGAATCGTTTTAAATGTTGTAAACAAAACTTCGGGCGATTTTTCTTGGTTTGATGGCAGCCTTTCTACTCATGATGCATTAAAGAAAGTTGGTGCAATTATCGAAAGACCTAATTTTTATCCATACATGACTGCGGAAGAAAACTTGAAGTTGGTTTGTAAAATCAAAAACATACCTTTTGATAAAGTCAATGAAAAATTAGAATTGGTTGGATTATTAGACCGAAAAGACAGCAAATTCAAAACGTTTTCTTTAGGAATGAAGCAACGTTTGGCAATTGCCTCTGCCCTTTTAAATGATCCTGAAATTTTAATTTTAGACGAACCTACAAATGGATTAGATCCACAAGGCATTCGTCAAATTAGAGATTTAATTAAAATCATTGCAAACCAAGGAACAACTATACTTTTAGCTTCGCATTTACTAGATGAAGTAGAAAAAGTATGTTCACATGTAATTGTTTTACGTTACGGAGTAACGCTTTATCAAGGAACTGTTGATGAAATGTTAGCAAATGAAGGATTCTTTGAACTTCAAGCGGATAATTTAGATGAATTAGTTCAAATTGTATCTCAACATCAAGCTGTAGACAAAATTGAAGTTCAAGAAGGAAAAGTTTTAGTGTATTTAAAAGCGCCTTTAGAAGCAGGAGAATTAAATCAATATTTATTTAACAAGAATATTGTTTTAACGCATTTATTAAAGCGCAAAACGAGCTTGGAAGAACAATTCTTAAAACTAACAAACTAACCAACTTAAAATGAAACGATTAATCAATATAGAATTACAAAAAATATGGCTTAATAAAGCGAGTCGTGCATTAAGCATCATATACTTTTTATCACTTTTTTTATTAGCAAGTATCGCACTAATAGAATTTGATTTTGGCCCTTTTAAATTTGAAGCAGCAAAAAGTGGCTTTTTTAATTTCCCTTACATCTGGCATTTTACGACTTATGTAGCTTCTTGGTTTAAATTATTTTTAGCGGTTATCATCGTTTCTATGGTAGCAAATGAATTTAGCTACGGAACATTAAAACAAAATTTAATTGACGGAATGTCTAAAAAAGAATTTTTACTTTCTAAATTCTATACTATTATTTTATTTTCTTCTGTTTCAACTTTACTTGTGTTCGGAATCAGTTTAATTTTAGGTTTAAAATATTCATCTTACACAGAAATTGATATTATTTTTTCTGATATGAGCTATTTGTTTGCTTATTTCTTAAAACATGTAGCATTCTTCTCGTTTTGTTTGTTTTTATCCTTATTAATCAAACGATCTGCTTTTACTTTAGGCTTTATATTTGTTTGGTTTTTAGGCGAAAATGTAGGACATGCTATTTTAAAATACAATATTTTAGGCTACAAACCTCAAGACAAAAACACAGAAGCGATTGATTGGGTTAAAGATGTTTTACCTTTAGAATCGATGTCTAATTTAATTGTAGAACCTTTCACAAGATTGAATTTTGTAAAATCAGTTTCAAATACAGTTGGCGAAACTTTTGAGAAAAATTATCAAGTGCAACCAATCTTTGTTGGAATTGTTTTAGCATGGACAATTATATTTATTTTAACATCTTATTACATTCTTAAAAAGCGCGATTTATAGTATCTTTGCCGATGCTATGAATACTTTTAAAAACATCATTTCCGTATTAGTTTTAACATTGGGAATCCAATATGTAAACGGACAAAATATTAGTATAGATGAAACCTATACAGCTCAAGAATTAGTTAAGGACATTTTAATCAACAGCTCGTGTGCTAATGTATTCAACGTTAGTGTTTCTGGCGGAAATTTTGCCTCTGGTGAAAAAAGTTTTGGTTTTTTTGACGGAACCGGAACTTCTTTTCCATTTCAAAAAGGAATTATACTTTCGACTGGAAAAATAAACAATGCCCCAGGTCCAAATTCTTATTTATCTGATGATGGCGGAAGTATGGGATGGAATGGAGATCCTGATTTGAATCAGGCTTTAGGATTGAGCAACACTTTTAACGCTACTATTTTAGAATTTGATTTTGTTCCTTTGGGGACAAGTATAAGTTTTGATTACATCTTTTCATCGGAACAATACTTATCAAATCCAATGTCAAATCAGTGTAACTATACTGATGGTTTTGCTTTTTTACTTAAAAAAAATGGTGAGCCTAATTATGAAAATTTAGCAGTTGTTCCAGGAACAAGCATTCCTGTTAAAGTAAACACTGTTAGAGGTTCAGGAACCATTTGCCCACCAGCAAATGAAACTTATTTTGATGCATTTAATGGAACAGTTCATCCAACAAATTACAATGGACAAACTAAAGTTTTAACCGCGCAATCGAATGTAATTCCAGGAGAAACTTATCATATAAAATTAGTCATAGCTGATGAAGGGAATTATCGTTTTGATTCGGCTATTTTTCTTGGTGGAGGAAGTTTTAATTTTGGAATTGACTTAGGAGACGACCGCTTGATTGCGACAGGAAATCCACTTTGTCCTGGCGAAACATTAACTGTTGATGCTACACAGACTGGAGCAACTGGTTACCAATGGTTTCTAAACGGGAATCAAATTCCTGGCGCAATAAATGCGACTTATAGTATTACTTCTGAGGGAGATTATACTGTAGAAATTTATTTTGGTACTACCACATGTTCTCCTCCTTCCCAAATACTAAAAATAGAATATGCGGAAACATTAGTTGTAAACGAAGATACATTTACTGAATGTGACGCTGATACTAATCAGGACGGAAAAACAGTTTTTGATTTGAACGCAATCAAAAATCAATTGTTTACTAATTTACCTGCCAACTATGTTGTTTCTTTTTTTGAAACACAAACAAGCACTACAGCTTTACCAACAAGCTATACTAACACAACAGCTTTTAGTCAAACCATATTTGCAAGAGTAACCAATATCCAAGGTTGTTACACTGATTATCCAGTTAATTTAACAATCAATACATTTACTGAAACCATTACAGATGAAACTTTAGGATTATGCGAAAGCAATAGTTTGATTTTGGATGCTGGTTCTGGATTTACTTCTTACAGTTGGAACACAACTCCAGTTCAAACAACACAACAAATAACCGTAACCACAGCCGGAACGTACACAGTAACATTAACTAATGCTACCAATTGTACAAAAGATAAAACATTTACAGTTGACGCTTCTGGTATTGCAACAATTGACAACATCAACATCAATGATTTCCAAGATAACAATACCGCTACAATTGAAGTTTCAAGTACAAGTTTAGGAGATTATGAATATTCATTAGATGGCATAAATTATCAAGATTCTCCAATATTTTACCATTTAGAAGCTGGCGAGTACACTGTATTTGTTCAAGACAAAAAAGGTTGTGGAATTGTTTTTGAAACCTTTTACATCTTAGATTATCCAAAATATTTCACACCTAATAACGATGGTTACAACGATACTTGGTTCATCAAAAACCTTGACAAAAGAAACCTAGAAAACAGTACTATTACTATTTTTGATCGTTATGGAAAATTACTAAAACAACTAACTGGATTAGGCGACGGATGGAACGGAACTTTTAATAGCCAAACACTTCCTGCTACTGATTATTGGTTTGAAATTCAACTTTCTAATGGTAAATCTGTAAAAGGCCATTTTACTTTAAAACGTTAGGCATAATAATTGCAGAATAGGTTACAAAATAATATATTCGCAGTATGATGCAGATACACGAAATTGAAGCTATTAAATTGCTATTAGCTTCTCCGAAAAGAATTACAATTATACCACACAGAAACCCTGATGGCGATGCTATGGGTTCTACTTTAGGATTATACCATACGCTAAAACAGCTTAACCATGAGATTACAGTTATAGCTCCAAATGAATTTCCAGATTTTTTAGCTTGGTTACCAGAAAGCAATAAAGTCATGATATTTGAACGTAGTTTCGACACTTGTAAAGCTATTTTAGAAAAATCGGAATTACTATTTACATTAGATTTTAACGCGCTTCATAGAACAGGAGATCAAATGGAAAATGTTTTAAAAAACCTTTCGGCTCCAAGCATAATGATTGATCATCATCAAGCACCTGATGGTTATGCAACTTATACTTTTTCAGATACCAATTACGGTTCTACTTGCGAAATGGTTTACGATTTTATTCATCAATTAGGTTATGAGAACTTAATCAACAAAACAGTTGCAACATGTTTGTATACTGGGATTGTAACCGATTCAGGAAGTTTTCGTTTTCCAAAAACCACAAGCGCTACTCACAAATGTGTTGCTGATTTAATCGATAAAGGAATTAACAATAGTGAAATTCATAACCTTCTTTTCGATAATTCATCATACAATCGTTTATTATTACTTGGTAAAGCATTACAAAATTTAAAAATGCTTCCGGAATACAAAACCACATACATTACATTAACTCAAGACGAGCTTAATGAATTTGGTCATCAAAAAGGAGACACAGAAGGTATTGTAAATTACGGATTAAGTATAAAAGGCATCGATTTTACTGCCATTTTTATTGAAAACAAAGAAGAAGGAATTATTAAAATTTCTTTCCGATCTCAAGGTGATTTTGATGTTAATCAATTTGCTCGAAATCATTTTAACGGTGGTGGTCATATCAACGCTGCTGGAGGAAAATCTTTTTCAAATTTAGAAGAAACTATACAACAATTTATTGCTATTTTAGCAAAAGAAAAAAAGTAACCAAATGAAAATTAAAAATTTATTCCTTTTTGGAGCGATGATTTTCTTAGCAAGTTGTTCACAACAGCAACAAGCCAGAGAACCTATTTCACATACTTCAGGAACTTTTATAAAAGAATCAATCGAGCGAAATAAAGTTTTAATCGCAGATGAAGAAGATTTAATTGAAGCAATTATTAAAAACGATTCACTCAAATCATACATAGCTTCAAATAAAGGCTATTGGTACAAATACGAAACCAAAGTGGAAGAAGTAACACCGTCTCCAAAAAGAGGTGATATTGCTTTCTTTGACTATGAAATAAAAGATTTAAAAAACAGAATCATTTACACCGCAACCGAAACCAAACCACAAACGTATTATGTAGACAAAGAAAACATAATGATGGGATTACGTGATGGAATTAAATTGATGAAAAAAGGAGAAAAAGTTACTTTCTTATTTCCTTCTCACATGGCGTATGGCTATCATGGTGACGATAAAAAAATTGGCACTAACGAGCCTTTAATTTGTACTGTAAGTTTAAACGACATTAAAGTAGACACTCAAGCTAAAAACTAAAAAAAATGAAAATTACCTCAATTTTACTACTAAGCATTTTTACTCTTTTTACTTCATGCACAAAATCGTATGACAACCTAAAAGAAGGTTTATATGCCGATATCGAAACGGCAAAAGGAAGCATGATTGTTAAATTAGAATTTGAAAAAGTTCCGAATACCGTTGCTAACTTTGTAACATTAGCAGAAGGTAAAAACCCATTTGTTAGTCAAGAATTCAAAGGAAAACCATTTTATGATGGGTTAAAATTCCACAGAGTAATTGCAGATTTCATGATTCAAGGTGGTGATCCAAACGGAGATGGTTCTGGTGGTCCTGGTTATAAATTTAAAGATGAGTTTCATCCTGATTTAAAACATTCAAAAGCCGGAATTTTATCGATGGCAAATGCAGGTCCATCTACAAACGGAAGTCAATTCTTTATCACTCATAAAGAAACACCTTGGTTAGACAATATGCACACCGTATTTGGCGAAGTTGTTGAAGGATTAGAGGTAATTAATACAATTGCAGCTGATGATGTTATTGAAAAAGTTACAATTATTAGAATTGGAAATGCTGCTAAAAAGTTTGATGCTGTAAAGATTTTCAAAAATTACTATTCTTCAGTTGCAAAAGAAATTAAAGAAGCAGAAGAAAAAAACAAACAAATTCTTGAAAGTAAAGCAAAAGAAATAGCAACTTTAAAAGCTACTGGTACAAAAACAGCATCTGGTTTAATTTATCAAGTTATTAAAAAAGGAACTGACAAAAAGCCTTCAAACGGAAATCAAGTTAAAATTCATTATGCTGGTTATTTAGAAAATGGTCAATTATTTGATACTAGCTATGAAGATGTTGCTAGACTTTATGGCAAATTTGATCAAAACAGAGCCAATCAAGATGGGTATTCAGGTTATCCTGTAACCATTGGAAATTTACCTTTTATTCCAGGTTTTAACGAAGGAGTAAATATGATGAACTTTGGTGATAAATTAATGCTTTACATTCCATCTAATTTGGGTTACGGACAACAAGGAGCTGGAGATGTAATTCCACCAAATGCAAATATTATTTTTGAAGTTGAACTTTTAGAAATTAAATAATCAAATTAAAATTATAAAATGAAGAATATAATTAAATCTATCATAGTTGTTCTAAGTTTTGTTACAACAGCTGTAGCACAAAACAAAAAGCAAGAAGGAATCTTTGCTGAAATAAACACTGCAAAAGGAAAAATTGTAGTTGAATTGGAATACAAAAAAACGCCAATTACAGTTGCCAACTTTGTTTCATTAGCTGAAGGCAAAAACCCAAAAGCAGATGCGAAATTCAAAGGAAAACCATATTACAATGGATTAAAATTCCACAGAGTTATTGCTGATTTTATGATTCAAGGTGGATGCCCAGACGGAACTGGAGCCGGTCATCCAGGTTATAAATTTGATGATGAAATTGTGGCAGATTTAAAACACTCTGGCAAAGGAATTTTATCAATGGCTAATGCAGGTCCAGCTACTAACGGAAGTCAATTTTTTATCACTCACAAAGCTACTCCATGGTTAGATGGAAAACATACTGTCTTTGGACATGTAACTAGTGGATTAGACATCGTTGATAAAATTGCACAAGATGATGTAATTACTTCTATAAAGATTATTAGAGTAGGTAAAGAAGCTAAAAAATTCAATGCCGAAAAAACGTTTGCTGATTACTTCGTGAAAAAAGAAGCTGCTGATAAATTAGCCGCAGAAAAACAAAAAGAAGCAAAAGAGAAAACGTTAAAAGAATTTGCAAACGCACCAACAACTCCTAGTGGATTAAAATACATTGTTTTACAAGAAGGTACTGGAAATAAACCAGTAGCCACAAGCAACGTAAAAGTGCATTATACTGGAATGTTCTTGGATGGAAAAGTATTTGATAGTAGTGTTCAAAGAGGACAAACTATCGATTTTGGTTTAAATCAAGTAATTAAAGGTTGGACAGAAGGTGTTCAATTAATGCCAGAAGGTTCAAAATATAAATTTTACATTCCTTCTCAATTAGCTTATGGCGAAAGAGGTGCTGGCGGAGTGATTCCACCAAATGCTGATTTAATTTTTGAGATTGAATTGATTAAAATCAATCAATAACAAATAAAAAAGCCGCTAATATCTAAGTTAGCGGCTTTTTTTTATCGTATTAAAATTTCCAATCGAAATCATCCTCCTTTTCTTTGAAAACAGCTCCTAATTCAATCTTAACAATTTCGTTATAATCTACATGAAAAAATAACCAATTTTCTTCGTTGAAATAACTCACTATTCCTTCTGCAGTATCTGACTCAAAAGATTTTATTTTATTTTTTTCTAAAACAGGATATATTTCGCTCCAATTTTTACCAATTAATGTAGTAGTAAACAACTTAATAATAGGATTAGAAGTCGTCATATAACCCAATCTATAATCTTCCTCTTTGTAAAAAGTCAAACGAAGCTTTCTTGAATTATAAACGAAAATAACATTTTCATCTTCGTCTTTATAGCTTGAATCGGGTTTACCCAAAATTTTAGTCACATCTTGCTCTTTCATTCCAAAAAGCAAATTGTCAATTCCGTATTTTAATTTTATTTCCATTTAATATAATGCTAAAAAATCCCGACTTTCATCGGGATTTAAAAATTATGCTATTTTGAAACGTTTTCTATCGTTTTCATTCAAATAGATTTTACGTAAACGTAACGATTTTGGTGTTACTTCAACATATTCATCTTTTTGAATGTACTCTAAAGCTTCTTCTAATGAGAATTTGATTGCAGGAATAATTCTTGCTTTATCATCATTTCCAGAAGAACGTACGTTTGTTAATTTTTTAGTTTTAGTTACATTCACCACCATATCATCTCCACGTGAATTTTCACCAATTACCTGACCTTCGTAGATATCTTCATTAGGGTCAACGAAGAATTTACCTCTATCTTGTAATTTATCAATAGAATAAGGAATTGCTTTTCCGTTTTCCATAGAAATTAATGAACCACCTAAACGACCAGGAATTTCACCTTTGAATGGTTGGTAATCAATAAAACGGTGCGACATAATAGCTTCACCAGCTGTAGCTGTTAATAATTGATTTCTCAATCCGATAATTCCACGAGATGGGATGTTGAATTTGATAATCATACGCTCTCCTTTAGGCTCCATAGATAACATTTCACCTTTACGGATTGTTACAAATTCTACAGCTCTACCTGAAAGATTCTCTGGTAAATCAACAGTTAATTCTTCAATTGGTTCACATTTAACACCATCGATTTCTTTAATAATAACTTGTGGTTGTCCAATTTGTAACTCATATCCTTCTCTTCTCATGGTTTCAATTAAAACCGATAAGTGAAGTACACCACGACCAAATACTAAGAATTTATCAGCAGAATCTGTCTCGTTAACTCGTAATGCTAAGTTTTTCTCTAATTCTTTATTCAAACGATCTTTAATGTGACGAGAAGTTACAAACTTACCTTCTTTACCAAAGAAAGGAGAATCGTTAATAGTAAATAACATACTCATTGTTGGCTCATCAATAGCAATAGTTTCCAATGCTTCTGGATTTTCGAAATCAGAAACAGTATCACCAATTTCAAAACCTTCTAAACCAACTAATGCACAAATATCACCCGCAACAACTTCTTCTACTTTTTTACGCCCTAAACCTTCAAAAGTATGTAATTCTTTAATTTTTGATTTACTTATTTTTCCATCTCTTTTTACTAAAGAAACGTTCATTCCTTCACGTAAAACACCTCTTTGTAAACGACCAATCGCAATACGACCTGTAAACGAAGAGAAATCTAAAGATGTAATTAACATTTGAGGTGTCCCTTCAGAAACTTTAGGAGCTGGAACATGTTCTAAAACCATATCTAACAATGGCTCAATGTTTTCAGTTTGATTTTTCCAATCGTCAGACATCCAGTTGTTTTTAGCCGAACCATAAACTGTTGGGAAATCTAACTGCTCTTCTGTTGCACCTAACTCAAACATCAAGTCGAAAACTTTTTCGTGAACTTCTTCTGGAGTACAGTTTTCTTTATCTACTTTGTTAATAACAACACAAGGTTTTAAACCTAAGTCAATCGCTTTTTGTAATACGAAACGCGTTTGTGGCATTGGTCCTTCAAAAGCATCTACTAAAAGACAAACACCATCTGCCATATTAAGTACACGCTCTACTTCACCACCAAAATCGGCGTGACCCGGAGTATCGATAATGTTGATTTTTGTTCCTTTGTAAGTTACAGAAACGTTTTTAGAAGTAATAGTAATACCTCTTTCACGCTCTAAGTCATTATTATCTAAGATTAAATCTCCTGTGTTTTCGTTTTCACGAAACAACTGACAGTGGTACATAATTTTATCAACCAAAGTAGTTTTACCGTGGTCAACGTGGGCAATAATTGCGATGTTTCTAATAGAAGTCATTTATAAAATTTTTGAAGGTGCAAAGGTAATGTTTATTTTGATAAAAACACTATAGTAATCAATACTTTAGTAGAAATAACATAATAATAACGTATAAAAAAAGCCCTCAAAATGAGAGCTTTAGTATTTATACCAACAGTAGATTATAAAGAAGCTACTTGTTTAGTTAATTTAGATTTTAAGTTAGAAGCTTTATTATCGTGGATAATATTTTTCTTAGCTAATTTATCAATCATAGAAATTACAGTTGATAATTTTGCAGAAGCCTCAGCTTTGTCAGTAGCTAAACGAATAGCTTTAATAGCATTACGAGTAGTTTTGTGTTGGTATCTATTTAACACTCTTTTTTTCTCGTTACTTCTAATTCTTTTTAAAGCAGATTTATGATTTGCCATTTTGTTCTTTTTTTAATTGTAATAATTGTTATAAACTACTAGTTAAAAAAGAAAAACCTCCCACATTCGCCTTGGCAAACACTTTGGTTTTAACTAATAAAATAATAACCGAGACACCAATTATTATTTTATAAAACTTATTTACAACTAATTTTGTAGCCCGTAGGGGAATCGAACCCCTCTTACCAGGATGAAAACCTGGCGTCCTAACCGATAGACGAACGGGCCATCTCGTACTCTGAGTTCTAAAAGACCTCATTTCTGTAATGCGAGTGCAAAGATAAACACATTTTTTATTCCTGCAATAGCATCAATATTTTTTTTTTCGCTTTTTTTACTATTTTTTTAGTAAGCCTTTGCAAATAAGACCCTTCCAGTTGAAGGCTTTCCTGTTAAAACACAAGTTCCAGCCTCTTCTACTCTATCTAAAGCGATACAACGAATGGTTGCTTTTGTTAATTCTTTGATTTTTTCTTCCGTTTCTGCTGTTCCGTCCCAATGTGCTGCTAAGAAACCACCTTTTGTCTCTAAAACTTCTTTAAACTCTTCAAAAGAATTCACTTCTGTAATATGAGTATCTCTGTAATCCAATGCTTTAGCAAATAAATCATTTTGAATCGTTGCTAATAAATTTTGAATATAAGCTACTACTCCATCTTTAGCAACTACTTCTTTTGATAAATTATCTCTACGAGCAATTTCGTAAGTTCCGTTCTCTAAATCGTTTGGTCCAACCGCAATACGAACTGGAACCCCTTTTAACTCCCATTCCGCAAATTTGAATCCTGGTTTTTGAGTATCTCTATTATCGTATTTAACTGAAATACCTAATTTTCTCAATTCAGCAACCAAACCATTTACTTGCTCTGAAATTGCATCAAACTGTTCGTCTGTTTTATAAATTGGAACAATCACTACTTGAATTGGCGCTAAGTTTGGAGGTAAAACCAAACCTCTATCATCTGAATGCGTCATTACTAAAGCTCCCATCAAACGCGTTGAAACACCCCAAGAAGTTCCCCAAACGTGTTCCTGCTTTCCTTCTTTATTAGCAAATTTCACATCAAAAGCTTTGGCAAAATTTTGACCTAAGAAATGCGAAGTTCCCGCCTGCAATGCTTTCCCATCTTGCATTAAGGCTTCGATACAATACGTTTCATCAGCTCCAGCAAAACGTTCTGTTTCTGTTTTTAAGCCTTTAATAACTGGAATTGCCATGAAATTTTGAACGAAATCCGCATAGACATTCATCATTTTCTCTGATTCTTCAATCGCTTCCTGACGTGTTGCGTGAGCTGTATGTCCTTCTTGCCATAAAAACTCAGCCGTTCTTAAAAACAAACGCGTTCTCATTTCCCAACGAACCACATTGGCCCATTGATTGATTAACAAAGGTAAATCACGGTACGACTGCACCCAACCTTTATAAGTTGACCAAATAATAGCCTCAGAAGTTGGACGAACAATCAATTCTTCCTCTAATTTAGCATTTGGATCTACCATTAATTTTCCTGGTCTTTCTTCGTCGTTTTTTAAACGATAATGCGTCACAATGGCACATTCCTTAGCAAATCCTTCTGCATTTTTCTCTTCTGCTTCAAACATGCTTTTTGGAACAAACAAGGGGAAATAAGCATTACTATGTCCAGTTTCTTTAAACATTCGATCTAATTCAGCTTGCATTTTTTCCCAAATTGCATAGCCATACGGCTTGATTACCATACATCCTCTAACTCCTGAATTTTCAGCTAAATCGGCTTTAACCACTAATTCGTTATACCATTTTGAATAATCTTCTGCTCTTGTTGTTAAGTTTTTGCTCATTGTAAATATTTTGGCACAAAAATTGTTTCTATAAATTTTAACTAATTTGTCTGCAAAAATAGTTAAATTTGAAGTGTGCAACAATAAAAAAAAAGAGTTATGAAAACTTATTATACTTTTTTACCAAATAAGCTTGCTTTTTTCCTTTTAGGATTAACTGCAATGCTATCCATTTCTTGTGGTTCTTATCAAAATGCATCCTATCAAGATGATGGAATATATTCAACTCCTAGTACTCAAAAAACTGTTATTGTCGAAAATAATTCCCAAAGTCCAAATCCATATGCAAATCAATTTAGAGCTATGAAAGACGACTATGTGTATTATTCAGAAGATGGAACAGAAAAAAAAGACAGTGTTGTAACGGTTTATAATTCTGAATATAGCGACAATAATAATGCCGGATGGGGCAATAACGCAACCGAAGTATCTATTAACTACTATGGCGGCTATTACGATTACTATCCATACTGGGGCTGGGGATTCTCCTTTGGATGGAACTCTTGGTATGGAGGCTATTGGGGATGGGGTTACCCATACTACGGTTGGGGATGGGGATATCCCTATTACGGATGGGGTTACCCATATTACGGTTACGGATACCCTTACTGTGGCTACGGATATGGTTATGGTGTTGCCTACAATTCAGGACCAAGAGGAGGTCATGGGTATTACAATAATGGAGGTGGAAGAGATGGCAATTATAATGGAGGAAGATACAATATTGGTGCTACTCCGAGAAATAGTGCAACTCCGAGAACTAATACTGTAAATCCAAGAACCAATAACATCAACCCAAGAACTAATAACATCAATCCGAGAAATACCTTTCAAAACCCAAGAACAAATACGCAATCTAGTAACCCTAGAGGAACAACTTCACAACCTAGATATAACAATAGTAGCTATCCAAGAAGCAATCAATCTGCTCCAAGAGAATATAATGCTCCAAGATCCAACAATTATTCTTCACCTAGAAGTTCTTCAGGAGGCTCGTTTGGAGGTAGCTCTGGCGGAGGTGGAAGATCTGGAGGAGGCGGAGGCGGAAGAGGCGGACGCGGATAATTTCATCTTAACTGATTTGTTATATTAAAGAAAATACTATGAAAAAGATTTTTATACCGTTACTATTATTAGGATGTACCTTCTTAAGTAATGCTCAAGAAACTACAATTAATGATGCATTGCGTTATTCAATCAGCAACTTAAACGGAACGGCAAGATACCGAGGAATGAGCGGTGCTTTTGGTTCTGTAGGAGGTGATTTATCCGCTATAAATGTTAACCCTGCGGGGTCGATAGTTTTTAACAACAATTTTGCCAGTTTTTCAACCAACTTCATCAACTTAAAAAATGACGCAAGTTATTTCGGCAACAATACCTCTGAAAATTATTCTACTTTAGATTTTAATCAAGCGGGAATTGTATTTGTTTTTAAAGACTACTCTGGGAAATCAGATGTAACAAAATTTGCGTTTGCTTTGAATTATGAAAACGCCAATAACTTTAGAAACGACGGCTATGCCGCTGGAATAAACCCAAACAATTCTATAGATAAATTCTTTTTAGATAAAGCTCAAGGTTTACCAATTGAGTATGTTCTTCTGCAACCTGGAGAAACTATAGATGAATTATACACCTATTTAGGACAAACACCTGGATTAGGTTTTCCAGCTCAGCAAGCTATGATGGCTTATCAAGCTTATCTAATTGAAGCTGATTCTCCGAACACCTATTATTCTAATGTTCCTGCTGGAGATTTTTATCAAGACAACTATTTTACTACTAGAGGATACAATGGTAAATTAACTACTAACTTTGCACTTTCTGTTAAAGACAGATTTCATTTTGGAATTAATTTAAATGCTCATTTTACTGATTTTGTAAAAACAACTTCTGTCTATGAAGCAAACAATAATCCTATATTCTCATCAGGTTATACTGCAACCGACATTTTATTTGAAAATGAAGTATACACTTTTGGTTCTGGTTTTTCCTTAAACTTAGGGGCAATTGCTAAGGTAACCAATGAATTCAGAGTTGGTTTAGCTTATGAATCTCCAACATGGTATCATTTAAACGATGAATTAGTTCAACGTTTAGCTGTAAGTACAACAGACGGAACAAATGATTATCGCGAAGTTATTGCTCCAAATGTGGTTAACCTATATCAAAGCTATAAAATACAAACACCTAGTATTTGGACATTTAGTGGTTCTTATATTTTTGGAAAAAAAGGTTTAATCAGTATTGATTATATGAGAAAAGATTTTTGCAATACTAAATTTAAACCCACAAATAATTCATTCTACAATGAATTAAACCAACAAATGAAAACAGAACTTAAAAATGCATTTGAATTGCGTGTAGGTGGTGAATTCAGAATTAAAGAAATTAGTTTTAGAGGTGGCTACCGCTTTGAGGAAAGTCCGTATAAATCCAATTATTCTATTGGTGATTTGAATGGTTTTTCTGCTGGTATGGGATATAATTTCCCTGCAAGTCGTTTAGATTTAGCTTATTCACACGACCAAAGAACTACAAATGAAGCTTTTGTCACTTCTGGTATGAACGATGCTGCTAGAATCCAAACAAAAAGTAACAATGTAACTTTAACATATTCGATAAACTTTTAGTTGACTCAATGTAATAATCAAAACCACTTCTTTCAACCGAAGTGGTTTTTTTATACCCAAACCACAACTCCTAGGTACTATCTTTAATTGCAAATTTATGTTGTTATTTTTTTTAACTTTGTTACACCGAGAGGAAGCTTCTTGCGATTATTCACTGGATGTTTACCTTGTGTAGCCTCAACTTGTTTGGGGCTATTTTTTTCTATTTTGT
>NZ_JAYRPD010000042.1:0-5433 GCF_041911335.1 Flavobacterium sp.
GCATCTAATTCCAATAAGACCAAATAGAAAATTTGAACGAAAAATTGGAAAATACAGGACAAGAACAAAACCAATAGTAACTAAAAATCAAAAGAATAGCTTATGATTTTTTCTTAACTTAATGACATTGTTCGCGCGGGAGCGGGGGTTCCAGTAACTTCTATAAATGGTAATTCTGTTTGCTGACTATTTTGAGAAAATGTAAAAAAATTAAAGCTAAGAAGAATTAGTAAGATTGATTTTTTCATGATATTGAAAATTAGTAATATTAAATTTTTTGTTTAATAGTTAGAACAAATAAACGAAACTCTTGGAAATAAATTGCTTTTATTTTAGTTTATGTTAAAATTTAAAAAGCTCAAATCGTTTAGAATTGAGCTTTTTAAATTTCAACATTTTTATATTTAATAAGCAATGATTTCTCCAGAACCTGTAATTACTTTATTTACAGATTGTGGTTTGCTTTTGTATTTTATGGTGCCACTTCCAGCTACTTTTGCTTCTAAGAAAGTGGTGCAGTTTACTTTTATTTCACCCGAACCTGTAACTATTACGTTTGCATTTGTGGCAATTAATTTTGAAGAATCGATTTCTCCTGAACCTGATACTGTTTCTTCTAATTCTTTTACTTCTCCTTTAATTTCAATTTCTCCTGAACCTGATAAGGTTGTTTTTAAATGTGTTGCACTAATGTCAAAATTACCTTCTCCAGAACCAGTAAATGCAATATTAAAATTAGTGGCAGTAATCGTGTTTTTGGTTTCAATTTCACCCGAACCCCCAAAGGATACCGAACTAATTTCTTCAAACGGAATCGTAATTGTAATATTTGATTTGTAAGTGTAGTTTTTGTTTTTATCAAAACGAACAATTAAAGTATTGTTTTCAACTTCAGTTACAATATGCGAAATAATGTTTTCATCGCCATCAATAGTAATGTTGCCTTCTTTTCCTGAAACTAATACAACTTTAAAAGAACCACTTGCGCTAATTGCATCATAAGTTGAGGTTGTTCGGGTAATGCTTGTTTTTACTCCTGATTCTTTAATTTTTTCTTTTTTCCAATTTTGTGCCTGAGCAATTGATAGGCTGAAAAGCGCTAATATGAATACTATTTTTTTCATGTTTTATTTAGTTAAAAGTTGAAGACTTCCGTAGTCAGTAGTTACATTAATTTTAGATTTTCCTTGTGCAATATGATATCCTGTAAAAGATTTTGAGGTGTTTTTTTCATATTTATCGGTGTATTTAATTTCTATTGCGTCTTTAAAAGAACCATATTTTAACTCTACCTGTACATCAAATGCATAATCATGAGTACATATTATTTTAGTGTGGGTGTAATTTCCATCTATTAAAATAGCATCCGTATTTTTATTTGCACCTATTTGAACATCGCTATAATTTGACTTTATTGTTGTTGAATTTCCAATCTCTCCCAGTTTTAAAGTAAGATAATTTCCATTAATAACTGATTTTGAAACTGTTGTGGCTTTTAATTTGGTATAATTCGAATATAAATTTAAACTTCCAACAGATTGAAATTCAAAAGTGTTATAATTTCCATCGATATTAATTTGATTTCCTTTCTGAATTTCAACTTCTGAATATTGACTGTTTAAATTCAATTTGTCAACACTAGAAATAGTTGAGTTCTGTGAATAAGCAATAGTAATATTGTTTGATTTCCCACTCAATTGACCTAAAAACAAGCTTCCGTATTTACAATTAATGGCTAAGTTTCCGTTTAATTTATCAATTGAAATGTTACCATATTTGTTATTTAAATCAACATTTCCATTTTTAGGAATTTTTACAACATAATTAATTTCGTAGCTAAGATTGCTGTTGCCTTGCCAATTTTTCCCGTTTATTTCGGTTACTGCTGCTACTTTATTCGATGTTGCAGCAAAACTAATATCAATATCGTTTAAGCGTTCGGTAACTTTTTTATCGTTATTGCCCGAAACTTTAATTTGAACTTGAATAGAAATTTTATTCTCGTCCCATAAGTACACATTTACATTTCCATATAAATTTGTAACACTTAAAAGCGCATCATTACTAACTTCAAAAGTTTTTGAAATTGTTTTTTCTTTATTAATTGCTTTTTTTTCATCTGAAGCCATACCTATTGAAGGAATCAAAATGAAAAGCAATAAGAGTTTACATATATTTTTCATTAGTATTCGTTTTTAATTTGTTGATCTGTTCTATTTGTTCTAATACGGTTTTGATAAACGAAATTCGAGTTTGCATATTTGTTATCATTGCAAATACAATTTGTTTGTTTTCTCCATTCTTAATAATTTCATTTTTTAAAGATTCGTAATCTTTTTCAAGTGTTTCCATTTCTTTTAAAGCATCATTTATAAGAATTGCAGTTTCAGGATTTTCATGTTGCTGTAAATTTTTCAATTCAGAATTAATCACCGATGAAAAATAATCGTGAGTTTCTTGAACTGGCGGAGAAAAAACAACTTCTGGTTGAGTGCTAAAGTCATTAAAATAGATAATTCCAAAACTCAATGCTAAAGAAGCGGCTATAGCAATTGGTATCCAAGCTCTTTTCTTTTTCTTAGGCGTTTGAGATTTAAGTTTAGACAAAAAGCGATTTTCGTGGCCTTCGTTTGGCGTTTCAAAATCCCAGTTAGTGTGTTTGTCAAAAAGTTGATTCATATTATCTTTCATTGTCATTTAGTTTTTTTCTTAAACTTTCCTTTGCTCTGCTCATAGTTGTTCTGCAATTTTCATTTGAGATATTTAAAATCGATGAAATTTCCTCTAAATCATAACCTTCAATAAAAAACAAAGTCAATATAATTTTATAGTTAGATTTTAAGCTTTGTATTGTTTTTAAAATCTGCTCTGCTTTTAATTCATTATAAGAAATGATATCATTTTCATTAATGTCTTCAAATTCATTCCCTTCATTTAAACTTTCAAATTGAAATTGATTCGCTTTTTTTAATTCGTTAATACTAGTATTGATAACAATTTTTTTTAACCAAGCTCCAAATGTTACCTTTCCGCTGTAAGAATCTAATTTCGTAAAAGCTTTTAAAAAGCTATCCTGCATTATTTCTTCTGCCAAAGTTTTGTTTGAAACAATTCTAAAAGCCACATTAAACATTGCACTACAATACATATTATAGAGTGCGAGTTGTGCTTTTTGATTATTTTCTTTGCACTTTTGTAATAGAATTGCTATTTCAGAATTTGGGCTTTTCAAGTTTGTTATCAGATTAATCTATTCTAAAGACAATTGCTTTTTGTAATTGTTACAGTTTTATAATTTTATTTTCATAAAAATAAAAAATCCGAATATTAAATTCGGATTTTATGAACTATGATGTGTATTTTCACTTAAAATAACTAAACGTTTCGTTGTTTTCAATTTTCAATAGCGTTTCGTAAATCAATTTAATTACATTTTCTACGTCTTCGCGGTGTACCATTTCTACTGTGGTGTGCATATAACGCAACGGTAACGAAATCAAAGCCGAGGCAACTCCGCCATTGCTATACGCAAAAGCATCGGTATCGGTTCCGGTAACGCGAGAAGTCGCATGGCGTTGGAAAGGGATTTTGTTTTCTACCGCCGTGTCCACAATCATTTCACGTAATACGTTTTGTGTCGCCGGAGCGTACGCAATCACAGGTCCGCGTCCCATTTTTAAATCACCTTCAATTTTTTTATCAATCATGGGTGTAGTGGTATCGTGGCAAACATCGGTTACTATGGCAACGTTTGGTTTAATGCGTTGGGTAATCATTTCGGCACCACGCAAACCAATTTCCTCCTGCACCGAGTTTACGATGTACAATCCAAAAGGTAATTTCTTTTTGTTCTCCTTTAATAAACGCGCTACTTCGGCAATCATAAAACCACCCATGCGGTTATCAATGGCTCTACATACAAATTTATCGTGGTTTAAAATCTCAAAAGTATCAGGATACGTAATCACACAACCCACATGAACGCCTAAAGCTTCAACTTCGGCTTTCGTAGAGCAGCCACAATCAATAAAGATGTTTTCAATTTTTGCCGTTTCTTCTGCTTTTCCGCTTCTTCCTCTAGTGTGAATCGCTGGCCAACCAAAAACACCACGCACAATGCCTTTCTTCGTATGAATGTTCACACGCTTCGATGGTGCAATCTGATGATCCGAACCTCCGTTTCTAATCACGTAGATTAATCCGTCATCGGTAATGTAATTCACATACCACGAAATTTCATCGGCATGACCTTCAATCACCACTTTATAAGGCGCATCCGGATTAATAACACCAACGGCACTTCCGTAGGTATCCGTAATAAAAGTATCTACATACGGTTTTAGATAGTCCATCCAGATTTTTTGCCCTTCCGCTTCATGTCCCGTTGGGGAGGCATTATTCAAATAATTTTCCAAAAAAGTCATCGACGACTTCTTTAATATCGATTTTGTACTCATCTTAAAATATAATTTTTTGCTAATTTAAAAATAAGATATTAGAGTTTCACATAATTTCAATAATTTTGGTTTACTTTTTGCAGTGAGTTAAAAAGTTAAAATCAATCATCATGTACAAATCATTATTAAGTAGCTTTTTCTTGTTCATCGCTACTTTCTCGTTCGCCCAAACCGAAACCGATACGTTACAAATGACGCAACAGGATTCGTCTATTATATATTCCATCGAATTAAAGGAAATCATTTTCACGCCCAATAACGTTTACACGTCGGACGAAGACAAAAAAGCCAAGTTAATATTAAAGAGACGCATCTTTAAAGTATATCCGTATGCCAAATTAACGGCTGATAAGCTTACGCAGTTAAACGCCACGATGGCAAAACTAAAAACCAGTCGCGAAAAAAAGAAATATTTTAAAATCGTAGAAAAGTATTTAGAGGAAGAATTTGAACCGCGTTTAAAAAAGTTATCGCGTAAAGATGGTCAAATCCTAGTAAAATTAATTTACCGCCAAACCGGAAGCACGACTTTCGATTTAATCAAAGAATACAAAAGCGGATGGAAAGCCTTTTGGGCCAATTCCACAGCCTATTTATTCGACATCAACCTCAAAACCGAGTACAAACCATTCGAAGTTAAAGAAGACTACCATATAGAAGGTATCCTAAACGCCGCGTTTAATCAAGGGCAACTTTCCAAACAAGAAGCCAAGAAAGCCATCGACTTCGACAAACTAAACGAACACTGGATTAATAAAATCAAACTCCAATCTAAAACAGCGTCTAAAGATTAATTTTTTTTGAAGCAGATATTCAGCATTCCATAAAGACTAATAGTCCCGCTCATATCTTTGCTCTATTCTAAAAGTATGAATAATTTTATCTTTTAAATAGTATTAATAGATAAGCAAAACAAAGTTGCAAAATTGTGATCCCGCCAGATACATCTTTTGATGATATTGTTGAGACAGGTAAA
>NZ_JAYRPD010000043.1:0-7742 GCF_041911335.1 Flavobacterium sp.
GGCTCACCTCTTCCCATTCCGAACAGAGAAGTTAAGCCCGACTGCGCAGATGGTACTGCAGTTATGTGGGAGAGTATGTCGCCGCCTTTCTTTTGAAAAGCCCTATCAGTAATGATAGGGCTTTTTTGTTATCGATATATCGCCCCAAAGAGATTTTAAATAATAAAAACCACCATATTTAGGTGGTTTTTTTGTTTTACACTTTATGATAGAACTTTTAGCGTATGTGCATGAGCGTTCGGCTAAAGCCAGCTTTAGAATTTTCTTAATGTGTGTTTTGTTAGCAATATAACATCACTACGGGACTGGGAAAAGTATGAATCTCAACTGAAAACTAATTCCGCGTTAGAGATTACTCCGTCAGGCGCAAGCTCGTGTGCAGCATTTGTTTGAGCTCTTACTTAAAATTATTCAAAATTTTAAGTAAAGCGAGTGCGGATAGCCCGATCCTTGTGGGAACGCCCATAAAAAAATCCGACTCTTGTGAAGTCGGATTTCGTATTTTATCTAAAATTATCTTATTTCAATGTACTCGGGCAAACATAGGCCGTTAAAGGAACATCGGTAGTTCTGATACCTGCCATACCTTTTTCTACGTTAATCATGTTGTGGTAGCCTCTAGATTTTAAGATAGATGCCATGATTACCGAACGATAGCCACCTGCACAATGGATGAAGAATTTTTCATCTTTTGGAACTTCAGCTAATTGCTCGTTAACGTAATCTAATGGTATGTTTTTCGCATTTACCACGTGTTCAGCAGTATATTCTCCTGGCTTTCTTGAGTCGATAACTGGAGCGGTTTCGTATTGCGATGCGAAAACTTCTGGTGAAATCGATTCGATGCTATCGGTTTCGTAACCTGCAGCTTTCCATGCTTCGATTCCCCCTAATAAGAAACCTAACGTATTATCAAATCCTACACGAGATAATCTGGTGATGGTTTCTACTTCTTTTCCTTCTGGAGTTATTAATAATATGGGTTGTTTGGTATCTCTGATTAAAGCGCCTACCCAAGGAGCAAATTGGCCATGTAATCCAATGAAAATAGAACCTGGTACATGTTCTTTTACGAAATCATTCTCATTTCGAACATCTAAAATTAAAGCATCTGTTTGATTAGCAACAGCTTCAAATTCTTTTGGATGTAAAGGCGTTTCTGCTTTTGACATTACGGCATCCAAACTTTCATAACCTTGAATGTTCATCAATACATTTTGTGGGAAATAAGCAGGTGGAGGCGTTAATCCATCTAATAATTCTTTGATGAATTCTTCTTTAGTCATATCGGCTCTTAAAGCGTAATTGACTTTCTTTTGATTGCCTAAAGTATCTGTCGTTTCTTTGCTCATGTTTTTGCCACATGCACTTCCAGCACCGTGATTTGGATAGACAATTAAATCATCGCTCAAAGGCATAATTTTATTACGTAACGAATCAAATAAATGTCCTGCTAATAATTCTTGTGTTAAATCTTCTACTAATTCTTGAGCTAAATCAGGACGACCCACATCACCAATAAATAAAGTATCTCCCGTGATAATTCCGTGTTGTTTTCCAGTTTCGTCAGTAACTAAGTAACACGTACTTTCTAACGTATGTCCTGGTGTATGAATCGCTTTAATTGTTACGTCACCAACCTTGAATACTTGACCGTCGACAGCTACGATAGCGTCAAAATTTGGTTTTGCTGTTGGACCGTAAACGATTGAAGCTCCTGTTTTCTTTGCTAAATCTAAATGTCCTGAAACGAAATCTGCATGAAAATGCGTTTCAAAAATGTATTTGATTTTAGCGTTGTCTTTATTGGCTTTTTCGATATAAGGTTGTACTTCTCTCAATGGGTCAACAATGGCTGCTTCACCATTGCTTTCAATGTAATACGCTGCGTGTGCAATACATCCGGTATATATTTGTTCGATTTTCATAATATCTTATTTTTTACAAATTTACGTTCTAAATTTTATTTTTTCTGTACCCAAAGTTACATTTACATTTCTTTTAACAAGATAATGGCAGCCATAAGCAATACAAAGTAAGCAAAAATCTTCTTTAATTGACTTTCATTCGTGTACTTTGTTAAGTACATTCCGATAAATATTCCAACTACAGAAATAGCTGAAAATGTTAACAAAAACATCCAATCGATTTCCAAATTTTGCACATCACCGATAAATCCTACCAATGAGTTCATGGCAATGATAAATAGTGAAGTTCCAACGGCTTTTCGCATCGGTAATTTGGCAAACAAAATTAATGATGGAATAATTAAAAATCCGCCACCTGCACCGACTAATCCAATGATGATTCCAATAGTAAAAGTTTGAATTCCGATTAGAATAAGATTCCTTTTTTCTTCACTATTAGTGTTTTGACTTTTCTTTTTTAATACTGAAAGCGCTCCAAAAACCATAATCACGGCGAAAAACAACATCAAAAAGGTGTCTTTTGTTATGAGAATGGGTGATTCAATGATGATTTCAGGAATTCTCGGAACTATAAATTTTCGGGTTAAGTAAACCGCTACAAAAGACGGAATAGCAAAAATAAATCCGTTTTTGATGTCAACTAAGTTTTTTCGATAGTTTTGAATCGCGCCAAAAGTAGAAGTCGTTCCAACAATAAATAGCGAATAAGCAGTTGCTGTAACGGGATTTATGCTCATCAAATACACTAAAATCGGCACGGTTAAAATAGAGCCACCACCACCTGTTAGTCCTAAAACTAATCCAATAAATAATGCTCCAACATAGCCTAAAATCTCCATTAGAACTGAAGGATTTCGATTTTATTTCGGTGTAATTTGATTTTTCCTTGCAATTCTAAAGCTTTCAATAAACGCGAAATTACAACTCTCGATGTATGCATTTCGTAAGCAATTTCTTGATGCGTATTTTTGATTTCGGTATCGCCAATAACTTTTGCTTTATCAGTCAAATATTTGTACAAACGTTCGTCTAAATTCATGAAAGCTAAAGTGTCAATCGCTTCTAGCATTTCGTTTAAACGCACGTTGTAGCTGTCAAAAACGAAGTTTCGCCACGTTTTATATTTGGTTAACCATTCTTCCATTTTTTCTACAGGAATCATTAACATCGCGCCATCAGTTTCGGCAATAGCACGAATTCTACTTTTCGATTGTCCCATGCAACACGTTAAGGTCATGGCACACGTATCGCCACGTTCTAGGAAATACAATAACAATTCATCTCCATTTTCATCTTCTCTTAATATTTTAATCGCGCCAGTTAATAAAAGCGGCATCGTTTTGATGTAATCCCCAATTTCAATTAGGTAATCATCGGCTTTAAATTCCTTGTAAATTGCCACTTTTGCAATTTCGTCCAATAAAGCTTCCTCAAATATATAACTGTAGGCTTGATCTAAAATAGCTCTCATTTGTAATCCTTTTTTTGTAAAGATACGACGATTCTTTAAAAATCAAATGTTACTTTTGTTACAAAGAAATCGAATCGACACTTTATGACCTTAAAAAAATACAATAAAACCAATTTCCACAAACATACTTTTTGTGAGTTTATTGAAGTCGATACGAATGTGATTCCAAATATCGAGTGGCATTACAAAAGTAAATCGGGTAGTGGATATTGTTTTACTGATGAAGGTGTTTATCGTATTTCGAATCATTGGGGAAGAGCTGCAAATTGTAGATGGCGTTTGATTTCTGAAATTAAAAATCCGAATCAGAAAGAGAGAATTGGTTATGCCAAATGGACAGATTTCTATCCGAATAACGAAACTGAAAGCTTTTTCTATGTAGAAGTTAATTTCGAAACTAAAGAAGCAACTTTCCAACACAAAAATAATCCGAATTACGACGGAAAAGCCGTTTTACGGAACGCTTCCGAAACCGCAAAAGTCATTCGACAAATAAAAGAAATTTTGGAATCAGATACTTGGGCGAAATATTTGGATTTTGATGATTTGGAACAACTTCGAAAAGAAATCATCACAAAACTTATCCAAACTTACACTTCTTTTGCCGAGATTAAAAGAAGTTTATTGTAAAGTGAATCAGAATTTTCATAAATTTGAGAGAAAACCACTCGATTTATGATGAAACGAAACCAATTACGCGAAGCCATTTTCAGACATTTAGATGGATTAGTTGTTGTTACTGTTGCTTATTCTTTGTTCAAAAAAGGAATTTTAGCGCATCTTTTAAAAGAAAAAGCTTCAACTTTAGCAAAATTAACAGAAGAGTTTAAAGCTAACGAAGGCTACTTGAATGTCGCATTACACGTTTTGGCATCGCAGGGTTTTCTGAATTACGAAGTCGATAATGCTTCTGGAAATGTTACGATTTCTACTTTACCTATAAGCAAATTTGCTTTTTCACTTGTTCCAATTTATGAGGATACGTATCAATTGTTGACTCAAACTTCGGTATTTACAGCGAACAAAATGGATGTGGATTCTATCGCTTTATTGGAACCCATTTTAAAGAAGTTTACAGAAAATTATCACATTCATTTTGAAGAAGACGAAAATTTAAGAACGATTCAAGAGCAAATGCTAACTCATATTGAAGGCTATTTGGTAGGACCGATTGTTGTCAATTTAGGAATGACGGGCATGTTTCACAAATATTTCATGGAAAGTTCGTTTCGAGCGGATGAATTTCACAAACATCCCGAAGCGTTTGCTAAAATTCTGGATTTTTTTGTGCATTTGGGTTGGTTTTCCAAGAAAAATGATAATTATCAATTTACAGAAGATGGTTTTTTCTTTGCCAAACGAGCTTCTGCTTATGGTGTGACGGTTTCATATCTTCCGATGTTTAAACATATTGACAGTTTGTTGTTTGGAAATGCAAGTGAATTGCGAAATATCGCTAAAAACGAAGATGAAATTCACGTCAATCGCGAAATGAATGTTTGGGGAAGTGGTGGTGCGCACGCGACGTATTTCAAAGTAATTGACGATATTATTATCGAACTTTTTAATAAACCAATTGCCGAACAACCGAAAGGAATTTTAGATATGGGTTGCGGAAATGGCGCTTTTTTACAACACATTTTTGAAGTCATCGAACGCCAAACCTTACGAGGTAAAATGTTAGATGATTATCCACTATTTTTAGTTGGAGCCGATTATAATCAAGCAGCTTTGAAAGTCACGAGAGCTAATTTGATTAAAGCGGATATTTGGGCAAAAGTTATTTGGGGCGATATTGGAAATCCGGATTTATTGAATAGTGATTTGCAAGAGAATTACAACATCGATTTGAAAGATTTGTTGAATGTGAGAACTTTTTTAGACCACAATCGCATTTGGGAAGACCCTAAAAATAAAACAAAAGATAGAGTAAGTACTTCCACAGGAGCTTTTGCACATCGTGGTGTTCGTATTTCAAACAATGATGTCGAAGATAATTTATTGGAACATTTTATGAAATGGAGTCCGTATGTTCGTAAATTTGGCCTTTTAATTATCGAATTGCATACGGTAGCACCAGTATTAACTGCGCAAAATCTTGGAAAAACAGCAGCGACAGCTTATGATGCTACGCATGGTTTTTCAGACCAGTTTATTGTAGAAATTGAAGTGTTGCAAAATATAGCGGCAGAAGCTGGATTGCATTCGGATACTGATTACTTTAAAAAATATCCCGAAACCGATTATGCAACGGTAAGTATTAATTTGTTGCGAGGAAAATAAAATTAAAATGGAAGATAAATTTTCAGAAATAAAAAAAGACATTCAATTGATTATTGATAACATGGCGATAAAGAATTTTTCGGAAGCTAGTATTAAATTAATTGAAGTGAGTGATGATTTAGACGATATGATGGATGCTACAGATGACGAAATCGTATTGAGAGAAATCAGTAAATATCAAGTGTTGTTAAATCATTTGCAGATTAAAATGAGTACGAAAGAGTAATTAAAACAAGGTTAATTGTTCTTTTTCAGGTTCGATTTCACTTAGAAAAGGAATCGTTTCTAGTACATCATATTGTTTTTTTTCAGGATTGAAAATTCGGATGGTAATGCCTTCGCAAATGAAATTCAAATCTACGGATTCAAACAAACTACACGCGATTTTTAGTTGGGCTTCAGTAAGTTGTCTACCAATAGAAATATGTGGTTCTGTACTTTTATGACTTACAGGAAATTGAATTTGTTTTGGAATTTCCTTCATGATTTCAGCCATTTTTGTTTTGCTTTCGGTATTGGGAGCAATGAAAAAAGCACCATTTGTGTAATTTCCAAAATCATTAAACATTACTTCGAAAGGAATTTGATAACGGCAGTAATTAGCAATTCGGGCTTTTATATTTTCATAAGTAGTCAAATCGTATTCAAATTCACAAATAGTTACGTGAGCTAAAGAATTCTTACTCGGAAACCATCCAATTTTAGCACTCAATTGTTCTTTGAGTTCTTTAACCGCTTCAATAACGGTTTCAGAAGGATGAAAAACTACTGAATATTTTGCCATACGTTAATTGCCTTTTAATCGTGTAAAAATCTTTTTTAGCAATGCTTTACCATCTCGATTGGCTTTTGGAATTTCCTCAGCCCAATAAATTCCATCAGACATTGGAATCATTTGATAACTAAAAGCAAACTGCGGATTTTCAGGATTGTCGTTTAACAAACCAAAACGTAAATCATTAAAATAGATGCGATGGTTTTGTTCGGAAACCAAATACCAACCTTCGCTAATTTTTTTAAGTTGCTGAAAATCATACGAATTTACTAATTTTTCTTCTAATTCCTTATTTTTTGGATAAAATGTAAAAATAATCGGTTGTGAGTCAAATAAAGAATAATCAGCTAAATAATAACCTTTTGAAGTAGCCACATTGGCATTCCAAAGAATACAATTAAAAGCGGTAGTTTTCACAATTAATTTTTGAAATGCTAAATTTTGATTTTGCAAAGCATTTTCAAATTTATATACTGCAAAAAGTTTCAAAACACATGTCAAGAGCAAATAAGAAGAACTAATAGCTAAACCTCGAATTAGTTGTTTTCTTCGGATGAAATTGTCTCTGTTTTTCCAAACAAAAATCAAGCTAATTATTAGCGGAATGGTGTATAAAGGATCTATTACAAAGATGGTTTTCAAGGCAAATCGATATTCTAAAGGCCAAAGAATTTGCGTACCCCAAGATGTAAATAAGTCGAGAAATACATGAGTAGCCAAACACCAAAATGCTAATATAGAAGCACTTTTGAAATTGATTTTATCTTTTTCAATTTTAGAAATCACCAAGCCCAAAATAGGCGACAAAAATGCAAAAAAGAGAAGGGAATGACTCAACCCTCTATGAATAGCAACGCCATCAACATCACTCATGAATTTACCCACTACAATATCCAAATCGGGAATGGTTCCCAAAATAGCACCATACAAAAACGTTTTGTTTTGCAGTTTTTTACCAGCCAGGAGTTCGGCAGTAGCAATTCCGAGAGCGATTTGTGTGAATGAATCCATTTAGGTTTACTTTCCGATACAATATCTTTTTTCTCTTTATTCATAAGGGTTAAAGAGGGTGGAGGTGTATTCGGGGTGTTACAAAAATTGATTATTAAAGGGAAAAATTATTTTTTATTATTTCATCAAAATCCTCTTTTATAAGCTCCCAATATTTTCCTTTATAACAAATTGGGTCAAAATCATCATCAGCTTGTTCAAAAGAAATAAAGTTTTGAATAATTAAATCTTTATCATGTGTATAAGGATATCTTTCTTCATGTATTTCCCAAAA
>NZ_JAYRPD010000044.1:0-1987 GCF_041911335.1 Flavobacterium sp.
AGATTCTATATCCATTTGTTGATGAAGAATTCTAATAATCTCAATATTTTCTTCTTTAAGATTTATTTTGTAGAATATAAAATGAGATTTTACGCGTGAACGAAAATAAGCTTTTCTGATTTCATTATAAACTTCACCCGTTTTTGGATTTTTCGAAATATATTCGATTTCATCTATAATCAAATCAAAATAATAATCTGCCTGATCAATCGACCATTCTTCAAAAGTATAAAGCCAAATCTTTTCTAAATCAATTTCTGCTTGTTTACTAATTTTGTAATTCATTATTCGGCAGAATATTTTTGATGTAAATTTTGTTTGAATGTTTCTCGATTAAAACTTGCTGAAAATCCAGATTTCTCTCCTTTTTTAAGTTCTTTAATTAATTCAGACTTTTTAGTTTCCTCGTATTCAAACATTCTTAAAGCAGCTCTTATCACTTCGCTTGCAGAAGAGTATTTTCCATTTTTTATTTGTGAATTGATAAAATTGTCGAAATAATCGCCCAATAAAATCGAAGTGTTTTTTGCCATAACAATCTGATGTAAAATTCAAAATCAAATATACCAATTTTTGGTATTTAATCCAAATTTATTTACGCAATATTGGTTTAATCTGTTTGCAGATAAAGAAAAAGTACTGACGAATTGCGGGAATAAAGTGGACTTTAGTTCAATTTTAGAACAAACGTAGCCGATATTTTTTCCATGAAACTAAACTACTAAATAAGTGGAATGGAAAAATAGTGATGGAAAAATAGAAGAGGATTTTCAATTCCGTTGTAAACCCCACATTTTGCCAATACAAAACTATCTGCAGTGCGAATCTATCATTCAATCACAAAATCTAAAGTTAGTTCCGAATTTTCATTGTAATTTCGATGTCGCGGATTTGTAATACGATTATTTCTTCTTCAATTTCTCAATCAATTTTAAAAGTGCTTCTCTGTTTTTGGCCTTGTGGTAAATCTAGGGTAGTTTTTAATTATGTAAAAGAATTTATCTTTTCAATTCAACTGTTTGTATTTATGGAATTTGCCTCCCGCTTTTTTGACGATGTCAAACATTTTCTTTGATTTTACAGTTTCATTACTTTTTGGATTATTCTTCTTCCAAAACTCTAAATCCTCATATACATAATCCACAATATTCATCCCGTCGATTTCATCTACCACATCTAACGGATAACGATACACCGTAACTGCTCGTTCGAAAAAATCTAGATTTCCTGTTGCAACCGCAACTTTTAGCAGTGAGATTTCTTTTTTAGCAGTTCGAATAGTATCACAAACCAAGCAGCAGGAACACCGGGTAACATACAAGTGAATTTTTTCTATAAAGAAAATATCACCGTCGGCTTCATAATCGGCTTGGGCTAATCGGGCTAACTCTTCTTCGTATTCATAAGCATACATGGATTCATCTTCATCATCTACTGTTCTATTGTATTCTAAAGCTCCACATAAAACAGCATATCCAGTTTTTTTTGTTTTGCACTTAAATTCAGAATATGCAGCTTTTGGATTGGCTTTGGAAATTGGTGTTGCACTAGCCGTTATTTTGGCGGTGGTTACTATCCGAAATCCAGCACTGTAAATGGCACGATTCGTAGCTCTGTAATTGCGTTGGATGTTGGTGCTGTTGGTTTCAAAACTCATGCTGCTGCCTCCTTTAAGTACATGGTGTGTACCTTCAGCGATTTTACCCGCAATTGTTGTACCCACATACCAATCGCTGCACCATTCCCAGGCATTGCCCGTCATGTCAAAAAGCCCGAGTTCGTTGGGTTTCTTTTGTCCTACGGCTTGCATTTGGTAGTTGGCATTTTTGTAATACCACGCTACTTCGTTGATGTCGTTGCTACCGGCATAGGTGTAGCCTTTGGATTGTGTACCTCCGTTGGCTGCAAATTCCCATTCGGCTTCGGTGGGCAAGCGGTAAGTAACGCCCAAAGTTTTACTCAACCATTCGCAATAGGCAATCGCATC
>NZ_JAYRPD010000045.1:0-115617 GCF_041911335.1 Flavobacterium sp.
AATTTTTTACTATATTTGACATAGATATTGTTTTGTTTGGCGACATCAAGATACTGAATTTCAGTATCTTGAACAATATCTAAACCATTTTTTTTTACTAAATTCTCTCTTTTTTCTCTCAAATAATTACACCCAACGGGTACTTATATATATTTTTATACAAGAAAAACATTCTTTTTTTTTTGAAGTGAAGTTAGTTTTTATATATTTGTCAGATAATGGAAAAATTTTAGCGATGACTAAAAAAATTAAATACCTACTAATATTGCTTTTAGGAGCAAATTTTTCGATGAATGCTCAATTCGGTTTTTCACACGAAGTTGGGGCTTTTATAGGAGGCGTTGCTTTTCAATCTGATTTTGGTGTAAGACATGATTTTAAAACTAATGCAGGAAACACAGGGATTGGTGTTGGATTAGTACACTATATGAATTTTGCTTATCGTGCAGAATGTAACTGTTACACTCCAGAAACTTATTTCAACGACCACTTTAAAGTTCGTTCTGAGTTATCTTACAACAGTACAAAATTAGAACATTTTGGTGAATTTGCAGACAAACAAACTCTTGCTGGTGCTCAACTTCGAGCAATGAAAGGAGAAGCTAAGGTTACAGATGTGGGTATGCAATTAGAATACTTTCCATTAAGTATTCGTGAGTTCACAGCAACTGATGGATCTTGGGCACCATTTATTGGTCTTGGAGCACATTACTCATTTTTTGACAACAATACGTATTCAACATTACCAGGAGGATTAGGAAATCCAAACAATGTTTATCCTAGATATTTACCAGATGGTTTTTCATCTGAAGGAGGAAGTACTTGGTCTGTTGTTTCTTCAGTAGGTACTCGCTACAAGTTAACTGAACTTTCGGATTTATTTTTTGAATTAAGATGGCAGTACTACTTTTCTGACTGGGTTGATGGTTTAAATAAAAATCCAGACCTTTGGAAAGAAAATAAAGCTAACGATTGGAACTTATGGTTTCACTTCGGATACATTTATTATTTAGATTAATATATTTTACAACATAAAAAAATCCCGATTCGTTTGAATCGGGATTTTTTGTTTTTAGTTGTTTCTGTTATTTAAAAGCTTGTTCTAAATCGGCTAATAAATCTTCGATATCTTCAATTCCTACGCTTAAACGAACTAAATCATCTGAAATACCTACTTCTTTTCTTTTATCTTCTGGAATAGATGCGTGCGTCATTAAAGCTGGATGATTTGCTAACGATTCAACTCCACCTAATGATTCAGCCAAAGTGAATACTTTTAAATTCTCTAAAAATTTAATCGCATCTTCTTTTTTACCTGATTTGAAAGTAAAGGTTACCATTCCTCCAAAACCACTCATTTGCTTTTTAGCAATTTCATGAAATGGATGCGAAGCTAATCCTGGATAATATACTCTTTCTACTAAAGGATGATTATCTAAATATGCTGCTACTTTTTCACCATTTTCGCAATGACGTTGTACGCGTAAATGCAATGTTTTGATTCCTCTTAAAACTAAGAAAGAATCCATTGGTCCTAATGTAGCTCCTGTTGCGAATTGTTTGAAGTGTAATTCTTCGCCTAACGCTTTATCTTTAATAATCAATGCTCCAGCAATAACATCAGAGTGACCTCCTAAATATTTAGTTGCTGAATGCATTACAATATCAGCATCTAAATCTAATGGTTTTTGTAAATATGGTGTCGCAAAAGTGTTATCAACAGCGAACAGAATATTGTGCTTTTTTGTAATTTGAGCAATCGCAGCAATATCCGCTAATTTCATTAATGGATTTGTTGGTGTTTCTACCCAAACCAATTTTGTGTTTTCATTGATTAACGATTGGAATTTCTCCAAATCATTCATATCCACAAAATGAAATTTGATCCCACTATCTTTATATAATCTTGTGAATAATCTATAAGTTCCACCGTACAAATCGTCCATAGCGATGATTTCGTCACCTGCTTTAAACATACGTAACAAACAATCGGTTGCTGCTAATCCCGAAGAAAAAGCTAAACCTCTTGCTCCGTTTTCGATACTTGCTAAAGCGTCTTCTAAAGCGGTTCTTGTTGGATTTGCTGCTCTACTGTACTCGTAATCGCCAATTGGTTTCCCTGGACTTGATTGTACATAAGTCGAAGTTTGAAATACTGGAGGCATTACAGCTCCCGTTACTTTTTCATGATGTTGCCCACCATGTATCGTTTTTGTATTGAATTTCATCTTTTAAAAAATTTTTACAAAGGTAAATAAAAGTTGTTTGATGCTGCTTTTTGAATCGTTAACAATTCGCTAAATATATTTTTTAATCGACATCATAATTCCCAAATGAATGCCTTCGTGATAATTGTTAAATTCCACAGCTTCTTTCAATGTTCCCAAATGAAATCCCGTTTTGGTTTGATACGGATGAAATTCTTTGAAAATTCCAGCTTTAAAATCAGCTTTCGTTTTTTCAACCATTTCTGATAGTAATTTCTTGATTTCATCAACCTCAGTTTGTGGAGTTTTTCCATCTGGTCGCGAACCGTTTTGGTATTTTTCAAAAAGAGAATCCGAAATATTCATCGGTAAACCTGATAAAGCGTAAACCAATTTCTGTTGAGACACAATAACGTGACCAATGTTCCAAATTAAATTATTGCTCATTCCTTGTGGAATTGTATTCAGTTGCTCTAATGAATAACTATCTAAAAAATTCTTGTATAATCCGCGGCTGGTTTCCCAAATTCTAAAAGTTGCGTCCATAACTAATTTTTTTATAAAATTACTGATTTTTAGAATTCAAAAGGCTGTATTTTTGCATCAGAAATTGAAAAACAACAAAATGAACAAAATATACTATTTGGCCTCGTGTGATACGTGCCGAAAAATCATCAAATCGTTACCCAATTCTGATAAATTAACGTTTATCGATATTCGCCAAAATCCAATTTCGGAAAGCGATTTGGAAGAAATGTATCAACTTTCAGGAAGTTATGAAGCGCTTTTCAGTAAAAAAGCTCAATTGTATAAATCATTAGGTTTAAAAGATAAAAATCTAACTGAAGCCGATTTCAAAAAATATCTTTTAGAACATTACACGTTTTTGAGCCGCCCAGTTTTTATAATTGATGGGAAGATTTACATCGGAAATAGTCCAAAAAACATTCACGAAGTAATTACCGTTTTAAGCTAATGTCAAAAAGAAGTTGGGCATTAGTTGCCGCTACCTTAGTTTCCATTATTTACGGCGTAACTTTTACGATTGCTAAAGACGTAATGCCAAAATATGTCGATGCTTTCGGATTTATCGTGATGCGTGTTGGTGGTTCGGTTTTATTATTTTGGTTGATTTCATTTTTTGGTCCCAAAGAAAAAATCGCTAAAGAAGATTTTCCTCGAATTATTGCCGCTGCTTTCTTCGGCGTAGCTTTCAACATGCTAACTTTTTTCAAAGGATTGAGTTACACTTCACCCATTATGGGAGCCGTTTTAATGGTTACTACACCGATGATTGTCCTGGTTTTATCCGCATTCATCATGAAAGAACGGATGGAAAACCGAAAAGTGTTAGGAATCATCTTAGGCTTAGCTGGAACGATAACTTTAATTCTTTACGGAAAATCATTGGTAAATGCTACAAATGCGAGTTTAGGGAATTTATTGGTTTTCGTAAATGCGGTTTCTTATGGATTTTACCTCATCATCGTAAAGAAATTAATGGATAAATACAACGCCTTCACCTTCGTAAAGTGGATTTACACTTTTGGTTTTTTGATGGTGTTGCCTTTTGGTTGGGGCGAATTTCAAGCCGTAGATTTTGCGAATTTACCAACGGATATTATCTGGAAAATTGGGTTTGTAGTCGTGTTCTCGACTTTCTTAACCTATTTGCTGAATTTAGTCTCCATGCGCGAATTAAAACCTACAACCGTTGCGGTTTTCATCTATTTACAACCCCTTTTTGCGACTATTTTCGCTGTAAGTTTAGGAAAAGATGATTTAAGTTTAGTGAAATTGATTTCAGCTGTGTTGATATTTGTTGGGGTTTATTTGGTTACCCAAAAGAAATCTACTTCTTAATCAGATTTCCAATACTGAAGACTAAAAACTGAAGACTGAACACTTTTTCTTATCTTTGAAGACATTTTTATAACGTATGATACACTCTATGACGGGTTTTGGGAAAGCTTCTTTGCAATTACCAACCAAAAAAATTACCGTAGAAATCAAATCGCTAAACAGTAAAGGTTTAGACTTAAATACTCGAATGCCATCGGTTTTTCGTGAAATGGAATTGGGTTTACGCAATCAAATTTCGCAACGTTTAGAACGCGGAAAGGTTGATTTTTCGTTTTATGTAGAAGTAACTGGCGAAGAAACGACTTCAAAAATCAATGTGCCGATTGTGAAAGGGTACATTAACCAAATGAAAGCTGTTATTCCAAATGCAGATGAAACAGAATTAATGAAAATGGCAGTTCGTATGCCCGATGCTTTAAAAACCGAGCGCGACGAAATCGATGAAAACGAATGGAAACAAATCCAAACCGTGATTGATGAAGCGTTAGAAAATATCACTAACTTTAGAAAAGATGAAGGTGCTTCTTTGGAAAAAGAATTCCAATTAAGAATTGCCAACATCGAAAAATTAATGAACGAAGCGGTTTCTTACGATGCCGAACGCATTGAAACCGTAAAAACACGTTTGCGCACTGCTTTAGATGAATTAAAAATCAATGTAGATGAAAATCGTTTCGAGCAAGAATTGATTTTTTATCTAGAAAAATACGACATTACTGAAGAAAAAGTACGTCTGGGCAACCATTTGAACTATTTCTTAGAAACGCTAAATGGTAAAGAAGCCAACGGAAGAAAATTAGGATTTATCACCCAAGAAATGGGAAGAGAAATCAATACCATGGGTTCAAAATCGAATCATACCGAAATGCAAAAATTGGTGGTAATGATGAAAGATGAATTGGAAAAAATCAAAGAACAGGTATTAAACGTTTTATAGTTTAAGCCACAGATTACACAAATTTTCACGGATTAAAATCGTTATAATCCATTAATCCATGGCAAAAACAACAACACAATGCAAAAAGGAAAATTATTAGTATTCTCTGCACCATCAGGATCAGGAAAAACCACTATAGTAAGACATTTATTAGCCCAACCCGATTTGAATTTAGAATTTTCAATTTCGTGTACTACGCGTGCGCCTCGTGGTGAAGAAGTGGATGGAAAAGATTATTATTTCATTTCTTGGGACGAATTCAAAAAGCACATTAAAGCGGAAGATTTCGTGGAATGGGAAGAAGTATATACCGATAATTTCTACGGCACTTTAAAAACCGAAGTAGAACGCATCTGGGCTTTAGGAAAACACGTAATTTTTGATATTGATGTAGCGGGTGGATTGCGTATTAAAAGCAAATTTCCTAACGAAACCTTAGCAGTTTTCGTAAAACCACCAAGCGTTGACGAATTAAAACGCCGCCTAAAACAACGTTCTACAGAAAGCGATGACAAAATCAACATGCGAATTGCAAAAGCCCACGTAGAATTAGCCACCGCACCACAATTTGACACCATAATCAAAAATTATGATTTAGATGTGGCAAAAGAAGAAGCGTATCAGTTAGTAAAAAAATTCATCAATACGAATTCCACGAATTAGCACAAATTTTGTGAGATTTAATTATTTTGAATTCGTGATAATTTGTGAAATTAGTGTTTGAAAATGAAAATAGGTCTATATTTCGGAACTTTTAATCCCATTCACATTGGGCATTTAATCATTGCCAATCACATGGCGGAATATTCTGATTTGGATCAAATTTGGATGGTGGTTACGCCTCATAATCCACACAAGCAGAAAAGTTCGTTGTTAGATGATTACCATCGTTTGCACATGGTGCATTTGGCGACGGAAGATTATCCGAAAATCCAACCTTCGGATATCGAATTCAAATTACCGCAACCGAATTATACCGTAATTACCTTAGCGCATTTACAAGAAAAGTTTCCAAAAAACGAATTTTCGTTAATCATGGGCGAAGACAATTTGAACTCGCTTCACAAATGGAAAAACTACGAAGTCATTTTACAAAACCACGATATTTATGTCTACCCGAGACTAAATTCAGGAGAAATTGACGAGCAATTTATCAATCATGAAAAAATTCACAGAGTTGGCGCGCCTGTAATAGAATTATCCTCAACCTTCATTCGCGAAAGCATTAAAAAAGGTAAAAATGTGGTTCCGTTGTTACCCAATAAAGTTTGGGAATATGTGGAACATAATTTGTTTTATAAGAAGTAAACTTAAATAGAATATGAATACTGATTTTGAAAAACAAATCGAAAATTTACCCAAAAAAGGTAACTCAATAAAGGACAAACTTTTCAATAAAGATTACTTTTTGCGTTCAACTGAATTTGGTGTTTCAACAACTGAAAAAGAAGAAATTATTTTTGATACAAAAAAATCAAATAATGGAACATTAATAATAATTGGATTAGCAATTGTTTTAATATGTTTGAGATTTAAAGACAGTGATAATTTTATTCCAATTTTAATCTTTTCAGGAATTGTAATGATTGCAAATCTTGTTTATTTAAAATTCAAAAAAAGTAAGTTGATAAAAATTAACCTGTCTGGTTTTGAAATCGAAAATATCAAATTTGAATGGGATGATATATATGATTTTGGCGCGTTAGTAAAACCAAATAAATATATTACTTACTATGAACTGATAATTTTTTCAAAATCAAAAGGTAAAAAAGTTTATAGTTTGTTTAGTTTTCAAAGTGATAAAGATGAAATTCTAAAAAATTTGAATTACTTCAAGGAAAAGTTTGAAACTAATAAAACCATCTCTTAACATTCCTTTACCATTCGTTCCCAATCCCATTGCGTAACTTTGTATTCTTAAAAAATAAAATGTTATGCTAAACTTCGAATTATACAATCCGGTAAATTATGTCTTTGGAAAAGGACAAATTGCTAAACTAACTGATTTAGTTCCTTCAGATACTAAAATTCTTATCGCTTATGGTGGTGGAAGTATCTTCAAAAATGGCGTTTATGACCAAGTCAAAAACGCTTTACCAAATCACGATATCGTAGAATTTGGTGGCATTGAACCAAATCCTCGTTTTGAAACTTTAATGAAAGCCGTTGCAATTATCCGTGCTGAAAAAATTGGTTTCATCTTAGCTGTTGGTGGCGGAAGCGTGATTGATGGCGTGAAATTTATTTCGGCTGCCGTTAATTTTGAAGGTGACGAAGCCGATATCTTGAAAAAACGTATTTTATTCAAAGATGTTGCTAAAGTTATTCCTTTTGGAACGGTTTTAACTTTACCAGCAACCGGTTCGGAAATGAATTCAGGTGCTGTGGTTACGATTGAAGCTACGCAAGAAAAACTAACATTAGGCGGAAGTGCTTTATTTCCAGTATTCTCAATTGTAGATCCAACTGTAATTACTTCGTTACCAAAAAGACAGTTACAAAACGGTGTTGTGGATGCGTTCACACACGTTATGGAACAATATCTAACATATACTCACGATGCTTTATTACAAGACCGAATTTCAGAAAGTATTTTACAAACGCTAATTGAAATTGGTCCAGATGTTGTAGAAAATCCGAGTGATTATAAATTGGCTTCTAACTTTGTTTGGAGTGCTACTATGGCATTGAATGGCTTAATTCAAAAAGGAGTTCCTTCGGATTGGGCAACACACATGATTGGTCATGAATTAACCGCTTTATACGAAATTGATCATGCAAGAACCTTGGCTATTATTGGACCTAACTTGTACCGCGTCATGTTCGATACGAAAAAAGAGAAATTAGCACAATACGGGCAACGCGTTTGGAACATTCAAGGCAATTCAACGGAAGAAATTGCAGAAAAAGCGATTGAAAAAACGGTTGAGTTCTTCCACAAAATGGGCATGAAAACCAAAATTTCTGAAAACGCAGAAAACATCGAAAAAACAGCTGATTTCATCGTAAATCGTTTCGAAGAAAGAGGTTGGAAAGCCATGGGTGAAAAGCAAAACATCACACTTGAAAAAGTGAGAGCTATTGTAGAAATGAGTTATTAAAAAATAAAACATAAATTTCACGAATTAACACAAATAATTTTTAACGCAAAGCTTTGAAGTCTTTCGCAAAGATTATGAAGCTTTTCCAAAAAAACTTCAAAAAAAGTAAAGAAAATTGGTGTTAATTCGTGGAATCCGTGTTTAAATGCAACATTAAAAAGAGTTTCGCAAACGTTTTTTGTAAATCCTTTTTAAATGCCTATTTTTGATGTTCTAAATTAAATCGTAAAATGGAAAAAAAGCCAAAATTTGCCGTCATTGGAGGAGGAAGTTGGGCTACTGCAATTGCGAAAATGCTTTGTGAAAATCAAGACGAAATTGCTTGGTACATGCGAAGTACTTATGCTATTGAGCATTTAAAACATCAAAAACACAATCCAAACTACTTGAGTTCGGTTGCGTTTGACACCAATAAATTAAAACTTACCAACGATATCAACGAAGCGGTGGCTTATGCTGATTACGTTATTTTTGTGGTTCCGTCAGCTTTTTTGAGCAAAGAATTGGAAAGTTTAACTGAAAGTTTGAAAGGAAAAATCATTTTTTCAGCCATTAAAGGAATTGTTCCTGAATCGAGCTTAATTGTTGGAGAACATTTTCATACCAAATACGATATTCCATTTGAAAACATTGGCGTTATCACAGGTCCATGTCATGCGGAAGAAGTAGCAATGGAACGTTTATCGTACCTAACAATTGCTTGTAGCGATAAGAAAAAAGCCAAATTCGTAGCTAAAAATCTGAGTTCGCACTACATCAAAGCTAAAACTTCAGATGATATTATTGGAACCGAATATGCAGCCGTTTTAAAAAATATTTACGCAATTGCAGCCGGAATTGCTCATGGTTTAGGCTATGGCGATAACTTTCAAGCGGTTTTGATGAGTAACGGTATTCGCGAAATGAAGAAATTCATTCGTAAAGTGCATAAAATGAAGCGAAACATTAATAATTCGGCTTATCTAGGCGATTTATTGGTAACAGGATATTCTGTTTTTTCTCGAAATAGAATGTTCGGAAACATGATTGGAAAAGGCTACACCGTAAAATCAGCACAAATGGAAATGAGTATGGTTGCCGAAGGCTATTATGCTGTAAAAAGTGCTTACAAATTAAATCAAGAATACGGTGCTGATACTCCAATTATCGACGCTGTTTACAAAATTTTATACGAAAACAAAGACGCAAAAACCGTTTTCAAGGCATTAACAGAAAAATTAAATTAATCCATGCTATTTTCACTAAAAACAGGTGCAATTGATCATTTAATTGATCATCCAGGAATTATTACGGCTTTTACCATTACCATCATTGCTATGTTGGTATTAGATTTAGGTGTTTTAAACAAAAAAGGTCACGTGATTTCCAATCGTGAAGCGGCTATTTGGTCGGTAATTTGGATTTCTTTAGCCATGGGATTCAGTGGTATTATTTATCACTACATGGGAGCCGAAAAATTCATGCAATTTCAAGGCGCATACTGGATTGAAAAAGCACTTTCGGTAGATAATTTATTTGTTTTTATTTTAGTTTTTGGTTATTTCAACGTAGCAAAAGAAGCCCAACACAAAGTGTTATTTTGGGGTGTGATTGGAGCTTTGGTTTTTAGAGCAATTTTCATTTTTGCGGGTGTTTGGTTACTGAATTATACCTATTTACCAGAAATGGAGCTTTTTGGACACATGGTTAAAATCAATTACTTGTTAACACTTTTCGGAATTATTTTGATTGTTGCCGGAATTAAATCGGCATTAAGTCAGGAAGAAGATGAAGGAAGTAAGGATTTTACTAAAAGCCCTGGTGCGCGATTTGTGTATAAATTTTTCAATGTAACCCATCAATATGATGGCGATAAATTCTTTACTATTGAAAACGGACTTAAAGTAGCAACACCTTTGTTTGTAGTGGTTGCAATCGTTGAGTTTACCGATTTATTATTTGCGATTGATAGTATTCCAGCAATTTTTGCTATTGCTCCTGATGATCCGTTCATTTTGTACACATCGAATATTTTTGCGATTTTAGGATTGCGTTCGTTGTATTTCCTTTTAGCGAACTTTATGTATATGTTCAGTAAATTGAAATATGGATTAGGATTTATATTAGCTTTTATCGGAACTAAAATGATTATAGCTCCGTTTTACCACGTTCCAACGAGTTTATCATTGTCTGTTGTTGGTGGAGCTTTAATCTTGTCTGTAATCGCTTCTTTGTTGTTCCCTGATAAAGATTAATACTATTCAAAATACACTTCTGGATTATCCGTAATTTTTAACTTCAAAATGTAATCTTTGAATTTATCTTTTTTGGATGCGTCCCAACTTTTAATAGTGTTATCATTCAATTCTTTTAGAACGATTTTTTCCAGATAAGATTTTTCGGTTCCAGCTTTATAGCCTGTTTCAAAGTCTTTTAAGTTATCCAGATTATTTATCCAATACTGAAAAAAGCCATTTTCTGTAGAAATTACGACTTGTTTTAAAACAATGTAACTCTTTTTAGTTGGTAATTCTTCCTTTTTGAACGATTCGAAAAGTTCTTGAGATACTTTTTTGAGTAAAGTTTCATTTTTATTGACCAAAAGTAAATCGCAATACGCATAAAGTGTTTTTACCGTTCGATCACCTTTTTCGTACTTTGCTTTTAAGCCAGAAGTTCTAAAATCGGGGTTTTTGGCTTTCCTTCCTTCGTTTATTAGATGTTCGGTTTCGACATTTACACCGCTATGATGCAAGAATTTTTTATTCGCATCGAAATATAAAAGCACTGGAACGCTTTCAAAATGAAGATTTGCTTCGGAAATAAATACATTGTCATCTTCTGCTAAAGAACCATTGGTGTTCATAGCATAATTAATGAAATTTTTATTGTAGTAATTGGCAACTAAAGAATCTCTTTTAAGCAAATCGCCTAAACGTTTACAAACTGGACAATCGGAATTGTAATATTCGACAAAAACAATCTTGTTTTGCTCTTTAGCCTTTTTAAACGCTTCCTTTAACGAAGGTTCAAAAACAACTTGAGCCGAAATAGTGTTCGATAAAATTAAAAATACAGTATAAAAAAGCGCTCTTTTCATGTTTCATTTATTTACAATTGTAAAATTAAAACTAAAAAGAGCGCTGAGTTGTTAATCAATTGTTATTTCGTCTACAAAAATAAACGCATCGCCACCAAATCCTTGATGCCATTCTGGTAGTTTGCCGAAGTTTTTAGCGATTACTTTTACGTAACGAACTTTCTTTCCTTTTGTTTCGTTTGATGTGAAATTTAGAATTGTATTTTCCTCTATTTTTGGATCAAACGTATTGTTTACCGAACCGAAAAACGTAAAATTCACATTGTCTTCTGAAATGAAATATTCGACTTTCGTTGGCATTAAAATCCAAGAACGTTGGTCCTGTAAAAAGCGTGTTGAAATTTTACTAACACTTTTCACTTCTTTTAAATCCACCACCGCTTCAAAATCTTGACTCTGGTAACCTTGCCAATCGCCTTTTCTCCAGTTTTCGGTTCCTAAAATACCATCTAGCAACCCTTCTGGACCACCCGCATGATACTGCGGATTGTAAACCGATTTGATGTTGATTGTGTAATCGTTTGGTTTTTTGAAGAAGGTTGCAGAAATGGTATCGCTAGCAGTAGCTCCATTTTTTACAAAAGTATAAATAGTTGTCGTTTTAGTGATTTCAATTGGTTTTTTGTACAAGAGTGAAACCCCAACAATATTATTTTTACCATCTTGATTAAAAGTCCAATAATAAATTTTATCCTCTGAATTTTGAGATTTCAATTCAATCTTCAAATTATCTTTAAACGCTTTACTTTCCGCTTGAATTACTGGAACTGGAATGATTAATTGACACTCTACTTTATCTATAGTTTCCATACCAAATTGTGGCAAAATACCTCTAGCATTTGGTAAGTGAAGATAATTTGGTTTATTTCCATCGATACTAACTTTCGCGTCTAAGTAAGGTTCATTAATATCCCATTTCGGCTGTCCAGGGGTCACCGAATAAATCCCCATCGAACTCAACACATACCAAGCACTCATTTGTCCGCAGTCTTCGTTTCCAATTAAACCATCTGGTGTGTTTGTGTAAAAATTATCTAAAATATACTTGACTTTTGCATTCGTTTTTTCTGGTTTCCCAACATAATTGTACAAATACGCCATGTGGTGACTTGGTTCGTTTCCATGCGCATATTGTCCGATTAAACCCGTAACATCGACTTGTTCTCTACCTGTGGTTTTACTTTCACTGTTGAACATTTCGTCTAACTTGGCTTCAAATTTTTCAGGTCCGCCATACGCTTGAATCATGCCTTCAATATCTTGGGGTACAAAAAACGAGTATTGCCATGAATTTCCTTCGGTAAAATTATTATTGACTTCTCTTGGGTCGAAAGGTTTGTCCCAACCTCCGTTTTTCTTTGGACGCATAAAACCGGTTTCCCAATCGAAAATGTTTTTCCAGTTTTGAGAACGTTTCATGAAATATTGGTAATCTTCTTGCTTGTTTAAAATTTGTGCCATTTGTGCAATACACCAATCATCATAAGCATATTCTAAGGTTTTGGAAACGCTTTCGTGTTCGTCATCTATCGAAATGAAGCCGTTTTTCTTGTACGCATCCAAACCTAAAACATCGCGCATGGCAGACGCTTTGCTGGCTTCAAAAGCTTTTTCGTAATCGAAACCTCTTATTCCTTTTGCCATCGCATCTGCAATCACAGAAACCGAATGATAACCAATCATACAATCGGTTTCATTAGAAGCCAATTCCCAAACGGGTAATCTGCCGCCTTGTTCGTATTGTTTTATGAAGGTATTGATGTAATCCGAAGTACGTTTCTTGTCGATTAACGTGTACAACGGATGCGCGCCTCTAAACGTGTCCCAAAGCGAGAACACCGTGTAATAATCAAATCCTTCAGCAACATGAATTTGGTTGTCTCTACCGCGGTATTTTCCGTCTAAATCTTGAGCGATGTTCGGTTGCATCATCGTGTGATACAGAGCCGTGTAGAAAATCGCTAACTTGTCTTTATCATCAGACGTGACTTCAATTTTTGATAATTCTTTATTCCAAGCCGCAATAGCATCTTTATGAACTTTATCGAAATCCCAATGTTTAATTTCGGAACTGTTTAATTTAGCTCCTTCATAACTCGTTGGCGAAAGTGATACTTTTACGAGGATTTTTTCGCCTTTTTTTACTTTGAATTGATAAGCACCCGCATAATCTGTAAGTATTCGATTATCTGTCAGATGATTTGCGCTATTTGTTTTAATTTCTTTAAATGGTTTACTGAATTCAATTCGAGCGTAAACATATTGATTTCTCGCCCAAGCTTCACTTCTTCTTAAAACCTCAATTGTTTTTGAGTCAACATATCGAATTTCACCTTCCAGAAGTTTATCACGATGTCTTAAATCTAAAATCACATTGGCTTGACCGTCTTTATTAAACGTATATTCATGAAAACCAACACGGGTTGAAGTGGTTAAACGTACATCGATATTGTGTTTGTCTAATTTCACGGAATAAAATCCAGCGGAAGCTTTTTCATTCGCATGCGAAAAAGTAGAGGAATAGATTTTATTATCAAAAGATGGTTCACCCATAGTTGGCATCAACATAATATCTCCATAATCCGAAACCCCGGTTCCATTCAAATGCGTGTGCGAAAATCCGTAAATCAAATTATCGGAATAATGATAACCGCCACAGCCATCCCAACTGCCATCGATTCTAGTGTCAGGAGAAAGTTGCACCATCCCGTAAGGCACGGTTGCTCCAGGAAAAGTATGTCCGTGACCACCAGTTCCAATAAATGGATTGACGTGTTTAGCGAAATCTTGTGCTTGTGAAATTGTTGTAGTTAATAAGGCTAAAACGATAAGAAATGGTTTCATGTTGTGGTGTTGAAAAAATTTCTTAAAGGTAAAAATATTTTCTTTTTTACGACTGATAACTCGGATTTTATGGATTATCTAAAAGATAAAAATGAAAACCGCAGATTCGCAGATTTCATTATTAATCTGCGAATCTGCGGTAAGTTTTTTAAAATCTAGTTTGCGAAAACTCCTCTTTTGTTTATGATTGGTAAGTCGGCAGTAGCTTTTTCGTTGATGGTGTTTACACGGAACACGAAGGTTTTATCGTATAATTGTCCGTTTGCAAAATACGATAACATGAATTCGTTATTCAATTGTAAAACGTTGTTTTCTAATAATTCTACTTTAACAGCAGTTCTGGGTTCTACTTTGGCAAACGCATGACGGAATGTTCCCGTTCTACGTTCTTCGCCATTGATTAAACCGTAAGCGCGTGAAACTACCATAGCCATTTCCAATAAATCATCGGTATCGTTTATTAAATAAGCGTACCAAGAATTCTCCATAAAATCGTCGTTCCATTCTTGAAAAGCTACAATGTGAACGCCTTCTACTTTTGGGATGATAATGTCTTTTTTCATTGAAACAGTATTAAGATTAAAGAATTAAGTATTAAGACTTTATCTTAAATTATATACTCGATTTGAATTGTTCTAAGAAACGTACGTCGTTTTCATAAAACATACGGATATCGCCAATTTGGTACAACAACATCGCAATACGCTCCACTCCCATTCCGAAAGCAAAACCGGTGTGTTCGTCTGGGTTGATACCGCAGTTTTTCAATACGTTTGGATCTACCATTCCGCAACCGCCAATTTCTAACCAACCGGTTCCTTTGGTGATTCTATAATCGGTTTCTGTTTTTAATCCCCAATAAATATCGATTTCAGCACTTGGTTCTGTAAATGGAAAATACGATGGACGTAAACGGATTTTCGATTTTCCGAACATTTCTTTTGTGAAATACAACAACGTCTGTTTTAAATCGGCAAAGGAAACGTCTTTATCAATATACAATCCTTCCACTTGATGGAAAATACAGTGCGAACGCGAAGAAACAGCCTCGTTACGGAAAACCCTTCCTGGAGAAATCGTACGAATCGGCGGTTTGTTGTTTTCCATGTAACGCACTTGTACTGATGAAGTGTGTGTACGCAACAAAACATCAGGATTGGTTTGAATGAAAAACGTATCCTGCATATCTCTTGCTGGATGGTATTCTGGTAAATTTAATGCGGTAAAATTGTGCCAATCGTCTTCGATTTCTGGACCTTCGGACACGTTGAAACCAATGGTTGAAAAAATATCAATCATTTGATTTTTTACAATAGAAATTGGGTGACGCGAACCAATGTTCATCGCTTCTCCCGGACGAGTTGTATCGCCATAAATTCCTTTTGCTTCTTCTTTATTTTCTAAAGCGTCTTGAATAGTTTTTACCTTTTCTTCTGCCGAAGTTTTCAATTCGTTGATTACTTGTCCGAATTCTTTCTTTTGTTCGTTTGGAACATTTTTGAATTCGGCAAAAAATTCTTTCAACAAACCTTTACTTCCTAAATACTTGATTCGGAAGGCTTCTAATTGTTCTTTATTATCGGTTTGAAAAGCTTTTACTTCTTCAATATGGGCTTTAATCGTTTCTGTCATCGCTCGTTGTATAAAGGTGCAAATTTATGGATTTTTAATGAAAGTAAACAGTCTCAGTCACAGTTTTCAGAATTTACAAATTTGCCAACTGCGACTGCGACTGAAAACTAATCTATCAATTCTTTCTCTAAAAAGTAGCTTACAATTGCTTCTTTCATTAGTACCGCTTGCTCACCTGCTTTTAGTGGTGGTAATTCTTCTTTTACTTTGTAATGTGGCCAACCATCGTTGTCGAAATATTCAAATTCGTAATAACCGTAAGGTTCTAACAAACGGCAAATCGCGATGTGCATCAGGTTTACTTTTTCATCTTTTTTAAAAGTAGCATGAATTTTTCCTAATTCTTGTACGCCAATTAAATAGATGATTCCCTCTAAATCAAGGGTTTCTCCGTCTGCGAATTTATTTGATAATATAGTGACAACGCTTTCCCAACGCTGTTTTAATTGTTCGTCTCTTGACATGTTTTTGGGTTTAAGGTGATGGGTGATGGGTGATGGGTTCCAATGACCAATTACCGATAACCAATTACCAAATTTCTTGCAAAGATAACAACAGAAAACTACTTTCAACAATTCTTTTATCTTTGTTCTTTATTCTATTTTCTTTCAAATGAGTTTTATTGATATTGTTTTTGCGGTTTTATTGGGTTTTGCAGTTTATAAAGGATTAAAAAACGGACTTTTTGTGGAAGTCGCTTCTCTATTAGCCTTGGTTGCTGGAATTTATTTAGCGATTAAATTTTCGAGTTTAGTAGGTGCGATTTTTACCGGAATTGTCCCAAGTTGGAATCCGAAATATATTGAAATTACCGCTTTTATCATCACTTTTTTGTTGGTGGTGATTGGCATTCACTTAAGCGCAAAAATTTTAACCAAGTTAGCTGATTTTGCTTTTCTAGGTTGGATAAACAAATTCGCCGGTGTGATTTTTAGCTTGTTGAAAACGATTTTAGCTTTGAGTGTTGTACTTTTTATTTTTGAGAAAATCAACATCAATAACATGTTGCTTTCTAAAGAAACAAAAGACAATTCGATTTTTTATAACCCAATTCAGAATAGTTCAAAAGCGATTTATCCTACGATTGAAGTTTGGCACGAAGAGTTTAAGAAAGAAGTTGAGAGTGAGAAGTAAAGGCTTTAACAAGCTCAACCTAACTCATCTGATTTCTGAACACTTTCAACTGAACACTGAACACTAATCCTTCACTTCCTTAATCGCTTCTTTATCAATCCACGCCTTGGTTTTGTCGGTTAGTTCTACTTGTTTCCAATTGCCTAATTCTTCTAAAACGAAAACTTTTGTACCTTCGTGAAGCGTTACTACATCTTCCGAACTGTTTTTGGGTTCGGCTTTCAAAGTGGTTGCTTCTGCAAAAACGATGGCTGGATTGTAATTCGCATCGAATTTCTTTTGTAAAAAAGCAGCGAAAACGGTTACGCCAATTCCGACTAAAAACAACAAAAACAAAGTGAAAAACGTACGTTTTAGAAATACGGTATTTCCAAAATAATAACCTAAAAACGAAAGTAAACCTAGGAAAGCAACAAAAACCGAAATCCAAGCCCAAGTATCGTAATGAAAAACACTAGTAAATTCTTTCACCATTTCCTTAAAACCAACCTCTGGAAGGATTTTAATATCATCTATGGTCATTTTTTGTGCAAACGATAGATTGGTTTGAATGGCTTCGTCATCTGGGTTTAAAAGCAATGCTTTTTCATAATTATAAATCGATGGCGCTACTTTTCCAAGTTTGTAATAACAATTCGCAATATTAAAATACAAATCAGCTGATTCGTTGCCTTTGTTTACAATACTTTCGAAAGATTGCAACGCTTGTTCGTAATCGCCTTTGTTATATAAATCGTTTGCTTTTTTGAAGGTAACGTCAATGGATTCGTTTGCTTGGACGAATTGAAATGTTAGTATGAAAAGGAGAATGTGTTTTTTCATTTTTAATTTTTTTTAACCACAAAGGGCACAAAGAAGGCACAATGTGCACTATGTTTTTATTCATTCTTTAATATCGTTGCATTTTTAACCACAAAGGGCACAAGGAAGGCACTATGAGCACTATGCTTATATTTCAAAAATTTAGCCACTAAAGTGGTCACTAAGCTTTGGCTATAATATTCCGTTGATGACTCTTTGTACTCCGTTTTTTAAAAGTTTGACATTAAAATTAATTAACAACCCCAATTTACAATCGGTCAATTTTAAATAGGTTAATAACTGTGCTAAATGAACTTCGTTTAATGTTTCAACTGCTTTGATTTCAACAATAAATTTATCTTCAATAATTAAATCTATTCTATAACCAACATCTAACTTTACTTCTTCATAAACTAGAGGTAATGGTTTTTGTTTTTCAACTTTAAGATTCGATTTCTTTAACTCATAATACAAACATTCTTCATACGCACTTTCAAGTAAACCCGGACCTAACGCTTTATGAACTCGTAAAGCACAATCAAATACTATTTTAGAAATTTCTTGTTCCGTCATAATTCATTTTTTGGTGTTCGTTGTGCTTTCTTTGTGTCCTTTGTGGTTAGATTTGTTTTTCAAGTTCTGAAATTCGTTCCACAGCTCGTTCAAAATCATTTGTCATGGCGATATCGGTTGCTGGTGCATATCTTGCGAATTCGCAATCGTTAATTAATTCCATAAATCGATTAATACTTTCTTCGGATGCGTTTCGTTGTTGTAATAATTCGATGATATTTTCTTTGCTCATTTCAACCGTTTCGATATGTAATTTGGCTTTCAAGAAATTGTGTAATGCTTTTTCCATTGCCATATAAAACGGTACTTTGTCGCCCATTTGTTTTTTGGCTTCCGACAAATATCTCTTCACTAACTTGTTGTTTTGTCTGATTCTATTTCCAACCACATCGGCATCTTTTGCTTCTTTTTGCTTTCTGACAATCATCACAATCGGAATCAATAATAATGGTGCAAATAACAAACTATAAAACAATCCTGAACCTAAGAAATCTTTTCTAGAAGCAGAAACAAATTCCGTTTTCAACTTATTGAATTGGAATACTTCTTTTTTCTGAATGGCTTGTTTATTAGTGCTTGGTGTATTGGCTACAAATGTTCCGTCACCTTCGGCTACATCAATGGTAATTTCTTTTGAAGTGATGGTTTTATACGATTTACTTGTCAAATCGTAGTATGAAAACTCCATTGGTTTAATCGTATATTTTCCTTTAAACTGAGGAATAATGGTGTATTTGTCCGAAATTTTTCCGGTCATACCCGTAACAGGTGTTTGTACATTTTCGGTATGAGCTGGATCGTACATTTCTAATGCACTTGGAACCACAGGTTTTGGTAATGTAAATAATTTTAAATTTCCTTTCCCCGAGACACTCACTTCTAAATCTAAGGATTCGCCTGCTTTTAAACTAGTTTTGGATGGTATTACTTTGAAATCAAATTTACCTACAGCTCCAGTAAAACTTTCTGGTTTTCCGTTTTCTGGAAGAGGTTTTACATTGATGGTTTGCGTTCCTGTTGAAAGTGATTTTTCAATAACTCGCATTTCATATTCGCCAAACCAATCACGACGACCAGTTGGAACCTCGGCATCTAAATCGATTTTGAAAGGTTCTATGGTTTTAGCGCCTGCTTCTAATGGATATAAAATTACCTTACGAAGCACCACCATGCTATAATCTTTGCCGTTGTATTTTCCTCGTTCTGCACGCAATTGCTTCATGTCGATATACTGACTCCAGAAATCGTTATACTTTGGTGCTTTGAAATTTCTGAAATTCCCAACCGTTGAACGCGGTTCGAAATACAATTTGTAAACTACTGTAACGGGCTCGTTTACAAACGGATTTTTTGTAGATAATTCGGCTACCAAATGAATTCCTTCTCCATAATTCACATTCGTTGGTTGTTGACCTGGATAAGTTGGCATTTGGATAGGATCGGTAATGGTGATTTTTATCGGAGCTGATTTATAAACTGTTCCATCATATTCGATTGAAGCGGCACCTATGGTAAAAGTTCCTTTTTTAGTAGGTGTTAAATAGTAAATGACTTGGGTTGAAATTTCTCTTTTTTGGTTCACTCTACCATTTATAATCGTAATTGAAGTTTGGTTTCCTTTATTGATGAATGGTCCTTCAGCTTTAAATCCGGGAAACTTTGGAGCTACAAAATTATCACCTTCATTATTGATGGAAAACACCAATTGAATGCGCTCGTTTAGTCCATAAGAACTTCTTTCTGTTTGTGCTTCAAATTTTACTTGAGCGGAAACAGAGCTGTAAAAAAACGTTAAAAATAAAACTACAAATATCTTTTTCATGAATTACCAATCTTTTTCATTTGAAACCGGACGTGCTTTCACTTTTTTCTCATTCACTTTGTCCTGAATTTTCTTTTCAGCATTATTAACAGCATCTAAAATATTGTCGATACGTTGTTTGTCGGCACCACTTGGCTTTGGCGATTCATTTTTATCGTCTTTTTTGTCTCCATCGCCTTTGTCGTCTTTTTTGTCTTCGCCTTTGTTTTTATCTTGGTCTTTTTTATTGTTTCCTTTGTCGTTTTTGTTGTTTTCGGGTTGCGGTTTATTTTCATTTCCGCCGCCTTTATTTTTGTCGTTGTTGCCTTTTGGTGGTGGATTTTCTTTTTTCTTCTTTTTTGCTAAAGCATAATTATAACGTGTTTCTTCGTCTAATGGGTTGTTTCGTAAAGCATTTTTATAGGCTTCCGCAGCAGCGTCGTAATTTTTATCTAGCATAAATGTGTTGCCTAAATTATGATAAATATGATGTTTTTCGGTTTTCGATTTTGCCGATTCTAAAGCTTGAATATATTTAATTTGTGCTTCGCCAGGCTGATTTTGACGGTAAATGCTATTTCCTAAATTGTATCCTGCAACTGCTTTTTTTGGCGATTTTTTCGATTCAGTTACCCGATAATCTGCTTCGGCGTTGGTGTAACTTTTTTGTGCAAAAGATTGATTTCCGTTGTACAGATTTTTATCTTTTTCTTGGCTAAAAAGAACGCCACTTATCAATAAAACAACTATGTAAACTATCTTATTCATGTTTTTTTTCGTTAAATAAATTCAACTTTTGCACCCATGCCGTTTTTTTCTCTAATAAGAAAACATCTACTAACAATAATAAAAATCCTAAAGCTAAAAACCATTGATATTGCGATTCAAAATCAGCAATTTGTTGCGATTCAAATTCTGATTTTTCAATTTTATCTAATGACTTTTTAATTTCTTCTACCACATCTTTTGTAGTAGTTCCTACTATATATTTTGATTTTGTATTATCTGCAATTTTCTTTAAAACTTCTGGATATAACTTGGTAATTACCGTTTGTCCTTCTTGGTCTTTTTTATACGAAGCGATAGTTCCTTTATCATCACGTAATGGAATTGGCCCACCTTTTTCGGTTCCTACACCAATAGTTATAATGCGAACTCCTTTTTCTTTTGCCTTTTCAACAGCGTCTTCTACTCCTTCTCCGTGGTCTTCACCGTCAGAAATCAAAACAATTAACTTACTAGTATCTTTAACATCAAAATAATCAACTGCTAATTGAATAGCATCATTAAAAGCAGTTCCTTGCGAAGAAACCATATTGGTATTCATACTTTGCAAGTACATTTTTGCAATGCTGTAATCGGTTGTCATGGGTAAAACTGGATAAGCACTTCCTGCATACCCAACAATTCCCACACGGTCATTTCCTAATTGATTGATGATTTGCGAAACGATTTGCTTGGTTTTTTCCAATCGATTTGGCGCTACGTCTTCGGCTAGCATACTTTTTGAAATGTCGACCGCAAACACAATGTCAATTCCTTGACGTTTTACGGTTTCCATTTTAGTTCCCATTTTTGGGTTTACCAAAGCGATAATAATGCAAGCCAATGCTAACAACAAAACTCCTAATTTCAAAGCTGGTTTAAAGCTTGATCTTTCTGGCGCTAATTGATTAAACAATTCCAAATCGGCAAAAACAGCTTGTCTTTTTCTTTTCCAAAACAAATTGAATAGAAAAAGTGCTACTATTACTGGTAATAGCGCTAATAAGTAAAAATATATTGGACTTTCTAATTCAAACATTGTTTTTCTTTCTAAACGATTCCTCTAAAAACTGAATTTCTCAATAACACCTCAACACCTAACAATACAAATGCAATCAACACGAAAGGTTTGTATTTCTCATCGTAATTGTAGAATTTCTTCTCATCAATTTCGGTGGTTTCTAACTTATTAATTTCGTCGTAAATGGCTTGTAATTTTTTGTTTGATGTCGCTCTGAAATACTTTGCATCGGTTGCTTTCGCAATTTCTTTCATTAAGCTTTCATCAATTTCTACAGGCATTTTTCTAAATACCAATTTACCATTCGCATCTTTCGCAACAGGAAACATCGCTTGACCGTTTGTTCCAATTCCGATGGTATATACTTTTATGCCGTATTCTTTTGCGATTTCAGAAGCGGTTCTAGGATCGATGGTTCCAGAATTGTTCACACCATCTGTCAATAAAATGATGATTCTACTTTTCGCTTTGCTGTCTTTAATTCGGTTAATGGCAGTGGCTAAACCAACCCCAATTCCGGTTCCATCAGCAATAATGGAATCATCATATTCGATGGTTTTTAGCGATTGTAAAATGATGGTTTTATCTGAAGTTACTGGAGTTCTCGTATAACTTTCACCTGCATAAACTACCAATCCGATTCTATCGTTAACTCTGTCTTGCACAAATGTTGAAGCTACTTTTTTCAAAGCTTCTAGACGATTTGGTTTTAAATCATTGGCCAACATACTACTTGAAACGTCGATTGCCATTACAATATCGATACCTTTTGTGGTTTTCGATTTTGAGGTTACGTCAACACTTCTTGGTCTTGCTAATGCTATGATAATTGAACTTAAAGCTAAGATTCGCAATACGTATAAAAACGGTTTTGCTTTGGCTAAGAATGTTCGGTTTTGTTTGAAAGGTTCTAATGAACTCATTTTTACCGTTGCCGAAAGTTGGTTTCGTTTATAAAATAACCAAGCTATTGCTATTGGTAAAACCAAAAACAACCATAAAAATTCCGGATTTAAAAAGGTTACTTTTCCCATTATTTCTTGGCTTTTCTTAGTTCAATTGAATTCTGAATTTTCTCAATAATCTGTTTTGCGTATTCGTCTTCTTCTCTGTACATAAAGAAAAATTCTTGAGCGCCACCCGGTTGCGACAACACCATAATGTCGTACTGCATTTTTATATCTTCTTCGCTATCAGGGTCAAAAGCGGTAAAAGTTCCATAGGCTTTTTTACCTGAAAGTCCTTTTACGTTTTCAAATTCGCCCGTTTTTACGATGATATTTTTAGCTCCAAACTTTTCTAATTCTTTCAAATCGGCTTCCAAAGCTAAATCTAAATCTATCTTCGTGGTATCTTTGTAAGCGGTTGTAATTAAAACAATTGAGAAGTCATCTGTAATATTTCCATAGGCAAAACGACTAGTTGATTTTACGTTTTCTGGAAGATTGTTTTGAATTTTCTCATCTATAGTTCGTTTTAAAACTTTTGGCGATGAAATAATGATAGCAGGTTCTCCATATTCCGAAGTAATCCATTCTTTTTCCAACAATTCTTTGGTAGAATAGCCAAAATAACTGTCTTTCACAAAATCAAATCCTACTGTGTAAGCGAAAATTACAACAGATGCCACCAATAAAAACATCGAAATTCCGATAGACATCACCAAACGTTTGAACTTTTGTTTTTGCATTTCCTTCTTACGAACTTCTTCAGCAAATAAAATTGCCGCTTGATCTTCGGTTCTAGGTAATGCTTTGTCAATTACCAATAAGAATTTATCGATGATTTTTTTATCGGTTTCAATTTCGAATGGTAAAGGTTGCGATTTAGCAAATTTCACCAAATCGGAATTTTCTAACACTTTCTTGAATTTTTCTAAATCTTCACGATTGACAAACATTTTTTTATCAGCAATCGCTTTTTTCAACGCTTCCATCAACTCACTTGAAGTACTTTCCATTGCTGGAATATGGATGGATTCTTCAATGTAAGTTCTTGTGATATCGGTCATTTCAGAATAATATTCTTTTACATCACCACGTTGCACCAACTGTTTTTTATCTAAGTTTTGAAGATACGCAATCGCTTTTTCAATTGGCGAAGCGAAAAATTCTTCTTTTTGCTCTTTGTCTTTTTGTAATCTTTTGATGATGAAGTACGATGCAAATCCAGAAGCGATAATCAACACCAATAAAATCAGTAATTTCCACCATTCGCTCATCGGTTTTTCTTCGGTGGCGATGATGTCTTTAATGTCGTACATTTGTTGTTTGGTCGTATCGACTTTTACATCGTTTACCAAAATCGAAAGCGAATCGGTACGGAATTCCTTCTGATTGATTTTCACTAATAATTTTGGAATTACATAGCGTCCCGAATCAAATTGGGTTAACCCGTACTTTTTGATTAATTCGTATTGGTTGTCGTTTTTTATGGAATCAATTGGGTATGATTCTAATATTTCCAAAGCACCAAAAAACTTTCCATCTGGAAAAACGACTTTATCTTTAGCGTTTACTTTTGCTTTGATGGTTAAATTGAATTGCGATCCAATTTTAATTTGAGTTGAGTCAATAGAAGACGAGATTTGTTGGGCAAAACCCAAAAATCCGAACAATAAAGCAATATATAAGTAAAGTTTCTTTTTCATTTTTCTTAATTACGCGCTTTAAAATAACCCAATAATTTGGTTACATAGCTTTCATCCACTCTCGAACTAATCGTTCCTGCTCCACATTTTGAAAAAATATCTTTGAAATAATTTACATTTTCACGGTAGTATTTTTCGTAATCCATTCGCACTTTTTTTGACGTGGTATCAACTAAAAGCGTTTCGCCTGTTTCCGCATCTAGCATATTTACAATTCCAATGTTTGGAATACTTTCTTCTCTTTGGTCAAACACTCTTATTCCAGTCACATCATGTCGTTTTGAAGCGATTTTTAGCGTGTGCTCATAATCTTTCACCATGAAATCGGAAATTAAAAACACGATGGCTTTCTTTTTCAAAACGCTTGATAAATATTTCAAAGCTTGCGATAAATCGGTTTTTTTGCTTTTTGATTCGAATTCGATTAACTCGCGAATGATTCTTAAAACGTGCGATTTACCTTTTTTAGGCGGAATAAACAATTCGATTTGGTCCGAAAACAAAAGCAAACCAATTTTATCATTATTCTGAGTTGCCGAAAACGCCAATGTCGCCGCGATTTCGGTAATCATATCGCGTTTTAACTGATTTTTTGTACCAAAACTTTCCGAACCCGAAATATCCACCATTAACATCATGGTTAATTCGCGTTCTTCTTCAAATACCTTTACGAAAGGTTCGTTATAGCGAGCGGTTACATTCCAATCGATAGCTCTTACGTCGTCACCGTATTGGTATTGGCGCACTTCTGAAAACGTCATCCCGCGTCCTTTAAAAGACGTATGATATTCACCCGAAAAGATATGATCACTCAATCTTCGAGTTTTGATTTCAATTTTTCGAACTTTCTTTAGAATTTCTTTGGTATCCATTTTAATTAGATAGCAGTCGCAGTTGACTGTCGCAGTATTAAAAAAGTATTATCTGTAAACTGGGACTAACACTGATAACTAGATTAAGGCACTTCGATTTCGTTTACAATTTTGCTAATGATATCAAAAGTTGTAATGTTTTCAGCTTCTGCTTCATACGTAATTCCAATTCTGTGACGTAATACATCATATACAACTGCACGAACGTCTTCTGGAATTACATACCCTCTACGTTTGATGAAAGCGTAACATTTAGCAGCAGTGGCTAAGTTGATACTTCCACGTGGCGAAGCTCCAAAACTGATTAATGGTTTTAGACTTTCTAATTTATATTTTTCTGGATAACGTGTTGCGAAAATTAAGTCTAAGATGTATTTCTCGATTTTTTCGTCCATGTATACTTCACGAACAGCTTCTTGCGCTCTTAAAATTTGCTCTAACGAAACCACTTGGTTAACTTTTTCAAAAGCACCTTTTAAGTTTTGACGAATCACGTGACGCTCTTCCTCCATTTTTGGATAATCGATTACTACTTTCAACATGAAACGGTCAACTTGCGCTTCTGGTAATGGATAGGTTCCTTCTTGGTCAACTGGGTTCTGAGTAGCCATTACTAAGAACGGTTTGTCTAATTTAAACGTTTCATCACCAATAGTAACTTGCTTTTCTTGCATCGCTTCTAACAAAGCTGATTGCACTTTTGCAGGAGCACGGTTAATCTCATCCGCTAGGACGAAGTTGGCGAAAATTGGACCTTTACGAATCGTAAAGTCGTTTTGTTTGATGTTGTAAATCATAGTTCCTACCACATCGGCAGGCAATAAATCGGGTGTAAACTGAATACGGCTAAATGAACCGTGAACAGCTTGCGATAGCGTATTAATGGCTAAGGTTTTTGCTAATCCTGGAACTCCTTCCAATAAAATATGTCCTTGACCTAACAAACCTATTAATAATCGCTCGACCATGTGTTTTTGACCTACGATTACCTTATTCATTTCCATTGTAAGTAAGTCTATAAAAGCACTTTCTCTTTCAATCTTTTCATTAATTGCTCTAATGTCTAAGGTTGATGTATTTTCTTCCATTTTATGATTGTATTTGGCGGTGTGAAATTAACAACATTTTTTAACACTGCAAATTGAATTTTTTTTTGGTTTTAAGTTGTTAACATTGCGTTAAAAGTGAATAAAAAAGGTTGATTTTATGAGTGTTTTATGATTCTATTTTATAATTTTAAGAAAAAATTAAAAACACAACAACTATGTCTGTAGAATTATCACCTATTATTGCCGGAGTTATGAATTGGGGTGTTTGGGATAAAAACCTAAATACCAATGAATTTACTCACTTAATTAATTTATTCATAGAAAACGGAATTACTACTTTTGATCATGCCGATATTTATGGCGGTTATACAACCGAGGCTTCATTTGGAAAAGCGTTTTCTGAAAGTAAGATAGATCGCAAAAAAATTCAATTAATTACCAAATGTGGCATTCAATATGTTTCAGAAAACAGACCTAATAATTCAATTAAACATTACGAATACTCGAAAGATTATATTATTTGGTCTGCCGAAAATTCATTAAAAAATTTACAAACCGATTATTTGGATGTTTTTTTACTTCACCGCCCAAGTCCGTTAATGCAAGCGGATGAAATTGCAGAAGCGGTTTCGAAATTAAAAGCAGATGGAAAAATTCTATCTTTTGGAGTTTCAAATTTTACATCCTCTCAAACCGAATTATTACGTCAAAAAACCGAAATTTCTTTTAACCAAGTACAATTTTCGGCAACCCATCATGAAGCGATGTTAGATGGAAGTTTCGATTATATGCAAATTCACAATATCAAACCTATGGCTTGGAATCCGTTAGGAACTGTTTTTAGAGAAAATACGGATCAAACTTTTAGATTGCGTCAACTTTTGGCTAAGTTGGTAGAGAAATATCACATAGGTTCTGATATTATTTTATTGGCTTGGATTATGCAACATCCTGCTGGAATTTCTCCAGTAGCAGGAACGGTTAATTCAGGAAGAATTCAACAATTGATGAAAGCAAAATCATTAGTTTTAGACAAACAAGATTGGTTTGCTATCTGGACGGAAAGTATGGGAAATAGAGTACCTTAGAATAGTAATCAGTGTTCGGTTAACAGTGTTCAGAATATTCAGGTAAAAAATGATCAACAAGCGGCTTCTTATCAAAAATCTTTTAGCTCATCATGATGAGAACAGTTTTTATGATAAGAAGCGGCAGTTGAATTTACACACCAAAGAAGGAAAAGCTAAGTTTTTAAAGCATATTTGTGCGCTTTCCAATTCTAATCCGAGTAACAATTCTTACATTGTGGTAGGTGTAGAAGACGAAACCAATGAAATTGTGGGTGATGATTTTTTTGATGATAGCCGAATTCAGAATTTGGTGAATGCTTTTTTAGAAAATCCACCTAAAATTCAGTATGAAAATGTGCCTTTTCCGAACCTTCCAAAAGACAAAGTAGTAGGTTTAGTTACGATTAAACCGAAATCTAAAAATTCCTACTTCAAAAAAGGAATTCATACTATTGAAGCGAATACTTATTTCGTACGGAAAGGTAGTAATACATCGCCAACGACGGAGAAAATTCCGTATTCGAAACAAAATGTGGAAACGGTTATTAGTATTGAAAATAGTTCTCGAAACAGCATTGAACATACTTTGGAAAGCGTTTTAGATTTCATCAATAATCGCCATAAGGACTTGCCTTCCAAATACAAAGTTTTCAAAGAATTATTTGTGGTTTGCTGGGCTGGAAATAAGAAAAAAATTCGGGATAAAGTATATTATTCGAGAGTAGATATTGAGTTAGTAAACGAACAAGTAAAGTTGTTTTATTCGGCGTTAGATGAAGTAAGTATTGATTATGATGAAAGTAGTTTTTCGATTACCGAATACATTTCACTTGGATTAAATGATAAAACAAGTTATTATCCTTTTGAAAAAGTAACCTTGACTTTTTTTGACAATGGTTATTACAAAATGAATTCGGAAATGTTATTCGAGCCACCGCAATATAACCGAAAAATGTTGCATCACATTTATAATTTTAATTTGGTTTTATTAGGAAAACTTCAAAAAGGATTGCTATTAAACGATTATGAAAAGCGAGATTTGGAGAACTTACCTCACATTATGATGATTTGCTATTTGAATGGTTTTGATGAAGCAAAGCAAAAATTAATTGATTCAAAACCATACTTAAAATTACTTGAAAACCCTTTAATTTATGTGTCTTTTAAAGAAGTAATGCGGATTTTAAGAAAAATGAAATACGATAAAAAAGAATGAGTAGAAAACTAGTAATTGGAGACATACATGGTGGATTAAAAGCCATTCACCAAGTTTTAGAAAGAGCTAATGTTACCCAAAAAGACATATTAATTTTTTTAGGAGACTATGTTGATGGTTGGAGCGAATCGCCAGCCGTTTTAGATTTTTTGATTGCATTACAAAAAAAACAATCTTGTATTTTTATTCGTGGCAACCACGACGAACTCCTATTAGACTGGTTATTAGGTAATAACGAAAATATTGATGAAAAATTGTGGTTTCAACACGGGGGTGAAGCTACTGTAAAATCATATCAAAACATTAACTCGGTAACCAAAGAAAAGCACATAGATTTCTTAAAATCATTAGAAGATTATTATTTAGATAATGAAAACCGATTGTTTATTCATGCCGGTTTTACTAATATGAAAGGAGTGGAACACGAATATTTTAAACCTCTTTTTTATTGGGACAGAACGCTTTGGGAAACTGCTTTAGCACTTGATCCTAGTCTTTCAAAAGAAGCCATCAGCTATCCTAATCGACTCAATATCTACAAAGAAATTTACATTGGGCATACTCCGGTAACAAAAATAAACGAAACCGTTCCTGTAAATAAAGCTTGTGTGTGGAATGTAGATACCGGAGCCGCCTTCAAAGGTAAATTAACTATTATGGATGTTGATACTAAAGAATTTTGGCAAAGTGATTCATTACCAGAGTTATATCCTAACGAAAAAGGGAGAAATTAATTTATTTGTATATTTGTACTCAATTTTAATTTTAATACGATGAAAAAAATTTTAGCAGTAGTTTGTTTATTAGCCGCAGTTCAAATGTCAAATGCGCAAGTTTTTAAAGGAAAAGGAGATACTAAATTCCAAGTGGGAGCCAACATTCAGGAAAAAGGAACAGGAGTAATTGCTACGTATGATAGAGGAATCGGAACAAATATGTCGTTTGGTTTTACCTCTTTGTACTTATTAGGAATTGAAGAAGTTGCAGGCGAAAAACCAAATTTTGATGATCGTTTTGATTTAAGAGCTCGTTTTAGTGCCAATATTTCAGATGTTTTTGGTATCGAAGAAAAAGTAGATATTTATCCTGGATTAAATATTGGAATTAAAAATTTTGGAGCTCATTTAGGCGCTCGTTATTTTATTACAGATGGTTTCGGGTTGTATTCTGAAATCCAGTTTCCAATAGCACATTACGATAACAACCCAGTTGGATTTGAAAAATATAACAATCAGTTTAACTTGTCTATTGGCGCAAGTTTTAATTTGTAAACCATTATTCGAATTTATTTTAAAGCAACTCCTCAAAAAAGTTGCTTTTTTTTATGCTGTTTTGTTACAATTTATACCTTTGCTTCAAATTATTTATTTACGTAAAATCCATTCAAAATGAGTGTAATAGAAAAAAAACTGAAAGACCGCAGTGGTTCAGTTTGCGAAATTAGTGGTACCGAACATGATTTAGTTGTGTACACGTTACCACCTCACACTGCAGAAAGTTTAGAGCATTCGGTTTTAGTTGCTAAACATTTAAAAGACCAAATTGAAAACCCAGAAACCATGAATAAAAACGATTGGAGAGGGTTATCAGAAAGTATGTGGAATGAGCATTTGCCAGTACAAATTTTATCTTGGCGCATGTTAGCACGTTTGAAAAACAACGATTTGCTTGACATGATGTACTTAGATGAAGAAGCCTTAGAATGGGCAAAAGCAACAGGCGAAGGCGCAGAAGAAGACGAAAACAAAATTGTACATAAAGACAGTAACGGCGTTATTTTACAAGATGGCGACTCGGTGGTGTTAATTAAAGATTTAGATGTAAAAGGTGCTACTTTTACTGCAAAACGTGGAGCTGCCGTACACAATATTAAATTAGTTTGGGACGACGCTAACTTAATTGAAGGTAGAGTGGAAAACCAAAGTATTTATATTTTAACGCAATATGTGAAGAAAACGAAGTAGTTTTTAATGTGCCAATGTGGCAATGTGTCGATGAGACAATGTGCCGATGCGGCAATATGATAATAGAAAACCCTGCAAATTTGATTTGTGGGGTTTTTGGTTTTTGATAGCTTTCTGTTACCATTAAGACAACTTAAGTATTTAATGCTATATCAGTGTTATATCAGTGCTGTAACAGTGCTATATCTATAAAGAAAACACCAACTTGACTACTTAATTATTAAAGTTGACTTTACTTTTTATAGTTACAATTTGTTATTTTTGATTAAAATGAACCACGCGAAGAGATTCGTGCGGGAGCGGGGAAAAGATTTAGTTAATAGTGATGAGGAAATATTTTAAAAAATCATTAAATAATATAAATTTATTAAATTTTAACTGAAATTAATTAATTTGTCCGTAAATTTGTCCGTGAACGTATTCTCGTCCGAAATTATAAGTATGGCAACAATAAATTTTTATCTCGACAAACCAGACAAAAAAGGACAAGCTCCTATTCATCTTAGAATTAACTGCTCTGGAACACAAATAAAACTAGCTACTGGACAGAAAATTGCCCCTGAACTTTTTGACAAACAAAAGCAACGTGCTAAAGGACAGACTTATGACGTAATTGAAATCAACCATTATCTAAACTATCTAAATGACCGAGCAGACGAACTCTTGCATCATTCAAATAAACGGACATACACTCAAGAAGAAATAAAAGACATTCTTAATCAGCACATTGACAGTTACAAAGACAGTCATTCTGTTAACATAGTAAAAGAACAAATTTCACTTTACGGTAAACCATTCACATTTGTTGACCTTTTCGCTGGTGCAGGTGGTTTTAGTGAAGGTTTTCTACAAGCAGAGTATAACAATAAGTTTTTCGATTTTATTGCAGCAAGCGACATCAATGAAAATTGTGAGTTAACACATATTGTAAGATACAACCATCAATTGGGTTTAAATGCCGAATTTCTAAGACAAGACATTACTGAGCCTGATTTTTTAGATAATTTCCTTAAAAAAATTGGTGACAAAACAATAGACGTAGTTTGTGGTGGTCCTCCTTGCCAGAGTTTCAGTTTAGCAGGAAAAAGAAAAAAGTTCGACAAAAAAGATGACCTTTTTTCACATTATCTGGAAGTCATAAAGGTTTTACAACCTAAATACTTCATAATGGAGAATGTAAAAGGCATTCTGACCAAAGAAGATGGCAAAATCAAAGATTTGATAATTCAAGAAATCAACTCAATTGTTGACACTAAAGAAATACCTGTTTTGGTTTCGTTCATCAGAAAAATGAAATCGAACAACAATAGTTTTATTCTTGAATGCATTATCAAACGTGTTGAAATTGAAACACTAAGAGAAGCTGAAATTGAAAATGGAAGAGAGCAATTCATTCAGTTTGTAGATAATCGTTTCAAACAATTAACTCCCAAAATTGCAGACTACAAGACCAGTAAAACCGACCAAAGAATAAATACGATTCGACACGGTTTTAATATTCTGGCACGGACAAAAGAATGGGAAAAATTAAAACGTGACATCATTAAAGAAAAAGACCACTGTAATATCGACAATGATGCTTTTGTTGAACAATTTACATCATTTCTAACTCACATCAGTTCAGAAAATGTTATTGAACAAATTGAATATTCTTTCAATGATTTAAAAGTTCCAAGCACATACAAAAAAGACTGTTCAGACATAATCACAGCACTCAAAATTTACACTTCATCATTTGATGAAACAGTTGACATTTTATTAAATCTTACAGAAAGCAAAGAAAAATCTGCTCTAAAAGAAATTTTGGATAGCATTAGATTATATAAAATTGAAAAGCCATTCGTTGCTAATTCATCTAATTACGGTGTACCTCAAAATAGAGAAAGAGTATTGTTTATAGGTTGCCGTAAAGACCAAAAATTTATTTCTGAAATTCCTGCAACAGTCAAGGAAAATGAAAAGGTTACTGTATTTGAAGCTTTGTATGACCTTGACTTTATTGGCAACAATGAAGAAGCTCATCATTATGAGTTAGTCGATATTTCAAAGCAGTACAACGGAACGGCTGAAAAAATGAAAAGCCTTTTAAGAAAGCGAACAATTGATGGAAAAGAAAATCCGAAGATCGGAAAATCATTTTCAGAATGGTCAAGAGAAGGTAGATTAATCGAAAGGTATCAACCTAAAACCAAACCGTTTTATGTAAAGAACTTTGAAGGTCTTCAAAAAGGGGAAAAATATTTTGACATTCTCAACAACCACAAAACGAGCAATCAAAACAAAGATGTTATCAAACGACTTGAAATAATTTTGAAAAATGGTGATTACAAAAAAGCTCAATGTGATTTAGAAGAATGTGGCTTAACTTCAAATAAAAGGAGTTACAACGTATTAAAGCCAGATTCACAAAGCCCAACCGTAATGACCATTGCAGATGATTACATTCATTACAAAACACCCAGAGCTTTGACAGTTAGAGAAATGGCAAGACTACAATCATTTGATGATTCTTTTGTGTTTCAAGGAAAACGTTCAACCGGTGGCAACAATAGAAAAACTGAAGTTCCACAATATACTTTAGTTGGAAATGCTGTTCCGCCATTAATGGCAAGAGCCATTGCAATGGAAATTTTAAAAAACATCAAATGAGAGTACTTACATCGGAAGAACAGAGTAAAATAAAATTGTTGACCAAAAATCAAGTTTCGTTAACACTTATTGAGCCAACAGAAACAGGTTTGAAAAAATCTATAATGGATGCAACTGGTTCTGTAAGAAGTTTTTTAAAGGAAAACCAAATTCACGACTATGATTTGCAGGGACAAGGTCCTGAAAATAAGGTTCAAATAAATGCTATCATTTACGAAGATTTCAAAGTAACCAATTCAACAGCCTCACTTTACAGACCACAAACAAAAAAAGGAGACCCAAGAATTTGGTTTTCTGGACTTACTAAAATTGCAAATCTGAATGACATTGTTGCAATAATTTATTTTGCTGACTCATTTCACATTTTCAATCTCACGCAACTAAATGTTGAAGCGTTATTAAATTCAACCATTTTAAATCCTCTAAAAGAGTTGATTTCAGAGATTAGTGGGAAAGCAACCGAAATAGCTTTTGAACTTTTGGCAATGCTTCGTAAAGTTGCAAGTTCAGGCCCTATTAAGTCAATGGTTGCAGCAGATACATCCGTTGGACGAACACTTGAAACTGCGTTGGGAATTGACATTAATTCTTCAAAACAGCCAGACTATAAAGGAATCGAACTTAAATCTTTCAGAAGTAGTAGAACAAATAGAAAGAATTTATTTGCTCAGGTTCCAGACTGGACTTTGAGCAAATTCAAAAGCTCAGCAGAAATTTTGGATGCATTTGGCTACAAACGTGGTGACGACTTCAAATTGTATTGCACAGTTTCAGCCATAACAAGAAACTCTCAAGGTCTTGCTTTAAAATTGGATTCTGATATTAAACAGTTAATTGAGAACTCCGATAAAACAGAAATTGGCGACTTTGTTGTTTGGCCATTAAATACACTTCATAACAGACTACTTGAAAAACACAAGGAAACTTTCTGGGTTGAAGCTACAAGTACATACATTGACGGAATTGAGCATTTTCAATATTCAATGGTAGAACACACGAAAAAGCCAATTACATCTCAGTTTGACATACTTATTGATCAAGGAATAATAACTTTAGACCATTTAATAAAACGTAATACAAACGGAAAAGTAGTAGAGAAAGGTCCCATTTTCAAAATTAAACCAAGCGGACTTGACATACTATTTCCTCCTAGTGAAAAATATAATTTGATAAAATATTAATTACTTATAGAATCATTTAAAGCTAAATCAACCCCGTAAGTGCAGAATTGCATTCAGTGCCATCAAAATAAAACAAAACCCTGCAATATGATTGCAGGGTTTTTCTATATCCAAAAAGTAACTAATCACTAATTACTTTTCACTAATCACTTATTTTACAAATCAAACTTAATTCCTTGCGCTAATGGTAATGCTGTTCCGTAGTTGATAGTATTCGTTTGTCTTCTCATGTACGCTTTCCATGCGTCAGAACCTGATTCACGGCCACCACCGGTTTCTTTTTCACCACCAAAAGCACCACCAATTTCAGCACCCGAAGTTCCAATGTTTACATTAGCAATACCACAATCAGAACCCGCAGCCGAAAGGAATAATTCCATTTCTCTCATGTTGTTGGTAAAGATAGAAGAAGATAATCCTTGAGGAACTGCATTTTGCATTGCAATAGCTTCCTCAATTGTGCTGTATTTCATTACATATAATACTGGAGCAAAAGTTTCGTGTTGTACGATTTCGAACTCGTTTTTCGCTTCAATAATACATGGTTTTACATAACAACCACTTTCGTATCCTTTTCCTTCTAAAACACCACCTTCTACAATTACTCTTCCGCCTTCAGCTTTTGCTTTTTCGATAGCGTTTAAGTAATCTTGCACCGCACCTTTATCGATAAGTGGACCCACGTGATTGTTAGCATCTAATGGATTTCCGATTTTTAACTGCGCATACGCTTTTGCTAAAACGTCTAATGTTTTATCGTAAACACTTTCGTGAACAATTAATCTACGAGTTGAAGTACAACGTTGCCCAGCTGTTCCTACCGCTCCAAATACGGCTCCTACCAATACCATAGATAAATCGGCTTCTTTAGAAACGATAATCGCGTTGTTTCCGCCTAATTCTAAGATGGTTTTTCCGAAACGTGACGCAACCACTTGCGATACGTGACGACCAATTCTGGTAGAACCTGTAAACGATACCAATGGAATACGTTTGTCGTTATTGATTAAATCACCAGACTCGTTACCCACTACTAAACAGCTGATTCCTTCTGGTAAATTGTTTCTTTCTAATACCGTTTGAATGATGTTTTGACACGCTACACCACATAAAGGTGTTTTTGAACTTGGTTTCCAAATACAAACGTCACCACAAATCCAAGCTAACATCGTGTTCCAAGACCAAACCGCTACTGGGAAGTTGAAAGCCGAAATGATTCCAACCACTCCAAACGGATGCCATTGCTCATACATTCTGTGCATAGGACGCTCTGAATGCATCGTTAATCCGTGTAATTGACGTGATAACCCTACTGCGAAATCACAGATGTCAATCATTTCCTGAACTTCTCCAAGACCTTCTTGATATGATTTACCCATTTCAAAAGACACTAATTTTCCTAATGCTTCTTTATGTTTACGCAACTCTTCTCCCATTTGACGTACGATTTCCCCTCTTTTTGGAGCCGGAACCAAACGCCATGTTTTGAACGCTTCTTCTGCAGCACTCATAGCTGTTTCGTAATCTTCTTTTGTTGAAGATTTTACTTTTCCAATTAACTCACCAGTAGCTGGAGAATATGATTCGATGATTTTTCCGTTAGAAAACCACTTTGTTCCAGTAGAAGTTCCTTCGTTAATTTCTTTAATGCCTAATTGTTGCAAAGCTTCTTGCATACCAAATTGAATTGCTGCTTCAGATATCATTTTATAACTTTTTATTCGGTTTTTGTTAAATTTTTTTCAAAGATAGAAAATATATTTTTAAACACAAGAGTTCAATCTTGGTGTTATATTTTGCCACGGATTTCACAGATTTTCACAGATTTTTTTGCGAAACTTTGTGAAAACCTTTGTGAAACTTTGTGTTACTTTTTTGTAAACTTAGAATTCGTTTCCATTACAGTTCCACATTTTTTACATGTTCTTTTTTCTTCCGAATTGTAGAACGTACTGAAATGAGGCAAAAAGTCTTTTTCAATGTCGTGTAATTCGAAATAGACTTCGTGTAATTTGTGATTGCAATTGTCGCAAAACCACAGCAAACCATCGTTAAATCCTTTTCCCGCGCGCTTTCTTTCGATTACCAAACCTACTGAACCTTCTGTCCTTGCTGGCGAATGCGGTACTTTGGCAGGATGCAAATACATGTCACCTGGCCCTAATTTCATGGCTTTCTTTTCACCATCTTCCTGAATAAAGACGGTAATTTCGCCTTCTAATTGATAAAATAGTTCTTCGGTTTCATTGTAATGATAGTCCTTTCGGGCATTGGGTCCACCCACAATCATTACAATGTAATCTTCTGAATCTATGTATAAATTCTTATTACTTACAGGTGGTTTTAACAAGGCTTTATTATCTTCAATCCACTTTTGCAAATTAAACGGTTTTCTTATTGCCATCTTTTTTGAATTTAAAAACGTAAAGTTACTAAAAAGAAAAAAGGTTAGCCGCATTTTATTGCAAACTAACCTTATTAAATTATTAAGACTGAAATTACTTCACTTCTTTCACTAGATAAATATAAACCGGGAAGTGATCTGAAAATCCTGGAACTCCATTTTGATTTCTCAGTGGATATCCTTTGTATTGTCCTGTTTTTTGAATTAAGAAAGGCTTGTTATAAATACCTGCTTTCCAATATTTGAATGAACCATAATCGTTATTATCAGCTGGAATTAATTGCTGACTTACCATGATTTGGTCGAAAATATCACCTGAATCTCTATAAAACAATGAAGCATGTCCGTCTTTTGCCATTTGCTCAAACGGGTTATAAACATCTCTTGGTTCTTTTAATTCTGATTTTTTTAGTTTAGCACCAATACCTTGTTTTACACTTTTATTGTACGCTCCGTCATTTAAATCTCCCATAGTAATAAACTTAGCTTTTGGATTGATTTTGATGATAGAATCCATAATTTTTCTATTCAATCTTCCAGCAGCTTCTCTGTATGGGCTACTTTTTTTCTCTCCACCAGAACGTGATGGCCAGTGGTTAACAATTACGTTAATTTCTTCACCATCTAATAAACCTGTTACTAAAAGTTGGTCACGAGTATAAATACGTTTTGTTTTTTTATCGTAGTTTACATTTTCCTCAACCTCTTTTTCTTCTTCTTTGGTTCTTTTTTTATCAGATTCCGTTTCGGTTTCGTAAACATATAATGGAATATTTATATAACTTGTAGGTTGAAAATATTTTTCCTGATATAAAAATCCAACATCAATTCCACGTTTGTCTGGAGAATCAAAATGGACTACTTTATATCCTTTATTAATTAAAGTAGGATGCTTAACTAAGTCTTCTAGCACTCTTCTGTTTTCAATTTCACAAGCGCCAATAATTACTGGAGAATTTTTTTGACTTTCGCTTGTACCTAATTCGATAAGAACACGACTTAAGTTATCTAATTTCTTTTGATAATTCTTTTTTGTCCAACCATTTACAGGAGTATACTCTTCATCATAAGTATCTGGATCATTAATTGTATCAAATAAATTCTCAAAATTGTAAAATGCTACGGTATGCACTTTAAATTTTTTATCCTGTGAAACAGCGCTATTTACAGACAAAATCACAGCAAAAACAGCCAAAAGGTGTTTAATTTTCATAAATCAAATGTTATATTAATATCAAGTTTATTACAAATTGGGTGCCAAAGGTAAATAATATTATTAAAAGTTATACATTTGTAGGCTGTTAAGTTTGTAACTACTTAACATTAAATTAGTATTAATTTTAATATTCTTTATGAAAAAACTTGTATTGAGCACGTTATTAGTGCTGCAAGCTGTTTTTGTTTTTGCACAGCAAAATCCAGCCTTAAAAGGTAAGGTTATCGATGCTAAAAGTCAAAAACCATTACAAAATGTTGTTGCAACCATTCAAAGTACGAACCAATCTGCTTTGACTGATTTTGATGGAAATTTTGTATTTCAATCACTTCCTGCTGGAGAACAAGTATTAGTAGTTAAATCTACAGGATACAATCAACAGACATTCGTGTTAGAACCAAACAATGGGGAACCATTAGATTTAGGTGTAGTTGTATTAGAAGAAGATATTACTTCTGAGCAACAATTAAGTTTAGTAACCATTACAGAGAACGACTTAGGTGACGATAACAGTGGATCAGAAAGTACTTCTGGGCTTTTACAAGCAACTAGAGACACGTATCAACAAGCTGCAGCATTTAACTGGGGTTTAGCACGTTTTAGAATTAGAGGTCTAGATAATGAATATGGAGTTACCATGATTAATGGTTTGTCTATGAATAAGTTATATGATGGAAGACCACAATGGAGTAACTGGGGTGGTTTAAATGATGCAACAAGAAATCAAGAATTTACAATGGGTTCTGCTCCATCTGATTACACATTTGGTAGTGCTTTAGGAACTCAAGAAATTAATACAAGAGCTTCTTTTTACCGTCCTGGAACAAGAATTTCTATGTCGGGTACTAACACCAACTATAGCTGGAGAATGATGGGCACCCAAGCTTCAGGTTTGAACAAAGACGGATGGGCTTATGTTATTTCTGCATCAAGAAGATGGGCTGAAGAAGGTTATTTTGAAGGAACTGATTATGCAGCAAATTCATTATTTGCAAGTATTGAGAAAAAATTTAACGACAAACACAGTTTAAATTTAACATCAATATATGCACAAAACAGTAGAGGGAAAAATTCACCAAATACTCAAGAAGTAACTAATTTAATGGGCTTTAAATATAATTCTTATTGGGGTTGGCAAAATGGAAAAAAACGCAATTCTAGAGATAAAGATGTTGAAGAACCAATTGTAATGTTATCTCATTTTTGGAAAATATCTGAGAACACAACTTTAAATACAAATATTGCTTATCAAACAGGTTCTATTGGAAACACAAGAATTGATTTTCAAAATGTTCCAAACCCGGACCCTACTTATTACAGAAATTTACCAAGTTATTATACTTCGCTATTTGAAAATGACCAAGCTATTGTAAACGCAAATAATCCTAACGCTTACTTACCTGGTGGATTAGGTGGATTACACACACCTGATTACATTGGCGCTGCAAATGCTCCTTTTTTCTTAAATCAGCAAATCGATTGGGATAATATGTATAGAGCAAACACTAGTGCTATTTTAGATGAAAATGGAATTGAAATCGGCAGAAAAGCAGAAAGAAGTAAATATGTTCTTTATGAAGACAGAACAGATGACAAACAATTTAGTGCAAATTCAATCTTAAACTCAGTTCTTTCGGAAAATATTGTTTTGAACGCTGCAGTAAATTTCAGACAATTAAAATCGCATAATTTCCAAAATGTTTTAGATTTATTAGGCGGTGCCTATTTTTCAGATTATGATAATTTTTATACAGGAGATGCATCTCAATCTGATTTAAATAATCCAAATAGAAATGTAGTTGTTGGAGATAAATATGGATATAATTATATTCTAAATGCTAATGTTATTGATGCATTTACACAATTTAAATTTAGTTATTCAACAATTGATTTTTATCTGGCGCAGTCTTTTTCAAGTTCAACATATCAAAGAGAAGGAGTTTATAGAAATGGATTATATTTAAATAATTCTTATGGGAAAAGTAGTAGAGAAAATTTTGAAAATTTTGGTTTTAAAGGTGGTTTAACTTTAAAATTAAATGGAAGAAATTATGTTGATTTCAACGGATTATATATGTCAAAAGCACCATCATTAAGAAATACTTTTCCGAATGCAAGGTTAAATAACAATGTAACTATTGATTTAAAAAACGAAACAATTGCTAGTCTCGACGCAAGTTATATTTTAAAAACACCAAAGTTAAAAGGAAAAATCACAGGTTTTTATTCACAAATTAAAGATGCCACAGAAGTGAGTTTCTTTTTTGCAGAAGGGACATTTGATGACCTTGGGGGTGGTTTAGACACTGATGCTTTTGTAAATGAAATGGTTACTGGAATTGACAAACAAAACATAGGTGTTGAATTAGGTTTAGAATACAATATAACTTCAACTATAAAAGCATCATTTGCTGGATCATTATCTCAATATATTTATAGCAATAATCCTAATGTTTCACTAGCAAATGATGGTGCTGCAACTCCAACAAATCAATATCCAGTTGTAGATTTTGGAAAAGCATATTTAAAAAACTACAAATTACCTGGTTCACCACAGCAAGCTGCTTCTATTGGACTTGAATATCGTGATCCTCATTTTTGGTGGATTGGTGCAAACTATAACTTTATTGGAGGTTCGTATTTAGATGTAGCTCCATTATTAAGGACAGATAATTTTGTTAAAAACCCACAAGATGTTAGCGGGTTTAACTTTCCTGAAGCTACAGAATCTAGAACAAGAGAATTATTAAAACAAGAAAAATTTGAAGATTTTTATTTGTTAAATTTAACAGGCGGAAAATCTTGGAAAATAAGCAAGAAAAATCGCAATATATTTGGCTTTTTTGCAAGTATAAATAACGTGTTAGATGTTACCTATAAAACAGGTGGTTTTGAACAAGCACGAAATGCAAATTACCGAGAGTTAAATCAAGATGTTTCAAGTGGAACACCTGCTTTTGCTCCAAAATATTTTTATGGTTATGGTAGAACCTATTTTGTTAACTTTTATATTAATTTCTAAAAAATAAAACTATGAAAAATCTAATATTAAAATCTTTATTTTATACTTTTTTAGCAACTTCATTTGTTAGTTGTGTTAATGATGATGATTATAATGTTCCTGCACTTGGCTGTACAGAAACAACTTTAGTAAAAACAAAAGAAGTATCACAAATTCCTGCTTCGGCAACAATTGCTCAATACACTGATGATGAAGTGATTGAAGCATATGTTACGACAAGTGATGAAGAAGGTAACTTTTTTAAATCGATTTCTTTTCAAACATTAGATGGCTCTAGAGCATTTAGTGTTCCTGTAGATGTTACTTCTACTTTTATTAATTTTGAGCCAGGAAGAAAAGTAATGATAAAAATGCAAAATCTTTATACTGATATTAAAGATGGCGGAATGAGAATTGGTGATATTTATTTAGACCCTTCAGATGGAAGTGTTGAAGTAGGAAGAATGTCAAACGCACTTTACCTTTCTGCTTTAGAAAGATCATGTACTGTGGTTAACGAAGACGATTTAGTTATCGAAACTACTTTATCTGAACTTCAAAATGATGCATTTTTAAATAAATTGGTAGAAATTGATAATGTTCAATTTAGTGATGCAGCAATTACAACCACCTACTATGATGAGACAAATGATTTAGGTGGAGCTACAAATCATTTATTAGAAGATGCTAGTGGGAATACAATGATATTTAGAACTAGCAGCTATGCTAAATTTGCTGGAAAACCTGTTGCAACCGGAAATGGAAAAGTTAGAGGTGTATTAACAAAATACGGTGACGATTATCAATTTTCTGCAAGATATGAAAGAGATATAATATTAGAAGGTTCTAGAACTCAATCCATTTATACTGAAGATTTTCAAACTTCAACAAATAATACAAATCTAAACACAGCAGGTTGGACAAATTTTGCAGAAGCAGGAACTTGGTTGTGGAGAGAAAAAATATTTAGTGGGAATGGATATGCAGAATTTAGCGCTTTTGGTGGTCAGGCACTTAATAAAGCTTGGTTAATTTCCCCTGCTTTAGACTTCACAGGATATACTAATAAAAGTGTTCAATTTAAAATTGCACAACATCATTTAGATGTAGACTCTCCAAACAATGGTTTAGAAGTTTTAGTTTCAACCAATTTTGATGGTACAAATGTCTTGGCTGCTACTTGGGTTGCTGTTCCTGCAAATATTCCTACAACTTCAACAGCTTGGTATGCATTTTTAGGTTCTAATGTTGATTTATCTTCTTATTCAGGAACTATTCACGTAGCATTCAAATTTACAGGTTCTGGAACTAACACAACTTTAGACGGGGCTTTTCAAGTAGATGATTTTAAAGCATTTGGACAATAAATAAAGCATTATGAAAAAAATATTTTTTGCCTTTTTAATACTTTCGGTTTCTCTATTTACCATTTCTTGTGATGATGAAGATTCAGGAACATTGAAAAACAGTCTTTATCCAGTTAAAGGAAAATGGAATCTTGAGAAAATAGGTACGATAGAAAACATAAACTCTGTAAACGTTATAGTTTATGAAGATTATGCAAGTGATGAGGAGTGTGATCTAGATTTTCTTGCATTTGATGAATCATTATTTGAAGCACATGACTATAGTTTTATAAACAACGCTTGTGAAGATGATTATATTTCTGGAGATTATATTTTAGAAAACGACAAAATTTTTATGTCTTATATGCAAACTATTTTAGGTGAAGAAATTGAATTTGAACAAACATTTACAGTTATTAATTTAACTAATAATAAACTTGAGATTTCCTATGTTGATGAAACTTCAGGTGAATTGGTTTTTAATATCTTTTCAAAAGAATAAAATTCAAATATCTTTTCTAAAAGCTGTCTTTTTAAGGCAGCTTTTTTTATGCTTGCTATTTCGTACCTTTGTATTCTTAAAGAACGATTATGTTAGAGAAAGAAGTTATTGACTTTGAAAAATCAATTATTGTTGGAATTGTAACACAAAACCAAAGTGAAGATAAACTAAACGAATATCTTGACGAATTGGAATTCTTGACCTATACCGCTGGTGGAACCGTAATCAAACGTTTCTCTCAAAAAATGGACAAGCCTAATCCGAAAACATTTGTAGGAACGGGAAAACTAGAAGAAATCAAATATTTTATCAAAGATAACGATATCAAAACTGTAATCTTTGACGATGAATTAACGCCTTCACAATCCAAAAACATAACAAAAGAATTAGATTGTAAAGTATTAGACAGAACCAATCTTATCTTAGACATCTTTGCACAACGTGCCGAAACTTCGTATGCCAGAACGCAAGTAGAATTAGCTCAATGCCAATATTTACTACCTCGTTTAACCGGAATGTGGACTCACCTTGAACGTCAAAAAGGAGGTATTGGTATGCGTGGTCCTGGAGAGACCGAAATTGAAACCGACCGTCGTATTGTGCGTGATAGAATCTCTTTTCTAAAAGAAAAAATTAAAGTAATCGACAAACAAATGGCAACTCAACGCAGTAATCGTGGTGCCATGGTTCGTGTAGCCTTAGTGGGTTATACTAATGTTGGAAAATCAACTTTGATGAATGCGGTTGGAAAAAGTGATGTTTTCGTAGAGAATAAATTATTCGCAACCTTAGATACCACGGTTCGTAAAACAGTAATAAAGAATTTACCCTTTCTTTTAAGCGATACCGTTGGATTTATAAGAAAACTACCAACGCAATTGGTTGAGTCGTTTAAAAGCACCTTAGATGAAGTAAGAGAAGCTGATTTGTTGCTTCATGTGGTAGATATTTCGCATCCTGACTTTGAAGACCATATTGCATCGGTAAACCAAATTTTACAAGATATTAAAAGTGCGGACAAACCTACGATTATGGTTTTTAATAAAATCGACGCATACAAATCAGAACATTTTGATGAGAATGATTTAAGTGTTGAAAAGACTACCAAACATTATACTTTGGAAGATTGGAAAAGAACTTGGATGAGCAAATTAGGTGATAAAAACACGTTGTTTATTTCAGCTACTGAAAAGGCAAATTTTGAGGAATTCAGAGAAAAAGTATACGAGGCAGTAAGAGAGATTCACATCACAAGATTTCCTTACAACAAATTTTTATATCCAGATTATAAAGATGCCGTTGAAAACGAATAAAAAAAGACCTCAATTGAGGTCTTTTCTATTTTGATTTATATAGTGGAACGGCCGAACAAGCTTCGCCAAACATAACGCTCTTAGAAACTTTTATTAATTTTTGAATGGCTAAAGTATACACTTGGTTAGGAACCGATTTTTTAGAACAACCTTTTAAAATTACTGGTTTTTGAAAATAATCAGTATAATCGAGTTTGTTCAAAATATCTTGATACCATTCGATAACTGCTAATTCTTTATTTCCTTGAATCACTTTTAGAGCATGAGGCACCAAATGAACCGAGACTAAAGCAAAAGCCCAAGCTGGAAGTATCGCATCGGTAGAACAATACAAAGCAACGTATTTGTCTTCAAATTTAGACCAATCGTTAATTTTTAATTGGTTACGGAAATCAGATTCTTTTAAGATAAATCCTTCTAATAACCATTGCGAAATATCTAAATCTACCACATGATTATCTGGATAGTAATCTTCTAAATCGAATACCATCAAGGAACTTTGCGCTACTTTGTTTACAATTTCGTCCATTTGAAAAGTTTCAAGTTTCAAGTTTCAAGTTGAGCAACCTGAAACTTGAAACATTAAACATATTTTACAACATTCCTAATTCTAATTTTGCTTCTTCGCTCATTAAGTCTTTGCTCCAAGGCGGATCAAATGTAATCTCTACTTCGCATGATTTCACTTCGTCGATAGATTTTACTTTTTCTTCCACTTCTTGAGGTAACGTTTCCGCTACTGGACAATTAGGTGATGTTAAAGTCATTAAGATTTTTACATCGTTATCTTCGTTAATCATCACGTCGTAGATTAAACCTAATTCGTAAATATCTACTGGAATTTCTGGATCAAAAATTCCTTTTAAAACTTTGACTACGTTTTCGCCTAAGTTAATTGTATCGTAAAATTCTTCCATTTTTTTAATTTTTAAAACATATAAGTCATATAAGTTAATCCCATAATGTCTTATATATTTCGTTTACATATGTTTGTTGTCCTTCGTAATAAATGTTCTTGACATTAAAATTAATTAATAATCCTATTGGCTTTTGCAATAAGTTCATATAAGTTAAAAGTTGAGCTTCATAAATAGGATTCATCTCGGCAACTGCTTTCAATTCAACTACTAAAATGTCTTCAACCAAAATATCACATCTCAGTTTTGATTCCAATTCAAATCCTTTGTAATTAATTGGAATATTATATTCTGAAATTGAATTTATATTTCGTAATTCTAATTCCTTAATCAGACACTGATGATAAACGGTTTCAAGTAATCCTGGTCCTAATCTTTTATGAACTTCAATTGCTGCTCCGTTAACTTGATAAACTAAATCCTTTAACTGAGTTTTTGTCACATTTTTCATGGCTTATATTAATTTTTGAGGTGTATATCATATTATAAAAACTTATATGGCTTATATGTTTAATTTTTTCAGTCTATTGTCTCGATTGAAATGCCAAAGCATACATTTTGATTTGTTTTATCATTGAAACTAAACCGTTTGCACGTGTTGGCGATAAATGTTCTTTTAATCCAATTTCGTCAATAAAATCGGTATTAGCATCTAAAATATCCTTTGGTGATTGATTAGAAAACGCTCGGATTAAAATAGCAATAATTCCTTTGGTTAGAATCGCATCGCTATCGGCTGTAAAAACGATTTTTCCGTCTTGTTCTTCGCCGTGAACCCAAACTTTTGATTGGCAACCTTTGATGATGTTTTCGTCTACTTTGTATTGTTCCTCAATTAACGGAAGCGACTTCCCTAATTCGATGATGTATTCGTAGCGTTGCATCCAGTCGTCAAACATAGAAAACTCGTCTACAATTTCGTTTTGTATTTCTTTAATTGTCATTCTTATTTTTTTGTTGCTTTTAAAACTACTTTATTTTCGTTGTCTAAAAGAAAAATTGTTTTGTTTTCAATTTCAAAACGAGAAATATTGGAAGCGGTTTTGAACCAAAGATCTTCATTTTTCATTTCATTTTCACAATATTTCTTTGTTGCCATCAAGGGTGAAATAGTTATGTTTTCATCATCCAGTTTATACGTTCCTGAATACATATTACAACCCATAAAGCCAGAAATTTTATCAGTATCAAAACTAATAAAATAGTTTTTTTCAACTACGTTAACTCCAACTAATTCTTCTACAACATAACTTCCTAAAATTGGATTTTTAAAAACAGAATCATCAGCAATTTTATTAATGTAATCGACAAATTCTTTAATTTTAGCAGGCGGAATTGTATGATCAAATCCTTTAGTTGTATAGGTTTTATCTTTCACCACAATTGTCATGTCAGCATGAGGTTTCCCATCATACGCACGCTCCATAGTTGGACCTTCTAAATCGTTGAACGTTTTTAAATCTATTTTACTATATAATTCCGCTAACTTTTTCCATTGTGCATCTGTTAAATTGACAACACTAGGTTTTCCGTCTCTTTGACTAACTAACGAGAATGTCCCATTTTCAATTGTTATCATTCTGTGATAACCTCTTGTATTAGCGCCATAAACAACTTTAACATCAGATAATTCTTGGTCTTGCGCACACCCTTTTGAAAGGAAAATAGACAAGAAAATAGTAAGCATAATTTTCATAATTTTACTTTTTAAGATAACATCATTTGCGCTTTTTTAACCGCTTCTACAAAGATATCAATTTCTTCCTTGGTATTGTAAAAAGCAAAACTCGCTCTAATCGTACCTGGAATATTGAAAAAACTCATAATAGGTTGGGCACAATGATGGCCGGTTCTAACCGCTATACCTAACTTATCGATAATTGTGCCAATGTCATATGGATGAATACCATCGATGTTAAATGAAATTACCGAAGCTTTATTTTCACTGGTTCCGTAAATCGTTAAACCATCAATTTCTTGTAATCTTTTGGTCCCGTAATCTAATAATTCTTGTTCGTAGGCCGCAATATTTTCAAAACCAATTGCATTCATATAATCAATAGCGGTTCCCAAGACAATTCCGCCTTCGATATTTGGTGTTCCTGCTTCAAATTTATGAGGTAAATCGGCGTAAGTTGTTTTCTCAAAAGTAACTTCGGCAATCATTTCGCCTCCGCCTTGATACGGTGGCAATTTTCGCAACCATTCTTCTTTTCCGTATAAAATTCCAACACCTGTTGGTCCACAAACTTTATGTCCTGAAAACACGTAAAAATCACAATCTAATGCTTGTACGTCTGGACGTAAATGTGGAGTTGCTTGTGCTCCATCGATTAAAACGGCTGCTCCAACTCCATGTGCTTTTTTGATGATATATTCAATTGGGTTAACCGTTCCTAACGCATTTGAAATATGATTTACGGTTACGATTTTCGTTTTTTCGGAAAGTAATTTGTCGAATTCTGAAATAATCAATTCTCCTTTTTCATTCATTGGAATTACGACCAACTTCGCTCCTGTTTTTTCACATAAAAATTGCCACGGCACAATGTTACTATGATGTTCTAAAGCCGAAACCATTACCTCATCGCCTGCATTTAACAAACTTGCAAAACCATTCGCCACCAAGTTAATTCCGAAAGTCGTTCCCGAAGTAAAAATGATTTCGTGATTATGCTTTGCGTTTAAGTGATTTTGAATCGTGTTTCGCGACACTTCATACGCATCGGTAGCCAATTGACTCAACGTATGCACACCACGATGTATATTCGCATTGATTTCGCTGTAATATTTTGAAATAGCATCAATAACCACTTGTGGCTTTTGCGAAGTAGCTCCGTTATCAAAATACACCAAGGGTTTGCCATTTACTTTTTGCGATAAAATGGGAAAATCAGCTCTTACTTTTTGAACATCAAACATTTTCATACAATTTGAGCACAAATTTACGATTTGATTGTTTATAATTGGAATAAATAAAGGTTAAAATCGAATTAAAATTGCTCTCCTGCTCCGCCGCCACTAAATCCGCCGCCACCAAATTCCATTGGATTGGTTTGAGATGGTGCTGGTGTTGTAGCATTTGCTAAAGATAAAATAGCTTGAGCGTTGAATAACAAAGAATCATCGGAATCTCTATCGGGTTGAAACGTGACGCCTTCGGTTTTATTTTTTAGCTGTTGGATAATCAAATAAGCTAATCCGAAAAGTAAAATTCCGCTAATTACCATAACGTATTCTATTGGGAAGAAATAGTAATAATGACGAATGGAGTAAAATCCGAATGCTAAAGTGGCAAATCCGGTGTATAAAACCAACTTGTCTTTCCATTTGATTCCCAAAAAGAAATAAAGCAACGGAATTAAAAACGTGAATCCATAAAAAACAAATGCAAGCGGAACATCGGATTTATTTGTGATTTCTAAGTTCATTAAAGATTGAGATAATTCGCGAACTACTAAATAATTCATGGACAAATAACCTAAAAGCAAACTCGCAACTCTTACGGTATCTAAAGTTTTAAAAAACGGATAGAAATTTTGGTTTTTACTCAAGTGAACGACGAAAAAATAAACCAAAATAGCTAAAATCAATCCGACAAATGACAAATAAAACTTGGGCATTACATCATGTTCGACTATTAAATTGAAAAATATCCCAACCAATCCAATAAATGCCAATAAAGCCGAAATTGTATTGATAAATCGAATGGCAAAAAACACTCCTAAAACTAACATTGCGATTAACACGGGTAGAACAGCTTCAGTGAGAATTCCAATTCCAATTAAAAAAGAAAATTGAGCAGAGAGCAAGAAAGCATCATCTAATCCGTGACGAAAAAATTTCATTCTAACTAAAACTTCGAGTCCAATGTAAGCCACAATCGTATAAAAGAAGAAAATGAATTCGAAATCCTCCGAAATTAGTGGAAATAAAATTAATCCAAAAGCGCTGATAATGGTTGAAATCAAGAAACTTCCCAATAAAAAGAATCCAATTCTAAAGAAAATATTCGGATTCGATTTTAATTGGACTAATTGCGCAATTATCATTTGCAATTGCTCTTTGGAAAGGAATTTCTTTTGGTATAATTTTTTCGCTTCTTCGGCCAAAAAATAGTTTTCTAGTTCGGATTTATTGTACGCTTGCATTTTTTTTGGCATTAAATTGTTTAACTAATCGAATAAATAGAAAAATACTCGCTATCACATAAAATGGTGCTATCATAGTTAGTAATTGGTAAATGAATTCAAAATGGATAAACGAAATGATTCTCCCACCCAAAATATTCACTCCGAAATAACCATACAACAACATAAAAGCGAAAAGTGATGTTGCCAACACACCATAACTAAATTGGTAGAAATAATACACATATCCAATTAAAACAGGAATGAAAACCCACCAATGATCCGAAACCAAACCTGCTAAAATACAAACGCCCAACAAATGCAAAGCAAACGTGGCATACACAAAATGAAAATGAGCTTTGATTTTATGTTTCAACGAATATTCCATCCAAATCAACAAAAGTATTCCTAAAATCAATCCCGAATAGGTTAATTCTAGATTGGAATAGACTTCGTTTTGAAACAAACTTTTTGGTGTTATGCTGATTCCAATAAAAGCCGCCAAACTCGTAATCGCCATAGAAAGTACAATTCGATTATCGAAATAATACGCAACAGCGAAACATAAAATAGCTGAAATTAAAGAAACATAAGCATACGAATCATCAAAAATTTGATATTGAAAATTGATGTAACCCAAAAAGATACACGCCAACAAACTTCCGGTTAAAACCAAATAATCATACAACGGATTTTCGAACAAAACCTCATCATTGAAATATCCTTTTGCTTTTTTAAAACTGAAATAAAAGCAAACCAACATCAAAATAAAATTAGCCGAGAGAATCGCTAAATGTCCGATAGAATCGATGTTGTTGTAGACAATTACTCCAATTCCAGAAGTAAAAAGGATTATTGAAACGTAAATCATTAAAAGCAGTTCGCTTCGCAAGGAAAAAATACCTTTCTTTTGATAATCTGCGATTTCCTTCAAATGGTTATCATTCAGAAATTTCTTTTGATAGAGTTTTTGAAGTTGTAGTTCTGAAAAATGTGGTTTTTCCATGAAGTAAAGTTTTTATTAAAGATAAAAGAAGTTGAATTAATATTATAAATTTTAATAAAAAATAGTTTTTAAATTTATTTTTGTAACTTTAAACATTAACTAATCAAGTAGTCTAAAAACACTAAAATTTTATCGATTGTTAATATTTTTAATATAGTTAAACACCTTTAAAATCAAGCTTTTCCAATATGTTTCCCTTATTTATGAGGTAAACATTAAAAGTTATTAACAAAATTTGCAAATGAAAAAAGATTTAACTATGTCAGCCATTGATCGACAAAACATACTAAATAATAAAGTAGCATTAGATAATATTCAAGAATACATTGGCGTAAGTGGAATGTATTTTAATGGGGAATATCGTTTTACAAAAGCTCAAGTTTGTGATTTCTATGGAATTGACATATCAACTCTTGATAGATATCTATCAAGTAATGAAGAAGAATTAAAACATAACGGTTACATTAATTTAAAAGGAAAAACACTAAAAGAGTTTAAAGAAGAATTTGGATGGATGCTTAATGAAGGTTCAAAAGCTCCTCAATTAGGTGTTTTTAATTTTAGAGCATTTCTTAATTTAGGAATGCTTTTAACCGAGAGTGAAAAAGCTAAAGCCTTAAGAAGTGTAATGTTAGACATAGTAATTGACACTTTAAATCAAAAAGTAGGCGGGTCAACGAAATATATAAATCAACGTGATGAAGATTTCTTGGTGGCTATAATGAGAGAACCTGTTTATCGTAAAGAGTTTACAAGTGCACTAAATTTATATTTAGAAATGGGCAACTACAAATATGCTGCTTATACAGATGCTATATATGAAGCTATATTTCATGAAAATTCTAAAGAGTACATACAAATTCTACAACTTGAAGAAAAAGAAAATCCAAGAGATACAATGTACTCGGAAGTGTTAAAACTAATTGCATCTTTTGAAATTGGAATTGCTGATGAAATGAAAAAAGAATTCGAAAAAAAAGGCAGAAAACTCACACCCAAAGAATTAGATGTATTAATTAAAAATTTTTCTAATAATCGCTTTTGGATACCTCAATTAGAAGACGTTAGAACTAAAATGGCCTGCAGAGATTACGGCTTAAGAAATATCATACACGAAAGACTAAAACCATATATTAATTCTTTAAACCGTGAAGAATACAATCGTTTTTTAGGAGAGAAAAGTAAAAATCTAATTGATAGGGTTGTGGAAGACGAACAACTATTGGATATATTTAAAAGACTAAAAGACAGATAATCATGACTGTTTTTAATTATTTTAGTACAGAGTATGCGATATTTGTCCATGATCAAATTATTATTAATTCGGGTGGGATTTTAGGAATAATAAATAATGGTTTACTTGAAAGTTCAATCGAACATATTAAAAACGATTTATATTATCCTAATATAGAAGATAAATTAACACATTTGTTTTTTTCGATAAATAAAAATCATTGCTTCAACGATGGAAACAAAAGAGCATCGATTGCTTTATCTGCCTATTTTCTTGAGATAAACAATTGTTCATTTATCATACCAAGATTTATAGAACAAATGGAAAATATAACAGTTGATGTTGCGGATAACCGCATAGATAAAGAACTTTTACACGAGATAATTACATCGTTGTTATATCAGGAAGACTTCAGCGAATCTCTTAAATTAAAAATCATTTACTCAAAAATGTAGAAAACCGCCCAAAAGGCGGTTTTTAAATGTCATTGTTCCTCGTAATGACTAAACTACAAATCAAATCCCATATTTACGCCTAATTTATCAGCGATAATTCTACCAATTTTAGCTTTTAATTCTGGTATTTTGATACTACTTGTTACTTCGCTGGTAAAGGCATACATCAACAAAGCTTTCGCTTCTTTTTTCGGAATTCCACGTTGTTGCATGTAGAACATCGCACTTTCGTCTAATTGTCCAATCGTACAACCGTGTGAACATTTTACATCATCGGCAAAGATTTCCAATTGTGGTTTTGCGTTGATAGTCGCTTTATCGCCAATTAAAATATTGTTATTTTGTTGGAATGCATCGGTTTTTTGCGCTTCTTTTTCTACGAAAATTTTTCCATTGAAAACTCCAGTTGAGCTGTCATGTAAAATCGTTTTATAGTTTTGGTGACTTTCGCAATTTGGCGTTGCGTGTTGTACCAAAGTATAATGATCTACGTGTTGTTTATCACCAATTATGGTAATGCCTTTCAAAGTAGAATCAATTCGCTCGCCTTGATGATAAAAATTCAAATTGTTTCTCGTGATGTTTCCACCAAACGAAAATGTGTGTACGGCTACTCTACTCTCTTGTTTTTGGGCAATATAGGTATTGTCAATCAAATTCGCAGTTTGTACATCGTTTTGAACTTTGTAATAGTCAACAATCGCGCGTTTTTGAGCGAAAATTTCGGTAACCGAATTCGTTAAAACCGGATTACTATTCAAACTTTGATGACGTTCTACGATTTGCACGTGAGCGTTTTCTCCAACGATGATTAAGTTTCGAGGTTGTACCATCAAAGCCGCTTCATTTCCGGTTGAGAAATAGATGATTTCGATTGGTTTATCTACTACTTTACTTTTTGGAATATTGATGTAAGCGCCTTCCAATGAAAAAGCCGTATTTAGAGAAGTTAAACTCTCTTCTTTGCTCGCAATTTGATTAAAATAGGTATCGATTACCATTTTATATTTAGGTTTTGACAATGCCGAAGCCATCAAACAAACATCTAAACCATCATGTGTAGTAGAAGACAAAAACGAACTAAAAATTCCGTCAATGAAAACTACTTTATAGGTGTCAATTTCGTGTAAGAAATACTTTTTTACATCTTTAAATTCGATGGCGTTATCCTTCTTTGGGAAAACCGAAAAGTCATTTTTTAAAATGGCATTTAACGACGTGTATTTCCAAGCTTCCTCTTTTTTAGTAGGAAAACCTTTGTTTTCGAAATTTTTTATGGCGTGATTTCGAACTTCGTGCAAATCTTCATTGTCTTTGATTTTTTCTTCAAAGGCCATGAAGGAAGCTATCATTTTATCTTTTAATTCCATTGTATTTAGTGTTCAGTCGCAGTGTTCAGTCGCAGTGTTCTGATAACTGTGACTGAGACTGTAAACTCTAGTTCAATTCATTCTTTATCCAATCGTATCCTTTTTCTTCAAGCTCTAAAGCTAAATCTGCTCCACCCGTTTTTACGATTTTTCCGTCCATTAAAACGTGTACGAAATCTGGAACGATATAGTCTAACAAACGTTGGTAGTGCGTAATTACTAATACCGCGTTGTTTTCGTTTTTCAATTTGTTTACTCCGTTAGCTACAATTCGTAACGCATCGATATCTAAACCTGAATCCGTTTCATCTAAAATAGCGATTTTTGGCTCTAGCATAGCCATTTGGAAAATTTCGTTACGTTTCTTTTCACCACCTGAAAAACCTTCGTTTAGAGAACGCGATAAGAATTTTCTATCCATTTCTAACAATTCTGATTTCTCACGGATTTTCTTCAACATTTCATTCGCTGGCATTTCTTCTTCACCATTCGCTTTACGCTTTTCGTTGATAGCTGTTTTGATGAAATTTGTTACCGAAACTCCTGGAATTTCCACTGGATATTGGAACGATAAGAAAACACCTTTATGCGCTCTTTCTTCTGGTGCTAATTCTGAAATTTCTTCTCCGTCTAAAAAGATTTCACCTTCAGTTACTTCGTAATTTTCGTTTCCAGCAATGATAGAAGATAAGGTTGATTTTCCGGCACCGTTTGGTCCCATAATCGCATGTACTTCTCCTGCTTTAATTTCAAGGTTGATTCCTTTTAATATTTCTTTGTCTTCTACCGAAGCGTGTAAGTTTTTTATCTTAAGCATTTGTTTAAGGTTTAAGAATTTATCTTATTAAATTTTAATTATGTAAATTTTTGATTTTTCTAATTCTTTTATGTTTCCAAAGTCTTTTAAATATATTAAATCTTCAAGGATTATTTTTCTATTTTGTCTCTCTGAATTTAATTTTGTTGGTTTATAGTTTAAAAAAGAAATGATTGCCTCATCCGTTTCAACTCCATTATCTTGAATTACCAAAAATTTTAAATACTCACTACTATCAAATCCTAAATTTTTATATCGAAGTTTAACAGCATCTAAAAAAAGATTTTTTCTTTGAGCAGCATTGAATCTGTTTTTCTTATCTGGAATTATACATTTAATTTCAGCTAAAATTTTTATTGGTTCATCAATTTTAACATCAAATCCTTTTGAATTTGGACTTATACTATCAATCTTCTTCTTTTCTATTTCTATTTCACTTTCATCTAAACCAAATTCTTTAAGGAGTTCTATAAACTTAAAAGTCAGCTTTAAAGTTAAAACATTATGAACATCAGATAAGGCGTTTTTTAATTTTTTATAATGATTATCTGTGAATTGCTCTGTAAAATTTGTATTAAAATCGCCAGTAATTATATGTAATACTTTGTCAATCTTTGAATTTAGTTCGTTTAACCTACTGTAAAACTTCTCCATATTTCAATAATTTATCCAACACTTCCTTCTAACGAAATTTCCAATAATTTTTGCGCTTCCACAGCAAATTCCATTGGTAATTTGTTCAATACTTCTTTGCTGAATCCGTTTACGATTAAAGCGATGGCTTTTTCGGTTGGGATTCCGCGTTGGTTGCAATAGAACACTTGGTCTTCTCCAATTTTTGAAGTCGTAGCTTCATGTTCAATTTTTGCCGAAGAATTTTTACTTTCGATATATGGAAAAGTGTGTGCGCCACAATTATTTCCCATTAAAAGCGAATCACATTGTGAGAAGTTACGAGCATTTTCTGCTCTTGCTCCTATTTGCACTAATCCTCTATAACTGTTTTGTGATTTTCCTGCTGAAATTCCTTTAGAAATAATGGTCGATTTGGTGTTTTTTCCCAAATGAATCATTTTCGTTCCTGTATCCGCTTGTTGGAAATTATTAGTAACCGCAATCGAATAAAACTCTCCGATTGAATTATCGCCTTTTAATACACATGATGGATATTTCCAAGTTACGGCTGAACCTGTTTCTACTTGGGTCCAAGAAATTTTTGCGTTTTTCTCGCACAAACCTCTTTTAGTTACAAAGTTATAAACCCCGCCTTTTCCTTCTTTATTTCCTGGATACCAGTTTTGAACGGTTGAATATTTGATTTCGGCTCCGTCCATTGCAATTAATTCTACAACGGCAGCGTGTAATTGATTTTCATCACGACTTGGAGCGGTACATCCTTCTAAATAAGACACGTAACTCTCTTCATCAGCAACCAACAATGTTCTTTCAAACTGACCAGTTCCTCCTTGATTGATGCGGAAATACGTTGATAATTCCATTGGACAACGAACGCCTTTTGGAATGTAACAGAAACTTCCATCTGAAAAAACTGCCGAATTTAAAGCTGCATAAAAATTATCTTTCATTGGAACAACTGTGCCAATGTATTTTCTAACTAATTCTGGATGTTCTTTGATAGCTTCGGAAATACTCATGAAAATAATTCCTTTTTCAGCCAATGTTTTCTTGAAAGTCGTTGCCACAGAAACCGAATCTACCACGATATCAATCGCTACGTTATTCATTTTCTTCTGTTCGTCAACCGAAATTCCTAACTTTTTGTACATCGCCAAAAGTTCAGGATCAACATCTTCTAATTTTTTATTCGGATCCGCTTTTTTGGGTGCCGAATAATACGAAATTGCTTGAAAATCGGGTTTTTCGTAATGTACGTTGGCCCATTCTGGTTCTTCCATTTCTTGCCAAGCACGAAAAGCTTCCAAACGCCATTCGGTCATCCATTCTGGCTCTTCTTTTTTCTTGGAAATAGCACGAACAATATCTTCATTTAACCCAATAGGAAACGTTTCAGAGTCTAATTCGGTATAAAATCCGTATTCGTATTCTTTATTTTCTAATTCGACTTTTAAGTCGTCTTCTGTGTATTTACTCATATGTTTTGATTTATAGAGAGAAACTCTCTCCACATCCACAAGTTCTTTGTGCATTTGGATTGTTAAAAACAAATCCTTTTCCGTTCAAACCACCTGAAAACTCTAATACAGTTCCCGCCAAGTAAAGAAAACTCTTCTTTTCAACAGCGATTCTTACATTATTATCTTCAAATATTTTATCGTTTTCTCCTATTTCTTTGTCAAATTTTAAATCATAAGACAAACCCGAGCAACCACCACTTTTTACGCCTACTCGCACGTAATCTTTGGCTGCATCAAAACCATCTTCTTGCATCATAGCGATGATTTTTTTACTTGCTGTATCTGATACTTTAATCATTTTCTTATTTTGATTTTGTCTAAATTAACTGCAAAGATAAGCCATAAATTGCTTTTTACAAGAATTGCTAACATTTTTATAACTTATAGATTCATAGTTTCTGTTTATAGTATTTTTTGTAATTTGGCTGAAAATTGTTTGAACTATGAAATTACATCCTATTGAAGCTGGAAATTTTAAATTAGACGGTGGTGCTATGTTTGGTGTGGTACCCAAAACCATTTGGAATAAAACCAATCCAGCCGATGAAAATAATCTTATTGATATCGCAGCTAGATGCTTGTTAATTGAAGACGGAAACCGATTAACTTTAATTGATACCGGAATGGGAAACAAACAATCGGAAAAATTCTTTGGTTATTATTCGCTTTGGGGCGACCATTCTCTAGATAAATCGTTGAAAAATGCTGGTTTTCATCGCGATGATATTACCGATGTTTTCATGACGCATTTGCATTTTGACCATTGTGGTGGAAGTGTCAATTGGAACAAAGATAAAACCGGTTACGAAGTCGCATTTAAAAATGCCAAATTTTGGACAAATGAAAATCACTGGAAATGGGCAACAGAGCCGAATGCTCGTGAAAAAGCCTCTTTCTTACACGAGAATTTATTTCCAATGCAAGAAAGTGGACAATTGCATTTTATTAATAGACCTGATAGTGATTTTGGGTTTTCAAGTGAATTAGGTTTTGACATCTTTTACGCTGATGGTCATACCGAAAAACAAATGTTACCGCACATCAACTACAACGGAAAAACCATTGTTTTTTGTGCAGATTTATTAGCAACCGCAGGGCATATTCCAATTCCGTATGTGATGGGTTATGACACTAGACCTTTGTTGACATTAGACGAAAAGACAAAGTTCATGAACGCAGCAGCAGATAATAACTATTATTTATTTTTAGAACACGATGCACACAATGAAATTATTACGGTAGAGCGAACCGAAAAAGGGGTGCGTTTGAAAGAAGTTTTCAAATGTGAAGACATTCTAAAATAATGTTAAAAAGAAATATTATTGTAACAAATACAAATCACTTCAGTCCAATAACTGAAAATTAATTAATTGAAAACATGAAGAGAATTTTTAGACCGCTTTATTTAAGTTTGGCTTTTGCGTTTACATTAGCAAGTTGTGGCCCTCAAAAAATGGTTTCAACTCCGGTTGAAAATATTGATAATTTACCTTTAAAAACAACTCCTGTTGCTGAAAATGACTTAAAAAGATGGAGTCATCTTGATTTAGTTAAAGACACGCTTCCTGGAATGAGTGTTGATAAAGCTTACACTGAATTATTAAAAGGCAAAAAAGGACAAAAAGTTATCGTTGGAATCGTAGATTCGGGTGTAGATATCAACCACGAAGATTTAAAAGCGGTAATTTGGACCAATCCAAAAGAAATTGCTGGAAACGGAATTGACGATGACAAAAACGGTTACATTGATGATATGCACGGATGGAATTTCTTAGGAAATGCTGTTCACGAACAATTAGAAATGACACGTATCGTTAAAAAAGGTCCTGGAACTCCAGATTATGATAAAGCGAAAGCTAAATTAGAAGAAGAATTAAAAGGGTTAACCCCTCAAAAACAGCAATTAGATTTTATTGTAAATGCTGAAAAACAACTAGCTACTTACTTCAAGAAAAGTAATTTTACGTTAGAAGAGGTTAAAGCAATTCCAGCAACTGAAACATCTTTGGCTCAAGCTAAAGCAATGTTTACACAAATTTTATCTTCAACTCCAAAAGCAGAATTTGACGCTCAGATTGAAGAGTTTAAAGACTACGTTTATGGTCAAATGAACTATAATTTAAATGTAGAATATGATGGTCGTTCAATTGTTGGTGATAATCCAAACGATATAAAAGACACTAAATACGGAAACAATAACGTAGTGGGTCCAGAGCCAAAAGAAGCAAAACACGGAACACACGTTGCTGGAATTGTAGCTCAAGTTAGAGGCAACAATAAAGGTGGTGATGGTGTTACAAATAACGCTCAAATTATGGCAGTTAGAGCTGTTCCAAATGGTGATGAATATGATAAAGATATCGCTTTAGGAATTCGTTATGCAGTAGATAATGGTGCAAAAGTAATCAACGGATCTTTTGGAAAATATTTTTCTCAAAACAAAGAATGGGTTATCGATGCTATCAAATACGCGGAATCTAAAGATGTTTTAGTGGTTATTGCTGCTGGTAACGAATCGTATGATTTAGATGTTACAAACAAATATCCAAACGATACTTACGATGGAAGCCCAGAATATGCTAAAAATGTATTGATTATTGGTGCACTTTCTCCAGCTTACGGAAGTAAAATGGTGGCTAGTTTTTCAAACTATGGAAAAAACAACGTAGATATTTTTGCTCCTGGAGATAAAATTTATGCTACTACTCCATTAAATACTTACGAATATTTACAAGGAACTTCAATGGCGTCTCCAAACGTGGCTGGTGTGGCAACATTAATTCGTTCTTACTATCCAAACTTAACTGCGGTTCAAGTAAAACAAATTATCATGGAAAGTGGAACACCTTTAAAAAATCAAGTGATAATTGGAGAAGACAAACACAAAGCTAATTTTGCTGACGCTTCAAAATCAGGTAGAATTGTAAACGCTTACAACGCTTTACTTTTGGCTGAAAAAATGTCAAAAAAATAAAAATTTCACTATTTAAGTAAAACCAAAACCTACAGGTTGTCAAATTCTTGTAGGTTTTTCTTTTAAAAATTGATTATGAAAAAATTACTTCTTTTACTTACTTCTTGTATTGGTTTCGCACAAAACAATCCAAATCCAGGGTATTGGCAACAACATGTTGACTATAAAATGGAGGTGAATATGGATGTGAAAAAATTCCAATACAAAGGAAAACAGGAAATTGTGTACACAAATAATTCACCTGACACCTTACACAAAGTTTTCTATCATTTATACAACAACGCCTTTCAACCTGGAAGCGAAATGGATGCGCGACTTCAATCGATTTCCGATCCGGATAAGCGAATGGTAAAAACATTCAAAAAAGAAGGAAAAGATGTAAAAGAAAGTAAAATTAGCACCCTAAAGCCAAATGAAATTGGATATTTAAACATCGCTAATTTCAAACAAGATGGCTTAACTGCGGCTACAAAAGTAGTAGGAACTATTTTAGAAGTAACACTAGCAAAACCTATTTTACCAAAACAAAAAACTACGCTTTCCTTAGATTTTGATGGACAAGTGCCATTACAAATTCGTCGCTCTGGAAGATTGTCTGAAGAAGGCGTTGCTTTATCGATGACACAATGGTATCCAAAATTATGCGAATATGATTTCGAAGGATGGCACGCTAACCCTTACATTGCTAGAGAATTTCACGGTGTTTGGGGTAATTTTGATGTGAAAATCACGATTGATAAAAACTACACCATTGGTGGAACAGGATATTTACAAAACAAAAACGAAATCGGTCACGGTTATCAAGATGCAGGTGTAAATGTGGTTTATCCAAAGAAAACTAAAAACTTAACTTGGCATTTTTACGCGCCAAATGTGCATGATTTTGCTTGGGGAGCAGACAATGAGTTTATTCATGACATGATTTTAGGTCCAAATAATGTGGAATTACATTTCTTGTACAAAAACAAGAAAGACATTATTGAAAACTGGAAAAAATTACAACCTAAAACAGCAGAATTATTAGCGTTTTTCAATGAAAACGTTGGCCCTTATCCATACAAGCAATACTCTGTAATTCAAGGTGGCGATGGTGGAATGGAATATGGAATGTGTACTTTAATAACAGGAAATAGAGCTTTTGGAAGTTTAGTAGGTGTAACCGCTCACGAAATGGCACATTCTTGGTTTCAATTTGTTTTAGCAACTAATGAATCCAAACATTGCTGGATGGATGAAGGATTTACATCATACATTTCTAACTTAGCGATGAACAAAATTTTGCCTCCTAAAAAACCTGAAGTTCCACATGAAGATGCATACAACAATTACATTTATTTAGCAAAATCAGGCAAAGAGCAACCACTTTCTACTCATGCTGACCGTTATGACATCAACATGGCATACGGAATTTCAGCTTATAGCAAAGGAGAAGTGTTTTTGGCGCAATTGGGTTATGTCATAGGTCAAGAAAACCTCAACAAAACCATCAAACGTTACTACAACGAATATAAATTCACGCACCCAACTCCAAACGACATCAAACGCGTGGCTGAAAAAGTTTCAGGTGCTAATTTAGATTGGTATTTAAACGAGTGGGCACAAACTACAAATACGATTGATTACAGCATCAAAGAAGTTTCCGATGCCAATGCAGCCAATACAAAAGTGGTTTTTGAAAGAAAAGGAAGAATGCCAATGCCTTTAGATGTGATGGTAGAATATACCGATGGAACCAAAGAATTTTTCTACATTCCAAATACCTTAATGCGTTGGGAAAAACCAAATCCATATGCAGGAATTAAAGGAAATGTGTTAAAAGGATGGGATTGGGCATATCCAACTTTTACTTTTGAAATTGCAAAACCAAAAGATAAAATTAAATCTATCACTATAGATCCTGAAAACTTAATGGCAGATGTAAACAAACAAGACAATGTTTTTGTAAAAAAATAGAAATTATAAGCCGGCTTTTGATAGTCGGCTTTTTTTATACCTTTGCTTCATGAAATTCACTTATCCCAAACACGAAAAATTAAAAAGCAAAACTACGATTGACCTTTTATTCTCAGAAGGAAAATCAGTTTCGAAATATCCGTTGCGTTTGGTTTATGTTGAAAACACAGAACCTAATGCGGAACTGATTAAAATGGGAGTTTCTGTTTCTAAAAAATACTTCAAAAAAGCAGTAGATCGCAATTATTTCAAACGAGTATTGCGTGAAACCTATCGTTTAAACAAGCATCTTTTGATTGATCATTTAGAAAAGCCACATGCTTTTATGTTTTTTTATCAGAGCAAAGAGCGAATTTCTTATCAAGAAATTGAAGAGAAAACCATCCAACTTTTTCAAAAATTCAACGAAAGGCAGAAGTAAATTGCACTTTTGGTTTAATTTTTGCTCAAGATTCTTTACTTTCGTAAACTGGTATAATTCAAGACTTCAACATGAAAAAATATTTCAAAGGAAAAATAATCATTCCTGTTCTGGCAGCGGGTTTTTTATTTGTGGGCGTTAGTTTCAAGAACGACTTTTTTGAAATTGCCAAACAAATTGAAATCTTCACCGGACTTTTTAAAACCGTTAACCAAAATTACGTGGATGAAACCAATCCAGGCGAAATGATGGATAACGCCATTAAAAACATGTTGAAAGAATTAGATCCGTACACGGTTTTCTTTAACGAACAAGATGTTTTAAAATTCAAAATCAACAATACGGGCGAATATACTGGCATTGGCGCTATGGTGCAACGCAAAGAAGGAAAAGTGTTTTTAAAGGAAATTTACAAAGGATTTCCAGCCGATAAAGCAGGTTTAAAAGCTGGTGATGAAGTAATTCAAATTGGTGACATAAATTTAAAAGAATACAAAGAAGACGCATCACAATTGTTTCGTGGTGCAAAAAACACAAAGGTTGAAATTCAATATATTCGTCAAGGAAAAACGCAAAATGCAACGATTATTTTAGACGATGTTGAAATAAAAGCCGTTCCGTTTTTCTCGCTTTTAAAAGACAATACGGGTTATATCGTTTTAACGAAATTTACTGAAAAAGCGAGCTTTGAAACCAAAGCAGCATTGTTAGAACTTAAAAAACAAGGCGCTACCAAAATCATTTTAGATTTAAGAGGAAATCCAGGTGGTTTATTACACGAAGCGGTAAACATTTGCAATCTTTTTGTCCCGAAAAACGAATTGATTGTAACCACAAAATCGAAAAATCCAAAACACAATTTAGAATATCGCACGAAAAACGAACCTATCGATTTAGAAATACCGATTGCGGTTATTGTGGATGGAAAAAGTGCTTCAGCTTCTGAAATTGTTGCAGGTGCGATTCAAGATTTGGATAGAGGAGTGATTTTAGGAACCAGAAGTTTTGGAAAAGGATTGGTACAACGTCCGTTAGATTTGTCTTACGGAACGCAAGTAAAAGTTACGATTTCAAGATATTACACCCCTTCGGGAAGATGTATTCAAGCTTTGGATTATTCGAAAAAAGACGCAAACGGAAAAGCTGTCAAAAAATCTCAAGACGAATTCAATGCTTTTAAAACCAAAGCAGGAAGAACCGTTTATGATGGTGGCGGTGTTTTACCAGACATCGAAATCGAAGAAACTAAATCAGCAACAATAACGGAGGCTGTTGTTAAATCGGATGGTATTTTCAACTTTGCAACACAATGGTATTTTAAAAACCCAACTGTTTCAGGAATTCCAACGATAACCGACACAGATTATGCTACTTTTAAAGCTTTTTTAAAGCAAGAGAAAATCACTTTAGACACCGAAACCAACAAAGCGCTTAAAAACGTGCTTGAAACGGCTAAAAAAGAAAAAATGGACACTCAAATTGCTGCAGAATACAAACAATTGGAGTTGGCCATAGAACGAAATCAAGAATTAGAATTGGACAAGAATAAAAATCAAATCAAAAAACTAATCCAAGAAGAATTAATAACACGTTACCAATACCGCGAAGGATTGTATCAATTTTATACCAAAGAAAATTTAGAAATTGAAAAAGCCATTGCTTTATTAAACAATCAAAACCAATACAAATCGATATTAAAAAAATAAGATGACACGTTTATTTTCCCTACTTTTTTTGCTTTTTTCATTAGTAACCTTTGCTCAAGAAGACGAGGAAGTACACTCAATATTCTTTGAATTTGACAAATACAACTTAAAAGAAGAGCAAGCGAATGCCGTGGTAGCTTTCGTAAGCAAAATTGACACTTCTCGTATCGAATCCGTTCAAATTTTTGGCTATTGCGATGATCGTGGAAAAGATGCTTACAATTATACTTTGTCTACCAACCGAGCAAATACAGTAAAAAACAAGTTGATTGAAAGAGGCATTAAAAGTAAAATTATCATTACGCTTGAAGGAAAAGGTAGAATTATGCTTGATGAAGATATGCAAACCAATGTTCCAGAAGCGCGTTCCAAAAACCGAAGAGTAGACGTGGTTGTCAATTTTAAACCAATCGTAATTGAAGATTTCAAAATTCCTGGTGTTTATAGTACGATTAAAAAAGATAGAATTATAGGTGATAGAATTTATTTAGACCACGTTTTATTTGAAAGAGGCAGTAGCCAATTAACCTACAAAGCCAAGAAAGAATTAGACCGAATTGCCTTAGAATTACACAAATACAAAAACATTCATTTCGAAATTCAAGGGCATGTTTGTTGCACGCCAACGTTCCAAAAAGAAGCTATTGATCGTGACACCAAAAAACGTGAGTTATCTACCAATCGTGCCAAAAGAGTATATAATTACTTTTTAATGAAACGCATCAGTAAAACCCGTATGTCATATAAAGGATATGGCAATACGCAATCCTTAAAAAAAGGTAGTACTTTAGACCGAAGAGTAGAGCTTTTGATTACTAAAAATGATGTTCCTGTAGAGCAACCGAAGAAGTAGTTATTTTTTCATCTGAATATGCGGAATATCGTCTTCTAAGTACATTTCGCTCGTTTGAATAAATCCGTGCGATTCGTAGAATTTTTTCAGATATTCTTGAGCAGAAATGGTAATCGCTGTTTCGTTGAAATTTTCTTTTATCGCTTCAATAGAAACACGCATTAAATCGTGTCCGAATTTCTTATCGCGGTATTTTGGGCTTACCACAACTCTTCCTATCGAAGTTTCCTCAAAATAATATCCTTTGTTGAACAAACGGGAATATGCAGCCAAATCTCCGTTATAATACCCTAAAACGTGAAGTGCTTTCTCGTCTTTTCCATCAACATCTTGATAAACGCAATTTTGCTCCACTACAAACACTTCTGAGCGAAGTTGAAGCAAACAATATAGTTCAGCTGTAGAAAGTTCGTTAAATCGCTTTATTTTGAATGTTATCATTGGGTAACAAGGAAAAAGAAAAAGGGTAAAAGGTCATGATATTGGTTTTAACCCAACACCCTTAACCTTGTACCCTTCGTCTAGAATTATTTTAAAAACTTAACTGATTGAATAATCGCTTCCAATTCAAAAACCAGATCACGTTTCGATTTTGACGGATTATAAGTGAATCCTTCCAAAATTAAATAGCGATTGTTTTTTTGATCTTTAATAGCATAATTAACAAAAGGTCCCGCCATGAAATCGTTTTTCAACTCCCAAGTTCCTTTGGTTAAATAGGTTTTTTTACCTGCAACTGTAACGTCAAACAAATAAGGAGCATAAGCTGCTTCCGTAATCATCCAAGTATTGGGTAATGTACCGTGAATATTTGCTTGTCCAATTTCATCTCGCATTACAGTAATATTGGCAATGATATTGTTATCTTTTTCTACTTTTTCAATTGGAACTTGATAAATTAAAATACTGTTATAACCTGATTTAAATTCTTTTCGTAACCAAATAAAATTGTCTTTGACCATATCGTATTTATAACCAAAACCAATTTGCAAGCTAACACCAAACATTTTCTGAACTTGAGCATCTGAAACCAATGATTTTTTCATTCGAATTTGATTCTCAGTAACCTCAGCAGCTTTAATAGTTTTAATAATTTCGGCTGATTTTTCTTCTAGAACATTTAATACATCTTCCGTATCTGTACCAGAAATAAAGAAAATATTTTGTGGTTTTGCGAATTTATTGGTGTTCGAAGAAAATCCGGCTTCTTTCCCTTTTTTTACAACAATAATATTGCGGCTCTTACGAACGAATCCTTCAAAAACTTTTGTTGGATATTGATTTAAAGTAAACAACGGCTCTTCTTGCGGTAAACCATCTACTGGAGCAGCAAATTTTTTACGAATACTATCTCCAATTTCTCCATTCCACAAATTGTCATCAATGATAATCGAAACATTATTGATTTTTCCATTGGACTCAGAAAGTATGGCTTGGGTTTCTTCTTTAGAAGTTTCTTTACAAGACAAAAACGATAGGGCAACAAACGTTAGAACAGCTAATTTTTTCATGGTGTAGATTACATTTTATCCGTTAATTTTTAATTTCATTCCAGGTTGTATATTATCACCGCTAATATCGTTCCATTTTTTAATATCATCAATGGAAACGCCTGGAAACTGTTTTGAAATCGAGAATAACGAATCACCGCTTTTAACCGTATAAGTTCCGTCGTTATTGGACTTAGACTCGGTTTTAGCAATTATTTTTTTGTCGGAATAAATTTTTAATTTTTTTCCTGCCTGAATATTATTTCCTTTTATATTGTTCCATTTTTTAAGTTCGGAAATAGAAACATTGTATTTATCAGCAATCTTACCTAAACTTTCACCGCTTTTAATGGTGTGAAACTGTGTTTTTCGTTCAAATTTAGGCTTGTTTACAACCGTTGAAGTCGAATCTATACCAGAAGCTATTGAATCTTTTGATGTTGAAGCAATAAATTCAGTTTTTGTTTTTTCTTTATACGTTTCCAGATAATTCAAATACGCGTAAATTTTCTCCTCATTCGAAACAAAAACTCCCATTTTATTTTTCGGTAAACGTAAATAATGAGGTTCATCTGCCACAAAAGGGATCACTTTTAATTTGTAAATCGGATTTAAAAATTCTAATTGTTCTTCTGAAATATCCAATAATTCAGCAATATGTTTGAACGACATTTGCTTTTTCACCATAATTGTATCGGTTTCGAAATACGTTAAGGGTGCTTTTTTAGGTTGTATTCCGTGTTCTTTCTTGAATTCGTAAATGTAAAAAGTCGCTAAAAATGCTGGAACGTAATTCGCAGTTTCTTTTGGTAAGTTTTTACGAATGTTCCAATAATTTTGGCTTCCGCCCGAACGACGAATTGCTTTTGAAACGTTTCCAGGTCCGCAGTTATAAGCTGCTAAAACCATACTCCAATCACCAAAAATTCCGTACAAACTTGATAAATATTGGCAAGCAGCTTCGGTAGCTTTTAACGGATCATAACGTTCATCTACATATGAAGACACTTCCAAATTATACTGTTTTCCTGTTGGATACATAAATTGCCACAAACCTGAAGCGCCAACACGAGATTTCGCTCTAGGATTTAAAGCTGATTCTACTATAGCCAAATATTTCAATTCTAACGGAATGTTATATTTTGCTAAATGCTCTTCAAACATTGGGAAATAATATTCTGAAATCGCCATTAAACGCTCAAATGCCTTTGGACGATTCTTTAAAAAGGCTTTAATCGTATTTTCTAATGCTGGATGATATTCAATATTAAAAGGCGATTTAGCATCCATTTTTGCTAAACGTTTCTTTAATAAATCGGTTGAAAGATTGTAGCTAACTTCTGTATCGATATCGAAATTTTCAATGTCGTTATACATGTCATTTGACAACTCAAAATTGGCTAATTCCGACAACCATCTTTCATCTATACAATTACTTGTGCTGTGATTTACAAACGTTGTTTTCAATGAATCCAAGTAGGACATTTTAGGCAACGGTAGTAAACTTTCTTTTTCCACTGATTCCTGCGCAAAGCTAAAAAGTGACAGAAAAAGGGATGTTATTATAATTGTTTTTTTCATTCTGTTTTTTGTTTTTTTGGGGCATGTTAATCATTAATAACTTAATAACAAACGTTTTATTGTATTATTAATCTAAAATAGCTGCAATTCCAGGTAAGGTTCTGCCTTCCAGCATTTCTAACATCGCTCCACCGCCGGTAGAAACGTAACTCATCTTTGGTTCTAATCCAAATTGTTTTACAGCTGCAACGCTATCGCCACCACCTACAAGTGAAAAAGCACCATTTGCAGTTGATTCTGCAATATATTCTCCTAACGATATCGTTCCGTTAGCAAAACTTTCCATTTCAAAAACTCCTAATGGACCATTCCAAAGAATTGTTTTTGAATCTAATATAATGCGTTTGATAATTTCTAATGATTTTGGACCAGCATCCAATCCTTGCCAACCGTCTGGAATGTTTTTCACATCAACCACTTGCGTATTAGCATCGTTTGAAAACGCATCAGCAGCAATAACATCAACCGGTAAGTGAATTTGAACTCCTTTTTCTTTGGCTTGTTTTAAAATTTCGATAGCCAATTCTAATTTATCGTCTTCACAAATTGAATTTCCGATTTTTCCGCCCAAAGCTTTAATGAACGTAAACGTCATTCCGCCACCAATAATCATGTGGTTTACTTTGTCTAAAATATTTTCAATCACAGTGATTTTTGAAGAAACTTTACTTCCTCCTAAAATTGCAACCACTGGTTTTTCAGAATTTTTTAATACTTTTTCGATACTCTCAATTTCTTTAGCTAACAAATAACCGAAGCATTTTGCATCTTGAAAAAATTGCGCAATAATTGTAGTTGAAGCATGTGCTCTGTGAGCTGTTCCAAAAGCATCGTTCACATAAATATCACCTAAAGAAGCTAATTTTTTTGAGAAATCCACATCTCCTTTTTCTTCTTCGGCGTAAAAACGTAAGTTTTCTAATAATAAAATTTCGCCCGGTTGAAGATTTTTTGCTGCATTTTCAGCAATTTCTCCAATACAATCAGAAGCAAAATGTACTTTTTGACCTAAAATTTCTTCCGTTTTTGAAACAATGTGTTGTAACGAATATTTCGCTTCAACACCTTTTGGTCTTCCTAAGTGACTCATTAAAATTACACTTCCGCCATCTTTCAATATTTTGTCAATTGTTGGCTTTGCTGCCTCGATTCTTGTAGCATCGGTAACCTTGAAATTTTCATCTAAAGGCACGTTAAAATCTACTCGGATAATTGCTTTTTTGTTATTGAAATTGAAGTCGTTAAGTGTTTTCATTTGTATCGAATTTTAATTTGAACGAATGCAAATATAAATTATTGTATTTTAAATCTTTATAACAAATATCATATTTTGCATTTTTTTAAATTCTTCTAAAACCAACTTTTTGATTTCTTTTCTACCAATTTTGGTAATTTTTGATTAGGTTTGTTCCATGCTTTTCAAAGATATTTTAGGACAGGAACATATTAAAAATCACTTAACTAAGAGTGCCGAAGCCGGAAGAATTCCGCACGCTCAGTTGTTTGTAGGACCCGAAGGTTGTGGTACACTTCCGATGGCGATTGCCTATGCACAATATATTTTGTGTGGCAATGTTGGTGGAGAAAATGTAGGAGAAAACACCACTTGTAACCTAAAATTTGAGCATTTTTCACATCCCGATTTGCATTTTGTTTTTCCGGTGGCTACAAATGATAGCGTTAAAAGTCATGCGGTTAGTGATAATTTTATGGTCGAGTGGCGCCAATTTTTAACTGAAAATCCTTATGGAAGTTTGTTTGATTGGTTGAAAAACCTCGGAATTCAAAACAAGCAAGGTTTAATTGGTGTTGATGAAGCAACTGAAATCAATAAAAAGCTATCGTTAAAAGCTTACGAAGGCGGTTATAAAGTCATGATTATTTGGATGGCGGATAAAATGAATAGTTCGGCTGCCAATAAATTATTGAAATTATTAGAAGAACCGCCAGCTAAAACCGTTTTTATTTTAATTACCGAAAGCACCAGCGATATGTTGCAAACGATTCTTTCGCGCTGTCAAGTAATTGATTTTATTGGTTTGAGCGAAAGTGTAATTGCAGAAGCTTTGGTTTCACGTGAAAATTGTGAGCCAACAGTTGCTAAAAAAATTGCACATCAAAGCGAAGGAAATTATAATAAAGCCTTGCATATTTTACGAAAAGAAGACGATGAATTTCCGTTTGACGAATGGTTTGTGGAATGGGTGAGAAGTGCTTTTCGTGCCAAAGGAAATGCCGCCGCTATTAACGATTTAATTGCTTGGAGCGAAAACATTGCATCTACTGGAAGAGAAACACAAAAGCAATTTTTACACTATTGCATTCACTTTTTCAGACAAGCTTTACTGCTTAATTATCAAGCGAATGACTTGGTTTTCTTAGAAACAAAAGTACCAAAATTTGAATTGGAAAAATTTGCTCCGTTTGTAAATGGTGCCAATATTTCAGATATTTACAAAGAATTAGAAGATGCTATTTACCACATTGAAAGAAATGGAAATAGCAAAATCATACTAACCGATTTATCTATAAAACTAACACGATTAATCCATAAAAACGCATAATTATGATACAAGTTGCTCCACTTTTAGTCTTAGCTTTTTTAGCCATCACTTTTTTACAATCTGGATATGATAAAATTAAAGATTGGAAAGGCAATGTAGAATGGTTAACCGGTCATTTTGCCAATACGATTTTAGCAAAACAAGTTCCGTTTGCTTTAGGAATTGTATTAGTTTTAGAAGTTGTTTCTGGAATTTTATGTGTTTCGGGAATTATCCAACATTTAGTGCAAGATGTAGTAATAAGAGGTTTAGGATTTTATGGTGCTATTTTGTCTTGTATTACGTTACTTTTCCTTTTGTTCGGACAACGTTTAGCAAAAGATTACGATGGTGCAAGAACGATTGTAATTTACTTTATTCCAGCAGTTTTAGTGGTTTTTTGGTTGAACTAATTTAAAATTATTTGATTTTTTATTAGTTAATAAATATTTGCATATCTTTGTAGTGTGAATATTCACTAACATATGACAATTACCAACGAAATATCAAACAGACAACTTGAAATCATCGAGGTTTCAGGAAAAATACTTATTGAAAAAGGAATAAAAGGCTTAACTACAAAAACGGTTGCTTCAGAAATGAATTTTTCAGAAAGTGCTATTTATCGCCATTTCAAATCGAAAGAAGAAATTTTAATTGCTTTACTATCGCTATTAAAACAAAACATGAACAAGCGATTAACCTCAGAAATTAAACCGCAAAATACTGCGGCTGAAAATTTCAAAGCAGTCTTTACAAGTCAATTCAACTATTTTAAAAAGAATCCTCACTTTGTTGTTGCTGTTTTATCAGATGGTTTATTGGATGAATCCGAAGAAATTAAAACGATAATTCTTCAATTGATGCAAAACAAAATGCAATTGTTGGGTCAAATACTTGAACAAGGAAAACAAACCAACGAATTCAATACAGAAATTTCAACCGAAGATTTATTACCAATTATACTCGGTTCATTTCGTTTTCAAATGCTAAAATGGAAATTATCAAACTTTCAATATGATATCACTACAGAAGGCAATAAAACAATTAACAACTTATTGGCTTTAATACAGAAATGAAAATGCCATGAAAAAAATTGAAAATATTCCTATACCTTTAAAAAAAGGATTTTTGATGCTCTTTTCAATCTTTTGTGGATTGTCAAGTTTTTCACAAGAAGAAAGAATTGTAAATTCATTACCAGAAGTACTACAACTTTCTAAAGAAAAAAATTATGCCTTGCAAAATGCAACATTGCAAACGCAATTAGCAAATTTGACAAAAAAAACAGCGATAGGAAATGTATTAAATCCAAGAATTCCTGCAACCGCTCAATCCCTGAATAATTTTGAACAACAAGTAAGTTTTTTACCTGGACCCATCTTTGGACTACCTACAGGAACTTTTAAAGAAGTTACCATGGGACAACAATATACCAGTACTTTTTCGATACAACCACAATTTGATATTTTAAATTTTGGAAGTATTGCCCAAATCAAAAGCGCAAGAATCAACGAACAATTAGTTGAAAATCAAAACAAACTCAACGAGCAAAACATTTATAATCAAATTAATGGTGTGTATTTTAACTTGCTTTCGTTTGAAGCTCAGAAAAAAATTCTTCTAGAAAACATCAAAATAGCCGAAAACTTAGTTTTAATCAACCAAAATAAATTTAACGAAGGAATTACAAGAAAACAAGACGTTAATGAAGCAGAAGCGAATTTAATTGCGCTACAAGATAAATTATCGCAACTTATCTTAAATGAAAAAATACAAAAGCAAAGTTTAGCGCTTTTCTTTGAAAATGAATTTGATTTAAAACTTACAGAACAGCTTTCAAATTATGAAAATAGGGAAGAATTGGTTGCAACCAACTCGACTTTTAAAAGCGAAAACTACAAATTACAATACCAAATGATGCAACAAGATTTAAAAATTGCTCATTTGCAACAATTGCCAGTTTTATCTTTTATTTCATCATTTAATTGGCAAAATCTAAGTAATGTAAACTATTTTGATGCGAATTCAAATTGGGTAAATTTCAACTATGTTGGTTTAAAAGTTACTTGGGATTTTCCAACGAATGTGCAAAAATTAGCCACCGTTTACAATAAAAAAATTCAATTGAATCAATTGAAAAACAATGCAGACCATGCCGAAAAAGAAAATGAATTTGCTAACAAACAACTAGAAATTGAATATGAAAAAGCGATGGAGCAATATAAAAATTTCAAAAAAATATATCTGCTAAAAAAAGACACTTTTGAAAAAAATTTCAATCAATACCAAGAACAAATTTTGCCATTAGACAAGCTTCTAATTTCGCAAAACGATTTGTTAATCAGTGAGATAAATCTGGTAAATGCTTTGGCAAACATAGGATTCTCAAAAAATAAAATTGTGATAAACAACAACTAAAAATATTCTAAAAATGAAAAATAGTCTGTTTCTTTTACTAACACTTTCTACTTTGGTTTCATGTGGAACAAAAGAAGAAGGAAAGCCTGTTGTACAAGACATTAAAGAATTAGTTTTTGCTTCGGGCGAATTAGAATGGGACAATTCTTATAATCTAACTGCTCAAACGGACGGGATTTTAGTAAATGCAACTTTTGATGTAGGGAATAAAGTAACTGAAAACCAAATTATTGCTTCAATTGACAATAAAACTAATGAAAACAATACTGCTTCAGCTAAAGATTTAGTGGTTATTTCCAAAGAAAATTTAACCGAGAATGCTCCAGCTTTACAACAATTACAACAAAATATTAAGTTTGCAGAAAGCAAATATCAACAAGATAAAACGCAAGCCGAACGCTACAAAAGATTGTACGATTCGCAAAGTATTGCCAAAGTGGAATATGAAAACATGCAATTAGCTGCAGAAAATTCCTTATCACAATTAAATGCTTTAAAAAAACAATACCAACAAGTCTTACAGCAATCGAAACAAAATTACATCAACACTGAAAATCAATTGAAAAACAATCAAGTAGTTCTAGGATATAATAAATTGGTTGTTCCACAAAAAGGAACGATTATTAAAAAGCTTAAATTCTCTGGTGATTATGTAAAAAAAGGAGATGTGATTGCCGTAATCGCAGACGAAAATAAAGTGGAAGGCGTTTTAAATGTTGATGAAAATAGTATTGGGAAAGTAAAAATTGGTCAAACAGTTTTTGTGCAATTAAACACCAATAAAAATGAAGTGTATAATGCAAAAGTCAGCGAAATTTTAGCCGCTTTTGATGAGCAAACCCAATCGTTTATTTGTAAAGTAATTTTCGATAAACCTTTGAATACTTCGCTTTATGGAACGCAATTAGAAGCTAATATTCTGGTTGGCGAAAAGAAAAATGCGCTATTAATTCCAAGAAATTTTTTAGGTTTTGGAAACAAAGTAATGGTAAAAGGAAAAGACGAAGCCATTATCGTAAAAACAGGGATAGTTTCTACAGAATATGTAGAAATTTTAGACGGAATCACTAAAGAAGATGTTTTGTTGCCTTTAAAACCATAAGCTATGAACATCAATACAGAAATAGCAAAAACGTATATTATTTCCAACAAAAAACTAACTGCTGTTGCGGCAGCTGGAGTAGTTTTAGGAATGTCTATTTATATTTTTATGAATAGTATGTTAGTTGGTTTTGATAAGAGTTCGAGCGCCAGTATTTTTAAAACAACATCTCATATTCGAGTATATAAAGATGACGAAATTAGCAAGGTTTTGGTTAAAAATTCAAAAGAAAATTACTTGATTATTAATCCGAAAATTGTTCCTTCAAACAATACAATTATTAATCCGAAGTTAATTTCTGAAACCATTTTAAAACAGCCCGAAGTAACTGTAGTAACGCCTCAAGTAAGTGTTAATGTTTTTTATAATAACGGGAAATCACAAATTTCAGGATTAGCAATTGGCATCAAACCTGAAGAAGCGAATGTAATGTACAACATCAAATCGTTTATGGCTGAAGGTAATTTCGACTTATTAAAATCTAATCCAAACGGAATTATTATTGGAAGCGGAATTGCCGAAAAAATGAATGCAAAAATTGGCGATAATATCAATTTAACTTCCTCAAAAAGTGTAAACAAAACGTACAAAGTTGTGGGAATTTTTAAAACCAATAATTCAAAAGTTGATAAATCAAATTCCTATGTAAATTTAGCCAGTTCTCAACAATTATTGAAAGAAGGGGCGTCTTACATTACAGATATTAACGTAAATATTATTGATCCAGAAAAAGCAAAAGCAATAGCTGAAAAAATTTCTAATATAACAGGTTATAAATCAGAAGGTTGGAAAGAAGCCAACGAAACTTTTATGGCGGCCAACAAAATGCGAAAAATGATTATCACTTTTGTTTCTTTAACTATTTTGTTAGTCGCAGGTTTCGGAATTTATAATATTTTAAACATGACGGTTTCTCAAAAAATTAATGATATCGCTATTTTAAAAGCTATGGGTTTTAAAGGAAAAGATGTCATTAGAATATTTGTGACACAAGCAGTAACAATAGGAATCATGGGTGTTATCGGCGGAATGATTATGGCAACTGTTTTAATAACTTTTTTGAAAAAAGTATATGTTGGTGGTGATATTGGTTATTTTCCCATTGATTATGAACCGACAAAATATTTACAAGGCGTTGTTATTGGTTTAGTAATTACTTTTTTCGCAGGCTATATTCCGGCCAAAAAAGCGGCACAAGTTGATCCTGTTACCATTTTTAGAAAATAAATTATGCGTCAAACTATTCTAAAAACCGAAAATATAGATAAATATTTCTATGATCCTATTGAATTTCAAGTCTTGAAAAATATTTCATTTGAAGTTCAAAAAGGAGAATTTCTTTCAATGGTTGGAAAATCGGGCAGTGGTAAATCTACGTTGTTGTATGTTTTATCAACGATGGATACAGAATACAAAGGAAATTTATTCATTGATAACGAATTAATGACAGGTTTGTCAACTGATAAATTAGCAGCTATTCGAAATGAAAAAATCGGTTTTGTTTTTCAATTTCATTACTTACTTTCAGAATTTACGTGCTTAAAAAACGTTATGATTCCTGCGATTAAACTTGGAAAACTTTCCGAAAAAGAAATCGAAGAAAAAGCATACGAAAAACTCAAAATTCTTGGCTTAGAAGATCAAGCTTTAAAACCTGCCAACAAACTTTCGGGCGGACAACAACAGCGTGTAGCAATTGCTCGTGCATTGATAAACGATCCTTTACTAATAATGGGTGACGAACCTACTGGAAATTTAGACAGTAAAAACACCAACATAGTTTTTGATATTTTTCAAGAATTAACTCAAAACTATGGTCAAACCATCATAGCTGTAACACACGATGATGATTTTGCGAAAAAAAGCGACCGAATTATAGAAATGAAAGATGGTTTAATTGTTTAAACTCGCTTTATACAATCGCAATTCATCCCAAGAGAATTGATCACCGTGAATTTCTTTTAATTCGCCTAAACTTTCGCCTTTAAAATCTTTGAAAGCAGTTCTTAAATCGGATATTTTATCTTCTGGTAAAATGTCGGAAAGTTGCACGATTTCCATTTGAATTAACTTGGCAAAATGGTTGTAAATCGTTTGTGGTGTTAGCTTACGATGTTTTGCGATTTCATAAATCGATAAGTTTTGTTTCCACAATTCTAAAGTGTCTTCGTAAGTTGATTTCTTTGGTTCTTTTGTTTTTTTCTTTTTCGAATCGGTGTAATACGAAACGTCTTCATCGTCTTCCACTAAAGCCGCATGCGAAGTTCTAAAACGTTCTGCTACAACTACTAACTTATTGATTTTGTAGGTACTCATGTCTTCCGAAATTAAATTTTGCTTCGAAATTTCTTTTCCTTCGACAATGATATTGGTCAATAATTTTGCTTTTTTAAGTTGTAAAATCGCTTTGATTTGAAGTTCTTCTAACACCAATAATTCGTCATAAAACGTTTTTACTTTTTTAATGCGTTTTACTTCTTCGATTTTCAACAACAATTCTTCGGCAACAGTATCTAAAGTTTTAAAAAAATACTGATAAGCTGCATTACATCGTTCTTTCACGAAATTCACATCGAGATTTTCATCGGAAAAAATTTTATGCAATTGCGACATAAATTTCCCTGAAGGTTCGAGAATTTCAGCGATTTTATCGTGTTGGTTTTTTGCCCAGTCGTTATGCTTTGTTTTTGGTGATTTCGGTGCTTCGGAATTATAACTGAATAAATGATTGCGCCATTCTTGTCCTAATTCTTTGAAATCAAATGAATTAAGCAAAGTATTCAACCAAAAAATTAAGGTTTCTTTAGCTAACGAATGTTGCAAAATTTCTTCAGAAGCTTTGTTTTCAGCATAATTAAGTACTTGTTCATCGCTCGAAATGCCATTCATTCTCAACGGAGAAAGCAAAATAAGCCCTTTTAACGAACGCAAACGCGATAAAGCCACATACGCTTGTCCGGGCGCAAAAACTTGCGATACATCGAGCGCTGCTTTGTCAAAAGTTAAACCTTGACTTTTATGCACCGTAATTGCCCAAGCCAATTTGATAGGGTAGTGGACAAAAGTTCCGATGACTTCTTCTTCGATTTCTTTAGTGTTTTCGTTGACTTTGTAGCGAATATTTTGCCATTCGTAGCGTTCTACTTCAATGGTTTTGTTTTCTTCGGAAAAATGAACAAAAATTTCCTTTTCGGTTAACGAACTGATAACGCCCATTTTTCCGTTGAAGAATTGCTTCTCTAAATTCAAATCGTTTTTAATAAACATGACTTGCGCTCCGACTTTTAGCTGCAATTGTTCTTCTATCGGATAAATTTTTTCAGGAAAATCTCCCGTAATTTCAGGTAAATAAGTAAATTGTTTTCCTTCTAAATCTTTTAAAGATTGTGCGTTTATGGTATCTGCTTTGAAATTATGTGTGGTTAAAATAATGAAACCTTTGTTTTTCTTCAGATCAAAATCAGGTTGCACAAATTGATTTAGCAATTGCACATCTTCTGAAGTGATTTTATTATGACGTAAATGGTTCAAAACATCAATAAATTCGGCATCCGTTTGACGAAAAATTTTATCTAATTCGATATACAAAGGCGGAAATTGCTGTATCACATGCGAATGAAAAAAGAACATGCCTCGGTAATAATTCTTGAGCATTTCCCATTCTTCATTTTTTACCACCGGTGGCAATTGTAATAAATCTCCTATAAAAAGAACTTGAACACCACCGAAAGGTCTTTCATTTCTTCTTACTTTTCGCATCATGAAATCCATCGCATCCAGCACATCAGCACGAAGCATGGAAACTTCATCAATCACTAACAATTCCATATTTCGAATTACCGAACGTTTTATGTTATTCATCTTGAAATGACGTCCAAGCGAATCACGATTTTCGAATTTTATAGAATCTGAAAAATGTGGAAGTTGCTTATTATCAGGAATAAAAGCAGCAAAAGGCAATTGAAACATAGAATGAATTGTTACACCATTTGCATTCAAAGCGGCAATTCCAGTAGGTGCTACAACAACCGTATTTTTATGTGTTGTGGCAATAATTTCTTTTAAAAGTGTGGTTTTTCCGGTTCCTGCTTTTCCGGTAAGGAATATGGATTTATTCGTTTGATTGATAAATCGAAGCGTGTAATTGGCTGCGGCTGATACTTGTTCCATTTGGCGTAAAAATTTAAAAAACAAATATATAGAAACGGATGGAAATAAAAAAGTCCTGATTTCTCAGGACTTTCAATTATTTTTTCTCTTCTTCTTTAGTAGCTACTTTATCGTCTTTCTTAGTCGCTTTATAAGTATCATTAAGCTCTTTCAAAACTTCTTTAGTAATATCATAACCCTCTTTAGCGTAAAGAACTGTTGCAGCATCACCTGTTCCGTAGATATAATCATATCCTTTTTTCTTTCCGTAATCTTTGATAAATTTCTTTACTTCACTAATTAAAGTATCTTTTAAAACAGCTCCTTCTTGTTGCAATTGTTGTACTAAAGCATTTTGCTCTATACCTAATTCTTGCTCTCTTTGTTGTAATGAAGCACCCATTTGTTGTGCCCATTGAGGTCCTTTTGCTTGCGCATTTTGACGGAAATTTTGAGCATCAGCTTGAAAAGCCCTAACTTTTGCTTCTAATGGACGACCTAATTCTTCCGATTTTACTTTGAATTTTTCATCTTCATCTTTGAATTTTTCGTATTTCTCGATTAACTCAGCAGTATCTATATATGCAGTTTTAAAATCTTTTGAACTTGTTTCTGTTTTGTTACATGCTAAAACGCTTAATGCAACACCTAAAATCAATACTAATTTTTTCATGGTTCTATATTGGTAATTAATAATTTTTCGTAAAAGTAATAATAAGTTGTAAAGTAACAAATTTGTTGCTTTTTTATTTATTTTTCAATTATAAGAATTTATTATGTAAATTTTAAAAAATGATAGATTCAAGCTATTGAAACCGACTTTCATAATTTAAATTAGACAAATCATCTAAAAAAAGACAACTAATTATATCAAATTGAATAAAAAAGTTTCTAAAATCGCTTTAAAATGATTTTTACTTGTTTTTTAGCACGTAAATGTGCGATGAAAACTCTTTTTTGAAGAATCCTGATACGTTTGAGATCAAACCGATAAAAAATCCAGAAATGAAATTCATTTTTCCTGATTTATATTTTTCGGATAAAAGTGACACATAAAAACTATCAAACCACATGGGTTTAATATCTTCCAAATTCATATTTTGTTTATCGAATAATTTTTCAATTGCTGTTTTTGAAAAATGCCACAAATGTCTCGGCACATCATAAGCTGCCCAAAATTCTTTATAGTGATTAGCATCGTACGATTTGAAATTTGGAACAGCGATAATAATTGTTCCTGAAGGTTTCAATAAACGTTTTAATTCAGCAACTTGATGTTCGACATCTGGAACGTGTTCTAAAACATGCCACATGGTAATCACATCAAACGAATTACTTTCTAACTTTTCAATCGTATCCCCAAATTTTACTCCTTTACCTAAAGCGATTCCTTTAGCTTTATCGTTTGGCTCAATTCCAAGTATGTCCCAATTCTGATTTTTACATTCCAAAAGAAAATCTCCTGTTCCAGCTCCGATGTCTAAAATTTTACCTTTTAGTGGTTGGTACGAATTAATTAATTTCACTTTATCACGAATTGCTTTTCTTTTGATGAAATGATACATTTTTTCAAACAAGGTACGTTTTCCATCGGTGTGGGAAATGTAATCTTCGAATTCGTAATACGAACCTAATTTATCTAAAGTAGGTTGCGGATGCGTTTTTAAGATTTGATATTCCTCATTTAACAACAAGGAAAAAGATTCTCCAGAAACTGAAAAATCTTTAACGGTAATAAAACTTTTATCTTCTAAAAAATTCATTTATTTTATTTTTATGCGAAAGGCTTATTTTAATAGGCTTGACAGCGTTGTTTCACGTGAAACATTTTTACTGAATACTAAAAACTGAACACTGAACACTTTCTTATCTTCCCATATATATCAACAACACCGAAATATCACTTGGCGAAACTCCACTAATACGTGAAGCTTGTGCGATAGTTCTTGGTCGGATTTTATTTAATTTTTGTTTGGCTTCAATTGAAATGGATTGGATTTTATCAAAATTAAAACTATCCGGAATAATCATGTCTTCTAAACGAGTTAGTTTATCCGCGTTATTTTTTTCCTTTTCGATATAACCAGAATACTTCACTTGAATTTCGGCTTGCTCAACTACTTCTTGATCCAAATCGTGTTCTTCGATATAAGCCGCTACTTTTTTAAACTTTCTGAAATCTTCCAAATCCAATTGCGGACGAGAAAAAACTTTAAACATTTTATCAGGTTGACTCATAGGGGCAGAACCTTTAGCTTCTAATATTGGATTTGCTTCTTCAGGTTTTAAACTTGTTTCTCTAAAGAAATTCACCATCGCTTCCGATTGTGAGAATTTTTGCTCCATTCGAATCAAACGCTCTTCTTTAGCTAAACCAATTTCGAATGCTTTTGGCGTTAATCTGAAATCCGCATTATCTTGACGCAATAAAGTTCTGTACTCAGCACGAGAAGTAAACATACGATATGGTTCCTCAGTTCCTTTTGTAATTAAGTCGTCAATTAAAACTCCAATATACGCTTCGTCTCTTTTAAAGATGAATGGTTCTCTATTCTGCACTTTTAATGCTGCATTTATTCCAGCCATCAAACCTTGAGAAGCAGCTTCTTCGTAACCTGTTGTTCCGTTAATTTGTCCAGCGAAATACAAACCTTCTACTAATTTAGTTTCTAAAGTGTGTTGTAATTGCGTAGGAGGGAAGTAATCATATTCGATAGCATAACCCGGACGGAAAAATTTCACGTTCTCAAATCCGGCAACAGAACGTAATGCTTTGAATTGAATATCTTCTGGTAAGGAAGTTGAGAATCCGTTTATGTAATATTCGCAAGTTGTCCAACCTTCTGGTTCCACAAATAATTGATGACGCTCTTTATCTGCAAAACGATTAATCTTATCTTCAATAGAAGGACAGTATCTTGGACCAATACTTTTAATTCGACCGTTGAACATTGGACTTCTATCAAAACCTTCACGTAAAATATCGTGCACTTCTAAAGAAGTATACGACATCCAACAAGAACGTTGTGTTTTTAAAGGAGCAGTTAAATTTGAATAGGAGAATTTTTCTGGACATTCATCACCTGGTTGTTCCGTCATTTTAGAAAAATCCAAAGAACGACCATCCACGCGTGGAGGGGTTCCCGTTTTCATTCTTCCAGATTCAAAACCTAACTTCACTAAATCTTCTGTGATTCCAAAAGAAGCACTTTCACCAGCACGACCACCACCAAATTGTTTGTCGCCGATATGAATCAAACCATTCAAAAAAGTTCCGTTTGTCAACACAACTGTCATTGATTTAATTTCAACTCCAAGTGAAGTTTTCACTCCAACAATCTTTCCATTCTCTGCTAAAATGCCAGCCACCATTTCTTGGTAAAAATCCAAGTTCGGAGTATTCTCCAGCATCGATCTCCATTCTTCCGAAAAACGCATTCTGTCTGACTGCACTCTTGGTGACCACATCGCAGGACCTTTTGATTTATTCAACATCTTGAATTGGATGGCAGTCTTGTCTGAAACAATTCCAGAGTATCCACCCAAAGCATCAATCTCACGCACGATTTGTCCTTTTGCAATTCCTCCCATAGCAGGATTACACGACATCTGCGCAATGTTTTGAAGATTCATTGTTACCAAAAGAGTAGAACACCCCATGTTGGCAGCAGCAGCAGCAGCTTCACAACCGGCGTGACCAGCACCAACAACAATTACATCATATTGATTTAAAAACATCTTCTATAAATATTATGTTCCACGTGAAACATTTAAAAAAATTCTAGTTTATAAGCTTAATGTTCCACGTGAAACATTTGCATTTTTTCATCTTCTTTCGAACGCATCAAAGCTTCGTCTTCAAGAGACTTATCTTTGTATCCACAATAGTGTAAAACACCATGTGATAATACTCGTTTTAATTCTTCTTCAAAAGAAACGTTAAAATCCTTTGCATTATCTTGAACTCTTTCCACAGAAACGAAAATATCACCCTGTATTAAATTTCCTACTGTATAATCAAAGCTAATAATATCAGTTAAAGTGTCGTGATCTAAATATTCAACATTGATTTTATGTAGGTAATCGTCATCACAAAAGATGTAATTGATTTCGCCTTCATCAAATCCTTCGGATTCTATGATACGAGAAATCCAGTCTTCATATTGTGCTTCGTTTTCTAGTTCGAAATCTGTTTCGTAATTAAAACTAATCATTGCCTTTAAAATAGTTTTGAACCTTCTGGTTAAAATTGGGTTGCAAAGGTAAGCTTTGTCTGTTTAATATTTCAACACTATTCAGATAATCTTTTAATTCCTTAGAAAGTGGAGTAGTTGAACCGTTATAATTCTTATCATTAGTTTTAGACTGACGCTTGGTGTCTTCGCCTTGTTGTTGAATAGCTTTTTCTAATTTTAAAAGTTCGTGTTTTAAATTCAACATCTTTTGCAATGTTTCATTTTTAAAACCTTTATTGATTAATTGCTTTTCGATATCTTTCATTTGGTTCAAAGCATTCTGACCTTGACCCGTCATGCCTTCTTTTTCTAATGCTTTTTGCAAAGCATCACGCAATTGTTGTTGTTCTTTTAAAATTTCCAAAACTTTACCTGCATTGCCTTCGGAACCATTCTCACCATCTTCACCATTCTGCCCCGATTGCCCTTTTTGTTTTCCTTGACCCGGTTTATCACCTGGCTTTTCACCTGGTTTCATTCCTTCTTTCATTTTTTCACCCAAACCATCTTGTTGCTTGATTATATCAGGTAACTGCATTCCTTTACCGCCGCCAGGTTTTGGTTTACCTTTTCCAGAACCTTGACCTTGCATTTCCATATTCATTTCGCTTTGAACATTGCTAAGATAATCCGCCAAACGGTTAGCTGAAGTTAAAACGTATTGCTGGTGTGAAGCTCCTTTTTGAATGTTATTATCGGCTAAAGTTTCTAAAGTCTTATCTAAGTTGTAATGGATTTCACCGACTTCATTCAAAATCGTTTCTGTAATTTTTGGATTACGTAAAGCTACCGCGAACAAACTATCATCCACATGTTTGAATTGTAATTTCAAATCTTGTTGTTTTTTTAAAACTTTGTTCAATTGCAAAGAACGTGTTTGTGTTGCATTTGTAGTCTTAATTAAAGTCTCTTCATCAAATGAAAAAGCTAATAAATTATCTAGAATTTGACGTAACAATTTAGCATCTTCTTGCATTTGTTCCATGTCTCCTGATTGCATAGATTGAGACATTTTCTGACTCATCTGTTTCATTTTAGCGGCTGCTAATTTTTGCTTTGGTTTTGCTTTCTGTTGATTTTGTTTTTGCAATTCTTCAGAAGCTTTTTCCAAATCTTTCTTCACATCTTCTTGTTCGTTCTTATCATTAGGAATGTCCATTGGAGCTTTCAATTCTTTATTCTCCTTGTCCAACTCTTGAAGCTCTTTTTGAATATCATCGAATTCTTTATTGATAGCATCCTGATTTTCTTTTGAATTTTCTTTAGCATCGTCCGCTAATTTATCTTCCTTGTCAGCAAGTTTATCTAATTTATCTGCAATTTGTTCCGCTTTCTTTTCAACGTAAAAACGTTTGGTCAACTCGACTAACTGTTCAAGATTCTGTTGTTGATTTTTGGCATTCTGTTTTAACTTATCGGCTTTATCGAATAATTTATCCTTTTCTAATTTCTTAGAAAGTTCTTCTAGTTCTTTTAGTAACTTCTCATTTTTCTCTGCTTGCTTTTCAGCTTCTTCTAAACGACGTAATAATTCTTCCTTGTCCTTATCTTGTGATTTTGGATTAAATTCTTCTAAATTCTCGGTTAACTTTTTAGTGAATTCTTTCATCATTTCATCTTGCTGTTTTTGACGATTGATAAAGTCTTCCACTTTCTTTTGATCTTTGAAATCTAGTGTAGATTTCTCTTTATTCAACTTTTGTAGTTTGTCCAATTCTGAAAGTTGCTTCTCTTGATTTTGAAGCGATTTTTCTAAACTATTGATGTTTTCATTCTGCTCTAGCAATTGTTTGTCTTCTTTTTGGACCTCTGTAAGTTCATAATGAAGAAAAATAGAAGATTTTGTGCTTTTATAATTGTTAACTACATCATTATCAAATACTTCAAAGTAATATTCATAATTTACACCTTGCTCAATTGATAAACCGTTAGGAAATGAATAAATAAATTGATCAACTGCTTGATTTTTGATTGGTAAATTAGCTTTTCGAACTGCATTTGGATTTCCTTTAGGATAAAATACTACTTGCAGTCTAGATAAACCATGATCATCGGAAACCTGACCAATCATCATTTTAGATTTTAACTTTAATGAATCAGGTGCTGTTTGAACTGAAATACTTGGATATTGATCTTTAATAATTGCAATATGATACGCTAATTTTTCAAATTCAGTAATATTTTTATTTGAAGTAATAACTTCATAATTCAGATTGTCAACAATTTTTCTCGATAATGAAAACGTATTTTCTTTTGATGAAAATGGACTAACTTGATTGTTGGATTTAAAACTAACTTTATCAGTTGCCAATGCATTGATTTTCCAACTCACAACAGTTCCTTCTGGAACAACTGCATTCCCAGTTCCTTGAATCGTTTCCGATTTCTTACCTAAATAAGATGGATACTGCAATACCATTTCGAAATTAGCAATCGTAGGAACATCAACAACATTAAGTTGGTATTCTTTAGAATTCAATCCGTTTGCTTGAAAAGAAAATGAAATGTCTTTTGTTACTTTAGAAAAGGTATATTCAAAAACTCCTGGTTTAGTGCTTTGTAAAAAATATTCCTCATCACCAATTTGAATCGCTACATTTTCAGGCATTACTTTTCCTTGTGTTTTCACTTGAAGTACAAAATCGGAATTCTGTTGTGCGGTTAACGATTTATTCAAAACCACAAATTCAAACGGAGCTGGTGGAGCGAATTTCGTTTCATAATTTAACACACGAGTAAAACTTTTCGATATGATTTCAGAATTTCCGGTAACGAAAAACAAAATCAATAATAGAATTGGAATAATTGCATAAGGCAAAAACTTTTTGTTCTTAGCAAAATTCACCGCATTTGAAAACGGAATTGGTTGTAACGAAGCTGCTTTTTGTTCGATTGAAGCCGCTAATAATTCCGAAGTTTGACTTTGATTGGCCAATTGCAAAAAGTTCAACAACTTGTCTTGCACTTCCGAAAAATGATTTCCTATGATTTCTGATGCTTGTTCGTAATTGATTCCTTGTTGCAATTTGAATAATTTAAACAACGGAAAAGCAATGAATCGAATCAATAAAAACGTTTCTACACCTACGAACAACCAGAACAAAATGGTTCTTCCTGAAGTGGATAACCATAAAAAGTATTCAATCAATAAGGTAAAAATGAAATACAACAAGCCCAATCCGATGAAAAGAATGACACCTTTTATCAGTTCATTGGTATAAAACTTCTTGATAAACCCTTCGAGCTTATCGAAAATAATGCTTTTTGCTTCCAAGATTGTTGATATACTGTTTATAACCGATAAAAATACAACATGTTTCTAGAATTGTCAATAGGTTTTTAGTGAAACTTAACATTTGTAGCTTTGGATTGTTAATAACCTAATGATTTTCTAAAATCTAAATTCTAACTTCTAAATTGTAATCGTATCTTTGCACAACACTTCGACAAGCTCAGTGTGACAATAAAGAAAAATAAAAATAAAATGTCAAAACAAGTTAGAGTAAGATTTGCACCAAGTCCAACTGGACCTTTGCATATTGGTGGTGTTCGTACCGCTTTATTCAATTATTTATTTGCCAAAAAAAATGGTGGTACTTTCTATTTAAGAATTGAAGATACCGATCAAACGCGTTTTGTTCCAGGAGCAGAAGCTTATATTTTTGAAGCTTTAGAATGGTTAGGAATTGCTCCAGATGAAACCGTAGGAAAGAACGAAAAATTTGGACCTTATCGTCAAAGCGAACGTAAAGCGATGTACCAACAATACGCGGACCAATTGATTAATTCAGGTTGGGCGTATTATGCTTTTGATACGGCTGAGAGTTTAGATGCGATGCGAAAAGAAGCAGAAGCAAATGGTAAAACATTTATTTACAATCATTCTGTAAGAGAACAATTGGATAACTCGTTGACGGTTTCACGTGAAAAAGTAACAGAAAGAATTGCAAATGGTGAACATTATGTTATCCGTTTCAAAACACCTGTGAATGAAATTTTAGAATTGAAAGACATCATTCGTGGCGACATTAAATTTGATACGAATTTATTAGACGATAAAGTATTGTTCAAATCAGATGGAATGCCAACCTATCATTTAGCGAATATTGTAGATGACCATTTGATGGAAACTTCGCATGTAATTCGTGGTGAAGAATGGTTGCCAAGTTTGCCTTTACATCATTTGTTATACAAAGCTTTTGGTTGGAACGCTCCAGAATTTGCTCATTTACCTTTGATTTTAAAACCAATTGGAAACGGAAAATTATCAAAACGTGATGGTGATAAAATGGGATTCCCAGTATTTCCTATGGAATGGAAAACAGAAGAAGGAATTTCATCTGGTTACAGAGAAAACGGATTTTTCCCAGAAGCGGTGATTAACTTCTTAGCTTTATTAGGTTGGAATGACGGAACCGAACAAGAGATCTTCTCATTAGAAGAATTAGTACAAAAATTTGATTTAAACCGAATTCACAAAGCAGGAGCGAAGTTTGATCCTGAGAAAAACAAATGGTTCAATCATCAATATTTACAAAAGCAAAGTGATGCAAGTTTAGCGGAAAGCTTTAAAACTATCTTAGATAAAAAAGGAATTTCTACTTCATTAGATGTAACTAAGATTGTATCGATGATTAAAGAAAGAGCTAATTTCGTAACAGAATTTTGGGATTTAGCGGATTATTTCTTTGAAGCACCAACAACTTACGATGAAAAAGCAGCTAAAAACTGGAAAGAGGAAACACCAGCTTTAATGCAACAAGTAATTTCAGAATTGAATAAAATTGAAGATTTTACTTCTGTTAACATTGAAACCTTATTAAAAGAATGGATGACGACAAACGAAATTGGAATGGGGAAAGTAATGCAACCGTTACGATTGAGTTTAGTAGGAGCACTTAAAGGGCCACATTTATTCGACATTATCGAAATGATAGGAAAAGCCGAAACAGTAAAAAGAATAGAAAAAGCAATTGCTAGTTTATAAAAGAAAAGCCCTGATAATTCAGGGTTTTTTATTAAAGATATATCGTAATCTGACCACTAATCAAACCAATATTTCCTTTCATTTTTTCGCCAAGTAACTTTACGTTATCGTTATTTTTTAAGTTGCCGAAGAAATTCGTTAAACCATATTGGTAACCAATTCTTGCTCTAACGTTTTTAAAACCACCATTAATTCCTACATAGAAATTAGCGTTAATTTTAGAAACATCAACAATATCTTTGGCAATTAAGCCAGGTTGGTCTAACAATAAATTGTTTTCATCGTCTTTGTCAACTCCTAATTTTCCATTTATTTGTAAAACGGGACCAAATTCTAAATTCAAATGGTCTTCAATTGCCACATAACTTGGTACAATATAAATTTGTACGGCTGACATTTTAAAACTTGTTTGCGTTTGTTGCAACCCTTTTAATGTTGGAATAGAGAAATTACTATCGGTAAAAAACATACCAAAACTCATTTGCCAGTTGTTGTAATAATTTCCTCTTACACTTAAACCGCCAATCCAACCACTTTCTGGTGTAACGGTAAAATTATCGGTATAAATATTTAATTGGGTTAAACCCGCGCCAATTCCTATTCGGTTACTGTCTTTAAAACCACGTTGTGCCATTGCAACTGTTGAAATCATTAGGAAAATAAAAGCTAATTTCTTCATCTTTAAAAATTTAAGCGCCAAAAGTAAACTTAATAAATGATTTTTTGTAACTTTTTACTTTAAAAAGCGTATAACTTGTATAACTAAAACTATAAATTATGGAGTTTATTACATTTCCTCTTCTATTCGTTGGATTGATTGTCCTTTTTTCTTCGTTTTTCACCGTGAAACAACAAACTGTAGTAGTTGTGGAACGATTCGGAAAATTTCAAAGCTTGAGAAACTCAGGTTTACAGCTCAAAATTCCAATTGTTGACAGAATTGCAGGACGCGTTAACTTAAGAATTCAACAATTAGACGTTATCATCGAAACCAAAACTAAAGATAACGTATTTGTTAAAATGAAAGTTTCGGTACAGTTTAAAGTTTTACAAGAAAAAGCATACGAAGCGTTTTATAAATTAGAATATCCTCACGACCAAATTACATCTTATGTATTTGACGTAGTGCGTGCTGAAGTTCCAAAATTAAAATTAGACGACGTTTTCGAAAGAAAAGATGACATTGCAATTGCAGTAAAACGTGAGTTAAACGAGGCGATGACAACTTATGGTTATGATATCATTAATACATTAATTACTGATATTGATCCAGATATTCAAGTTAAAAATGCAATGAATAGAATTAACGCGTCTGACCGTGAAAAAACAGCTGCAGAATATGAAGCAGAAGCTGGAAGAATTAGAATTGTTGCTAAAGCAAAAGCAGAAGCAGAAAGTAAAAGACTTCAAGGTCAAGGTATTGCTGACCAAAGAAGAGAAATTGCTCGTGGTTTAGTAGAATCGGTTGATGTGTTGAACAAAGTGGGAATTAATTCTCAAGAAGCTTCCGCTTTAATTGTAGTAACACAACATTATGATACATTGCAAGCAATTGGTGCTGATGCCAACAGTAATTTAATTTTACTACCAAATTCACCACAAGCGGGAAGTGATATGTTGAACAACATGGTAGCAAGTTTTACAGCAAGTAACCAAGTGGGTGAAGCCATGAAAAATGCACACAAAACCAAAAAGGTAAATAAGAAAGATGCTTCAAACGAAAATTTCGGAATTGAAAATTCAGAAGAAGTATAATAGAATTATCAAAATTAATTTTAGAACCATCAATTTTTAATTGGTGGTTTTTTTATAACCAAATGTTAGAAAATTATAATTTTAGTGATAATTTTTAAAAGCCGATCCAAGAAGAGAAAATTAGAGAAAAAACACCTCGATTTTAAGCAAAAATTCAAATAAAGCGATTTCTGACACTTTCAATACTAAAGATGTAAAAACACTTTAGCTAAAAAAGTTTTTTTCTTACAATTCATTTATGAAAGTCACTTTTTTAAGTTTTTAATTATTAAAAATTTTATTTTGATAGTTTTTAGTAATAATAATAAATATAGATGTAAAAATAAAATATCATCGTAAAATGTTATTTTTGATAATTAGGAATAAAAAAACCTGCAAAGAACTTTTTGCAGGTTTTAAAATTTTATAATTTATAAATTAAAAAGTATACCCAATTCTTAAATGTAAATCTACTCCAACATTTCCTGTTTCATTATTATATTCTTCAAGGTAGAAAAAATAACCAAGACCAAAACCCGTTTCAAATGTAAAATGAGAACCATAAGTTCTTTTTAAGCCCCATTTAGGAATAATAGCTAAAGTTGAAATCACATTAAAATTGTCTTTATTTTCATTTGTAATGTAGAAAAAATCGGGATTCCAAGTGGTGTTTAAAGCAAAGAAATTAGCACTATTTTTAGCAATGCTCTTCCCTTTTTTAACTCTATTTTCAAGGTTATAATACCATCTTGGCTCTAATCTAATGGAAGGAATTAAAACTACAATATCTTTGTCTTGCAAACTACTTTTAGCAACTCCTAAATCAAATCCTAATTCCGTTCTTAAAGCAATTTCATCTGATAATCTTGCTTCGTTATGCGCCCAAAAACCAAGTAAACCAGTTTGAATTCCAAAGATAGATTTTTCAACTCGTAAGCTATCTTGTGAAAAACCACTAATAGAAAACAATACTAAACCAAGTAAAAAAAGTCTTTTCATAATGTAAAAAAACTGATAGCTAAGTAATTAACTATCAGTTATATAAAATATTAATATTAATTATTGTTCTGAAATTTTAGCCCAAGTATCTCTCAAGCCAACTGTTTTGTTGAAAACTAATTTTTCTGGGGTAGAATCTCTATCTACACAGAAATAACCTAAACGTTGAAATTGGAAATGATCTAATTCTTTTGAAGTAACCAAACTTGGTTCTACAAATCCTTTAATTACTTTTAATGAATTTGGGTTGATGAATTCTTTAAAATCAACTTCTTTGTCTTTATCTGGACTTTCATTAGTGAATAATCTATCATAAACTCGTACTTCTGCTTCTCTTGCATGAGGAATCGAAACCCAATGAATCGTTCCTTTTACCTTTCTTTGGCTGGCTTCTGTTCCGCTTCCTGATTTAGAATCTACGTCGTAAGTAGCATGAATTTCAGTGATATTACCGTTTTCGTCTTTTACAACTGACTCACCTTTAATGATATAGGCGTTTTTCAAACGAACTTCAGTTCCTAAAGTTAATCGGAAAAATTTCTTATGTGCTTCTTCTTGAAAATCTTCTCTTTCGATATACAATTCTTTAGAAAATGGCACTTTTCTATAGGTCATTACTTCTTCTTCCGGATTATTTTCAGCATCTAGCCACTCTTCTTGACCTTCTGGATAATTTGTAATAACTAATTTCACAGGATCTAAAACCGCCATTACACGAGGTGCAATTTTGTTCAAATCTTCACGAACACAGAATTCTAAAAGTGAAACATCAATCAAATTATCACGTTTTGCAATTCCAATAGTTTTAGCAAAATTTCGGATAGAAGCAGGTGTGTAACCGCGTCTTCTCATTCCAGAAATCGTTGACATTCTTGGGTCATCCCAACCTGTAACATGCTTTTCTTCAACTAACTGTAATAATTTACGTTTAGAAACTACGGTATGTGATAAATTTCTTCGGGCAAATTCTCTTTGCTTTGGTCGCACCTTTGTAGGATCATAAATTTGATTCAAAAACCAATCATATAATTCACGGTGAGGCAAGAATTCTAACGTACAAAACGAGTGTGAAATTTGCTCTAAATAATCACTTTCACCATGTGCCCAATCGTACATTGGATAAATACACCAATCGTTTCCAGTTCTGTGGTGATGTGCGTGCATGATGCGGTAAATGATTGGATCACGCATCAACATATTATTAGCGTTCATCGAAATTTTAGCACGTAAAACGTGAGTTCCTTTTTCGAATTCTCCATTTTTCATACGTGTAAATAAATCTAAATTCTCTTCGATAGAACGATTTCTGTAAGGAGAATCGGTTCCTGGAGTAGTTGGCGTACCTTTTTGTTTTGCCATTTCTTCCGAAGTTTGGCTATCTACATACGCTTTATCTTTTTTGATTAATTCCACTGCCCAATCATACAATTGTTGGAAATAATCCGAAGCATAACATTCTTTATCCCATTTATAGCCTAACCATTCCACATCGCGCTTGATAGCATCAACATATTCTTGCTCTTCTTTAGAAGGATTCGTATCGTCGAAACGAAGATTAACTGGAGCGTTGTAATCGATTCCTAAACCAAAATTTAAGCAAATTGCACTTGCGTGACCAACATGCAAATATCCATTTGGTTCTGGTGGAAAACGAAAACGTAATTTATCTGCTGACAAACCATTTTTTAAATCTTCTTCAATGATTTGTTCTATAAAATTCAATGATTTTTCTTCTGTTGACATAGTATCAAAAATTTATGCAAAGATAGAAAATGTTTCAGGTTTCAAGTTTAAAAGTTTCAGGTTTTATGTAACTTTGAAGAAAGAAAAACAACTTGAAACCTAAAAAACTTCAAACTAGAAACTAAAATTTTATGGGAACTATTAAATTACAAAATATTAGAACTTTTTCATACCATGGTTGTTTAATTGAGGAAGGAAAAATAGGCTCAGATTACCGAGTAGATTTAGAAATTAAAACCGATTTACGTAAATCGTCTCAAACGGATGAATTATCTGATACCGTTGATTATGTACATTTAAACAAAATTGTGGTAGAAGAAATGGCAATTCGATCTAAATTGTTAGAACATGTTGCACAGCGCATTATTACTAGATGTTTTGCTGAAATTCCGTCAATTTCACGAATAAAATTAGCCGTTTCTAAATTGAATCCGCCTATTGGTGGTGATGTAGAAGCAGTTACTATTGAAATGGAAGAGTTTAGAAATTAAAAAAAGAATCGGAATTAATATCCGATTCTTTTTTTAGATGCTGAAACGAGTTCAGTATGACTAAAGCTTTTTTAATCTATTTTATATACTCTTTTTTTGTATAAATTACTCGATGCCACAATATGGGCAAGTGCATCTTTAGCTAATTCTTCATTCAAAGCAACAGGAATTAATTCGGTATCACTTTTTACTTTGAACTGTAATGGTTTTGCATTTGGATTTAAAATAACAATATCATCTTCCACTCTAAAAGCATAAGTTTCATGAAATAACATAATGGTTCTTCCTTTTGTTCCTTTAGGTAATTTTAGCAAGTTTCTTCCTGGCATTGGTGTTTTAGTTGTGATTCCAGATAAGGCTAAAACCGTTGATGGAATATCCATTTGACTTGCTAAATTATCGTAAGTACTTCCTTTTTCAACATTTGGTGCAATAATTAAAGCTGGAATATGAAATTTATTCACTGGAACTAAATTTTTGCCATACGTTCTAGTATTATGATCGGCAATAACAACAAAAATAGTATTCTTAAAATAGGCTTCTTTTTTAGCTAATTCAAAGAATTTACCGATAGAAAAATCGGCATATTTCATAGCATTATGAACTGTATTTTTAGGTTGTTCGTAAAGTTGAATTCTACCATCTGGAAATTCAAATGGCTCATGATTTGAAGTAGAAAACATCAAAGAAAAGAACGGTTTATTTCCAAGATTTTTATAATATTCATTGGCTTTCACTGCTAGATCTTCATCACAATAACCCCAAGTGCCCTTCATCGCATATTTCTTTCCATCTTTATCAAAATCAGTTTCATCGATGATATTTTTAAAACCATTTCCATTGAAAAAAGAAGCCATATTATCAAAATTCGCCATTCCACCATAAATGAAACTTGTATCGTAATTTTGACGACCAAAAGCATCAGCTAATGTAAAAAATCCTTGTTGTGAACCACCTAATTTCACAATACTTTCTGATGGATTAGGTAAAAATCCAGCCGTAACTTGCTCAATCCCTCTTACACTTCGAGTTCCGGTACAATATAAATTGGTAAATAATAACCCTTCTTTTGATAATTTATCCAATTCAGGTGTTAAAGGTAAACCGTTTAAACATCCCACATATTCAGCTCCTAGACTTTCTTGTAAAAAGATTACCACGTTGTATTTTGGTTGTGGAGCATCTGGTTTTTGAAGGTGTAAAAAAGGAACTTCACCTGGAATAAATTCGGTAACGTCCATGTATTTTTTTACGCGAGTGTAGGCTTCTAATTCATCCATTTTACCATATTTCTTAACATCACCTTCATTCTTAATCGAGTAAGCGGCAAATGCAACCGTGTAAAGCGAATTTAATCCTAATGAATTCGTCATTTGATCGGAACAAAAGATGGCATTACTAGCATTTATAGGACGTTTAGAAGTTAAACTACCTCTAGCTCCAAAAAACAAAAAGAAAGCAACTAAAGGAAATAATAACAACTTAGTTTTGTAAGTACTATCAAATGGATAAAATATTTTTTTACCGTGTTTAAAAGCAAAAAACAAAGCAATTCCAAGTAAAATAGTAGTGATGATTAAAGAAGGTAAATAACTTTTTAATAGTGTTCCTACTACTTCTTTAGGATATATTAAATAATCTAAAAACAAGCGATTTGGACGTGTATCGTATTGATTAATAAAATCTAATGTTGATAATTCCATCAACAGAAACAAAAACAAGAAGAAGATAAAGTAAATATTAAAGAACTTTTTGAAGTGTTTTAAAACAGAATCGGGAAGTAATGAAATTAAAACCGTTGGTAAAAATGCGATGTAACACATTAAAATTAAATCGAAACGAAGACCAATAAGAAACAATTGTCCATAGTTAGGATTCTCCACAACACGTTCTTTGAACACAAAAAACAAAAGAATTCTACTAATAGTGGTTATAGATAAACCGATTAAGAAAAAACTAAATATAGGTTTTAAGTAACGTAAATTCTTCATAATTAATCAACTATTTGTTTTGCACAAAATTAAACTTTAAAACTAAATATTTGTACTTAATAAATGCTTAATATTTTTGGAAAAGAGGAAATAAAATGTAAATTTGCAGTCCGTTCAAACAATGGCGTCGTGGCCGAGCGGCTAGGCAGCGGTCTGCAAAACCGTCTACCCCGGTTCGAATCCGGGCGATGCCTCTAAAGAGTTACTAGAAATAGTAGCTCTTTTTTTGTTTAAATTTTTAAGAAAAATTATTCAGTTACTGTTGTATCGGGTAACAACTTATTCGTTATCATTTCTTTTTCCTTTGGGAAGAAACCTTGAAGAATAAAAAACAATCCGAAAATTAAAATTACTACACTAATTACACGCTTGATTTTGTAAATGTTTATTGGTGTTAATCGGTGTTTTAGTTGTTTTGCTAAAAGAATTTTTGCTACATCAAAAGCTAAATAAAAGAATAAAATAGCAGCAAAAAAGATGGAAATTCTTGAAGTATTCATTTCCATTTGAGGTCCGTAAGTAATGATAATCATCATCCAAAAACCTAAAACTCCGATGTTAATGAAATTCAATAAAAAACCCTTGAAGAATAAAGCGAAATAGTTCTTTTTAGGAATGTTATCATCGTCTTGTTCTATTACTTGTTGTTTTTGGAAATTTCGTTTTAACATAATAAACGAAATCAATCCATAAGCCAACATGATTATTCCACCAATAACAAAAAGTGTCGGATTATCTTTTAATTGTTCTAAAAGTTGATTCGTACTTAAATACGCAATTAAAATAAAGATAATATCACCAAAAACAATTCCTAAATCAAAAACAAAAGCCGCTCTAAAACCTTTGGTAATACTGGTTTCAAGTAAAACAAAAAAACCAGGACCAATTGAAAAAGCTAACAAAAGTCCCCAAGGAATTGCGGTAAGTATATCGTGTAAATGCAAATTTTAGTCTCAGTCTCGGTTCTCAGTCGCAGTTTTGCAAACTAAAAATTGTTAATAATACGAAATTACAAAAAAAACTGAAAACTGTGACTGAAAACTGTGACTAACTTTACTTCGCTTGTTCAATAGTTCCACCAGCAATTGTTTTCTGGTTGATTTGCTTTGGTTTCCCATAAATCGTGATTTCACCACCAGCTCTTGTTTTAGCATCGACAAAATCAGTTGCATATACATTTGCCATTCCACCAGCATTTACAGTTACAACGGTTTGTTGTGTTTTACAATCTTGACCATCATATTTTCCACCTGAATTCGATACAATATCCTGGTTTTTAACAGTTCCTTTTGTAGTTATAATACTTCCTTGCGAAACACGAATTTGTAATCTATCAGCTTGTAAATTAGTAAGTTTAATTTCAGAACCTTCTTTACAAATAATATCAAAATTAATGGCAGAAATTTCATCTTTAGATGCTATTCTACTTCCTTCATTAGCTTCAACAGCGTCTAATTTTTTATAATAAACCGTAGCTGAAACATCATCACCACTTAACATTTTGGTTAAAGGCATTCTGATTTTTAATTCGCCATTTTTGTTTAGCAATTCTACTTCTTGAGAATTAGCCCCTTTTAAAACAACTTTGTTTTCATATGAAGCTACTAAGTTGACATCAATTTTATCAAATGCGGTTACTTTAGTAAAATCACCAACGTTTTTTTCGGTTTGGGCAAAAGTTATTGAACTAATTAATAAAAGACTAAAAACTATTTTCTTCATTTTATTTTATTTAAATCCTATTAAGAAATTAACAATTCTCTCTTTCTCAAAAAATGAAAATCCAATTGTTTTTTCACTAAATCGGCATTTTTTACTTTAACGTAAACTTCATCGCCTAATTGTAACATGTTTTTAGAAACTTCACCAACTAAAGCATATTGTTTGTCATCAAACGTGTAATAATCATCTTTTATTTCACGAATACGAACCATTCCTTCGCATTTATTTTCGATGATTTCTACATAAATTCCCCATTCGGTTACACCAGAAATTACACCTAAAAACTCTTGATCTTTGTGATCTTGCATGTATTTTACTTGCATGTATTTCACAGAATCTCTTTCCGCTTGAGCCGCTAAAGCTTCCATTTGTGAAGAATGTTGGCATTTTTCTTCGTATTCTTCTTCACTTACACTTTTTCCACCATCTATGTAATATTGTAACAAACGGTGTGCCATTACATCTGGATAACGACGAATTGGCGATGTAAAATGACTGTAATAATCAAAAGCTAATCCGTAGTGACCAATATTTTCAGTTGAATAAGCCGCTTTACTCATACTTCGAATGGTAAGTGTATCCACTAAATTTTGTTCTTTTTTACCTACAACTTCTGAAAGTAAATTATTTAACGAATTCGAAATGTCTTTTTTTGATTTAAAATTAATTGAATAACCAAACTTAGCAATCACGGTTTGAAGATTGATTAATTTATCTTCATTTGGTTCATCGTGAATTCTGTAAATGAAAGTTTTCTTTTGTTTTCCAATGAATTCCGCTACTTTTCTATTCGCTAACAACATGAATTCTTCAATCAAATGATTTGCATCTTTACTTTGTTTGAAATACACTCCAATTGGTTCTGCGTTTTCATTTAAATTGAATTTTACTTCTACTTTATCAAACGAAATAGCTCCAGCAGCCATTCTTTTTCTACGAAGAATTTTTGCTAATTCATCCATTTTTAAAGTAGCTTCAACAATTGGTTTTGGAACAATATATTCGCTTCCAGTTAATGAAATTTCGGCTGGAATAACATCACTTTTAGTTTCGATAATATTCTGTGCTTCTTCATACGCAAAACGTTGATCAGAATACGTTACTGTTCTTCCAAACCATGCATCTAAAACTTCTGCTTTATTATTCAATTGAAAAACCGCTGAAAAGGTATATTTTTCTTCATGAGGTCGAAGCGAACAAGCAAAATTCGATAACACTTCTGGTAACATTGGAACCACTCGATCTACTAAATACACCGAAGTAGCTCTTTTATACGCTTCATCATCTAAAATAGTTCCTTCTTGAAGATAATGCGAAACATCGGCAATATGAACTCCAATTTCGTAATTTCCATTTTCTAAAATCTGAAACGATAAAGCATCATCAAAATCTTTAGCATCTTTTGGATCAATCGTAAAGGTTAAAACATCACGCATATCGCGACGTTTTTTTATTTCTTCTTCTGTGATTGAAGTATCAATTTTATTTGCATACGCTTCTACTTCAATTGGAAAATCATATGGTAAACCATATTCAGCTAAAATTGCATGAATTTCAGTGTTGTGTTCACCTGGTTTTCCTAATACTTTTATTACAGAACCAAAAGGAGAATCGGCTTTTTTAGGCCAATCTTCTAAAGTTACTAAAACAACATCACCATGTTCTGCATCACCAATTTTATTTTTTGGAATGAAAATATCAGTATACATTTTAGCATTGGCAGTCGTTACAAAAGCAAAGTTTTTTTGCACATCAATAACCCCAACAAATTCTGTTTTAGCACGTTCTAAAATTTCTAAAACTTCTGCTTCTGGTTTACGTGAACTTCTTCTATTGTAAATATAAGCTTTCACTTTATCACCATCTAAAGCATGATTCAAGTTAATAAACGGAATAAAAACATCGTCTTCTAATTCGTCACAAACAAAGTAACCTGTTTTACGAGAAGTCATATCAACAATTCCTTCGTAATATTCAGCTTTGGAAATAATTTGATATTTTCCAATTTCCGTTTCGTGAATTTTATCTTGTGCTTTAAGTATTTTTAAATCTCTAATTATTTCGTTTCGGCTTTTGGTATCGCTTAAGTCTAAAACAGCAGCTATTTGCTTGTAATTAAAAGATTTAGAAGGTTCTCTTGAAAGTATTTTAAATATTTGTGCAGTAAAATCTTTTGGTTTCTTTCCTAATTTTTTTGGTTTCTTACTCATTGTATCATTTCTAATTAATGCTGAAAGTTACGAAATTGTTATAAGTAATTGGTAAGAGAGGCTCAGTTTTAATGAAAAAATAACTTTTCGTATATTTGTGAAATAACGAAAAATGTAAAAGATATGAATGATTTTGTAGTAGTTGCTATTTTTAACAACCAAAGAGAAACCATGAAATTAAGAAGTGTACTGGAACGAAAAAAAATTCCATACATTATTCAAGATGAAACTGTAGTATCGGTTGATCCATTACAAAGTATTGGTTTTGGAAACATTACTTTGAAAGTAGAAGAACAAAATGTAGAACAAGTGAAAAAGATACTTGTCGAATTAAAAAAAGAAAAATTAATTGTTCAATAAAAATTTAGGATTTACTTATTGTGAATCCTTTTTTATTTCATCACATGGAAAACTTTATAACTGTTGCTATTTTTAACTACCAACACGAAACATTAATTATTAAAAATTTATTAGAGCAAGAAGGAATTGCTTATTTTTTTGAAAACGAAACCATCGTTGGAATCGATCCTTTTGCCACAATAGCTTACGGCGGAATCAAATTAAAAGTACATCCAAACGATGAAGCAACCGTAAAAGTAATTCTTAAAAAATTAAATGAAGACGATCATTTAAAAATTGTTTAATTTTTAAAAGCTGAAAGTTTTCAACATATATTAAAAACAATAAAAAATATTTTTAATTAAATTTAAATTTATGATGGTTATTATAGCGTGTTAATATGTGGAATAAGTTTTTTTACAGAAGTAGTTTTTAAAAGTTATTGTTACTTATACAACGTAATTAACAATTCTAAAATTTAGTAAAGAACTGAAAATAAGACCTTCTAAATTCTTTCTTTTGTAGTTATCAACAGTTGTTGAAATTTGATTTTATAATGGTTTTGTAAATAACTTCAATTGTTGATTTCTGTTGAAAACTGATTTTTTTCTATTGATAACTTTTCTAAAAATTCGTGAAACTAAATTAGGAATTTTGATTGTGGTTTTGGATTACAATTTTTTAATCAACATCCAAAAAAAACTTCTTATTTTCTATCCAAAGTTGTTAACAATTATTGTTAAATTAAGGTTAACTGATTATCAAGGATTTACGTAAAGAAATTAACAATGTGTAATTTTTAGTTCACTTTATTACATAATTCATTGGTTTTAAATGATTTGGTTAAAAAAATATCAAAATCCGAATCATATTATTAATACTCCTTAATCTTTAGTATTTTTGCATATACAAAACACACAACAACTTATGAAAATTTCAATTGGAAACGACCACGCTGGTCCAGATTATAAAAAAGCTATTGTTGAATTCTTAGAAGAAAAAGGATATACGGTTTATAACCATGGAACTGATACTTTTGATAGTGTTGATTATCCTGATTTTGGTCACCCAGTAGCCTACGATGTAGAAAGTAAAAAAGCTGATTTAGGAATCGTAATTTGTGGTTCAGGAAACGGAATTGCTATGACTGCTAACAAACATCAAGATATTCGTGCTGCTTTATGTTGGACAAAAGAAATCGCTGCTTTAGCACGTCAACATAATGATGCTAACATTATTAGTATTCCAGCTCGTTATACTTCTATTCAGCAAGCTATTGAAATGGTAGATACGTTTTTAAATACTTCTTTTGAAGGCGGAAGACACGGTAATCGTGTGAAAAAAATCGCTTGTAAATAATATTTTAAAAGATAAAATTAGCCTACAAGGTTTCTAAAATCTTGTTGGTTTAAAAAAATAAAAAAGATAATTTGAAATATAATTATTAGAATGAATTTCCACAAAAATGACCATTTCGAAATTTTGTGACGAAAAATAAACATTCCAAATATTCCTCCAACGCTTCCAAAAAACAGCGAAATTAAAAACAAATTTTGTTCAGAAATTCTACGCTTATTATTTTTAGCTAACCATTTATCGTATCCAAAAATCAAAAAAGTTAGACTATTAATAACTATATAAAGATATGTTAAGGTTTCGTTCATTTAATATATTTTTCTAAAATTAAAAAAATTGAATTAACGATCAATTAAATACTTTGTAAACTTTGCGAAAACCTTTGCATCTTTGCGTTAAATAAAATTACAATGACCTATATTCAATTCATTCAAAACCAAACCAACATTGCTCTAAAAAGCATTGAAACTACTATAAAATTACTTTCAGAAGATTGTACGATTCCTTTTATTTCGCGTTACCGAAAAGACCAAACCGGAAATTTAGATGAGGTGCAAATCGAAGCCATTTCGAAACTAAACAAGCAATTTGATGAAATCATCAAGCGAAAAGAAAGTATTTTAAAATCGATTGAAGAGCAAAACGCACTTTCTCCAGAATTGAAATCCAAAATTGAAAATAGTTTCGATTTACAAGAATTGGAAGATTTCTATTTACCCTACAAAAAGAAAAAGAAAACCAAAGCTGATGTGGCTCGTGAAAACGGATTAGAACCATTGGCAAAAATTATCATGAGCCAAAAAAATGATGATATTGAGTTTTTAGCCTCGAAATATTTGAATACAAACGTTAAAAACGAAGACGAAGCTTTACAAGGCGCTCGCGATATTATTGCTGAATGGATTAATGAAAATATCTTTATTCGTAAAAATTTACGTCGCTTGTTCCAACGAAAAGCCGAAATCACAACCAAAGTCGTTAAAACCAAAAAAGACGACGAAGGAGCTCAAAAATTCTCCCAATATTTTGATTGGGCGGAACCGATTTCAAAAGCACCATCACATCGTTTATTAGCCATGTTACGTGCCGAAGCTGAAGGTTTTGTGAAGTTAAATGTCGCTGTTGAAAAAGAAGAAGCTTTAGATTTCATTGAAGAAAATATCATCAAAAATAAAAATTCGGATGCAACCGAACATTTAGAATTAGCCATTAAAGATAGTTACAAACGCTTGTTAGAACCTACTATTTCAAACGAAACCTTACAAGAAGCGAAAGCCAAAGCCGATATAAAAGCGATTGATGTGTTTTCGGAAAATTTACGCCAGTTGTTGTTAGCACCGCCTTTAGGTGAAAAACGAATTTTAGCCATCGACCCAGGATATAGAACGGGTTGTAAAGTGGTTTGTTTGGATGAAAAAGGCGATTTGTTAAACAACGAAACCATTTATCCACATGCACCACAAAACGACACCGCAATGGCGATGAAAAAAATTCGTTCTATGATGAATGCGTATAATATTGAAGCGATTTCTATTGGAAACGGAACCGCTTCTCGTGAAACCGAATTTTTCATTAAAAAAATCGCTTTTGATAAACCCGTTCAAGTTTTTGTAGTATCGGAAGCCGGCGCATCGGTATATTCTGCGAGTAAAATTGCCCGCGAGGAATTTCCAAATTATGACGTAACCGTTCGTGGCTCGGTTTCGATTGGAAGACGACTTTCTGACCCATTAGCGGAATTGGTAAAAATTGACCCAAAATCTATTGGTGTTGGACAATACCAGCACGATGTGGATCAAACTAAATTGCAATCGGCTTTAGATAGCACAGTAATGAGTTGTGTGAATTCAGTTGGAATTAACATCAACACTGCTAGTAAATCGTTGTTGAGTTACGTTTCAGGAATTGGTGAAAAAATGGCGGAAAATATCGTAGCTTATCGTTCCGAAAACGGACCTTTTGAAGATAGAAAACAACTGAAAAAAGTACCGCGTTTAGGAGAAAAAGCTTACCAACAAGCCGCAGCTTTCATTAGAATTCGCGATGGGAAAAACCCTTTGGATAATTCGGCAGTACATCCGGAAGCGTATCCTATTGTGGAAAAAATGGCTATAGATTTGGGTATAAAAACCAATGAATTAATCGCCAATAAAGAAAAAATTGCTCAAATAAAACCTGAAAATTACATCACGGCAGAAATCGGAATTTTAACGTTGAAAGACATTCTAAAAGAGTTAGAAAAACCAGGGTTGGATCCAAGAAAAGCCGCAAAAATTTTCGAATTCGATCCAAATGTTCGCTCTATTTCTGATTTAAAAACCGGCATGATTTTACCCGGAATTGTGAATAACATTACCGCTTTTGGATGTTTTGTAGATTTAGGAATCAAAGAAAGTGGTTTAGTACATATTTCGCAATTGAAAGAAGGTTATGTTTCGGATGTAAATGAAGTGGTAAAAATGCACCAACATGTACAAGTAAAAGTTGTTGAGGTTGACGAAGCAAGAAAGCGAATTCAGTTGACGATGATATTGTAATCGAGTAAAAAGATAAAATCCCAAACTCTAACTAATAAAAGTTGGAATTTGGGATTTTAAATATTGAAAAGAAAAACTATTCTTTTTCTTTTGTTTCTTCTTCTTTTTTAGAATTAGCAGGTTGGTCGTCATTGGCTGCTTTTTTGAACTCTTTGATACCAGTTCCAATTCCTTTCATTAATTCTGGAATTTTTTTACCACCAAAAAGTAAAACAATAATAGCGATTATAAGAATAACTTGTGTTGGACCAACAACTCCTAAAAATATAGCTAGTGCATTCATTTTTCTAAAATTTAAAGTACAAAGATATAAAGAAATTAACAAATGATTATTTTTTAACGATTAATTATACAATTCGAAATTAGAAACCCGTTGTATTTAGTATATTTGTGTAATTAATATGTTTTAAAAATGGCTAATAAAAGGCTAAAAAGACAACTTTTATTAAGAAAATTATTCAATAAGAGAAGGTTAGTTATTCTTAACGAAGATACTTTTGAAGAAACTTTTTCATTAAAATTAAATTTAATGAATGTCTTTGTAGTGGCAAGTGTTGGTGCTATTTTAATCATTTTTGTTACTACTTATATTATTGCTTTTACGCCATTGCGCGAATACATTCCAGGTTATGCTTCTTCAAAATTGAAACAAGAAGCCTTGGAAATGGCTATAAAATCAGATTCTTTGGAAAAATCTGTGAAGATTAATAATGCTTATATCGCTTCCATAAAAAAAGTGCTCACGGGCGATTTAGAATATGCAAAATTGAATAAAGATTCTATAAAAGCTTTAAATGCTGCAGAACTTGATTTATCGGAACTTGCTCCAACCGAAAAAGAAAAAGAGCTTAGAGAACAAGTTATAAAAGAAGATAAATACAACGTTTTTGAATCTTCAAAACCTAAAGTAAGTTTTGTATTGTTTCCACCAGCTCAAGGAAGTATTTTACAAAAATATAATGTTGGAAATAAACATTTAGCTGTTACCATTGCATTGACCAACAATACACCAATCAAAGCTGTAGCAGCTGGAACCATCATTTTTTCGGATTGGACGCCAAGTTCAGGATATGTGGTGATTGTGCGTCATAAGGATGATATTTTATCGGTGTATAAAAATGCGGCTTCGGTAACTAAAAAGCAAGGAAATACTGTGAAATCAGGAGAGGTTATTGCTCTTGCTGGAAATGCAAATACAGTTCAAAATTCGGGTGCAACCTTACATTTTGAATTATGGAAAGATGGTTTCCCAATTGATCCAACTCAATTTATCAATTTCAATTAACATGTCAGTAAAAGCTTTTGCGGCCAAGTTATTTGCCAAAAGAATTCACGTAAAAACTCAAAAATGGGTAACTAATCCAATTGAAACCCAACAGAAGGTTTTTGAAGAATTAATCAAAGAAGCGACTCATACGCAATTTGGAAAAGACCACGATTTTGGTTCTATAAAATCCCATTCCGATTTTATTCGAAAAGTTCCCGTTCGCGATTACGAAGGTTTGAAACATTATGTAGATAAAGTGGTAAAAGGTGAAGAAAATGTACTTTGGAAAGGAAAACCGCTTTATTTTGCTAAAACTTCTGGAACTACTTCGGGTGCTAAATATATTCCGTTGACAAAAGAATCAATGCCGTTTCATATTCAAGCGGCTCGAAATGCGATTTTAAGTTACATTAATGAAACTGGAAAAGCTGATTTTGTTTCAGGTAAAATGATTTTCTTGCAAGGAAGTCCGATTTTGGAAGAAAAAAACGGAATCAAACTCGGAAGATTATCCGGAATTGTAGCGCATTTTGTTCCGAAATATTTACAAAAAAACCGCATGCCGAGTTGGGAAACCAATTGCATCGAAGATTGGGAAACTAAAGTCAATGCCATTGTAGAAGAAACTATTAAGGAGAATATGACGGTGATTTCTGGAATTCCGTCTTGGGTGCAAATGTATTTTGAGAAATTACAAGAAAAAGCAAATAAGCCTGTTGGCGAAATTTTTAAAAAATTCAATTTGTTCATTTACGGAGGCGTGAATTATGAACCTTACAGAGCGAAATTCGAAAATTTAATCGGAAGAAAAGTCGATTCTATTGAATTGTTTCCAGCTTCTGAAGGCTTTTTTGCTTACCAAGATTCTCAGAAGGAAAAAGGTATGTTACTACTATTGAATTCCGGAATTTTCTATGAATTCATTAAAGCAGACGAATTTTTCACTGAATATCCAAAACGATACACCATTGGCGAAGTGGAATTAGGCGTTAATTACGTTTTAATTATTTCTACCAACGCTGGACTTTGGGCTTACAACATTGGTGACACGATTCAGTTTACGAGTTTAAAACCCTATCGAGTAATCGTTTCGGGAAGAATCAAACATTATATTTCTGCTTTTGGAGAACACGTTATTGGAAAAGAAGTGGAATCAGCACTAAAAGAAGCAATGGAAGGAACAGATGTTCGAGTGAACGAATTCACAGTCGCGCCACAAATCACACCAACCGAGGGTTTGCCTTATCATGAATGGTTCATTGAATTTGAAAATGAACCAACCAATTTAGAAGAGTTTGCTTTAAAAATCGATGCTGCCATGCGCAAACAAAATGTGTATTACGACGATTTGATTGTTGGGAATGTGCTGCGAACATTAGTCATAACAAAAGTTCCAAAAAACGGTTTCCAAGAATACATGAAATCCATTGGGAAATTAGGTGGACAAAATAAATTACCAAGATTAAGTAACGATAGAAAAATTGCTCAGTTTTTTGAGATAAAAGAATAAAGATGAAAGAGAAAAGACTGATTTGGATTTTTTTGATTGTTTCCCAATTTGCGTTTTCACAAATCCGTGGCGTGGTCAAAGACAGTATTTCTGGCGAACCCATTCCCTATGTGAACATTTGGGTGGAGAATGAAACGGTTGGAACTACTTCGGAAGCTGACGGAACGTTTTTCTTAGAAGCTTCAAAACAAAAAAACATTGTGATTTCGGTTTTAGGTTATGAAAGAAAAACATTGAAAGGAAGTGAAATTTCAGTAGTTCAATTAAAACCAATGACTTATGACTTACGAGAAATCGTAATTCTAAATAAAAAACAGTCGAAACAAATTGAAATTGGCGACATCAAAAACGCAATTTTTCAATCGTTTGATAACGGACCTAAAATAGAAGCTAAGTTTTTTCCATACCAGGCTTCTTATAATAAAACTAAATTCATAAAGGAAGTCACTATTTTTACTGATAGTCGAATAGATGATGCGACAATAAAACTTCACTTTTATAGTGTAGATGAAAACGGATTTCCGGGCGAAGAATTGTTAACTAAAGATTACATTGTTACCTTGAAAAAAGGGGTTATCAAACATCGTTTTAATATTTCGCAATTTGATTTGGTTTTCCCAGAAAAAGGAATGTTTGTGGCTTATGAAAAATTGTTAATTGAAAGTAACAAAACAGGTACCAAATACCAACCTTATGTATTGTATAATTATGTAGATAGAGACTTTTTTTATACGTATGCATTTGGAAAATGGAGCAAACAAGCGGGTAATAGTTCTGAGAAAATCAGTGTAAATGAGCCTTCAATAAACCTGATTTTATCGAACTAAAATAAAAAACACTACATTTGTAGGTTAGAAAATATAAAAATTAATGAAAGACATTAAAAACATTTCGCGCTCAAGAGCGCAAGAGTCCTCAGCAGCTATTGAGCGACTGTACATTACCATGAGACATTTATTTAACAGAGGTTTCTATAAACCAATGGGTGTTTCAGGAGAAACTTTAAGAGAAGCTTTATTAGCGCTTCGACCAGAAATTTACGGTTCTATTGCCGAAGAAAAAGTAGAATTAAACGGACTTTTATACGTAATTGAACGTTTACCTATTGGAATCGAAGAATGCCGTTACATCAATTTAACTTCAGATGAAGGCTATTCAAATTCGCATTTTAAAGCGATTGTTCCTCCAAAAAGAAGAAGAAATTGTTACCGTATCGACGACGAACAAATGAATGTGGAAATCACACGTGGACGTTCGGATATTTACGATATTTTAACGCATTTGACCTTTATTTTTATCGAATCACACAAAATTAAAGATAGAGTTTTAATTGATGATGAAGGAGCAGTTTCTCGCGATTGGCAAAAATTAGAAGTAGCGGTAAAACAAACTAAAAAACTACCTTTAGTGGAGCGTGAAAAAGCTATTTCTCACGCAGCTAACGTTTTAGGAAGAACTTTTGCCGAAGTTCAAGATATTTACGATGATTTTGCTACAGCCGAAGCTCCAGATAGATTCTTACACGTTGTGTATTGGTTAGGAAAATTAGCTATCGAAGAAGTAGTCGATAATAACAAAAGAACGATTACATTTAGTCCAATTTTACGAGAAAGATTAGGTCATCATATTTATGGCGATATTTGGGCTACCACGATTAAAGAAGTTTTACTTAAAAACGATTTAATTGATAGACCAATTCACATCATTAGTGCTAATATGCACAGTGTAATGAATTCTATTTTTGCAGAACCTGTTTTAGGAAAAAAATACAAAAACACACCTGAATTTCAGATATTTGAAGATTTAAGTAGTTCGGCAAATAAAGAGTTGCGCAAGAAAGTAGAAGAAGTTGCGTTACAACAAGGAATGATTTCGTTGCCAGATGCATCTGGAACCAATATCGATGTTCAAATTTTTGATACGGCTAAAATTGATTTCAAGAAAACTATTTTTGCTGAAGCTAAATTAGCTAAAGAAAAGCCGGTTATCATTGTAATGGATTACGCATTTGGGGAACAGGCCTTCGAAACCATTGATGAATTATTGAAACCTTACAAAGCAGAAAAGAAAAATAAAATTTTCTTAAATGTAGAATCGGTTTCTATTATGGGAAAAGCTGGAATTTTAGAAGGAGGAAAAGGTGATATTATGATTCCATGCGCTCATGTGAACGAAGGAACAGCTGATAATTATCCGTTTGATAACGAGTTAACCAAAGAAATGTTTGAAGGTAATGGCATTCCGGTTTTTGCTGGACCTATGATTACGGTTTTAGGAACGTCGCTTCAAAACAGAGATTTATTGAAATTTTTCCATGAATCAACTTGGCAAGCAATTGGTTTAGAGATGGAAGGAGCGTATTATCAAAAAGCGATTCAATCGGCTTCTAAAATTAGAAAAAGTATCAATCCTAATGTAAAAGTTCGTTATGCTTATTATGCATCGGATAACCCATTAGAAACGGGAAGTACATTAGCATCAGGAGGATTAGGAACCACTGGAGTAAAACCAACGTATTTAATTACAATTAAAATATTAGAACAAATCTTTAACGTAAAATAAGAATTAATGAGTACAAATTCTCAAGATCAAGAAATCGATTTAGGACAAATCGGAACCGGAATTAAGAACTTTTTCAATGGAATAGTGAATTCCATTTTCGATTTTATATTCTTTGTGAAAAAGAAGATTGTAATTATTGGAAGTTTATTTGTTATCGGGGTTGTTGCAGCTTTTGTGTTAGATCCCAAAATTTATAACCATGAAATTTCGGTTATTCCTAATTTTGGAAGTAATGAGTATTTGTATGCAAAAATTGGACAAATTAATACCAAGTTAAGAGAAAAGGATGCTGCTTTCTTTAAAGAAATAGGTATAAAAAATTTTGAAGATATTGTAGAAGTTGATGTTAAAGCATATCCAGCTATTTATAATTTTGTTAATAACAAGGATCAACAAAATAATTTTGAATTAATTAAGTTGATGGCAGAAGATGGCGATATTGATAAAATCATGAAAAGTGATATTACCAGTAGAAACTATTATCATCATAAAATATCAATTCAGACAAAAGGAATGTTTAAAAGAGAGGATTTTATAATTCCTATTTTGAACTATTTAAATTCAAATCAATATTTTGAGATTCAACAAAAAGTATATCAAAAGAATCTCGCTGATAAGATTGTTTTAAACGACTCTTTAATCCATCAAATAGATAAACTAATAGTTTTATTGTCTTCAAATAATTCTTCAGGAACAATTTCAATTTCCGAAAAAAACAGTATTCCAGAATTAGTTGAAAAGAAGGATAAATTAATACAAGAAAAACAATATTTATTAACTAATGAAAATATTTTTGATAAAATAATCAAAGAGGAAAGTAGTGTAATTAATATTCGTAATTATAAACCATTGTTTTTGAATAATAAGATTATATTTCCTTTACTTTTAGTATTTTTATACATGTTATTTTATGTTTTAAACAATTCATTTAAAAAACAATTAGCAAGAGTAAAACAATAATGAAATATATTTTAATAACAGGAGGAGCGGGTTTTATCGGTGCTAATTTTGTTCCTTATTTTATCGAGAACAATTCAGATTATCATTTAGTAAATTTGGATTTACTTACGTATGCTGGAAATTTAGAAAATGTAAAAGAAGTTGAAAATCATTCTCGATATACTTTTGTTCAAGGCGATATTTGTGATCGAAATTTTATTGAAGAATTATTTCAAAAATACCGATTTCATGACGTTATTCACTTTGCCGCAGAAAGTCATGTTGATAATTCGATTTCGGGTCCAGAAGCCTTTATTAAAACCAATGTTTTAGGAACGTTTAATTTATTAGATACTGCAAGAAAACTTTGGATGTCGGCTCCTAATCAATACAATGCTGGATTTGAAAATTCGCGTTTTCATCATGTTTCTACGGATGAGGTTTACGGAACATTAGGCGAAACTGGATTATTTGAAGAAACGACTCCTTATGCTCCAAATAGTCCCTATTCGGCATCAAAGGCAGGTTCAGATATGATTGTAAGAAGTTATTTTCATACCTATGGAATGAATGTGGTAACGACCAATTGTTCTAATAATTACGGACCTAAACAACACGATGAAAAGTTAATTCCAACTATTATTCGTAAAGCAATACAAGGAGAAAATATTCCAATTTATGGAGATGGAAAAAATGTTCGCGATTGGTTATATGTTTTAGACCATTGTAAAGGAATTGAATTGGCTTTCAAAAATGGAAAATCGGGTGAAACGTATAATATTGGCGGTAGAAACGAACGCAATAATTTATACATTGTTGATACTGTTTGTAATATTCTGAATGAAATTCAACCAAAATCAGAAGGAAGATATCAAGACCAAATTACGTTTGTGAAAGATAGACCAGGTCATGATTTACGTTATGCCATTGATGCCACTAAAATAGAAACAGAGTTAGGTTGGAAAGCCGATGAAAATTTTGAAACTGGAATTGTAAAAACTGTTCGTTGGTATTTAGAAAAGTTTAAAAACAAATAAATAATATATAAGGTTTATATGGGATATGTACGGGATATGTACGGGATATCTAAGAAGTATCAACCTGCTTATCTATAATAGAAATGAAAGGAATTATATTAGCTGGAGGTTCAGGCACTCGTTTACATCCGTTAACATTAGCGGTGAGTAAACAATTGATGCCTATTTATGATAAACCGATGATTTATTATCCGTTATCAACATTAATGTGGGCTGGAATTAGAGAAATTTTGATTATTTCGACACCTCATGATTTACCTTTATTTCGTCAATTATTAGGCGATGGAAGTAAATTAGGCTGCCGATTTGAATACGCCGTTCAAGAACACCCAAACGGATTAGCGGAAGCTTTTATTATTGGAAAAGAATTCGTTGGTAACGACAAAGTAGCTCTAATTTTAGGCGATAATATTTTCTACGGAACCGGTTTGGCCGAGTTACTTCAAGCGAATAGTAATCCAAATGGTGGAATCATTTACGCTTATCATGTTCATGATCCAGAGCGTTATGGTGTAGTTGATTTTGATGCAGCTGGAAAGGTATTGTCTATTGAAGAAAAACCAGCTCATCCAAAATCGAACTATGCTGTTCCAGGAATTTATTTCTATGATAATGATGTTATAGAAATCGCAGCAAATATCAAACCAAGTCACAGAGGTGAATTAGAAATTACCGATGTAAATAAGGAATATTTGAAGCGCGGCAAACTGCAAGTGAGTATTTTAGATAGAGGAACCGCTTGGTTAGATACAGGAACCTTCCAATCGTTAATGCAAGCTGGACAATTTGTTGAAGTTATTGAAGAACGTCAAGGATTAAAAATTGGCGCTATTGAAGAAGCTGCCTATAAAATGGGTTTCATTGATGCCAATCAGTTAAAAGCATTAGCAGAACCATTATTAAAGAGTGGTTACGGAAAACATTTAATGAGCCTTATTTAATTAGTCAATTTGTCAATGTGACAATATGTTAATAAAAATAAATTAGACTCATTGACATATTGAAAATTGGCACATTATGTAGCATATGACATTTACAGAAACCAAACTTAAAGGATGTTTTATCCTGGAACCGAAAATATTTAAAGACGAACGTGGTTATTTCATGGAGAGTTTTAACGAAAAGACTTTTCAAGAAGGAATAGGTCAAAAAGTGACTTTTGTTCAAGACAATCAATCGTTTTCAACTCGAGGTGTTTTGAGAGGATTGCATTACCAATGTGGCGAACATGCGCAAGCTAAGTTAGTTCGTGTGTTACAAGGTGAAGTTTTAGATGTAGCTGTGGATTTACGTCCCAATTCTGAAACTTATGGGCAATATGAAGCGTTGTTACTTTCGGGTGAAAATCAAAAACAGTTTTTTGTTCCAAGAGGTTTTGCACATGGTTTTTTAGTGTTATCTGAAACCGCAACTTTCTTTTATAAATGCGATAATTTTTACAACAAAGAAAGTGAAGGTGGTTTGATTTTTAATGATGAAACGGTTAATATAAATTGGAATTTTCCAACAAATGAATTGATTATATCCGAAAAAGATCAAGTTTTGCCTAATCTTGAAAATGCTAGAAAAGTATGGTAGTTTTAGTCACAGGAGCCAACGGTCAATTAGGGCAATCTATTCAGTTTATTGCTAACCAATATCCAAATGTTCAGTTTATTTACACTGATTATCAAGAACTTGATATTACAAATTTTGAAAGTTGTCTTACCGTTTTTGCTAAATATAAACCCCAATTTTGTATCAACACAGCTGCTTACACCGCTGTTGATAAGGCTGAAAGTGAATCAGATAAAGCGCATTTAATTAATGCTGTTGGTCCTGAAAATTTAGCTAAGGTTTGCAAGGAATTTAATACTATTTTAGTTCATATTTCTACAGATTTTATTTTTGATGGTACTTCGACTTCGCTCAGTATGACAAATGGATATAAAGAGACGGATATTCCAAATCCACAAAGTGTTTACGGACAAACGAAGTTGGATGGCGAATTAGCAGTTCAAAAAAATTGGGAAAAACATTTCATTATAAGAACTTCATGGGTGTATTCTCAATTTGCAAATAATTTCATGAAAACGATGTTACGTTTGGCTTCGGAACGAGATAACTTATCTGTTGTAAACGACCAAATTGGAACACCTACAAATGCTGTTGATTTAGCTGAGGTTTTACTAAAAATAATTACATCTTATCAGACTGAGTCACACGAAGTTTTCGGGATCTATAATTTTTCAAACGAAGGCGTTTGTTCTTGGTACGATTTTGCGGCAGCAATATTCCATCAAAAAGGAATAGAAATTGATTTGAAACCTATTCCAACAGATTCCTATCCTACGCCAGCTAAAAGACCTGCATATAGTGTTTTAGATAAAACTAAAATTAAAAAGGTTTTTGCTATTGAAATTAAAGATTGGAAAGAAAGTTTAACCGTAAGTTTAAACCATTTGAATTAATGAAAAGAGCCCTACTCTTTATCTGTTTTTACGTTTCATTGTCTTTTTCTCAAGAAAAGTCATCAGGTTATTTTGATGTGCAACTTTTTAGAGGAAATATTATAAAACATACGGAAGATGTTGGGCATTTGATTTCAGGTCATCCGGATGGATTTTTAGTAAGCTATAACTGGAAAACTTTTGGTAAAAAAGAATGGGAGCAAGTTTATAATTATCCAGATTATGGAATTTCATTCCATTATTTAGACTTTAAAAATCAATATCTAGGGTATAATGTGGCCTTAGGATTACATTATAATTTTTATTTTTTTAATCGAAATTTAATGTTTCGAATTTCACAAGGAATTGGTATGACATCGAATCCTTATGATAAAGAAACCAACAATAAAAACAACGCTTTTGGAACTAAAGTAATGGATAACACTTACTTTATGTTGCAGTATAAAAAAGAAAATCTTTTTAATCGAATAGGATTTCAAGCTGGTTTTATGTTAACCCATTTTTCAAACGGTAGATTTAAAGCGCCAAATAGCGGAATCAATACTGTAGCACTAAATGTTGGTTTAAATTATAACCTAACAAACGAAAAAGAAGAATTTATAGTTGATTCACTACCACCATCAGCATCTTACAAAGAAAGAATCAAATACAATATTGCTTTTAGGACTGGAATTTCAGAAGGACCAGTTCCGCATTTGGGTCAACGTCAATTTTATCACATTGGCTTATATGCTGATAAACGAATTGGAAGAAAAAGTGCTTTACAATTAGGAACCGATGTTTTCTTTTCAAGATACTTAAAAGATTATATTGATTTTGTTTCTGTGGCTTTTCCTCCTGGACATGAATCATATGCTGCTTCTGATACCGATTATAAAAGAGTTGGATTGTTTGTTGGGCATGAATTATTTATTAATAAACTTTCCATTGAAACACAACTTGGTTATTACGTTTACAAACCATTTGATTATGAAATTGATATTTATCAAAGAATAGGAGCAAAATATTATCTTTACAAAAACTTGTTTACAGGAGTTGGATTAAAAACCCACGGCGGAAGAGCCGAAGCTATAGAAGCTACAATAGGAGTACGATTATAAGATGAGAAAATTTATTTTACATATAGTTACTTTGTGTTGCCTAATTTTGGTAACAAGCTGTGGTATTTCCGAAGATTGTTTTAAAGGAAATGGCAATCAAATTATGCAAACATTTCCTTTTGAAGGTTTTTCTAAAATAAAAGTATACGATGGCGTTGGGTTGGTTGTTAAAGAAGGACCTAATTATGAGGTTAAAATAAAAACATCAGAAAATATCATTGACAACTTAGATGTTAAGCTAGAAGGAAATATGCTGGTGATTAAAGACAATTCTTCTTGTAATATTGCTAGGGATTACGGACAAACTACGGTTTATGTAACTATTCCAGATGGAACTATTTTACCTTTAATACCAGAATTAGAACTGCATTGTAAAACCGAACAAAAAATACAATCTGACGGCGTGTTACACTCACCAATTGTTCGTTTATTTGCAATAGGTGATGATGGTGATGGAGCAGGAACAGGAGATTTTTATATTAATGTGGATAATGGTCAATTTGTAGTAGAAAGTAATAATGTTTCCAATTTTTATATTTCTGGACATTGTTCAGAAATGTTATTAAATTTTTACTTTGGAGATGGACGTTTTTATGGAGAAAACTTACGAGCTGAAAATATAAAATTATATCATAGAGGTTCAAACGATATGTTTGTATATCCAATTCAAAAAATAGAAGGAACTATTTTTGCAACAGGAAATGTTGTTTTAAAAAATGTACCTCCTATAGTTAATGTAGATGAGGTATATAGAGGAAGAGTAATTTATTAAATATGAATCAAAAGAAAAACATCTATTGCTTAACACCCATTTATAACGATTGGGAAAGTTTTGCTGTTTTGGTTCAAGAGATAAGTCTTTTAAAGCAAAATTTTAGCGCTTACGATTTTTTTATAGTAGCCGTAAATGATGGTTCTACTGAAGATATTTCAGAAGACTTCGATTACAAGAATATACCTGCTACGGTTTTAAATTTAAAAATAAACATTGGGCATCAAAGAGCTATTGCTGTTGGGTTGCAATATATTTATAATGAAGTATCCGATTATGATTTTGTTGTGGTAATGGATAGTGACGGAGAAGACAAACCACAAGACATAAAAGAATTAATCAACAAAGCGGAACAAGAACAAGAAAAGAAAATCATTTTCGCCCAACGAAAAAAACGTCAAGAATCTACATTTTTTAAAATAGGGTATTTCTTTTATAAATACTTATTCTATTTCCTAACGGGACAAAAGATAAGTTTTGGAAATTTCAGTGTAATTCCAAAAAAATTACTTTCAAAAGTAGTTCATCAAAATAACATTTGGAACCATTATTCGGGCGGAATTATCCAATCTAAAATTCCTTTTGAAAAAGTATTGCTCGATAGAGGAAAACGCTACAAAGGTGTTTCTAAAATGAATTTTAATAGTTTAATAGTTTACGGATTAAGTTCTATATCGGTTTATTTTGATTTTTTATCCATCCGTATTCTTAGATATTCATTGTATGGAATAGGCATTTGCACTATTTCTGTTTTGTATATTTTATACCAAAAATTATTTACCAACAATGCGATTCCTGGTTGGGCATCAAGTTTAACGTTGATTATTTTGGGCATTATTTTACAATTGTTTTCAGTAACACTAGTTGTTTTGTTATTGCAATTGAGTTCTAGGAAGAATATAAATAGTCCAAATTCAAAGATATATTTAGATTTTATAGAGAGTAAATTAAATATAGCATTATATGAAGAAAGCGGTAACGATAGGATAAAGAGTTTAAATTAAATTATTAATCCATTTATTTTCTCGGTTTAGTTTTTTATGACAGCAATTATAACAAATTTTGAAACACCTCTGTTCGTTTTTGTAATTGCCGTGTTGTTTACGATAAAGAACTATATTTAAAAAATTATAGATTTAATTACAAAGATTATAAAATATGAAAAAGAAATTAGCGATTATTGGCGCTAGCTATTTACAATTACCTTTAGTAGAAAGGGCAAAAAAAATGGGAATAGAAACTCATTGTTTTGCTTGGTCAGAAGGTGCAGTATGTAAAGAAGTTGCTGATTTTTTTCATCCAATTTCAATTTTAGAAAAAGAAGCTATTTTACAAAAATGTATTGAAATCGAAATAGACGGAATAACATCAATAGCTACCGATATGGCTGTTCCAACTATATGCTATGTGGCTGAAAAAATGAATTTAATTTCAAATTCTTATAACTCTTCAATTATTTCAACAAACAAAAGTGAAATGAGAAAAGCTTTTAAAAAAGGGGGTTGTACTATTCCTAAATTTATTGAAGTAACTAATAGCAATGTAAATATAAATGGTTTCAATTTTCCGCTGATTGCAAAACCTGTTGACAGATCAGGCAGTAGAGGGGTAACAAAAGTTATATTTGAAAACGAATTGGTTGAAGCCGTAAATTATGCAATAAATGAATCGTTTTGCAAAAAAGCAATTATTGAAGAATTCATAGAAGGCAATGAAGTTAGTGTAGAAATTATTTCTTGGAATGGAAAACATACTATTTTAGCAATTACCGATAAAGTAACAACTGGAGCACCACATTTTGTAGAATTAGCACATCATCAACCTACAAAATTAGATGTTGTAATACAAGATAAAATTAAAACTGAAGTTATTAAATGTTTAAATGCATTAGAAATTAAACATGGGGCAAGTCATTCAGAATTTAAAATTACGGATAATGGTGAAGTTTATATAATCGAAGTTGGTGCAAGAATGGGTGGAGATTTTATTGGCTCACATCTAGTACAATTATCAACAGGATATGATTTTTGTACGTCTTCAAACTAAATTGGACTTTTGCTAAGAGAGTATTTAGTTAATAATTCAAAGATAAAAGATTTTTTTGATTAGTTGTTAATTTTGATTTTTGGTACTCATTTCTTCGGTTTATAATAGCCATTTTCTTTAA
>NZ_JAYRPD010000046.1:0-3586 GCF_041911335.1 Flavobacterium sp.
AAGAAACGGTAGCTTTGGTTTTCAGAAATTTTGGTTATCAAATCAAATCTTACAACGGAACCAAAGAACAATTGCCTTTCCGAGCAGATATCGGTTACACCAGAATTTTGCCAGAATTTCCTTTAGCTTACACTATTACTTATCATGATTTGCAACAATTCAATATTTCTCAATCGTATGATATTAATGGCAAAGAAGTCGGTTTTGGTAGAAAATTGATGGACCATCTTTCTGGTGGCATCGAATTGTTTCCTGAACAAGCCTTCAACATTAGAATGGGTTATAATGTAAAACGCGGAAACGAACTCGCGGTTCTCGACCAAAGAAATTTCTCTGGATTGAGTTTTGGTTTTGGAATCAAAATCTCTTCTTTTAGGTTTGATTATTCCCATGTTCGTTATCACAACGCCGATAATGTGAACCAAATTGGCTTAATGCTGGATTTGGTAGAACTTTCTGGGAATAGACGTTGATGATTTTAGATTTTAGATTTTAGATTTTGGATTTTAGAAAACTAATCGAAAGAAATCTTTTGTATATTTGGATTAGGCAACTTTGTAAAATCATCACAACTATATGTATAAATCCATTTAGACAGTCTTGTAAATTTCTACAATAGAATTTTGCCAAAACTAACTTGTATAAACTAAAAAAAAACACTAATTTTGTTGCTTATAGTCAACAAGTAAAATGGTAAAGAAAGCGATATTGAACAACCTTATTTCTAATCAAGACCTTACAAGTCTTGAGAAGCATTTAGTTTGTCAATATCTGAATAATAAAAACCTTGACTTTACCCAAAGTCCGATATTGACAGAATACTTTAAAGGTTTTGAACAGGACACAGTTTTGTTTTTTGGAGTTTCTGCTTTGGAAATTGAATCAATAAAAGACCTTGAAAATCATTTAGAGCTTATTATTCCAAAAACGGACAGAAAACTAAATGGTGCATTTTTTACTCCAGACTATATTATTGACTTTATCATTAACGAAGTTAAGCCACAGCCAACCGACAAAAATCTTGACCCAAGTTGCGGTTGTGGAGCATTTTTAATTGGCTTGACAGATTACTATAAAAATACTTTTGGAAAGTCTATAAAATCAATCATAAAAGAAAATATTTACGGTTCGGACATTCTTGCGTATAACATTCATCGCACTAAACTTTTGCTGACAATTTATGCTTTACAAAATAATGAAATTTTAGATGAAAGCGACTTTAATTTATATAACCAAGACAGCTTAAAAGCTGAATGGAATTTGCAGTTTGATACAGTTGTTGGCAATCCGCCTTATGTGAAATTTCAAGACCTTTCTGATGAAAACAGGGAGGATTTAGTAAAGAATTGGACAACTGTTGAAGGCGGATCGTTCAATCTTTATTTTGCTTTTTTTGAATTAGGCTATAAATTACTGAAACCGACAGGAAGGTTAGGATTCATTACACCAAACAATTATTTTACTTCGCTTGCAGGCGAAGCAATGCGTAGATTTTTTCAACAGAAAAAATGCGTTTCACGCATTATTGACTTTACGCATAAAAAAGTATTTGATGCTCAAACTTACACAGCATTGACATTTCTAACCAAACAGGAAAATGAAGCTATTATGTTTGACAGACTTAAAAACGGCTACACACCACAAGACTTTTTGCCAATAGCAAACGGTTCGCCAAATTATCTGAAAGACTTGAACGTAAAAAAATGGCGTTTGCTGAAAACTGACGAACAAAAAAACATTAAAACAATTGAAACAATCGGAACGCAAATCAGCAAATTGTTTGACATTTGCGTAGGCATTGCTACATTAAAGGATGATGTGTTTTTTATTGACGGAAGCAAAGAAAGAAACGGTTATTTCATCAAAACGACCGATAAAGGAACTTTTGAAATCGAAAAAGAAATAACAAAACCTGTTTACAAAATTTCAGATTTCAAAACACAGGAAGAAGCCGAACAAAATACAAGAAGAATTATTTGTCCTTACACCATAAAGGGAAAAACAGCGACACCAATTCCGGAAACGGACTTTAAAAAGCGTTTTCCGAAATGCTACGAATATTTACTTTCCGAAAAAGAAGCACTTTTAGCAAGAGATAAGGGCAAAGTAAAATTTGAGCCGTTTTTTGTTTGGGGAAGAACGCAAGGTTTGGCAAAAACAGGAAAGAAAATTTTAAATCCGACTTTCAGTCAAACACCAAGATTTTTATTGATAAACGAAGAAGAAGCTTATTTTACAAATGGCTACGGCACATATTTCAGAGAACAAGAAACCGAAACTTTGTTTGCAGAAAGCATAAATCCTATTTCAAAAATTGAAAATATAGACGTAGTACAAAAAGTTTTCAACTCAATCGTAATGCACTATTACGTCAGCAAAACAAGTGTGGCTATTGAAGGCGGTTATCCTTGCTATCAGAAAAATTTCATTGAAAAATTTACCATTCCCGAATTTTCAGAAAGTGAAATTGAGTTGCTTCGCTCTTTAAACGACAAAGAGGAAATTGACGATTTTTTAATTAAGAAATATCAGCTGAAAGAATTTTCGGGAAATCTTGTTTGATATATATTAAACAAATCTTGAATAAACGTAGGAAATGACAACCTGTCAATATTTGCTACTGAGTTTGGATTTAGTAAACCATCTTGTATTAATTCTTGTGTAGTATTATAGAGTTTTGGTATTGGCTGACTAAAATCTACTATCAATAAAGCAATACGTTCATATTTATAAAGAGGATCTTCTATATTAATCCTATCATTCAGTGCTTGAAAAGCTAAAATATATTTTTCAATATATTCAGAGTTATTAAAAGCAACTTGATGATTTGCAGCAGCGTCCGAATTATATTCTTTAAGAATAATCATATATACCTCCCCTAATACCATTCGGGGAGATCTCAAATGGAAATTTAATGCCTCTGCAAATGTCCTTTCATAAAGTGTATCAAAATTTTTTGCAACACTGCTCAATTGACTTCTCACATTAACTGACAAAACACTTTCTGTGAATGCAGTCCCAAATCTATCTAAAAAACCATTTAAATACGTTGGAAAAGTTAGTGTTTCAGGATGAACTACAATGTTTCTTGGTACTATAGACACATCTTGATTTTTTGTTTTTAAATAGCCTGCTAAAGCTAATTCTTTATCTTTTAAAATGATGGGACGATTATTGACACGATTGGGCGGATTAGCTATTCTTTGTAATCGTCTTAATTCAGGGTTGATTAAACTTGGATGAACTCCCAAATTTAAAAAAGCTGTTTTTACAACATCATGTATTAATTTAATTGGTTTTTGAGTTCTAATTAACGCATTTTTCCCTTTTTCTCCGTTTGTAACAATTGCATTTTCTATATCTACCTTAATTTGATTCAAAGCGTCTTGCATTTGTATTTGGGCAAAAGAAATTCCTGTGTGATTATTTATTAAATTGGGCATCTTTAAAAAATTCTTTGAGCGTTACATTTAACGCATTGGCAATCTTTTCAATATTGACAATAGAAACATTACGCTGTCCATTTTCAATACTTGCGATATAACTTCTATCCAAATCAGCAGTATAAGCCAAGTCTTTTTGAGAC
>NZ_JAYRPD010000047.1:0-171992 GCF_041911335.1 Flavobacterium sp.
AACAAACTTATACAACCTACAATAAAAAACAGTTGCAAAAAGAAAAACGCTTATAACGGATATTTAAAATCCTGTTACAAGCGTTTTTTTATTGACTAAAAACGGCACTAATCAAAATAGTAGATGTTTTTCAGTGCCCTCGCATTTGCGAGGCCTTTTTTTATTGTATTTTAAAATATATATGTTATACCTATTCCTAATAATTGTTTCAATTGAATCTTAGGTCCTTTTATAACCTGAACCCCTCCCTCTTCTTCTTTAGACTTAATATCATCGTCATACACAAGGTGAGTTCCTATGTTTGCTTTTACATATTGATTAACAATCATATCAAATTGCATTTGCCAATCAACATCTACATTTCCAAATTTATTGATATAATCTGTATAAAGCGATATTCTGTGTTCAAAATTAATATTCTTATAAATTTCAGTTTTCCACTGATTTGTAATTAAAATACCTGTTTCATTTCGAATATTTTTTCCTTCTTTAATTAACACCCCAAATTCATCATAAACTGCTTTTTCAACTCCAAAGGCTCCTTGATCGGCTAATCTTTGATCAAAAACCATGGTGATTTTCTGAGTTAATGGTGAAATGTATAAATTTAGATTCAAATCTTTTCTTGAATATTCTGCTCCAATACCCAAAAAAGTATACGCTGGGGCAAATGGTTTCGAAATTGCTAAATCAGTATTTGGATAAGCATAACCATTGGCAAATTGTGTATTGAAATTGAATTTTCCAGCATAGTACCAATTTGAAATGGTATCAGTTCTATAACCAAAAGTAGAATTTAATTGAAACTGGTCATCAGTTTTTCTTACATCTTGTTTCTCTTGCTTATTTATCCCGTAACGAGCGATTAATTCGTTTTTCCAAAGCAAATTATCATTAGTATAAGTTCTTAAGAATTTCCCTTTTAATAATCCAGAAATCGAATTATTACCTCCAGCATTCCAGTTTACAAACGTAATTTGAGAGATATCTAAACCAATAACATTTTCTTTTTTCCAATTAGATATTGAATCTGGTAATTTTGTTCTAACAATTTGTGATGAAGCTTGTAAGCAAATAAAAAATAATCCTAAGAAGTAAGCTTTTTTAAGCATTTGAAAAAGTATTAAATATTTGTATTAAATGATTAACGTCTATTTTGCAAAGTTGTTGTAACTCAAAAACTGTTCCATGTTCTATGAACATATCAGGAATTCCGAGATTTAAAACCTTTTTATTTAAATTGTGATTAGCAACTACTGAATTAATTTGTTCTCCAAATCCACCTTTAATAACGCCATCTTCAATTGTAATGATTTCATCATGAGAATTTACAATTTCTTGAACAGCTAAATTGTCTAAAGGTTTTATAAATGGAAAATGATAATGTGAAAACAATTCTGAATTTCTCACTTCACTTAATGCTCTTGAAACATTATTAGCAATAGTTCCTGTTGATAAAATCGCAACTTTACTTCCTTTTTGAAGTTCTCTTATTTTTTCGATTTCCATTTTCTCAAAAGGTTGTTCCCAATTCACATTTTCGCCTCTTCCTCTCGGATAGCGAATGGCGATAGGATGATTTAAACCTTTTGAAGCCGTAAACATAATATTTCGCAACTCGATTTCATCTTTTGGAGCTGCGATAATTAAGTTTGGAATACAATTCAAATAGGCAATATCAAAAACACCGTGGTGAGTTGCACCATCTTCACCCACTAAACCTGCTCTGTCTAAACAAAAAATAACAGGTAAATTTTGTAAAGCCACATCATGAATTACTTGATCATAAGCGCGTTGTAGAAAAGTAGAATAAATATTACAAAAAACTACCATTCCTTGTGTTGCCATTCCGGCTGCTAAGGTAACGGCATGTTGCTCAGCAATTCCAACGTCAATGGCACGTTTTGGAAAAGCTTCCATCATATATTTCATAGAACTTCCTGTAGGCATAGCCGGAGTAATTCCAATGATTTTTTCATTTTGCTTCGCTAATTCTACTAAAGTATTTCCGAAAACATCTTGAAATTTTGGAGGTAGATGCGATTCGTCTTTCGGATGGATTTTTCCAGTTTCAGCATCAAACTTTCCAGGTGCGTGATATTTTACTTGGTCTTCTTCAGCCAATTGTAATCCTTTGCCTTTTGTTGTAATTACATGCAAGAATTTTGGGCCTTTAACTGTTTTTAATCGTTCTAATTCCGAAATTAACTTAGGTAAATCATGACCATCAATCGGACCCGAATAATCGAAATTTAAAGATTTGATGATATTGTTTTCTTTCGGATTTTTTCCTTCCTTGACTGCTGTCAAATAATCTTTCAACGCACCAATACTTGGGTCAATTCCAATGGCATTATCATTTAAAATTACCAATAAATTCGCATCGGTAACTCCTGCATGATTCAAACCTTCAAAAGCTATTCCACTTGCTATTGATGCATCTCCAATCACTGCAATGTGTTGTTTTTCAACTTCTCCTTTTAATTGTGAAGCCAAAGCCATTCCTAAAGCAGCCGAAATTGAAGTCGAGGAATGTCCAACACCAAACGTATCATAAATACTTTCACTTCGCTTTGGGAAACCCGAAATCCCGTTCAATTCTCTGTTAGTATGGAAAATATCACGTCTTTCGGTTAGAATTTTATGACCGTAAGCTTGATGACCTACATCCCAAACCAACAAATCTTCTGGCGTATTAAAAACGTAATGCAATGCGATTGTTAATTCAACAACACCTAAACTTGCTCCCAAGTGCCCTTCCTTTTTTGAAACAATATCAATGATAAAATCTCTCAATTCTTTGGCTAATTGAGGTAATTGATTTTCAGGAAGTTTCCTTAAATCGGTTGGGTTGTTAATTTTTGAAAGCAAATTTTCCATCACAGCACAAAAGTAAGAATTGGTTGTTGTATTTTTGTACTTATGGAGAATATTTTTACCGACGACTTTTTTATGAAGAAAGCCTTACAAGAAGCCAAAATTGCTTTTGAAAAAGGTGAAATTCCAGTGGGAGCTGTTATTGTGATTGACAATCGCGTCATTGCAAGAACACACAACTTAACAGAATTGCTTCATGATGTCACCGCTCATGCCGAAATGCAAGCTATAACCAGTGCTGCGAATTTCATCGGAGGAAAATATTTGAAAGATTGTACTTTATACGTGACATTAGAGCCTTGCCAAATGTGTGCCGGTGCTTTGTATTGGTCTCAAATTTCTAAAATTGTTTTTGGTGCTTCTGATGAAAATCGTGGGTTTCAAAAAATGGGAACCCAATTACACCCGAAAACCCAAGTAATTTCAGGTGTTTTAGAAAAAGAATGTGCCGATTTAATGAAAACTTTTTTTAAAAATAAGCGATAAATTTTTGTAAGGATTTTATTCAAAAAATATTTTTATATTTACATAAGAATTTGCACGGTTTTTGTTATTGCTAATTTGAGAACAAAAACAAACTAACTCTCTAATCTCCTTCCAAATGAAAACAACTCGTTTTTTACAATTGATATTTGTATTGATTGTAGCTTTGTCGTGCTCTAAAAGCGCTAAAGATTTCAATTCTGATTTCTCTCTTTTCAAAGCGTATATTCTCAACTTTAGTTCGGGATTGGTCTCGGCAAGTAGCGATATTAGAGTTGTTTTAGCATTTGATAAAAAAGAATGGACTGCAAATGAAGAGTTAGATGAAAATTTATTTACTATCAATCCGAGTGTTAGTGGTAAAGTAGTTGCGCTTTCTAATAACACAATTGCTTTTATTCCTGAAAAAAAATTAGATCAGAACAAAGAATACCAAGTTACGCTTCATTTATCTCAATTAACGAATGTTCCTGATAAACTAAAAGATTTCAATTTTACAATCAAAACCATAAAGCAAGATTTTATGGTTACTACAAACGATTTACAATCGTATAGTAAAGATTATCAATATTTGAACGGAGTCATAACATCGAGCGATGATTTGGATTTTGAAACTGCTAAAAAGTTAATTGCTGTTAATCAAGAAGATAAAACAGTAAAAGTTAAGTTTGTAAAAGAGTTAAGCAACAAAAAAGAATACAAATTTGTAATAGATAGTATTAAAAGACAAGTTGAAGATAGTAAAATCAAAATTTCTTGGGATGGAAATCCTTTTGACATTGACCAAAAAGGCGAAATGCTTTATGATATTCCTGGAAAAAACAACTTTAAAATTGTTTCTGCAGAAGTTGAAAAAGACAACAATCAGGTATTGTTATTAAACTTTTCCGATCCTTTAAACAGAGATCAAGATTTTTCTGGTTTGGTACAAGTTGAGTCAGCTCTTAATTTACGTTTTGCAACAGCAGGAAATTTACTAAAAGTCTTTTTTAATGAACCTTTAAAAGGAGAACTTTTAGTAGAAGTCTTTCAAGGAATAGAAAGTGAAGACGGCTACAAAATGAAACAAAATTTCTCGGAGAAAGTTACTTTCGAACAAGTAAAACCAGGAGTTCGTTTTATAAAAAGCGGAACTATTTTGCCAAGTTCAAACAACTTAAAAATTAATTTTGAATCAGTAAATTTGAGTGCGGTTGATGTTAAAGTGTACCAAATTTACAAAAACAACATTCTACAATTCCTTCAAGACAATGAACTAAACGGAAGTAGAAACCTAAGAAAAGTAGCGCAACCAATTGTTAAAAAAACGATTGCTTTAAATAAAAACAAATTGCAAAATTCTAGCAAATGGAATGCTTATGCTATTGATTTATCTAAAGTAATAACTCCTAATCCAGGGGCTATTTATCGAGTTGAAATATCTTATAAGCGTAAATATTCACTTTACAAATGCACTTCTGCTTATGTAGATGAAGAAAACAACGAAGAACAAGAGCAAGATGATGAAGTAAGAAGCAATCATGATTATTATGATGATTACTATTATGAAGGTTACGATTGGTATGAAAGAGAAGATCCGTGTACCGATTCGTATTATTACAACAATACCATTTTTACAAATGTTATTGCCTCTGATTTAGGTGTTATTGCAAAACGTGGCGAAAATGGTTCTTATGTTTTTGCTGTAAACAATATTGTATCAACACTACCAGAAGCAGCAGCAAAAATTGAGTTGTATAATTTTCAACAACAACTTTTAGGAACTATTACAACGGATAGCGACGGAATAGCTAAAACAGAATTAAAGAAATATGCTTATTTTGCTATTGTTACCAAAGATAAAAACACAACTTACGTAAAACTCGATGAAGGACAATCGTTATCTGTAAGTAATTTTGATGTAAGTGGCGAAGAATTACAAAAAGGTTTAAAAGGTTTTATTTATGGCGAAAGAGGTGTTTGGCGTCCTGGCGATACTTTACACTTGGCTTTCATGCTAAATGATGTAGAAAGCAAATTAGAAAAATCGCATCCAATAACTTTTAGACTTAGCGATCCACAAGGAAAAATGCGCTACCAAATGGTTCAAAAATACAATAGCTTGAATCATTACAAATTCAAATTAGCTACAAAAGATAGCGATCCAACAGGAAATTGGGAAGCAAAAATTTCAATTGGTGGTGTTCATTTTTACAAAAGCATCAAGATTGAAACCATTAAGCCAAATCGTTTAAAAATCAAAAATAGTTTTGCTGATAAACAACTTTCTGGTAATAGGCTAAATGGTGGCGAAGTCGAAGTAGCTTGGTTGCATGGAGCAGTTGCGAAAAACTTGAAAGTAGAAATGCAAGCTAAATTCTTGGAACAACAAACCGTTTTCAAAAAATATGAAAAATATGATTTTGATGACGAAGTACGTAAATTTTATACCGAAGAAGTAAACGTTTTTTCTGGAAAAGTAAATGATTTAGGAAAAGCTAAAGTGGCGATTCAACCAAAAATCACTAGTCAAGCGCCAGGAAAACTGAAAATGGTTTTTCAAACAAAAGCCTTTGAAAACGGAGGTGATTTTAGTACAGATGTAGCAACCGCAACGTTTTCTCCATTTAAAACTTATGTTGGGATAAAAGCACCAGAACCAAACAAATACGGCTTATTAGAAACCGATAGAGTAAATCGTTATGATATTGTGACTTTGGATGAATTGGGTAAACCAAAATCAGTTAAAAACTTAGAAGTTCGTGTGTACAAAGTAGAATGGCGTTGGTGGTGGAATTCAGACGGAGATGATTTATCACAATACAATTCTTCTGAAGTAACAACCGCTTATAGAAACTACGTGGTTTCAACTGATGCATCAGGAAAAGCAAGCGTTCAATTTAAAATTCCAGAAGCCGATTGGGGAAGATATTTAATTCGAGTAGAAGATACAAATGATGGTCACGCAACAAGTTTAACTTCTTATGTCGATTGGCCTTATTGGTCAGGAAAATCACGTCAAGGAAGTAGCGAAACGGCAAATATGTTGGTGTTTACAACTAATAAAGAGAAATATAATGTTGGAGAAAATGCTATCGTTTCTTTTCCATCCAGTGAAGGCGGAAGAGCTTTAATTTCGATTGAAAATGGTTCGAAAGTTATTAAAACTCTTTGGGCAACCACTAAAAAAGGCGAAACACAAGTAGAAGTTCCTATCACAGGTGATATGGCGCCAAATGTGTATTTCCATATTTCGTTGTTAAAACCACATGCTTCTACGATAAACGATACACCTATTCGAATGTATGGAATTTTGCCTGTAGAAGTAATCAATAAAAATACCGTTTTAGAGCCTGAAGTATCAATTCCTGCGGTGTTAAAACCGGAACAAAAAACTATCGTAAAAGTAAGTGAAAAATCAGGTAAAGAAATGACCTATACTATTGCAATTGTAGATGATGGTTTGTTAGATTTAACCCGATTTAAAACGCCAAATGCGTGGGAAAAATTCTATTCAAGACAAGCGCTTGGCGTAAAAACTTGGGATGTTTATGATGATGTAATTGGTGCTTATGGTGGAAAAATCAACCAAATTTTCAGCATTGGTGGTGACCAAGATTTAGCGGGCGGAAATGCTAAAAAAGCTAATCGATTTAAACCAGTTGTTATATATTTAGGACCATTCAAATTGGAAAAAGGACAAACCAAATCACACACCATTACTTTACCAAATTATGTTGGTTCGGTGCGAACAATGGTTGTTGCTGGTGATGCTAAAACAAGTGCTTACGGAAGTGTAGAAAAAACTTCTTTTGTGAGAAAACCGGTTATGGTATTAGCTTCGGTGCCAAGAAAAATTTCTCCAAACGAAAGAATTATGTTGCCAGTAACCGTTTTCGCAATGGAAAGCCAAGTGAAAAATGTTAATGTTCAATTAAAAACGAATAACGGAGTACGAATTATTGGAAATGCAACTCAAAATGTAAGTTTCAGTTCGCCAGATGAAAAAGTAATCTATTTTAATTTAGAAGTTGGAAGCGCAACAGGAATTGGAAAAATAGAAGTCATTGCCACATCAGGAAAAGAAAAATCGACCTATGGGGTAGAAGTTGATATTACGAATCCAAATCCGGTTACCAATGATTACGTAGACATGGTAATTCCAGCAAACGGTTCCAAAACAATCAATTGGAAAACATTTGGAGTAGCAGGAAGTAATAAAGCAAGATTAGAAGTTTCGTCTTTCCCAACCATCAATTTTAATGGTCGATTGAGTTATTTGATTCAATATCCACATGGTTGTGTGGAGCAAACGACTTCGGCTGTATTTCCACAATTGTATTTGGCGGATATTATGGATGTTGATGCTAACAAAAAAGCAGAAATTCAACGAAATATTAATGCTGGAATTCTAAAATTAGGGAATTTCCAACTATCAAATGGTGGATTAAGTTATTGGCAAGGCAATAATTATGTGGATGATTGGTCAACCTCTTATGCGGGACATTTCTTAATTGAAGCAGATAAAAAAGGCTATGTTTTACCAATCGGATTTAAAAATAAATGGATTTCATTCCAACAATCCGAAGCTAAAAAATGGCGATTCAACGCGCAATATCGCAATGACTTTGCTCAAGCGTATCGTTTATACACTCTAGCATTAGCAGGTTCAGCTGATATGGGTTCAATGAACAGATTAAGAGAAACCACTGGAATCTCAAACGAATCCAAATTACGATTAGCTGCCGCTTATGCTTTAGCCGGTCAAAAGAAAGCCGCATTATCTTTGATAGGAACAACAACTACTCAAGAAGACAAACGATATGCAGATTATTACTATGGTTCGGAAGAAAGAAATAGAGCTATGGTTTTAGAAACGTACATTTTGGTAGATAACAAAACGAAAGCGTATGAAATGGCAAACAAATTAGCTAAAGATTTATCGTCTAATCGTTATATGAGTACGCAAACAACAGCTTTTGGATTGTATGCGATGTCCAAATTTGCACTTAAAAATGGTGGAAAAGGTGTGAATATGACGTATTCAGTAGCTGGAAAATCGGAAACCATTAGCTCTAAAAAAGCATTTGTAGATAGAAATTTAGTAGTAAAACAAGGTTCGAATTCGGTAACGATTCAAAATAAAAACAGCGGAACACTTTATGTTCGTGTCTTAAATAGTGGTATTTTACCTGTTGGACAAGAAAAAGAAATTCAGAAAAACTTCTCAACTTCAGTAGTTTATAAAGATAGAAAAGGAACTGTTCTGAATTTAAGTTCTGTAAAACAAGGAACCGAAATCGTAGCGAAAGTAACCATTAGAAATCAATCGGATGAAACATTAGAAAATGTAGCTCTTTCGCAAATTGTTCCTTCTGGATTTGAAATTATGAATTCACGTTATACCGATTTTGGAAGTTATGCCGAAAACAAAGCTGATTACATTGATATTCGCGATGACAGAACACAATTCTATTTCGGAATTAGAGCTGGTGAAACCAAAACGTTTACCATGTTGTTAAATGCCACTTACTTAGGAAAATATTATTTCCCAGGAGTGCAATGTGAGGCGATGTACGACAATAATTATTTGGCAAGAACCAAAGGACAATGGGTGCAAATAGTGAAAGAGTAAGTTGGTTTACTCGATTAAAAACTAAAATTAGGAATAATAAAATTAAAACTGCCATAAGCTTATTGCTTGTGGTGGTTTACTATTTTTCACTCCCAAGACAACTATTCGAAAACAACTATTCGACCGTAATTGAAAGTCAAGATGGGCAACTTTTAGGAGCTAAAATCGCTTCCGATGGTCAATGGCGTTTTCCAGAAAGTGATAGTGTGCCACATAAATTTCAAAAATGTATTGTTGCTTTTGAAGACCAACATTTTTATAAGCATTTTGGGTTTAACCCAATTTCCATGTATCATGCTTTTAAGCAAAATCGAAAAGCAAATCGTGTGGTTCGTGGAGGAAGTACATTAACCCAACAAGTGATTCGTTTGCACCGAAAAGGAAAGTCGCGTTCCTATTTTGAAAAAGGAATTGAAATAATTCTCGCAACCCGATTAGAATTTCGCCATTCGAAAGATAAAATTTTAGAATTATATTGTGCTCATGCACCTTTTGGAAGTAATGTAGTAGGGTTAGAAATGGCATCTTGGAAATATTTCGGGTTACAACCGCATCAATTATCATGGGCGGAAGCAGCTACTTTAGCGGTTTTACCCAATGCGCCAAGTTTAATTTATCCCGGAAAAAATCAAGAACGATTATTAGCGAAACGTAACAGATTGCTAAAGAAATTGTACACAGATAAAGTCATTGACAAAGCAACTTATGAATTATCATTACAAGAAAGTTTACCTCAAAAACCGTTTGATGTACCACAAATTGCGCCTCATTTGGTTCAAAAAGTAGCAAAAGAACATCCAGCAGAAAAAATAAATACCACCATTCAATTGGATTTGCAAGAACGCACGAACGAAATTGTAAAACAATATTATAACTATTACAAGCAAAATCAAGTGTATAATATTTCGGTTTTAGTGGTCGATGTGAAAACGCGAAATGTAATCACGTATGTTGGAAATAGTCCTACCGATAAAGAACATCAAAAAGATGTTGATATTATTGAAGCGCCACGAAGTACAGGCAGTATTTTGAAACCTTATTTGTACGCTGCCATGTTGAATGACGGCTATATTTTACCGCAAACTTTGGTTCCCGATGTTCCAACCCAAATTTCAGGGTATTCGCCTCAGAATTTTAATTTGACTTATGATGGTGCTGTTCCTGCGAGTAGAGCTTTGGCGCGTTCGTTGAACATTCCATCGGTTTTGATGTTGCAAGATTATTCTGTGAATCAGTTTTATGAAAAATTGCAACAGTTGAAGTTGCGAAATGTCAACCGACAACCTTCTAATTATGGTTTGTCGTTGATTTTAGGAGGTGCCGAATCCAATTTATGGGATTTATGTAAAGCCTATGCTTATATGTCTTCCACGCTAACGTATTTCAATCAAAACGATTCGAAATATCGTAAAAATGAAATGCTAAATTTGAATTACGATGCAAATTTTCAACCTGATTTTGGAAAAAGTTCGCGTCAGAAAAACATTTTTGGTGCTGGCGCTATTTGGCAAACCTTTAATGCGATGAAAGAAGTCAACCGACCAGAAGGCGATGAAGCGTGGAAATTTTACGATTCTTCATTAGAAATCGCATGGAAAACAGGGACGAGTTTTGGAAGTAGAGATGCATGGGCAATTGGTGTAACTAAAGATTACGTAGTGGGAATTTGGGTAGGAAATGCCACAGGCGAAGGAAGACCATTATTAACAGGAGTTGATAGTGCAGCGCCTATTCTGTTTGATGTATTCAGATTATTACCAAAATCGAAATGGTTTGAAATGCCGTATAACGACTTAGATCCTGTCGAGGTTTGTGCCCTTTCGGGTTATTTAGCACAAGACCATTGCCCGAAAATAAAACAATGGATTCCAAAAACAGCAAAAAAAACAAACAATTGTCCGTATCATAAAATTATTCATTTAGATAAAAATCAGCAATTTAGAGTCAATAGCCATTGCGAAAACGTTGATGAAATGGTAGCTAAATCTTGGTTTGTTTTGCCTCCGGTTATGGAATGGTATTATAAAAGTAAGAATGTAAATTATCAAAATTTACCGCCTTTTAGAAGCGATTGCGTTGATGCTTTACAAGACAAACGTATGGATTTTATCTATCCAAAAGCTAACACTAAAATTATATTAACTAAAGATTTTGAAAGTAAAGTGCAGCCGACTATCATCAAAGTAGCACATTCTAATTCAGATGCGGAGTTATTCTGGTATTTAGATGATAAGTATGTAGGAAATACAAAAACCTTTCATGAGAAACCTATTTTTGCTACAACAGGATTCCATGTCATTACTGTAGTAGATGAATTTGGTAATGAAATCAGGCGAAAAGTACAATTTGAAAGTGAATAAAAACAAAAAAACCGCTATTCTTTCGAAAAGCGGTTTTTGTTTAATCTATTTTTTCATAATTTATTTGTAATATATCTTTTTTATTATAGACATCATAAGACAATGTATAAGTTGCTAAATGTTCGGTTTTGTATTCATCAGAATAAATATGAATTAGATAACCGTCTATAAAATTTCTTGCTCAAACCAATTCATCAATAGAAATGAAATAGTTATACCATTTTCTTTCTCCTAATTTTGTGGGATTGAACTTATTGGTTTTTAATGCTTTTAGGATTTTTGATTGAATTTTACTCATCAGTACCAATTGAATAATCAAAAAATAAATGTTTTATATTTCTTTGCGAATGAGAGGATTCGTAGATTTTATGATTATTGATAATTAACTCATTATAATTGATTATTTCATTTATTCTCTTATCCTTTAAAAGTAATTTATTTATGCCTTCTTTACAATTTTCCGAGCTTCCTTCTAGAATATAACCAAGCAAAATTCCATCGCAGTTCTCATATTTTCCACCAGTCAAAAAGTTATCAATTCCAGTTGCAATATACCTTCTCTTTAAACTAGAAACCTTAGATTTTAAGTTTTTGGCTTCTACAAAATATTTATATTCTTCTCCTTCCCAAAATGTAGAATATCTCATGTCTATTCTTGAGAATTTAGCTGCAAATTCTTTAACTTGAATAGAATCTTTATCAAAAAGATATTCTTCACGATTAGTAAATATTTCCCATTCTTTTCTTTTTGGGTTTTCATCTATATAATGGTGTAAAATTGCAGTAATGTCATTTTCTTCAAAATCTAATGAGATAGAATTTCCAGAAATTGAAGAATGGTATGCATCAATCAACAAATTTATACACAAATTATTGAACTTATTTTGAAAACCTCTAAAGATAAAAGAAGATAAAGTTCCTGCCATTATTCTTTCATTTTAAGAATTTCAACTAACAACGTTCTATAGTCTTCCATAGCGGCAGTTTCACTCCAAAACCTTCTCTGATTAGGTTTTATGATGTAAACATCTTCGTTATCATAATAATTTAATTTCTTTCTGAAATAAATATTTTGACCTTCTTCATGCCAAAGTTTTTTTTCTATTTTTTTAAGTCCGAAATAAATATCTTCATTTGAAATTTTAGTTTCTTTTAGCTCATTTCCAAAAGACAGTTTAATCATATATAATGGACAATTTGAATTGATATAATAATGCGTTGCAGAAACTTTTAAATCAACATCGTCAAGCCATTTATTTAGCTCTTTAGTTATTCTTTTTGAATAAGTATCAATATCAATTACTGGAAAGACTGCTTTTGATTTTTCTTGGTTTTCAAATAAATCTAAACTGTAGTCTAACGTATCTTGAATGATGATTTGTTCGTCTTCAGATAATTTTAAAATATTTTTATAAATGATTTTGTCTATTTGTTTTTCTAAATGAGAAATGTCTTGATTTAGATCATTTGATTTTTTTATTGATATAATTTCATCGATTTTAGAAGAAAGCTTCTCAATGTTTATTAATTCTATTTTCTCAATTATTGCAGGCAATTCTAACATTTCATTTGACTGAACTCTTTCTCTTTCAATTCCCCATGAGGCTGAACTTAAAGAAAGATAATAATTTGAAAAAATAGAATTTATATAGGCAGATAAAACTTTTAAAATCTTAATATCTTTATTTACAATGCTATAACTCATGTGATAGCAATCAAAATCTATTAAACTTGAACAGAATTCTTTTTCTTTTTGTCCTTCTTTAATTATTAAAAAAGGACTTTTATAAAGAAGCTCGTTAGTTGGTCGATATATTTTAGAATTATCAACTATTGCATTTCGAGAAGTATAATATTTATTAATCGAACCTGTATTAATAACTTTGTTTGGTTTAAAAAACTTATTGTTCTTAATTTGTTTTATATCAGGCGAATGAAGTCCGCTTCCTTTTTGCCATTCATTTTTGTTTGCTTCAAAATAATTCTCAAGAGTGTTGTATTTTTCCTCTAACTTTTCAATCAACTCAAAATCAAAATAACTTCCCCACATAGCAATTTTCCAAATTTTTGTATCTGACTTTTGACATTCAATTCTCGGTAAATACTTTTCATCTGAAGAATCAATCACAATTCCTTCTAAAATATCATTCTTGATATAGGTTTTTGGTGCGTAATAGGTAATTGATTCTTTTTGACTTTCTGGAATTTCTTTTTGATAAAAGATAATACTAATTGGGCCAACAGCAGAGCCAAAAAGTTGACCTCCTGAAAACTTTGGAGCTTTACGCAAAATAGAAAAATTATATACTTTTTCTACATGATTGTCGTTAAATAACCATTTTCTAAAATTTTGATACGTTCCACCCGTATTGGTTAGAACTTTGGAGTTGAAAATCAAAGCTATTTTACCTTTGGGAGCTAAAAGTGTAGCTTTGTGTAAAAATGGCAAAACCATTTCTTGAGCAAAATTTTGTTTTTTGCAATAAGCCGTTATTGTTGACAATAATTTTTTTGTTCCAAATGGCGGATTTCCAACTATTAAATCAAAATTTTGCAATGCTTTGATTTCAGATAAATCAGAAATAGTATCTCTAACAAATAAATTGTGACCTTGTTTTTTTAAACTCGAATCATTTGGGTCATTTATTAAATAGGGAAACTTAATTGCACCATTCCACCAACCTGTTTTTGGGTCAAGATGGTCTAATAAAGCCAAATACAAACTAAAAGCAGCTACTTTTATTGATTTTGGGTCTAGCTCAATGCCATAAATATTTGATTTAAGAATAGTTACTAAAACAGTAAAATCATTTAGTTTTAAATTGTGTTTGTTTTCATAACGCTTTACTAATCTTTTAAAACTCTGAACCAAAAAAATTCCAGAACCACAACTTGGGTCTAATATTTTAACATTAAATTCAGTTTTATCCTTATCTATTGGAAGTTTTTCATTCAGAATTAATTCTACTAATGATGGTGGTGTATAAAAAGTTCCTGAATTTTTCTTTTCCTTTTTATCTAATTCCGATAAGAAATTTTCGTAAATTTCACTTAATAATTCAATTCTGATTATACTGAAATCAAATATTTTCCCACTGAATAATCGTTGTTGATAATCCTCTATATTTCCATCAAAAAAACATTTTTTAATTAAAAACAAATGTTCTTTTGTAATAAAATCTTTTTCGTTTTCTTCAAAATTAAAAAGACTTCCATTAAAATCTTTAGATAGTCGTTCAAAAAGATTATATGTTGCTTCAACATCTTCTAAAACATCAAAGAAAGAGGTTGCTTTGGGCAAAAATTTTTGATAAAGTTCTGCTGGAGTCGCCTTTCTGTCTTCTAAATAAAATAGAAATAAAGAACGCATTATCAATTTATGAATAATTAATTTATTCTCACTTAATCCATTTTTCTCTAACGCTTTAGCTGTATTGATTAAGCTTTGAACCAAAAATTTATCAACTCTTGTTTCAAGGTTTATTTTTTTTCTTAGTTCTATAGACTTTACAGATGACCATATAAAACCCGTATCAATAGCAATTCTTGAAAAAAGAGTATTTAAGGTTTTTAGCTTTTCTACGTCAGTTTTTTTACAAGAATAAAGCTCTAATTCTTCTAGTTTGTTTTTAAAATCTGTTTCTTTAATGTTGTCATCATAACCAAAAGGTTTTTTTGAACAATTATAAATTCTGATTTCTGTTTTGGTATAAACGTAGAGAAATAACACTTTTTGAAAATTCCAACATGCTTTTTGAATTTTGGCTATTTGTTTTAAAGTTTCAAAATCAAAAGCTTCAACTTCTTTTAAAAAAAGTGCTGGTTGATTTTCATTTCCATATACTTTAACAATACCGCATTTTTTATTATCAAACAAATCAATATCATATTCGTAGCAACTCTTTGTGAATTCTAAGATATCTAAATTGTTAATAATTGAGTAAGGCATATTAAAGTGTTTAATAGCAAAAATAAAACAATTTGTCTCACGTTTTTAAAATCAAAATAAATTTTATAAACAAAAAAACCGCCAATCTTTCGAAAGGCGGTTTTTTAATTTATTTAATTTCATTTCCTTCTTTATCAAAGAAATGATATTCCAAATACGTGTAAGCGTCACGAGGTATAATTTTCACCCATTTCTTATGCTCGAAAAACCATTTCGAACGTAAGGATGGAAAACCTTTAGTAAGGTATGCTGCCACAAAAGGGTGTGCGTTTAAAACAACCTTTTTATGGTCTTTAATAATGCGTTCAAGATCAGACGCTATTTTGTCAATAATTAAAATCGGAGCTTCAATTTCCCCATTTTCTTTATTAGGGTCTTCTTCTCTTGTTTTAATATTGACTTCTGGTCTAACTCTTTGTCTAGTAATTTGAATTAATCCAAATTTGCTAGGAGGCAAGATTTTATGCTTGGCCTTATCGTCACTCATTTCTTCTCTTAAGAAATCGTACAATACCTTGCGATTTTCTGGATTTTGCATATCAATGAAATCCACTACAATAATTCCACCCATGTCTCTAAGTCGTAACTGACGTGCAATTTCGGCTGCAGCAATCATATTTACTTCTAGAGCAGTATCTTCTTGGCTTGATGCCTTTGCTGAACGATTTCCACTGTTCACGTCGATAACGTGTAAAGCTTCTGTGTGTTCTATAATCAAATACGCACCTTTGCTCATGGAAACTGTTTTCCCAAAAGACATTTTTATTTGTCGCTCAATATTATATTTTTCAAAAAGAGGCAGTTCCTTAGACTGATAGTGTTTTACGATTGACACTTTATCCGGAGCTATCTCTTGCAAATACTCCTTCGTTTCAAGATACAAATCTTCATCATCAACATGAATTCCAGTGAAGGTATCATTAAATACATCTCGTAAGATAGAAGAAGCTTTATTTAGTTCTCCTAATACTTTTGATGGATGATGAGCCGTTTGTAATCTTCTACACATAGCAGACCAGCGGTCCATCAATGTTTGTAGATCTTTGTCTAGTTCGGCTACTTTTTTGCCTTCGGCTACTGTTCGCACAATAACACCGAATCCTTTTGGTTTGATAGATTGAACCAGTCGTTTTAATCGGTCTTTTTCTTCTCTTGATTCTATTTTTTGAGAAACAGAAACACGATCTGAAAAAGGAACCAAAACTACATATCTTCCGGCTAATGAAATCTCAGAACTAATTCTGGGACCTTTAGTCGAAATAGGCTCTTTCACTACTTGAACTAAAAGTGATTGATTGGCGCTTAGAATGTCGGTTATAACGCCATCTTTATCAATTTCAGCTTCAAAAGGAAAATTTTTGAGTGAATAATCTTTTAATTTACCTGCGCTTACAAGTTTAATAAATTTCATCAAAGAAGGTAAATTTGGGCCCAAATCGTGATAATGCAAGAATGCATCTTTTTCATGGCCTAAGTTCACAAAAGCGGCATTTAAACCAGCCACAGGTTTACGGATTTTAGCAATAAAAATATCGCCAACCGCAAAATTGCTTTGCTTTTCTTCTTCTTTGTGTAATTCTATTAGTTTTCCATCTTTTAATAAGGCAAAATCTACAGCGTCTGAACCAGATCTAATAATTAACTCTTTGTTCATGCAGTACATTTTTATCCATTCGCCAAGGCGAACAGATGGATTAAACATTTTTTACAGGCAGTTTACCTGGGAATCAACTTAAAATTGATTCATTTCAATGAACTTTTTTTCTAAAAAAGAAAAAGTAGTTTTAAACTACTTTTTCTTTTTATGACGGTTTGCTCTCGCTCTTTTTTTACGTTTGTGAGTTGCTACCTTATGTCTTTTTCTTTTTTTACCACTTGGCATAACATGTTGGTGTTTAGATTAATAAATAGTTTTTATACTGTAACTTCTGTTTTTTCTTTAACGCTTTCTACAAACACTTTAGCAGGTTTAAATGCTGGAATGTTATGTGCAGGGATTTTAATTGTAGTATTTTTAGAAATGTTTCTTCCTGTTTTTTCAGCTCTTGTTTTGATAATAAAACTTCCAAAACCTCTTAAATAAACATTGTCACCAGTTTCTAACGAGTTTTTCACTTCTTCCATAAAAGTCTCAACTGTTGCTTGAACATCTCCTTTTTCAAGTCCTAATTTCTCTGAAATTTTCGCTACGATATCTGCTTTCGTCATTTTCTTTCGTATTTTTATTTTGTGTATTTTTTTGAGTTTGCAAATATAAGAATTAAAAAAACAATAAATCAACGTTAATTGATTAAATTTTAATTACTAAAGATTTATTTTTGTCGTCTCATTAAAAAACATGGAATTTTCTAACTCTTTAATTCATTGGTATTTACAGAACAAGCGCGATTTGCCGTGGCGAAACACAACCAATCCTTACTGGATTTGGCTGTCTGAAATCATGCTTCAACAAACGCGAGTAGCGCAAGGTTTGCCCTATTTTTTAACATTTACCGAAGCTTTTCCAACGGTTTTTGACTTAGCTAATGCTGATGAAGAACAAGTCTTAAAATTATGGCAAGGTTTAGGCTACTATTCAAGAGCTAGAAACCTTCATGCAACTGCAAAACACATCGCTTTTGAATTAAATGGCGAATTTCCATCAACTTATAAAGAGTTGTTACAATTAAAAGGTATTGGAGAATATACTGCAGCAGCTATTGCTTCTTTTTCATTTAACGAACCTGTTGCGGTATTAGACGGTAATGTTTTTAGAGTATTGAGTCGTTATTTTAATGTAGATAGTGATATTTCTGTTCCGAAAACTAAAACAGAATTTCAACAATTGGCTCAGGAAGTACTTGTAAAAGAAAATCCTGCTTTATTTAATCAGGCAATTATGGAGTTTGGTGCATTGCAATGTGTTCCGAAAAATCCAAATTGCGAAGCTTGTATTTTAAATTCAAGTTGTGCCGGACTTCAATACAAAAAAGTAAACGAACTTCCGGTTAAAACCAAGAAAACAAAAGTAACTCCTCGTTTCTTAAATTATTTAATCTTAAAAGATTCCGATTCAAATTTCATTGTTCAAAAGCGCGAAGGAAAAGGAATTTGGGAAAATTTGTACGAATTTCCAGTTTTTGAAACCGAAAGTCAATTATCGGAAAATGAAATTATCGAACAAGTTTCTAAAATGGAATTCTTTAGTTTGAAGCCTGTTGAGGTTATATCACTTCACAACGATGTTAAACTGCATAAGTTATCGCACCAACATTTAAATATTCGCTTTTTTGAAGTACAATTCGATTCAAAATTACCTGATTCAAAACCACTTACAGAAATTGAAAAACTTCCTTTTCCAATAGTAATTCACAATTTTATCGTTGCAAATTATTGTAATTCACTTTAAATTACTATTTTTGATTAACCCTAATAAATATATAAGCCATGAACGGAACATTAAATAAGGTTATTTTGATAGGTCATTTAGGTGACGAAGTTAAAATGCACTACTTTGAAGGTGGTAATTGTATCGGACGTTTTCCTTTAGCGACAAACGAAGTGTACATCAACAAAACTACTGGAGAAAAAATTACTTCTACAGAATGGCACAACATTGTTGTTCGAAATAAAGCAGCCGAAATTTGCGAAAAATACCTTTCTAAAGGCGATAAAATTTACATTGAAGGCCGTATCAAATCGCGTCAATGGCAAGCTGAAGATGGTGCTACAAAATACACTACTGAAATTCAGGTAACAGAATTTACATTCTTAAATACCAAAAAAGAGACTGATTTAAGTAAATCATCTTTACCAACAGGTAGCGCACCTGACGATTTTAATGTTTAACTAAATTGATGTAATTTGGATCCTGATCCTGCCAGTTTTCTCCATTCGATAGATTTTGAATTCCTTTTTGGAATAATCGCAATTGTGGTATTGCTTGCTTGTTCTGCCTTTATATCGGGCTCAGAAGTGGCACTTTTTTCTTTGTCTCAAAAGGATATTGACGATATTTCAAACAAAGATTACAACAGCGGAACACTTATTTCAAGATTATTAGAAAAACCTAAAAAATTGTTAGCAACCATTTTAGTGGCTAATAATTTTGTGAATATTGCCATCGTAATTATTTTCTCTTCTTTTAGCGGACGTTTGTTTAACGGAATCGAATCTTCTGTTCTTCGATTTGTTTTGGAGGTTGTAGTGGTTACGTTTTTTATCTTGCTCTTTGGAGAAGTTTTACCAAAAATTTACGCCAATCGAAACAATATGGAGTTTGCTAAAAAAGTTGCAATTCCTATTTCGATTATGAATAACATTTTATCTCCGATTAGTGTACCAATGCGAAACGGAATTCTTTTTATCGAGAAGAAACTCAATGTACAAAAAGGAAATTTTTCGGTTGATCAACTTTCTCAAGCGCTAGAATTAACATCGCAAAACGATACTACTGATGGCGAACAGAAAATCTTAGAAGGAATTGTAACTTTCGGAAATACCGAAGTACGCCAAGTAATGAGTCCGAGAATTGATGTTTTTGCTTTGAATATCGAAGAAAGTTTCGCGCAAGTAATGCCAAAAATTATCGAAAAAGGCTATTCTCGAATTCCGGTTTACAAAGAAAATATCGATCAAATAGAAGGTATATTATTTATTAAAGATTTGATTCCCCATATCGATAGCGAAGATTTTGAATGGACCAAATTATTACGCCAACCATTCTTCGTTCCAGAAAACAAAAAGTTAGATGATTTATTGAAAGATTTTCAAGGCATGAAAAGTCACTTAGCGGTTGTGGTAGATGAATATGGAGGAACTTCGGGAATTATTTCTTTAGAAGATGTTTTAGAGGAAATTGTTGGCGATATTAGCGATGAATTTGATGATGAAGATTTGATATATTCCCAAATTGATGATAAGAATTTCCTTTTCGAAGGTAAAATTAGCTTGAAAGATTTTTATCGAATAATTGAAGTGGACGAAAACGAATTCGAAAGCAAAAAAGGTGAAGCCGAGACTTTAGCTGGCTTTTTACTTGAGATTTCTGGAAATTTCCCTAAAAAAAGACAGAAAATAACGTTTCATAATCTTATTTTTACCATCGAAAATGTAGATAAGAGAAGAATAAAACAAATAAAAGTTACGTTATTGTAATTATGATACAAAATATAGCAAGATTAAGTTGTTTGGGATTGTTTTTAAGTTTGATTTCTTGTGGAGATGAAACCTTACCAAAACCAAAAGGACAATTAAGTTTAGAATATCCAAAAGCCAAATATTCTAAATTAAATTCGGATTGTTCCTTTACTTTTGAGAAAAACAATTTAGCCTTAATCAAAGATAAATCATGCGCTTTTGAAATTAATTATCCAAAGATGAAAGCTACGATTTACTTGACGCACAAATCAGTAAACAACGATATTGATAAATTATTACGCGATGCTCAAAAACTAACTTACGACCACGTTGTAAAAGCAGATGATATTCTAGAACAACCTTTTATTAACGACAAGAAAAAGGTATACGGAATGTTTTATGAAGTAGGTGGAAATGCAGCAACTAATGCACAATTCTATGCTACCGATAGCACAAAAAACTTCATTGTGGGAAGTGTATATTTTTATGCAAAACCAAATTTTGATTCCATCTTGCCTGCCGCTCAATATCTAAAAGAAGATATGCGAAGAATTATGGAAACCTTAGAATGGAAACAATAAAAAAAAACGCCTTGAGATAATCGAAGGCGTCTTTTTTTATTACATTTTTTTCGATTCCGTTACTTTGTAAGAATCACCTCCAGCAACGCCTTCAATGGTTTTAGTCAAAGATTCTAACGATTGTTTTTCAGCATCGAATTTTACAGTTGCAATTTTAGTGTCGAAATCCACAACTGCTTGTCCAACACCTTCTTGTGCTGCTAATTTGTTTTCAATAGTTTTGGCACAACCCATAGCACAAGTCATTCCGTCGATAGTAAAACTTGCAGTTTGCATTTTGGCTAAATCCGCTTCAGAAACAATTTCTTTTTTAGTTTCTTCAACTGCTACTTCTTTGTTTTCTTGTTTACAACTTGCAAAAGAAAGAGCTACTATAAAAGCAAAGCCAATATTTTTTAAATTTTTCATAGGAATATTTTTAAATTAAAAGCCTCTTGATAAAGACTTTGCAAAATTACTAAAAATCATAGTGCATTTTTAAAAATAAAGCCTGAATTTTGAAACATAAATTTGTGTTATGGAAAACAATTCAACAAAATGGTATTTATTGGTCTTTTTAGGATGCGTTTGGGGTAGCTCATTCATTTTAATGCAATTAGGATTAAAAGGAGTGAATTCAATTCAATTAGGAAGTTTAAGAATTCTTTTTGCTGCATTATTTCTAATTACCGTTGGATTTAAACACATACCCCAAATTCCATTGCATAAATGGAAATACATTGCATTAACAGCTTTATGTGGCACCTTTATTCCTGCATTTTTATTTGCTTTTGCGCTTTCAAAAATTGACGGCTCTATCAGTTCTATTTTAAACTCATTAACTCCGTTAAACACCTTATTAGTAGGGTTGCTGTTTTTCGGAATGAGTGTTCAACGAACTCAAGTTTTCGGCGTCATTATTGGATTTATTGGTTGTGCTTTGTTAGTGTTATTTGGTGAAGGAGAAAACACTACTGAAAATTATTATTATGCCATTTTAGTTGTAATAGCTTCTGTTTTTTACGGGGTAAATGTCAATTTAATTAAAAAATACTTATCTGATTTAAAACCGTTAACCATTAGTACGGGTAACTTCTTGATTATGTTTTTTCCAGCTTTAATCGTTTTGTATTTTACTGGTTTTTTTGATATTGTTCACGAGACTAAAGTACAAACTTCTTTAGGTTTTATTGCCATTTTAGGAATTGTTGGAACTGGATTTTCGAATATTTTATTTTTCAAATTGATTCAGCTTTCATCACCTGTTTTTGCTTCTTCGGTAACTTATATTATTCCTGTGGTTGCTTTTATTTTGGGCTATTTATTTATGAACGAAACGCTTTCGGTAATTCAATTATTAGGAGCTTTAATTGTTTTAGTTGGAGTTTATTTTTCGAGTAAAAAATAAAAAAGCGCCCAATTTCTTGAGCGCTTTCCAGATTCATGTTTTGTTTATTATTTGAAATCTGCATCCGTTACACCTTCGTTAATTTTAACTTCAGTAGTAATTAATTCGATTTCAATACCAACATTCATGATGGTTTTGTAAGGGAATTTCAATCCTTTTACATCTTTATAATCTTGGTAGTAAGTAGTTTGTGTCATTTTTTGACCACCTTGCTCTAATTCTTGAGCTTCAGCCACTTTAAATCCAGTTTTTACATCATAGTAATAAGTAGATTTTCCATTTTTGATAGCATAAGCATCTGTACCATTAATATTTTCAATACCTGTTAAAGTAACATCTTTATCTGTTAATAAAGATAATTCTTTAAAGTTACCTGCCATATCTTGCATGTCTTTCAAATCTTGGTCTTTGAAATCTTTTCTTTGACCTTGTTGTACCATGTAAGCTTCTTTTTCGTTAACAACTTGTTTCATCATTACCATTCCCATAGCCTTCATTTCAACGCCTAATTTTTTAGGAGCTGTTTTTACTACTAATTCTAAAGGCGTTCCTTGAACCGTTCCAGCTGACATTACGGCTAACGTTTTTACATTTTTAACCGCTTTCTCGCCACCAATAGCATTGATGTAGTTGTTAAGTACAGTTTGAGTTGTTACTCCTGCAGGAATTGGCTTTTTAACTTCTGGTTTTTCTGTTGGATTACCATATTTGTCAAAGTAGAAAATTGGTAATTTTTCTCTTTTGCTCATTGTTTCTAAACCAGGTAAAACATCTGCTGCTTTTCCTACGATAACAACTCTTGTTTTATCAGATAAGAAATATTTGTTAGCAGCATTTTTGATATCTTCAGCAGAAACAGCATTGATGTTTTTGATGTAATTTTCGTAGAAATCTTCAGGTAAACCTTGTGTTTCTTTGTTTAAAGCGTAACCCGCAATAGTTGATGGTTTTTCAATTTGCATTACGAAGTTACCTACATATTTTGCTTTTGCATTTCTTAAATCTTCTTCAGAAACTAATTCTGTTTTGATTCTTTTTAACTCATTGAAAAATTCAACAACAGCACTATCCGTTACTGTATTTCTTACTGAAGCACTTGAACGGAATTTGTTGATGTATTTTCCAGCTCCAATTGAAGAGTAAGCTCCATATGTCCAACCATGTTTTTCACGTAAGTTTAGGAATAATCTTCCTTCACCGCCACCACCTAAAATTTGATTAGCTAATAAAACCGAAAAATATTCTTTGTCTGTCATTTTTAAGTTTGACAAGTTAACCAAAGAAATTTCTGACTGTACTGCGTTTGGAGTATCAATAAAGTTGATTTGGCTGTATTGAACGTCTTTAGGATTTGAATAGCTTAACTGTGGAGCAGTAGCTTTTTTCCATGTTCCGAAAAGTCTTTCTACTTCTTTTTTAACTTCTTTAAAATTAACATCTCCTACAATTACTAAATAAGCATTAGCAGGTACGAAATAAGTGTTGTAGTTCATTACAACATCATCTAAAGTAACGTTCTTTAAAGTTTCTTCGCTAGTAAATTCGCCTTTGTAATGTTCTTTTCCAAAAACTAAAACATTTTCAGCTCTTCGTGCAATAGCTGTTACGCTTTTCTCATCTGCTTTTAAACCTTCGATGATTTTTTCTTTTTCTTTTTCGAATTCTTTTTGGTCAAATAATGGGTTTAATGCACCATCTGCCATTAATTCTAAAATTCTTTTTGAATATCTTGAAAGTCCGTTTGCTGAAGCTCCAGAAGCATAAAAATTAATATCTGCTCCTAAGAAGTCGATTTCTTCATTGTATGCGTCTTTAGTAACCGTTTCTGTTCCGTTACCTAACATTCCGCTTAAAATATCAGAAACTCCTTTTTTGTTCCCTTCTGCATAAGGCGGGTTATCTAAAGTTAGATTAAAAGAAACGCGTGGTAACTTGTGATTTTCCACAACTAAAACTTTCAAACCGTTTTTAAGTACAAAACTTTGTGGTTTGTTGATGTTGATCGTAGGAGCTGGTCCTGCTTTTGGTTGTGGTCTGTCTTGTGCTTGCATAGTTATTGTTAAAAATAAACTGGCTGCTATGTATATAAATTTTTTCATATGTTTAAATTTTATTTTTCAGATGTAACGTATGGTATCGCCTTTTTATTTATAGGTATTTGCTTTCGCAAAGGTATTTGTGGCGATTTCATATTCTTCAAATCTTAGTTTTGAGCTTTGTCTTTAGCAGGAACATAATCTAAAATCATTCTTTGGTTTGAATTTAGATATTTTTTTGCAACATCTCTGATTTCTTCTCTTGTGATAGAACGATAAATATCAATTTCAGTATTGATTAAGTTGATATCACCATATAACATATAGTAAGTAGCTAAATTATCTGCAATTCCTTCAACAGAAGCATTGTTACTTACATAGTTGCTTTCGAATTTATTTTGAAGTTTTTGGAAATCTTTTTCAGAAATTAATTCGTTTTGCATTTTTACGATTTCCTCATCAATTTCTTTTAAGATAGATTCCGTAGTATTTTCTCCCATTGGTAAACCATAGATTAAATACATTCCGTAATCTTCTTGACTATAGTTGAAAGCACCAATTTGTAATGCCATTTTTTTATCGTCTACAATTTTCTTGTATAATTTTGAACTTTTTCCATCAGAAAGGTAAGCTGAAATCATATCTAAAACTCTAGCATCACGCGTTTTCATTGAAGGTGTTCTGTAAGAAGCCACTAACATTGGAATTTGAATGTTTGGATCTTGCCAAGTTGCTTTAAATTCTTTAGTAATAGGCGCTTCTTCTACTTTAGTTCTTGTTACTGGTGCTCCTTTTGGAATAGCGCTAAAATATTTTTTCACCCATTCTTTTGCTTGTGCTTTGTCAAACTGACCTGCAATTACTAAAACCGCATTGTTTGGAACATAGAATTTTTTATTAAAAGCTAAGAATTCTTCTAAAGTAGCCGCATCTAAATGCTCCATTTCTCCAATGGTAGTCCATCGGTATGGATGCACTTTAAACATGTTTTCCTTTACAGCTTTAATCAAATTCCCATAAGGCTGATTGTCTACACGTAATCTTTTTTCTTCTTTAACTACTTCATTTTGCGTATCAACACCAATTTGGTTGATTACAGGATGCATTAATCGTTCTGATTCCATCCAAATAGCTAATTCTAGATTGTTTGAAGGGAAAACTTCGTAATAATACGTTCTGTCGTCAGTAGTATTAGCATTATTGTTTCCTCCGTTTGCTGTAACTAGTTTAAACCATTCGCCTTTACCGATGTTTTTTGTTCCTTCAAATAAAAGGTGTTCAAAAAAGTGAGCAAAACCAGTACGGTTTGGTTGTTCGTCTTTTGCTCCTACATGGTACATTACCGATGTAATTACCACAGGTGCAGAATTATCTTGATGAAGCACAACGTGTAATCCATTGTCTAAATCAAATTCCTCGAATGTTACTTTTTGAGCAGAAGCAGTTCCGCCAAGCATTAGTGCAGTACCCAAAGCCATTAAAGATTTTTTCATACGTTATTAATTTGTTTGATATAATTGTAATAAGACGCAATTTCGGGATAATGTTACAATTAAAGCGTGTTTTTATGTTGAAAATTTTTTGAAATTACGATTTCTATTATTTTTATTAAGTAGATAGTTGTTTGGTTTATAAATTATTGTATATTTGCAACCTTAAAATTTTTAACTAAAATCATTGTTATGTACGCAATCGTAGAGATAGCAGGGCAACAATTCAAAGTAAGCAAAGACCAAAAGGTTTATGTTCACCGTTTAGCTTCAGAAGAAGGAACTAAAGTTTCTTTTGATAAAGTTCTTTTATTAGATGAAAACGGAACAGTAACTTTAGGCGCCCCAGCTGTAGAAGGTGCTTCAGTAGAAGCCAAAGTGTTACAACACTTAAAAGGTGATAAAGTAATCGTTTTCAAAAAGAAAAGAAGAAAAGGTTACAAAAAGAAAAACGGTCACAGACAATCTTTCACTCAAATTTTAATTGAAGGAATCGTTGCTGCTGGTGCTAAGAAAAAAGCTGCTAAAAAAGAAGTTGAAGTTGAAGTAACTGAAGCTACTGAAGAAGTTAAGCCAAAAGCTAAAGCAACAAAAAAACCAAAAACTGAAGAATAACATTTAAAAATATTACGTCATGGCTCACAAGAAAGGTGTCGGTAGTTCGAAGAATGGTAGAGAATCAGAATCGAAACGTTTAGGCGTTAAGATTTATGGTGGTCAAGCTGCTATTGCAGGAAACATCATTGTTAGACAAAGAGGTTCGAAGCACAACCCAGGTGAAAACGTTTACATGGGTAAAGATCATACTTTACATGCTAAAGTTGATGGAGTTGTAAAATTCCAGAAAAAAGGAGAAAACAAATCATTTGTATCTGTAATTCCATTCGAAGCTTAATAATTTTATTTAGCAACATATTAAAAACCTCTCCATTGGAGAGGTTTTTTTATTAAAATAAATGTGGTTTGTGTTTGCATATTTAATGCAATTACTTATATTTGCACCCACAATAAAGCATACGCGGGTATGGTGAAATTGGTAGACATGCCAGACTTAGGATCTGGTGCCGCGAGGCGTGTAGGTTCGAGTCCTATTACCCGCACTTAAAGCTCTAACGAAAGTTGGAGCTTTTTTAATTTATGACATCAAAAAAAAGCCGATTGAATACACAATCGGCTTTTTATTAACCTAACTATAAACTTATTCTTTTATTAATTTTTTTGATTGGCTTATACCGTTACTATCTGTTATTTTTATTAAATACATTCCAGTTTCAAGATTAGTAATATCTAGTTGTTGATTAGAGATTACATCTGAAAATGTTTTTATTAATTGTCCAGTTATTGAATAAATCTCAACATGGGTTACGTCTACAGAAAGAGCAAAACTGTTTCGTGTTGGATTTGGATATATGTCAATGTTGCTTTTTATCACTTCTAAATCGTTAGAAGATAAAGTTGAAGGTTTATTTCCATATACTCTAAATTGTCCCGGAGTTAAAGCGATCGTTGCTGTTGGACTTGTAATCGTTACAGGAGTGTTATCCATTAAATTATACCAAGTCATTGGATAGGTATAAACATCTGTTGGAAAACTTGGATTAATATTTTGGTTACCAACAGAGAAATTTGCAATTACTACTACATTTCGCAATTGTGTAGTAGGGTAGGAGTTGTTGTAAACATATAATCTTTGACGAATATTACTTCCATCAGGACTAATTGCAAAATCAGAACTAAATACAGGTTCAGTTGTTTTAAGACTTATCATCTTAGACCAATCGCTTAATATAGCAGTTCTTCTTGCATCAGCTAACCAATTTTCAGTCCATTGTACTTGTTCTTTAGTATCAAGTTTACAATCGCCAGGGAAAAAGGCACTTTCATCATTAATTGTACCATTCGCACAAGTATAGATAGATTGGTTGTTTCCTAGTTCTCCAAAATGCCAAATCATTTTTGGTCCAGGAACTAAAATACTCATAGCTCCTAGAGCTCCCATTCTTGCTAAAGCATTTGTTAGATTTCCATTTACTGGAGCTGTTCCACCGCCATTACCATAAGTTAAGGCTTCATACATCATTCTGTCTTTGTCATGACTTTCTGGATATCCAATTAATCTTTTTCCAGTAAATCCGCGACTTGTATGCCCCATTCTAGAAATATTTTGTGTTGAGAATCCCATAGCAAGTTCTTTATATTGCGTATACATTTCTCCCCACATCATAATTCCTTTGCCTTCTCCTAATCTGTAATTTGCCCATTGCTGTTCTTCATTATCAGTTCCTAAATGTTCAAATATTACATAATGGTCATTATCTAAGCTCCAAGAATAATCTGCATATTCTTTTAATACATCTACACGATCTTGTTGGTATGCATTAGTACATGTATCATCTCCTGAAGTACAGTTTTGTGTAAATCCTTTTGTTAAATCCCAACGGAAACCATCAATTTTATATTCTGTAATCCAATGTTTGATGGTTTGTTTTACATAATTTCTAGTTAGTGTAGAAGAATGATTAAAATCTTCTCCCACGCTATAACTATGTCTTGCTGTAGTGTTAAAATAAGGATTATCACTAGCTGGCCCACCCCAACCGTCTCCATCAGGATCGTTCATCCACATTCTTACCATAGGATTTCTTCCAAAAGCATGATTAAAGGCAATGTCTAATATCACAGCGATTCCATTTTGATGACAGATGTCTACTAATTCTTTGAATTTTTCTGGAGTTCCGTAGGATTTATCTAAAGCCATATGAAAAGCAGTGTTGTAACCCCAACTTTCATTTCCTTCAAATTCCATAACAGGCATTAATTCGATTGCATTAATCCCTAAGTTTTTGAAGTATTGAATTCTATCAATTATGTTTTGATAACTTCTATTGGCATCGAAATCACGCACTAATAATTCGTAAACTACTAGTTTGTCTTTATTTGGTTTTGTAAAGTTGGTTACCTGCCAATTATAAGGAGTTGTTCCAGTTTTAAACCAAGTTACTTCACGTTCTTGTCCGGAAGGATATGTTGGTAAACTAGGAAAATTAGTACTTGAAATGCCTGAATCATCGTATGGAGATAGAACCATAGTTGAGCAAGGGTCAGCAACTTTTACTAAAGCCGGAGAATTAGCAATAGGAGTTTGATCCACTACCCAATATTGATAGGTGTTGTTGGCTCCAGGAGTGAGTCCAGTAAGTTCTAGCCAAAATTTACCATTTGAAGGATCTTTCTTCATTGCAAAGCTACTGTTTGGTGTGTAGTTGTTAAAACTACCAGCCACATAAACAAAATCTTTACCAGGGGCTTCTAAAACTAAGGTAGCTCTAGTGTTGTCGGAAGTGTTGTAGTTGATTCCGTTTACTAAACCTAGGGGGATTGCTTGAGAAGTACTTCCTGGATTTACAATTACTGAAAATCTTCTTGTTATAGTTGTAGCGCCCAATGTTATTTCTAATTCATAACTTGTGTTTGTTGTAATATTTGTATGATTAAAAGTATACGATGTTGTTGTAGCTGTGTTAATGCTCGAGCCATTCGCTTTTAAATTATAACTTGCATTTCCACCTGTATTTGTTGCTGAGATAGTTAAGTTTCCACCAGAGCTCATTATAGTAGAGCTATTATTGGTTGGTGATGTTAAGTTCACCTGAAAAGTTCCAACATTAAAAATAAAATCTCCACAAGATGGAGGTAATTTTAAGGTTTGGCTACCATTTGCATTTCTAAAAACCATCCCAAGTTTAGTTGCATTTGCTTGCTGAGAAGCATTTAATCCAAAATAAACGCTTGGTGTTAAAGTGATACTCCATGTTCCGTCACCATTATTTGTCATTAATCCTACACTGTCATCTTGACCCCAATTTCCTACAACTCCAAAGCCGAATGCGTTTGAGTCATCTCCAACTCCTGCGTGCATATACACCTTAGTGGGAGATGTTCCTAGTTGATTACAAGTATTTGCTGCTGTGGAAACTGTTATAGTAATAGCGTCAGTTACATTAAAACTACTTGGTGTAATAGTTACTTGTGCCTTAACAAAAAGAGTTGTTAAAAATAATAATATATATAGTAGGTTTTTTTTCATAGCTTTTTATTTAATAAAAGGGTTGTCTAATAAAAAGACAACCCTTTTTAAATTTATTATTGTGGTGTTAATGTATACGTGTATGCTCTTGGATTAGACAAGTCTAATTCTACAAGGTAAGTACCAGCGGTTACAACTAAATTTGCTCCACCATAGCTCATGCTTTCGCCCGCATAATCGTCCCCAACTTTATCAGCTTGAAAGCCTCCTAAATTGTATTGTACTGATCCTGCATTCCAAATGTTGTTTGATCTAAATTTGTATTCACCATCAACAAGAGTTACTACAATTGACCATTTTTTAGTTGTTGGATTATAAGTCATTGGTGTAGAAGAATCCCATCCTCCAGGAGTTGCACTTCCAATAATCCCCCAAGTTGTGATTGGAGTAATTGAATACGTTAAAGTTGCTGTGTTTGCTTTAACCCAGTAATATCCAGCTGTTGCAGTACAATTAGTTTCACCAGTGTTTAATAAAACACCTGAAAAAGTACCGTCATCACCCCAATCTGCGCTATCACCATCCCAATCAAAAGTACCATCTGCTTTAGGTCTTAAAAACTTGAACTCTCCATCTAGAGAAATGTATCCTTCAAAATTTGTTTGACCAAATCCAGAAGATGCCATTAAAGGTGCGGTAGGCGGGCTCCACCCTTGGTGATTTCCTGGAACTGCTATTTTTGGTAAATCTGTTGTGTAAGGAGTTACTGTAATAGTAATTACATTTGAGTAAGCTACTACATCTCCATTTGTTCCTAAAGATGATTTAATTCTTACATCCAAATCTCCAGCTGTATAAGGTACTAAACCAGCTGCTAAAGCAATTGCATTTAAAGATTCATGTGTGTATGTGTAAAAACGACTATTTGTTGTTCCTCCAGAGTAAATTGTTGCAAAGTCAGTTCCAGCAAGAGCCATTTCTACTTCGTAATTAATTTCAGTTTGAACACCATAATCAGCATGATCCCAAACTAAAGTTGTAACTTCTGCAGAGGCTGTGGCAGGATTAAGAACATAAGCACTTCCAGTTAATGGAGTTAATAATTCTGGTCCACCACTAGGGTTAATAATTGTTTGATCATCATTTTCACATGACACATTTGCTATAAATAAAATTGCTAATGCACCTATTTTTAATAAATTTTTCATATTTGATATACTTTTAATATTAATAACCAGGGTTTTGAGTTAAATTTGGATTTGCTTGTAAAGCAGTTAGAGGAATTGGGAAAACATTATATGTGCTTGGGATGCTTGTTCCAGTTTGAACGTTACCTTTCCAAGGCCATAGGTATGAACCACCTGTGAATTTTCCAAAACGAATTAAGTCACTTCTTCTGTGTCCTTCTAAATTAAGTTCTCTTCCTCTTTCGTCTAGAATAAAGTCTAATGTAAGATCAGATTCAGTTATTGAAGTAGCATTTGAACGATTTCTTACCAAGTTAACATAAGTTGCAGCTTGACTTAATGTTCCTCCTGCACCTCTTATTGCACATTCTGCATACATTAAATAAACATCTGACAATCTATAAAGTGGAAAATCAGTGCTTGAAAAAACAGTAGGAGTTCCCGAAGAAGAATGGAAATTTGTATTTCTAAATTTAGTTGAAGGATATCCATTTGTCCATTCTTTATAATCATTCATTTCATAAGTATGTCCAGTTGTCCAAAATAAATCAGCTCTATCATCTGTTGAAGAACCTAATGGACCAAATAAACCATACCAAGCTTTAGTTGCTCTGTGACCTGCCCATGCATCATTACCTCCAGGGTTACCAAATAGAGTTGTTGTCATAGTAGCACTATTCATACTACCATTAATGATATAGGTTGTATTTCCAAAACTTTGACTTACAATTGCATCAGCAATTAAAGGAAAAATAATTTCAGAAGACATGTAGTTATCTGCAGAGAAAACTTCTACAAAGTTGTCATCTAATACATAACCACCTTCGTTAATGATTTTATTAATATATGTTAAAGCATCTGTGTATCTAGGAGTACCTGTATATACTTCTGCATTCATATATAATTTTGCTAATAACATTGAAGCAGCATATTTATTAGCTCTACCATATGAATTGGTTTGAGGTAAATTTTCAATTGCTTGAATCAATTCGCTTTCAACAAAATTAAATAACTCTGTTCTTGTTGATTCAGGTAATGGAGTTGAAACACCATTTTGTGCTTCAGTTACTAATACTCCTTTTCCAAAACAATCAATCATGTAGTAATAAGCTAAAGATCTTAAAAATCGAACTTCTGCAACAACTTGATCTTTATTGTCTATAGATACAGAGTTTAATACAACTAATAAGTTGTTACATTGTGGTACTGTATAGTAAACTCTATTGTATAAATATCTGAAGAATTTATTATTTTCATCCCAGTTTGTTGCAGTTGTTAATTGGTCTAAACCATCATCACCCCATCTGTTTTTCATTCCATCTGCAGTAAAATCTTGTAAATTTACAATACCTCTCAAGAATGGAGATTCTCCTGGGTCATCACTAATATCAGAACTACCTGGGCCATTAGGTCCTGACAAAGCAAATGAACCATATAGTTTTGACATAATTCCATTTATTGCATTAGGGTCTTGTGCCAAAAGTTGTTCTAATGATAGTTCTACTACTGGCTCAGTATTTAAATCATCAGTACATGAAAGTGAGACTGATAGTAATGCAATTAAGCTAAATAATTTTATTTTTTTCATAGTTTTTTTTTTAGAAATCTAAACTTAAACCTACTGTGTATACTCTTGGTCTTGGATAGAAATTGTTATCAATTCCGCCAAAATTCTCAGGGTCTTGACCGCCATATTTAGTTACAAGGAATGCGTTATTAACAGCTCCGTAAAGTCTTAAAGAAGCATCTTTATAGAATTTGTTAAATCTATATCCTAAAACTATATTTTCGCATCTTAAGAATGTTGCGTCCTCAACCATGTAATCTGAGAATTTTTCATTTCCATTAAAATTCATGAAAGATGTACTGGCTTCACCTGCATAGAAATCTAAGACATTTGATAAGCTACTAGAGTTTGTTGGTACAGCTGCATTAATCCATCCTGAAGTAAGAATTCTAGAGTTGTAAGTTTGTCCACCAAATTGTCCTCTAAAGCTTGTTCCAAAATCCCAGTTTTTATAGTTGTAGTTAAATCCAAATCCAAAAGTCCATTTTGGGGTTCTTTCTACATAGTAACGGTCGTCATTAGTAATTTGTCCATCTCCATTTCTGTCAACAAATGCTCCTGGGATTACATTTCCATTAGTGTCATATAATTGTTGGAATAACCAAAAAGCATAAGGTTGGTAACCAACAGCATTTACTTGAGAGTTAACATTAGTTCCAACAGGTAATCCACCTCCAGCGTTTAATCTTTCAACATCTCCTAAATCTGTTACTTCAACACTATTGTAGGCAATATTTGAATAGAACTCAAGTGTAGAATTATCGTTAGAAATAGGTTTAATGTTTAAATTAAGTTCAAAACCTTTACCTTCTGTTTTTCCAACATTTGTTATAAAGCTATCACTTAAATACTGTCCAGGAGCTGTAGGAACTCTCGCTAATAAATCAGAAGTTTTGTTATAATAAATATCAAATGCACCACTGATTAAGCTGTTTTTAAAGAAATTAAAATCTAATCCTGCATTTACAGTTGAAGTTTTTTCCCATGTTAAATTTTCATTGAATGGTAATGCCGAATATAAATTTGAACCAGGTAAGTATTGACTAGTTGTACTACCAATTGAGAATAAAGGAATTGATGGATAAAAACCTACACTTCCAGTAATATCTTGTTGACCAGTTCTACCTGCACTTAATCGTAATTTTAAATCATTAACAAAAGTTACGTTTTTAAGAAAGTCTTCTTCTTTTATTTTCCAAGCTAATGCTGCTGCTGGGAAAAACCCCCATCTATCTTCTTCTCTAAATAAAGATGATCCGTCAGCTCTGAAAGAAAGTGTTAATAAATATTTGTTTGCAAAATCAAGGTTTGTTCTACCAAAAAATGATTGTAAATTTAATTCGTTATAATATCTGTTGTTAAGATTATTTGGGTTTATAACAAGTTCTCTAACTCCGGTTGTTGGATTGTATTGATAAATTTCTCTGTTACCATCATTTTTAAAGTTTTGATAAGAATAGCCTCCTTGAATATCGAATTTTTTAAGTAAACCATCCATATTTTTAGTATAAACTAAATAACCATCAAATGTTGTATTTGTGATAGTTTGGTTTTCTTCATAATTTTTTCCAGGATTAAATACGACGTTTGTTCCGTTATATGTTGCAATTGCATTATCAGTAAAAGTTTCTCTGATTTTTGATTCAGAAGCATCTAGCCCTAAATTCACAACTGCTCTTAATTCTGGTAAAAAGTGCATTTTATAATCCATTTCGATATTTCCTAAGAAACGGATACTTCTTTCTGGTCTGCTTCTTTGTTCTAAAAGCGCAACTGGATTGTATTGACCACTTACTACATTTGGATTGCTTGCAGTCATGGTTTGATAATAACCTCCGAAAATACTGTTAGAATCATAGATTGGTTTTGTAGGGTCCATATTAACAGCACCAGCTAAAGCACTTCCTTCATCTATAGCATTTTTGTCAGTGATAATTCCTTTAGCATTAATATCTAATTTCAAATGATTATCAAACATGTTTGGATTCATTTTGATAGAATAAGAATATCTCTCATAATCATTAGTTTTCACGATACCTTCATTTCTAGTGTATCCAATAGATGCTCTAAATGGTAAATATCCAAATAAATTAGCTCTTCCACTGAAGTTGTGATCTGTAGAAATAGAGTTTCTGAAAATTGCATCTTGCCAGTCTGTGTTAGATAATATACGACCTTCAATAACGTCAGGTGTACTTGGATCGTCAACAGTTCCTATTGGTGCATCTGGGTCAGCGACACCTAAATTATTGACTAAATCTGGATGGTATTCTTGAATAAATCTAGAGAATGTATTTCCATCCATCACATTTATTTTTTTAGAAACTTTTCCAAATGAAACACTTGAAGAATAATTAAATTCTGGACTTCCTTTGCTTCCTTTTTTAGTTGTAATTATAATAACTCCATTTGAAGCTCTAGAACCATAAATTGCAGTTGCAGAAGCATCTTTCAAAATAGTGAAACTTTCAATGTCATTTGGGTTTATCAATGATAATGGATTAGAAACCCCAGCAGGAGTTGTATTATCAACTGGTATACCATCAATAACTAATAAAGGACTACTATTAGCGTTTAAAGAAGATCCTCCTCTGATTCTAATATTTGGTGCAGAATCTGGTTGTCCACCATTGTTCGTTATTCTAACACCAGGTGCTTTACCTGTAAGTAACTGATCTGCGGATACAATTGCTCCTTTATTAAATTCCTTTGATGTTATTGAAGTTACAGAACCTGTAGCATCTTTTTTAGTTGTTGTTCCATAACCGATAACAACAACATCTTTTAATTCTTGTTGATTTTCTTGTAAAGTGATCGTTACGGTAGTTTGATTTTCATAAGTTAGAGTTTCATCTTTGAATCCAATATATGAGAATACAATTTTATCTCCTTTTTTGATGTTAGTTAAAGTGAAATTCCCATCAAAGTCGGTAGTAGTTCCATTTGTTGTGCCTGCAACTAATACGTTAACTCCAGGTAAAGGCTGGCTAGAAGAACCATCTAAAACAACTCCTTTTAGAGTGTTTTGAGCCAATAAACCAAAAGGTAACATCAGTAGCAAAAGCAATAACTTTTTTTGCAGTGTTTTCATACAAATTGTTTAGGTTAAATTGTTTTTTAATCGCTTGTAAATTCACTTCTAATGTTAAATTTATGTAAAAATCTATACAAAAAAAAATGAGTTTTGCGAAAAACCTTTCGAAAACGTTTTCGTGTTGAAAACTTTATGGATTTGAGCTATTTTTTAGCATAATATTGCAATACCAAAAAAAATAAGTTACATTTATTAAAAAATTATAACCGACTAAAATTCTTATGAGAAGAAAAGTTACTTTAAAGCAAATCGCAAAAGAATTAGATGTGTCTATTTCAACAGTTTCAAAATCACTTCGTGATAGCCCAGAAATCAGCGAAGATACTCGCTTAAAGGTACAAGCTTTTGCTAAATTATACAACTATAAGCCTAATAATATTGCGTTAAGTTTAAAGAATAAGAAAACTAAGACAATTGGGATTATCATTCCTGAGATTGTACATCACTTTTTTGCTACGGTAATTAGCGGAATTGAACAAGTGGCAAACGAATGTGGTTATAACGTTATTGTGTGCTTATCAGACGAGTCTTTCGACAAAGAAGTTATCAATATGGAAATGTTAGCCAATGGTAGTACAGATGGATTTATCATGTCCTTATCAAAGGAAACCCAACAAAAGAAAGACTTTCACCATCTTCAAGAAGTAATTAATCAAGGAATGCCAGTAGTCCTTTTTGATAGAATTTCTAATGATATTTTATGCGATAAAGTAATTATCGATGACCAATTAGCTGCTTATGAGGCAACTAATTTCTTAATTTCTAAAGGCTTAAAGAAAATCGCTTTACTAACGACAGTTGATTATGTTAGTGTTGGTAAATTAAGAACAGATGGTTATTTAAACGTTTTACATGATCACGGAATAGAAGTAGATGAAAACTTAATAATTCGAATAGAAGACACAGAACATTGTGATGAAAAAATTAATGAATTATTAGAAAATCAAACGGTTGATGCTATTTTGGCGGTTAACGAATTGTTTGCGGTAACAGCCATTAAATTAGCAATGTCAAAAGGAATCAAAATTCCAGAAGATTTATCGGTTGTAGCTTTCACAGATGGAATCATCTCTAAATATTCTACTCCAACCATTACAACCATCAGTCAAAACGGTATAAAAATGGGAAGAAAAGCTGCCGAAATGTTAATCAAAAGATTGGAATTGGAAGATGAAGAAGACGAACATTACAAAACCGAAATCATCGAAACTAATCTAATAATTCGAGAATCTACGAAATCGTGATAGTTTGGTTTAATAAATTGAAAATCAATCGATTAAAAATTTATTTTACTCAATTCGATTAAAAAATATTTGACAAAAAGCAATTATTTATTAAAAATAACCTTTTATATTTGTGAAATCAAAGCTTGTAACTTCACTTCTAAAAACATAAGTTTTGATAAGCACATAGAACGCTTATCGGTTTATTAATCAATAAATTACGATAATGGAAAAGCGTAAATTAGGTTTCTGGGAAATTTGGAACATGAGTTTCGGTTTTTTGGGAATCCAAATGGGTTTTGCCCTACAAAATGCTAACGCAAGTAGAATTCTTCAACTTTTTGGTGCCGATGTTCATGAATTGTCATGGTTTTGGATAATTGCTCCTTTAATGGGATTGATTGTACAACCTATAATCGGACATTATAGCGATAACACTTGGTCTAAATTTGGTAGAAGAAAACCTTATTTCTTAGCAGGAGCAATTCTAGCATCAGTTGGTTTAATTTTAATGCCGCAAGCCGAAATTTTCATTGCTTTCATGCCTGCTCTTTGGGTGGGTGCCGGAATGTTAATGATTATGGATGCGTCTTTTAACATTGCAATGGAACCGTTCCGTGCTTTGGTGGGAGATAATTTAAGGGCAGACCAACATACGTTAGGTTTTAGCGTTCAAACCGCATTAATTGGAATTGGAGCCGTGGTAGGATCATGGTTGCCATATGTATTAACCAATTGGTTTGGAATCAGTAATCAACCTTCAGAAACTTCTGCCGTTCCATTAAACTTAATTTATTCTTTTATTATTGGAGCTCTAATTTTAGTGGCTTCTATTTTAGTTACCGTTTTAACTACTAAAGAATATTCTCCAGAAGAATTAGAACAATTTAGAGACGAAAAAGAACACAAAGAAGCTATTGGTGAAACCAAAGAAGCCAAACTTTCAGATGTTTTTACAGATTTCGCTAAAATGCCAGAAACTATGCGTCAGCTAAGTTGGGTACAATTCTTCTCCTGGTTTGGATTGTTTGGTATGTGGGTTTTTACAACTCCTGCGATTGCTCAACATCTTTATGGATTATCTGTTAATGATGTTAAAAGTCCAGAATATCAATCGGCAGGAGATTGGGTTGGGATTATTTTCGGAGTTTACAATGCAGTTTCAGCTGTAGTAGCTTTTGCGTTACCTTACATAGCAAAACAAATTGGACGAAGAAAAACACACGCGCTTTCTTTAGTTTTAGGTGGAATCGGATTGATTTCTGTATACTTTATGCCAAATAAAGAAGCTTTAATCTTCTCAATGATTTTAGTCGGATTTGCTTGGGCAAGTATTTTGGCTATGCCTTACGCTATTTTGGCGGGTTCTATTCAACCAAAAAAAATGGGCGTTTACATGGGGATTTTCAACTTCTTTATTGTAATTCCACAAATTATCAATGCCTTAATTGGCGGTCCTTTAGTGAAATACGTTTATAACGACCATGCTATTTATGCTATTGTTATGAGTGGTGTAAGTTTCCTATTGGCAGCACTTTTGGTGTTAAAAGTTAAAGATCAAAAAGATATTTAGAAAATGAAAAAAGCATTCATATTCGACCTTGACGGCGTAATTGTTGACACGGCTAAATATCATTTTTTAGCTTGGCAAAAGTTGGCCAACCAATTAGGAATCGAATTTACGCACGAACATAACGAAGGTTTAAAAGGTGTAAGCCGTGTCCGTTCGTTAGATATTATTTTAGAATTGGGTAATGTTCAAGCTTCCCAAGAAGATAAAAACAAATGGTTGGTTCAAAAAAATGAAGAATACCTTTCCTATTTAGTAGACATGGACGAAAGCGAAATTCTTCCAGGTGTACTAAAAGTATTGGAATATCTGAAAAGTAAAAACCAATTCATTGCTTTGGGTTCGGCAAGTAAAAACGCGCGACCTATTTTAGAAAAAACTAACATTATGCACTTTTTTGATGCTATCGTTGATGGAAATGACGTTTCCAACGCAAAACCAGATCCGGAAGTATTTTTAAGAGCAGCACAATTGGTTGGTGTTTCCAATGAAAATGCCATCGTTTTTGAAGATTCAGTAGCGGGAATTCAAGCGGCTAATATTGCCAACATGATTAGTGTAGGAATCGGTGATGCCACCGTCTTACACGAAGCAAAGTACAATTTTAAAGATTTCACTTTTATTGATGAAACCTTTTTATCTCAATTAATTGGTTAAGAAATTAACTAATTGACACATTAACAAATTGACATATTACAAAAATGAATCAAGATTATATACAACCCGACAATTGGTCGATTATTGAAGAAGGATTTGATGTAGAACGAGTTAAATCTTCTGAAAGTTTATTTAGTATCGGAAACGGTGCTATGGGGCAACGCGCTAATTTTGAAGAACACTATTCAGGCAAAACGTTTCAAGGAAGCTACATTGCCGGAATTTATTATCCCGATAAAACCAAAGTAGGTTGGTGGAAAAACGGCTACCCAGAATATTTCGCAAAAGTATTAAACGCACCAAATTGGATAGGAATTGACATCGAAATCAATGGCGAAAATTTAGATTTAGCTAAATGTCATTCGGTTTCTAATTTTCGTCGTGAGTTGAACATGAAAGAAGGAATTTATTATCGTTCTTTTAATGCCACTTTAGCAAATGGAATCGAAATCGCTGTAAAAGTTCAACGTTTCTTGTCTTTAGATTTGGATGAAGTTGGGGTTATCAACTACGAAATCACCGCTTTGAATTCGGATGCAAAAATTGTTTTCAAGCCTTATGTGGATGCTGGAGTTCATAACGAAGATGCCAATTGGGAAGAAAAGTTTTGGGAACCAATTAGCGTAAAACATTCGGGCAATGAAGCTTTCGTAACCGCAAGAACTTTCAAAACGCATTTCACGGCAACTACTTTTATGCAAAATAGTATTTTGTTAGAAGGTTCAAATTTGAGTGTAGCGCCCGTAAGTGTTGAAGAAACGAAAGAAAAGATTCAGTTTTGCTACCAAGTTGCGGTAACGAAGGGACAAACGACTACTATTCAAAAAATTGGCGGTTATGCCGTTTCAATGAATCATGAAAACACAATTATAGGTGCAAAAAATAGCATTGCTAAAGCTTTAGAAATTGGCGTTTCTCAATTAACAGAAAACCAAAAACAAGCTTGGGCTAAAATTTGGGAAATGAGCGATATTACCATTGATGGCGATGTAAAAGCACAACAAGGAATTCGTTTTAATATTTTCCAATTGAATCAAACTTATTTAGGAAAAGATTCCAGATTAAATATTGGTCCAAAAGGATTTACAGGTGAAAAGTACGGAGGTTCTACTTATTGGGATACTGAAGCGTATTGTATTCCTTTTTATATGGCTACCAAAGACCAACAAGTAGCAAGAAATCTATTAGCGTATCGATACAATCAATTAGATAAAGCCATCGAAAATGCTGAAAAATTAGGTTTCAAAAATGGTGCTGCTTTGTATCCAATGGTAACTATGAATGGTGAAGAATGTCACAACGAATGGGAAATTACTTTCGAGGAAATTCACAGAAATGGTGCCATCGCTTTCGCTATTTATAACTATTACCGATTTACAGGTGATTATTCCTATATTCCAGAAAAAGGTTTAGAAGTTTTAATCGGAATTGCGCGTTTTTGGCATCAAAGAGCTACTTTTTCAACGTACAGAAATCAATATGTAATTCTCGGTGTTACGGGACCAAATGAATACGAAAATAACGTAAACAACAATTGGTATACGAATTACATAGCAAAATGGTGTATTGATTACACTGTTGAGCAAATCAATAAAATTGAAAACGAATATCCATCGGATTATACCCGAATCATGAATAAAGTGAAATTATCACAAGCCGAAATTTCAGAAATGAAAAAAGTGGCAGATAATATGTATTTCCCTTATTCTGAAGAACACGGCGTATATTTACAACAAGATGGTTTCCTAGATAAAGAATTAATCACAGTTGCTGATTTAGATAAATCGCAACGACCAATCAATCAAAAATGGTCTTGGGATAGAATTTTACGTTCACCATATATCAAACAAGCCGATACATTACAAGGATTCTATTTCTTCGAAGATCATTTTACCAAAGAACAATTAGAAAAACATTTCGATTTTTACGAACCATTTACAGTGCACGAAAGTTCGCTTTCGCCTTGTGTGCATTCGATTCAAGCGGCTGTTTTGGGCAGAATGGAACAAGCGTATACTTTTTATTTAAGAACTTCGCGTTTAGATTTAGATGATTATAACAAAGAAGTAGAAGAAGGATTACACATCACTTCTATGGCGGGAACTTGGATGAGCATCGTTGAAGGTTTTGGTGGAATGCGCGTTAGAAATAATCAATTGCATTTTGAACCAAAAATTCCAGCACAATGGAAAGGGTATTCCTTCAAGGTGAATTTCAGAAACGCCATTGTAAAAGTTGAAGTAAAACAAGAAGGAACTAACGTTTCTATCGAAGGGAATTCAGATGTGGATGTTTTTGTAAACGGAGAATCGCAATTAATAAAATAGTAAGACATGAAATCGCCATTAACAAAAAGTTTGCATAAGCAAACACCTATGATTAAAAAAGGCGATACCATATGTTACCGCTAAAAAATAAAATTTAAACATATGAATAAATATTTTGTTTCAGTATTAGTAATGGTTTTTTCGATTCTTGGGATGAATGCTCAAGAATTAAAATCGCCAAATGGAAATTTCAAGATGATTTTCGCTTTAGAAAATGATGGTACACCAACGTACCAACTTTTCATGAAAAACAAAGAAATCATCAAAAAAAGTAAGTTGGGTTTAGAACTTCAAAAAGATAAAAAGTCGTTATTAAATGACTTTAAATTGGTAAACGAAGTTCGTAACACTTTCGATGAAACTTGGAAAACCGTTTGGGGGGAAGAAACCGAAATCCGTAACCACTACAACGAATTAGCGCTAACACTGAAACAAAATGGAACGGAACGACAAGTAATCATTCGTTTTAGATTATTTAACGACGGTTTAGGTTTTCGTTACGAATTTCCAGAACAAAAAAACCTAACGTATTTTGTAGTAAAAGAAGAACGCACGGAGTTTGCTATGACTGGTGACCATACCGCATTTTGGATTCCAGGCGATTATGATACACAAGAATACGATTTTACTGAAAGTAAGCTAACTGAAATTAGAGGATTGTTTAAAAAAGCAGTTACCGATAATGCTTCTCAAAAGCAATTTTCAGATACGGGAGTTCAAACGTCTTTGATGTTAAAAACTGCTGACGGAATTTACATCAACATTCACGAAGCAGCATTAATCAATTATTCTTGTATGCACCTGAATTTAGATAATGAAAATCTAGTTTTTCAATCTCATTTAACTCCAGATGCTAAAGGGAATAAAGGTCATTTACAAGCGCCATGTGTTTCACCTTGGAGAACGATAATTGCGAGTTCTGATGCTCGTGATATTTTAGCTTCTCGAATGACATTAAACCTAAACGAACCTTGTAAAATCGAAGATACGTCTTGGATTAAACCTGTAAAATATATCGGTGTTTGGTGGGAAATGATTACTGGAAAAAGCTCTTGGGCTTACACTGATGAAATTCCATCGGTACAATTAGGAATTACCGATTTTACAAAAGCTAAACCAAACGGAAAACACGCAGCGAATACCAAACACGTAAAAGAATATATCGATTTTGCTGCTAAACATGGTTTCGATGCAGTATTAGTTGAAGGTTGGAACGAAGGTTGGGAAGATTGGTTCGGTCACGAAAAAGATTATGTATTCGATTTTGTAACACCTTATCCTGATTTTGATGTGAAAGGAATTCACGAATATGCCAAATCTAAAGGTGTGAAAATGATTATGCATCACGAAACTTCTGGTTCAACAAGAAATTATGAACGCCATTTAGATAAGGCATTTCAATTTATGAACGACAATGGTTATGACGCTGCTAAAACGGGTTATGTGGGTAATATTTTGCCTTTAGGTGAACATCATTACAGTCAATCTACGCTAAATCATTATCAGTATGTGATTGAAAAAGCTGCAGATTACAAAATAATGATTAATGCGCATGAAGCCGTTCGTCCAACTGGAATTTGCAGAACATATCCCAACATGATTGCTAATGAATCGGCACGTGGAACGGAATTTCAAGCGTTTGGTGGTTCAAAAGCGAATCATACTACATTGTTGCCTTTCACACGTTTATTGGGTGGGCCAATGGATTACACTCCAGGGATTTTCGAAATGGATATTGCCAAATTGAATCCAAATAACAATTCACACGTTAATACAACATTAGCGAATCAATTAGGATTGTATGTAGTGATGTATTCGCCACTTCAAATGGCTGCCGATTTACCAGAAAACTACAATCGATTCTTAGATGCGTTCCAATTTATTAAAGATGTTCCTGTTGAATGGTCAACTTCAAAATATTTAGAAGCTGAGCCAGGTTATTACATTACGATTGCTCGAAAAGATAAAAATTCTAACAATTGGTTTGTTGGGAATTCAAACGGTTATAATGCTAGAACATCAACCATTACATTAGATTTTTTAGAAAAAGGGAAAAAATACGAAGCCACCATTTACGCTGATGCTGCCGATGCGGATTATAAAACCAATCCACAAGCATACAAAATTTCAAAACAAAAAGTAACTAATAAGACTAAATTGCAATTGAGAACGGCAGCTGGTGGTGGCTACGCTATTAGTATTGTTGAGGTTAAATAAAAAAGCTATGAAAAAAATAATTTTCTCACTAATTACCTTATTCACACTATCGCTTTCGGCACAAATTGACCGAATGGAACCACCGTTTTGGTACGAAGGAATGAATAAAAGTGAAGTTCAAGTATTGTTTTACGGAAAGAATATCGCTCAAAATTCGGTACAAGTTTCTAGTAATGTTGTAATTACGAATGTAACTAAAACCGAAAATCCGAACTATCTTTTCGTTACAATTGATACCAAAAATGTAAAAGCGCAAGAATTGCAATTTACGTTTACCAATGGTAAAAAATCTTTCAAAAGAAATTTCGAAATCAAAAAAAGAAAACCAAATTCGGCACTTCGTAAAAGTTTTGATGCTTCTGATGTGATGTATTTGTTAATGCCAGATCGTTTCGCAAATGGAAATCCAAACAATGATTCTTCACCTGAATTACAAGAAAAAGCTAATAGAAGTTTACCAGGAGGAAGACATGGTGGCGATATTCAAGGAATCATTAATAATTTAGATTACATCAAAGAATTAGGTGCAACAGCAATTTGGAGTACACCCATGTGTGAAGATAACGACAAAGGCTATTCGTACCACACTTACGGACAATCTGATGTGTACAGAATTGATCCTCGTTACGGAACCAACGAAGAATACAAAAAACTAGCCGATGAAATGCATAAACGTGGCATGAAATTAATCAAAGATTACGTTACGAATCATTGGGGAGCCGAACATTGGATGTTTAAAGATATGCCAACTTACGATTGGTTTCATCAATTTCCGGGTTATGTCCAAAGTAATTATCGCATGACCACGCAATACGATATTAATGGTTCAGAACGCGATGCTAAATATTGTATGGACGGTTGGTTTGTACCCAGCATGCCCGATTTAAATCAGTCGAATCCTTTGGTATTGAATTACTTAATTCAAAATGCGATTTGGTGGATTGAGTATGCCGATTTAGATGGATTCCGTGTGGATACCTATTCGTACAACGATAAAGAAGGAATTGCAAAATGGACAAAAGCAATTACTGACGAATATCCGTATTTTAATATTGTTGGTGAAGTTTGGATGCACGATCAAGCCCAAATTTCGTATTGGCAAAAAGATAGTCCGATTGCTAAAATTCAAAGCTACAATTCTAATTGTCCAAGTGTAATGGATTTTACATTACATGATGTTTTTGGAAACGTTTTTAATGAAGATAGAGCGGATTGGAGCAACGGAATGATTAAGTTTTACGAGAATTTCGTTAACGATTTCTTGTATGCCGACTCAAATAACTTATTGATTTTCTTAGAAAATCATGATACTGGTCGTTTTAATCACATTTATCAAAACGATTTCAAAAAGTACCAATTAGGAATGACCATTATGGCAACGATGCGCGGAATTCCACAATTGTACTACGGTTCTGAAATTGGAATGGCGGGCGATAAAGGAAAAGGAGATGCCGATATTCGTCAAGATTTTCCTGGTGGTTGGAAAGAGGATAAAAACAATGCTTTTTCTGCTAGTGGAAGAACAGCAGAACAAGCAAAATATTTCGATTTTTCCAAGAAAGTATTGAATTGGAGAAAAAATAAAGAAGTGATTCACACTGGAAAATTAACGCATTACATTCCTGAAAATAATGTGTATGTGTATTTCCGTCACAACGATAAAGAAACGGTAATGGTAGTCATTAATAATGCACCGGATACTCAAAAGTTAAACCTTACTCGTTTTCAAGAGAACATAAAATCATTTATTTCTGGAAGTGATATTCTTTCTGGAAAAACAATCGATTTGAAAAACGAATTATCGATTGAAGGTAAAACGTCTATGATTTTAGAATTGAAATAAAAAGATATGATTAAGAAAATTGTCATTGCATTAACTGCTATATTGGTTATCGGATGCAAAAATGAAAATAAACCATCAGCAACAGAAACGCCAAAAGAAATTGCAAAATTTTCTCCCGAAGTGGAAGAAAACGGAATTATCTACGAAGTAAACATCCGCCAATATTCTCCTGAAGGCACGTTTAATGCATTTACCAAAGACATCCCGCAATTAAAAGAATTAGGAGTAAAAATCATTTGGGTAATGCCTATTTTTCCAATTTCACAAACAAAGAGAAAAGCTACTGGTGGCGATGATAGCAAATTTGCATCTGAAATGCCAAAAGAAGAGCAACACAAATATTTAGGCAGTTACTACGCAGTTTCCGATTTCAAAAAAGTAAATCCAGAGTTTGGAACAATTGAAGATTTTAGAAATTTAGTAAAAACAGCTCATGAAAATGGAATGTATGTGATTTTGGATTGGGTGCCAAATCACACAGGTTGGGGCCACGTTTGGATCAAAGAACATCCAGAATATTACACAAAAAATGCTAAAGGAGAAATCATCGATCCAATCAACCCAGAAACAGGAAAGTCATGGGGTTGGTCAGATGTAGCAGATTTGAATTATGATAATCAAGAACTTCGCAAGGAAATGACTTCTGATATGTTGCATTGGATTAAAAACGAAAACATTGATGGTTTCCGTTGCGATGTAGCTAGTAATGTGCCTTTAGATTTTTGGCAACAAGCTATCCCACAATTGCGAAAAGAAAAAAATATTTTCATGTTAGCAGAGGCTTGGGAGCCTGAATTATTAAAAGATGGTTTGTTTGATATGGCTTACAATTGGGAGTCACATCATACCATGAATAGAATCGCTCAAGGGAAAAATTCAGTAAAAGAATGGGATAAATTCATGAAGGAAAACGAAAGCAAATATAGTGCTGACGATATTCTTATGAATTTTGTTGACAATCATGATGAAAATTCTTGGAATGGAACGGTTAAAGGAAGATTAGGAAAAGCAGAAGAAGCGATGACTGCTTTATCTTATGTGATGCCCGGAATGCCATTAATTTACAGTGGAAATGAATATGGTTTGAATCACAGTTTGAAGTTTTTCGAAAAAGATTCTATTCCAAAAACAAAAGGAAAAGATTGGGAATTAAGAGCAAAATTAGGAAAGCTAAAAACTGAAAATCCTGCGTTGAATGGAGGAAAAAACAAAGCTAAATATACTAGAATTAAAACAGATGATGATACGAATGTTTTAGCTTTTGTTCGTGAAAAAAATGGTAAAAAAGTAGTTTATATTGCGAATTTTTCAAACAATCCAATAAATACAAAAATTGCGATTACAGGTGAATTTATAAATTATATGACAGGTAAAATGATGGGGCTAAACGAAAAACAAGTTTACACAATTTTGCCTTGGCAATACTTTGTATTGGTAAATTAGTAATTTTTAAAGTTTTCTTTTTTAGTTTAAATATTTATTAACTTAATTAATTATCATTATGAAAAAAACATTACTTATTAGTCTTATCTTGTTTTTTCAGTTTGTTCAATCTCAGTTGATAGTTACTCCGAATCCTTTTGGAATGAATAGTGGTACTATAACTGTAACGTATGGTTCAACAGGAGATTATTCTTTATTTAATCCATTAGGAGACCCTAATTTATATCTCTATACAGGTTTAGAAACAGACGGGATTTCATCAACATGGGATTATCATGATATTTGGACTGATCCAGGAACTTTAGTTCCATTAACTTGGAATAGCTCTGTTGGTGCATATGTAGCAACTTTAAATTTAGCAACTAGAAATTATTTTAGTGAGTTTACTCAAACTAGTGGATTAATTCCTCAGTCTACTTATGTGAATAATTGGTATTTTATCATAAGAAATTTTAATGGTAGCAGAAAATCCGCGGATTTGATTGGAACCAATTATGGATTTACCCCGGGCACCTTATCTTCAGTTGATTTTCAACAAGAGGTAAAAGTGAGCGTCGTAAAAGGAAATGTTTTAAATTTATCTGCTAATGACATTCATCTAGATATTTATTCAATTACGGGTCAAAAAATAAAATCGGTATTGGTTTTATCGGGTAATGAACTGAACTTGCAGCTATCAGATAGAGGAATTTACTTTGCTAGAGTTACTTCTAATGAAAAGGAAAACTGGATTAAATTTATTTTTTAAACAAAATATAATTGCCTTGAACTACTATTTATAAAAAAATAAATAGTAGTTTTTTTATGTTCGATTATTAAATTTAAACAATTTAAATAATTATAACTTTGCAAAAAATAAATCATTTGAACTCAAAATACGATATTATCATCATTGGCGGAGGTGCTGCCGGATTTTTCACTGCAATTAATATTGTAGAGAAAAATTCAAAATTGAAAGTAGCTATTTTAGAACGTGGAAAAAGCGTTTTAGAAAAAGTTCGAATTTCTGGTGGTGGTCGTTGTAATGTTACACATGCATGTTTTGTACCCAATGATTTAGTGAAATTTTATCCAAGAGGCGAAAAGGAATTAAAAGGACCATTTCATCAATTTTGCTCTGGAGATACGATTGACTGGTTTGAAAAGCATGGAGTAGAATTAAAGATTGAAGAAGATGGTAGAATGTTTCCGGTTTCCAACTCTTCGCAAACGATTATAGATTGTTTTTTAAAAGCAGCTCAAAAATTAAAAATCGATGTTTTAACTGGACATAGTGTTCAGGAATTGTATCAAGGTGAAAATTATTGGAAAATCTCAACGAATCATGAGGCTTTTAGTTGTCAAAAAGTGGTAATGGCAACGGGAAGTAATCCAAAAATGTGGGAGTTATTACAAAATTTAGGACATTCAATAATAGAGCCAGTACCGTCATTATTTACTTTTAATGTTAAAGATGTTCGAATTAAAGATTTGATGGGGCTTTCCACGGTTGCTTCGGTAAAAGTTAAAAAGTCAAAATTGCAGGCATCCGGACCTTTGTTGATTACGCATTGGGGAATGAGTGGCCCCGGAATTTTACGTCTTTCAGCATGGGGAGCTCGAGAATTGGCAGATAAAAAATATCAGTTTGCCATTCAAGTGAATTGGTTAAACGAAACCGATTTTGAAGAAGCAATCGATTTGTTGAAAACCATTAAAGAAGAAAATTCTAAAAAATTAGTCTCTAAATACGCACATTTCGAGTTGCCTAAACGTCTTTGGGAAAATTTGGTTAAAGCTTCCGGAATAACTGAAGAAACCAAATGGGCCGATGTCAACAAAAAACAACTAAATACGTTAGCCGAACAATTAACTAATGCTGAATTTCAGGTTAACGGAAAAAGCACCTTCAAAGAAGAATTCGTTACCGCTGGTGGAATCGACTTAAAAGAAGTTAACTTCAAAACTATGGAAAGCAAAGTGCTACCAAATCTGTTTTTCGCTGGAGAGATTCTTAATGTCGATGCAATAACAGGTGGTTTTAACTTTCAAAATGCTTGGACAGGCGGATTTATTGTTGCTGAGAATATCGCTCAATAAGTGCTTATAACTATCGATTCAACCAATAAATAGTTCCTGTTAAAATTGTAGCAAATCCAACCCAACCCAAATACGGAATCAATAAATATCCTGCTTTTTTGTCAACTTGTTTGAAGATGTAATACGTTTCGTAAATAATTAACCAAAGCAGAATAATCTCAATAAATGCTAATAAAATATTATTTAATCCAAAGAATAAATAAGACCATAAAGCATTCAAAAGAAGTTGAACTGTAAAAAATAACAATCCTTTTTTTACCAATTCTTTGTTCGATTCTAACTTATTCCAAACCATTCCAGCAGCAATTCCCATTAGGATGAAAAGCATAGTCCAAACCGGTGCAAAAACCCAATTTGGGGGATTGAAAATTGGTTTTTCAATTGTTGGATACCAGGTTTTTATACTAGATTGTGTTACGTTGCTCGATAAGTAACCAACCGCCAAAGAAATGGCAACGCAATATGTTATTTTAAGATATTTGTTCATGTTTTCAATTTTATAGGCAAATTAACGAAATATCAAGGGAACAAATCAATCAAAATCGGTATTTTTGTCAAAATTTTAAGCTATGCTTACCGAAAAAAATTTTATCGCAAACTCATATAATTCCATTGAATCGGCTAGTTTCGAATGGAGCGCACCCAGTAATATTGCCTTAGTAAAATATTGGGGCAAGAAAGAAAATCAAATTCCAGCAAACCCTTCCATAAGTTTTACGTTAAACAATTGTAAGACAATTACGAAGTTGGAAGTAGTTAAAAAATCGGAAACCAATAGTTTTTCATTCGATTTACTTTTTGAAGGAAAACCGAAAGAAGATTTTAAACCAAAAATTCAAAAATTCTTCGAAAGAATCGAAAAATATTGTCCTTTTTTGAAAGAATATCATTTTAAAATCGACACACAAAATACGTTTCCGCACAGTTCAGGAATTGCTTCTTCTGCTTCTGGAATGGCAGCTTTAGCCATGAATATTATGAGCTTGGAAAAAGCTATTAATCCAACGATTTCTGACGACTATTTTTATTCAAAAGCTTCATTTTTAGCAAGATTAGGAAGCGGAAGCGCGTGCAGAAGCATCAAAGGTGAAGTAGTAGTTTGGGGAAATCATGCAGAAATTAACGGAAGTTCGGATTTGTTTGGAGTAGAATTTTCAGAAATTCATCAAAACTTCAAAAACTATCAAGACACGATTTTGTTAGTCGATAAAGGAGAAAAGCAAGTTTCGAGTACGGTTGGGCACGATTTAATGCACAATCATCCGTATGCAGAAAGACGTTTTGCTCAAGCTCACGAAAATTTATCCAAAATAAAAGCGATTTTAACATCTGGAAATATAGAAGAATTCGTCAAAATTGTAGAAAGCGAAGCCTTGACTTTACACTCCATGATGATGACTTCAATGCCATATTTTATCTTGATGAAACCCAATACATTAGAAATTATCAATAAAATTTGGAAGTTCAGAAATGAAACACAAATTCCCGTTTGTTTTACATTAGATGCTGGTGCCAATGTACACGTTTTGTATCCTGAAAGTGTAAAAGAAAATGTATTGCAATTTATTCAAGATGAATTAGTTGACTATTGTCAAAATGGTCAGTATATTTGCGATGAAATTGGGAATGGTGCAAATCAATTAAAATAATTCGTATATTTACCATAGATTTCAATAAAAATGGATATTCGATTGGAAAAATTAGAGCTTATGAAAATGCTGAGAGAAACGGAAAATCTTTCGGTTGCAACTTACATTAAGAATATTTTTGTGAATGAAAAGAAGGATTGGTGGGATGAGTTGCCTAATTATGCCAAAGAAGGAATTGAAGAAGGAGAACGTGATATAGCTGAAGGTAGAGTTCATTCCTACGAAGAAATAAAGCAGTACTTTGGTTGGAAATGAGAGAGTTGGTTTTTTCTTCCCAAAGCAAAACTGAAATTAAAGCGATTGTTGATTATCTGATTGATAAATGGTCTGTTAGGATTAGTGATAAATTTTTAGTTACATTAAAGGTGAATTTAGATTTAATTCAAAAATCGCCTGAATTGTTTCCAAAATCAAAAAGTAGTAATTACCATAAATGCGTCGTCATCAAACAAGTTACTATTTTTTATCGTTTTGATTACATGAAAATTTACATTGTATCCGTGTTTGACACTAGACAAAATCCTAAAAAGATAACATAAATTTATTGAAATGGACGTTGAATTAGAAAAGATAGAATTGTTGAAATTGCTCAATGAGACAGAAGATCCAGAGGTGATAAAAGGAATTAAATGTATATTTCAATTAGAAAAAATGGGTCTTTTAGATAAATTATCTGAGGATCAAGTTACATTTGTTTGTCAAAATGTAATACTTGATGAAAATGGTAATTTTTTGAATCTTGAAGATTTAATTGAAAGCATTGAATACTAGAAATTAAAAATCTGATTACTATAAACTGTAAACTGAATACTAAAAAATGAAAGGACCACTTTTTTACTCAAAAATATTACTTTTCGGAGAATACGGAATTATCCAAGATTCGAAAGGACTTTCAATTCCTTATAATTTTTACAATGGTGCTTTAAAGAACGATGGAAATTCGTCTGAAAGCGCTATTAAATCTAACGAAAGTTTAAAAAAATTCGTTGTTTATTTAGAGCAATTGCAAACAGAGCAACCTGAGTTGGTAACTTTCGATTTAGCTTCATTGCAAAATGATGTAAATAACGGAATGTATTTCGATTCAAGTATTCCGCAAGGATATGGAGTAGGAAGTAGTGGTGCTTTAGTGGCGGCTATTTACGATAGATATGCTAATGATAAAATCACCGTTTTAGAAAATTTAACTCGGGGGAAATTATTGCAACTTAAGGCAATATTTTCTCAAATGGAATCGTTTTTCCACGGAAAAAGTTCAGGTTTAGATCCGTTGAATAGTTATTTGAGTATTCCAATTTTAATCAATTCAAAAGACAATATTGAACCAACCGGAATCCCAAGTCAAAGTACACAAGGAAAAGGTGCGGTTTTCTTAATTGATTCAGGAATTGTGGGCGAAACAGCTCCAATGGTTTCGATTTTCATGGAAAACTTAAAGGATAACGGGTTCCGTACGATGTTAAAATCACAATTCATAAAATATACCGATGCTTGTGTGGAAAATTTCTTGCATGGCGATGTAAAATCGTTATTAGAAAATACCAAACAATTATCAAAAGTAGTTTTGAATAACTTTAAACCTATGATTCCAGAGCAATTTCACCAAGTGTGGCAAAAAGGAATCGACACGAACGATTACTATTTGAAATTATGTGGTTCTGGCGGTGGCGGTTATATTTTAGGATTTACCCAAGATTTAGACAAAGCAAAAGAATCCTTAAAAGACTATAAATTAGAGGTAGTTTATAATTTTTAATGGAATATTACATTGTTTTTTTAAAATGCTTTTCTATTGCTTATTTGTTGTTTTACAACAGCTGGAGTAAAGCTTTTTTTAAAAAAGAAATTTTTAATAATGAATTTTTAAATCCTCTAGAAAATTCCTATTTTTCTTTTGTGGATAATGGATTTAGGTATTCCAAAATAATTATTAAATATTGTAGTTAGTGGCAATTTTCGCAGACACCCTAAAAAAGTCAAACTAACGATAATTGAACATAAAACGGACTAGCCGAACACCGTATTAAGAAGTAGGCAAAACAAAAATTTATTCAAAAATGTACGGAAAGATTTTAGCAACAGCAATGGTTTCATTAACCCTATTTTCTTGTAACCAAGGAGCAAAGACGGAAACACAAAAAGAAGTTTCAACAGAAAACAAAACAGAACAAGTAATTAATCACGTAATGACCAAAGAACAACAAGCTGCTTTGACACCTGACGCAGTTCTTAAAGATCTTGTAGATGGCAACAAACGCTTTCAGTCAGGAACAACAACTCAAAGAGACCATAGCGAACAGGCTCGTAAATCAGCACCAGGACAATTTCCCAAAGCAGTTGTTTTAAGTTGTTTAGACAGTCGTGTGCCAGTTGAAGATGTATTTGACCAAGGTATAGGCGACATTTTTGTAGGCAGAGTAGCAGGTAACTTTGTAAATGAAGACCTTTTAGGAAGTATGGAGTTTGCTTGTAAAGTTGCAGGTGCAAAATTAGTTTTTGTTTTGGGACATCAACATTGTGGTGCTGTGAAAGGTGCTATTGATAACGTAAAATTAGGAAATATTACTGCTATGCTTGCAAAAATAAAACCAGCTGTGGTAATGAGCCAAGATTTTGCAGGAGAAAAAACTTCAAAGAATGATGAATTTGTGAAACACGTTTGTGAAAACAATGTGAAATATGCTATGCAACAAATTAGAGAAAAAAGTCCTATTCTAAAAGAAATGGAAGACAAAGGTGAAATTAAAATTGTAGGTGCATTTTATCGTTTAACAGACGGAACACTTGAATTTGTAAAATAAAATGAATAGAAATTTATTGATTATACTTGTTTTGACTTGTTTCATTAGTAATAATGTTACAGGTCAAAATAATCGTATAAAAACCCACGAAAACATTGGTTGGTACAATTATTTTGGCACTTTCAAATTGTCAGAAAAATTTGGATTACATACCGAATATCAATGGCGTAGGGATAATTACATAACAGAATGGCAACAAAGTCTTTTAAGAGTTGGCGTAAATTACCAACTCAATCCAAGAGTATTGATTAGAGCAGGTTACGCTTGGATAGAAACATTTCCCTATGGCGAAATACCTATAAACGGACTTGGTAGAGATTTTACCGAACACAGATTATTTCAAATGGTGCAACTATCTCATAAGGAAGGTATAGTAGATTTTTCTCACCGTTTTATGTTAGAGCAAAGATTTGTTGGACGATATAGTTCAGCTAACGTAGAAAAGGAAGATGAATTTCCACTACTAAACAGAATGCGATATATGGTAAGACTTCAAGTGCCTTTAAAAGGAAAGGAAATAAAAGACAAGACACCTTACATTGCATTGTATGACGAAATTTTTGTTGGATTTGGAGAAAATGTAAATGCTAATATCTTTGACCAGAATAGAATTGGAATTCTACTTGGGTATCGCTTTAACAAAAACATTAGAATTGAAGGCGGATATTTAAATCAAACCGTTCAGTTCGGCAGACAAATAAACGGTCAAAATGTATTTCAAAATAACAACGGGTTAATCATTAATGCAAACTTTAATATTGACTTGACAAAGAAGCCGAAACAATAAAACTGCCACTAACACGGTATTGGCAAAATTGGGGCAGAAGTAGTAAATTTGAGCATTGGAATCCTAATCAAAATTTGTGCTAGATTGAACATTTGTGCCTTGAATGCCCCAACTTCGCCAATACCCAAAACGTTTGCTTTTATTGATTTTTTTGTTTGTTTTGCTGAATTATCAATACTTATTAGAACTAATTTTATATCATACAATTGATAAAAATCAGAATGATAATTCATTTTATTTTTCAAGTTATTTAGAGTTTTTTTTACCGTTCATTTTGCCTTTAATAGGTTTGTTGTTTTTTATTAAAAAAATTTCAAATAGTCTTATTTGGGTTTCAATTCTTTCATTAGTATTTTTAACTCCTTTAAACGAGTTATTGCTTATCGAAATTTACAAATTAAGATACAATTACTTGATAAACGATACCATTCCGAAGGAATTACAAATTAATTTTTGGAATTATTTTACAGATCCATTCGACAATTTGATTACTTATTTAATTTGTATGATGATTTTGGTTACAGTTGTTAAATTCATAAAAGAAAAAATAAGTAAAAATGCTCACCCGTAAATCCAAGTTAGTCCTTACTAAAATCTTCAGCTTCTTTTCTGTGATTAGAGGATATAATATTTGGGTCGTGGCGTTAGCACAATATCTTTCAGCCATATTCATCTTGGCTCCTGAGAAACGAGCGTTGGATATTATTCTCGATTGGCGTTTGTTTTTAATCGTGGTCGCTTCTACTTTAACCATTGCTTCGGGTTATATTATTAATAATTTTTATGATGCGAAAAAGGATTTAATCAATCGCCCAAAAAAAGCCATGATTGACCGTTTGGTGAGTCAGGAAACCAAGTTGAAAGTCTATTTCGGAATTAATTTCATTGTCGCTTTATTGATGTTTTTCATATCTTGGCGTGCGGTTTTGTTCTTTTCGACTTATATTTTCTTGATTTGGTTTTATTCGCACAAATTGAAAAAAATGTTCTTAATTGGAAACATCACGGCCGCTGTTTTGGCTGTTTTGCCTTTCTTTGGAATTTTGATGTATTATAAAAACTTTTACGAGGTAATGTTTGCTCATGCTACATTTTTATTTTCATTGATTTTAATTCGGGAATTAATTAAAGATTTAGAAAATATTGAAGGGGATTTGGTAGCCGATTACAAGACGATTCCAGTGGTTTTTGGAGAAAAAATGGCGAAGTCTATTATTTCAGTTTTAACGATTTCTACTCTAATTCCTGTTTATTTTTTAATTGAAGTGTATGATGTAGGTTACATGGATATTTACTTTTATCTGAGTTTAATGGCTCTGCTGTTTTTTCTTTTGCTTCTATGGAGAGCAGCTTCAAAGCCGGAGTACCTAAAACTTCATTTTCTATTGAAATTTATCATTGTTTCAGGGGTTTTTTGCATTGTTTTAATTGAACCAACGGTTTTAATTCACGGCAAAAAATTGATTTCCACATATTAGTTATATCTTTGCAAAAATTGTTTATAATATGTCACGTCATCAAGATAGCGATAAAAGTCGTCCAGGTTCAGGAAGACAAGGAGGTTACAAAAAAGATAGTAATTCAAGAGGAAATGCGCCAATTCGTAAAGCACCTTCTAAGTTTAAAACAAAACCAGAAGCAGCTAAAGAAGCGCCTAAAGCTCCAAAATCTCCAAAAAAACCATCTAATCCAGATGAAATTCGTCTAAATCGTTATATTTCTAATTCGGGAATGTGTAGCCGTAGAGATGCGGATATTTACATTCAAAGTGGAAATGTAAAAGTAAATGGTGTTGTTGTTACCGAAATGGGTTACAAAGTAAAATTGACCGATTCAGTACAGTTTGATGGTGTAAACATCACGCCAGAAAAGAAAGAATATATCTTATTAAATAAGCCAAAAAACTTTTCTACAGCAGGAGATGATTCGCAAGGCTCAGCTAATGTTTTGGATTTAGTTCGAAATGCAACTAAAGCCAAATTACAACCTGTGGGAAGAATGGACAAAACCACAACCGGTTTGTTGTTGTTTACCAATGATACTGAAATTATCCAAAAATTCACCGCTCCAAACCAACGTTCATCGAAAGTATATCAAGTTTCGTTAGATAAGAACTTAAAGTTTGAAGATTTAGAACACATCCAAAAGGGATTAACGATTGACGATCATAGAGTTTACGTGGAAGAAATTACTTATATTGAAGATCAGCCAAAAAGTGAAATCGGTTTGAAAATGAAAACTTCAAACGTAAAAATCGTTCGTAGAATTTTTGAACACTTAAAATACGATGTTTTAAAAGTGGACCGTGTAACTTTCGCAGGTTTAACTAAGAAAAATTTGCCAAGAGGCGATTGGAGATTCTTAACCGAACAAGAAATCATCAACATTAAAAATGCATAAAAACATTTTCTAAAACACATAGGCACATAGATTATTTTATGTGTCTTTTTTTATTTAATAACCTTTTGCGAACTTTGCGAAAAACTTAGCGCTCTTTGCGTTAAAATCTATACTTTATGCCAAATCAACTACAACAAATCGCCATTAAATGGTTCGATGCTTTTAATACCAAAAACTTAGAGAAATTATTAGAATTATACGACGACGAAGCCCAACATTTCAGTCCGAAATTAAAAATTCGTCAACCCGAAACTAATGGTTTAATTATCGGAAAAGAAGCGATGCGCGTTTGGTGGCAAGACGCTTTTGATAGATTACCAACATTACACTACAAAGTAACTTCGTTAACCGCTAATACCGACCGAGTTTTTATGGAATATACTCGTCAAGTAGCTGGTGAACCCGATATGTTGGTAGCCGAAGTTTTAGAAATTAAAGACGGAAAGATTGTGTTTTCTAGGGTGTATCATGGGTAGATAATTACCCCTCGAAAACATAATCCGCATACACCTGCTCAATTTCCGTAAACACATCTAACAATTGATTAATACCATCTGTGGTAACCAATTTTTGTTTGTATTCTTTAAATCCGTGAATGCCTTTGAAATAATTGGTATAATGACGACGCATTTCGTTGATGCCTAAACGTTCGCCTTTCCATTCGATACTCCAAATTAAGTGATTTCTTGCGGCTTCAATACGGTCGTTCATGCTTGGTGGAGCTAATTTTTCTCCTGTGGCGAAATAATGTTTAATTTCATTAAAAATCCAAGGATAACCAATCGCAGCACGACCAATCATCATTCCGTCTAAACCGTATTTATTTTTGTATTCCAAAGCTTTTTCTGGTGAATCAATATCACCATTTCCAAAAATTGGCATCGTAATTCTTGGATTGTTTTTTACACGTTCAATATGACTCCAATCGGAATGTCCTTTGTACATCTGCGCACGTGTTCTGGCATGAACCGTTAAGGCTTGCACACCAATATCTTGCAAACGCTCGGCAACTTCGTCAATATTAATTGAACTTTCATCCCAGCCTAAACGTGTTTTTACTGTAACCGGAAGATTTGTTCCTTTGATTACTGCTTTGGTTAAACGAACCATCAAATCAACATCTTTCAAAACGCCTGCTCCAGCACCTTTACAAACTACTTTTTTAACTGGGCAGCCAAAATTAATATCCACCAAATCTGGTTGAACGGCATCAACTATTCGCGATGACATTTCCATAGCTTCTTCATCACCACCAAAAATCTGAATTCCAACTGGACGTTCGTAATCGAAAATATCTAATTTTTGTTTGCTTTTCATGGCATCACGAATCAATCCTTCCGAAGAAATAAATTCAGAATACATCAAATCAGCACCATGTAATTTGCATAAACGACGAAATGGTGGGTCGCTTACGTCTTCCATTGGGGCTAATAATAAAGGAAAATCGGGTAATATGATGTTACCAATTTTAGGCATGGTGCTTCAATTTTTTTTGCAAAAATACAAATTTTTGTTGGTTTCAAGTTTAAGGTTTCAAGTTTCGGCCTTATAAATCAAAACTTTGCTTTATATTTGCAGATTAATTGTTCGAAAGAATTGCTATTGGAATTTGAACTTGACATTGAACTTGAAGAATGAAACACATTAGAAATTTCTGCATTATTGCACACATTGACCACGGAAAAAGTACGTTAGCCGACAGATTGTTGAGTGCTACACAAACCGTTTCGGCTCGCGAAGAAAAAGCTCAGTTATTAGATAACATGGACTTGGAGCGCGAACGTGGGATTACCATAAAAAGTCACGCCATTCAAATGGAGTACAAATACAAAGGAGAAGATTATATCTTAAACTTAATCGACACTCCTGGTCACGTGGATTTCTCATATGAGGTTTCTCGTTCGATTGCCGCTTGTGAAGGTGCTTTGTTGATTGTAGATGCAGCGCAAAGTATTCAGGCACAAACGATTTCGAATTTGTATTTGGCCTTAGAAAACGACTTGGAAATTATTCCGGTTTTAAATAAAGTGGATTTACCAAGTGCTAATCCTGAAGAAGTTAGTGATGATATTATCGATTTATTAGGATGTAAATTAGAAGATATTATTCATGCTTCTGGAAAAACAGGTTTTGGTGTTGAAAATATTTTGGCAGCTATTATTGAGAAAATTCCAGCTCCAAAAGGAGATAAAGATGAACCGCTTCAAGCTTTGATTTTCGATTCACATTACAATCCTTTTAGAGGAATTGAAGTTATTTTCCGTGTTCTTAACGGAGAAATCAAAAAAGGTCAGAAGATTAAATTCATGGCTACTGGCAACGAATATTATGCGGATGAGGTTGGGACATTGAAATTGAATCAAGTTCCAAAAAGCGTAATTTCGACTGGTGATGTTGGTTACTTAGTTTCAGGAATTAAAGAAGCTAAAGAGGTAAAAGTAGGAGATACGATTACGGATGCTAAAGAACCAACAAAAAATGCAATTTTAGGATTTGAAGATGTAAAACCAATGGTTTTCGCCGGAATTTATCCTGTAGATACAGAAGATTACGAAGATTTGCGTGCTTCGATGGAAAAACTACAATTGAACGATGCGTCATTAGTTTTCCAAGCGGAAAGTTCGGCTGCGTTAGGATTTGGTTTCCGTTGTGGATTCTTAGGAATGTTACACATGGAAATTATCCAAGAACGTTTAGAGCGTGAGTTTGATATGACCGTTATTACTACGGTTCCTAACGTTTCGTACCATGCATTCACCAAAAAAGAACCTGATACGATTTTAATTGTAAACAATCCTTCGGATTTACCAGAACCTTCAAAATTAGATAGAGTAGAAGAACCCTATATCAAAGCAACCATCATTACAAAATCTGATTTCGTTGGAAATGTAATGAGTTTGTGTATCGAAAAACGTGGTTTAATTACAAATCAAACCTATTTAACTACCGAACGAGTAGAATTGAATTTTGATATGCCATTAGCGGAAATCGTATTTGATTTTTACGATAGATTAAAAACCGTTTCTAAAGGATATGCTTCTTTTGATTACCATCCAATAGGAATGCGCGAATCAAAATTAGTTCGTTTAGACGTATTATTAAATGCACAACCAGTAGATGCGCTTTCGGCTTTAATTCATGAAAGTAATGCATACAACATTGGTAAAAAAATGTGTGAGAAACTAAAAGAATTAATCCCAAGACAACAGTTTGATATTCCTATTCAGGCTGCAATCGGAGCAAAAGTTATCGCTCGTGAAACTATCAAAGCTTTAAGAAAAGACGTAACGGCAAAATGTTACGGTGGAGATATCTCACGTAAACGTAAACTTTTAGAAAAACAGAAAAAAGGTAAAAAACGTATGCGTCAAGTTGGAAATGTAGAAATTCCGCAAGAAGCATTTATGGCGGTTTTAAAACTGAATGACTAGCTGTAGTTTGATTTTATATAATTTACTAGCCCAACGACTTTTTCTAGTTGTTGGGTTTTTTATTAACATTAACAATTGATTCATTTTCTTTTTGTGAAAGTTGAAGTAACTTTACAAGATGTATGCTTTAGTCGATTGTAATAACTTTTACGTTTCGTGTGAACGTGTTTTTCAGCCTCAATTAAATGGCAAACCTGTTGTGGTATTGTCTAATAATGATGGTTGTATCATTTCGCGTAGTAACGAAGCTAAAGCATTGGGAATTCCAATGGGCGCACCTGAATTTCAAGTTCGCGATTTGATAAAGCAACATGATATTCACGTTTTTTCTTCCAATTATGCTTTGTATGGCGATTTGAGCCATAGAGTGATGAAGATCTTGGAAAATTATACGCCAAATGTTGAGGTGTATAGCATCGACGAGGCTTTTCTAAACTTTTCAGGAATGACAATTCCTGATTTCAATGTTTATGGTGCAGAAATCCAACACAGAATTTTGAAATGGTTAAGTATTCCAATCGGAATCGGTTTTGCACCTACAAAAGCACTTTCAAAAGTAGCTAATAAAATAGCTAAAAAGTTTCCAGAACGCACAAATGGAATCTATGTTATCGATACCGAAGAAAAACGGATTAAAGCTTTAAAATGGACTAAAATTGAAGATGTTTGGGGTATTGGTTTCCGTCTTACCAAAAAAATGCAAGCTAAAAATATCAAAACAGCTTACGATTTTACACTTCCGCATAATGAATCCTTTATTCGAAAAGAAATGGGCATTGTAGGAATGCGTTTGAAGTATGAATTAGAAGGGAAATCAGTTTTAGAAATGGAAGAACCTAAGGCAAAGAAAAATATCGCTGTAACGAGAAGTTTTGAGAAAGATATTACTGATTTTAATGAACTTAAAGAGCGAGTAGTAACTTTTGCCAGTGTTTGTTCTGAGAAATTACGTAAGCAAAATTCCTGTTGTAATGCGGTTACTTTGTATTTGCGAAAAGATCCATTTAACGCTAATGGTGAAAAGTATAGTTTTTATCGCATGCAAACTTTATCTTTCCCTTCCAATACTTCTTTTTCAATTAGTAAAATTGCGATTTCCATGCTTAAAGAGTTGTATCAAGAAGGAACAGCCTACAAAAAAGCAGGTGTTATAGTTTCAGAGATTGTACCTTCTTCGCAACGCCAATTTAAGCTTTTTGATGAGGAGAATCCCAAATACCAAAAACTTATGGAAGTTATGGATGCAGTTCAGGCGAAAACAGGCGAGCGTAAACTTAGATTAGCGTCACAAGATTTAAAACGAACTTGGAAAATGAAACAGAATCATTTATCCAATCGATATACTACGAATTTTAACGAATTACTAGAAGTAAAATGCAAGTAAATTCCAAAATAACTTTCTTCGTTCCTGATTTTGAAAATCCGATTGAAACTTCATTTATTTCAAGTGAAATTAAAGCGGGATTTCCTTCGCCAGCAGCTGATTTTGAAGAATCAAAAGTAAGTTTAGATCATTTATTAATTAAAAATAAAGAAGCAACCTTTTATGCCAAAGCAAGTGGAAACTCCATGATAGGAGCAGGCATTGATGATGGCGATATTTTAGTAATTGACAGAAGTCTTGAGCCAAGAAATAATGCTGTAGCGGTTTGTTTTATAGATGGTGAGTTTACAGTAAAACGAATCAAGAAAACAGATGAAGCTCTTTTTTTAATGCCCGAAAATCCAAGTTATGCTCCCATTCAAATTGAACCACATAACGAATTTATAATTTGGGGTATTGTAACCTATGTTATAAAACAAATTAAATAAAAAAAGGCTATCACGATTTTCGGATAGCCTTTTTTTATTATATGAAATTCTTCTTAGAAGTTAGCTCTGTTATCTTTTATATCTGCTTTATCTTTTAAAGCTGTGTATGCTTTAGAGATAGCGTATGATTGATTTTGAGTTCTATCTTGAGTAATGTAAGTTGTGTAACTTGGTACTTCAGGTGCTTTAGTTACTGCTTTAGCTCTTACCATAAACATACCTGAATTTCCTTCAATAATTTCAGAAGTTTTACCTGCAGTTAATCCAAATGCTTTACCAACAACTTTAGGTTCATTACCGATATTAAGAATAACAGGCATTTTTAATGAAACTCCCATAGCAGGTTGAACAGAAGCTCCAGAAGCTTTTGCAACTGCTTCTAAAGAAGCGCCACTCATTTTTTTCTTGATAATTTCAGCTTTTTTCTGGTTTCTGATAATTGGTTCAACTTGTTGTTTTGCTACGTCAATTGGTAATAATCCACTTTCGTTTCTATCTTTTAATTTTGCAATAACAAAACCTTGAGGAACTTCAAAACGTCTAACATCACCAATTTCTGTATCTTTATTGAATGACCATCTGATGATTTCTCTTTGAGAACCCACTCCTTGAACGTACTCGTCGAATCCTTTTAAGTTAGTAGCTGGTATTAATTCTAATCCTGCTTTTTTAGCTAAAGCTGCAAAATCTGAATTTTCATTAGCATCAGCTTCTAATTGACTCGCTTTTGTATAGATAGCATCAATAGTTGCCTCAGATGGTTGAATTTTTTGAGCTACAGTTCCCATTAAAACAGCATCATATTTATCAGTAACTTTGATTACGTGGAAACCAAAATCAGTTTCAACAACACCGATAGAGCCTACAGGATTATTGAATACGAAGTCATTAAATTTAGGTACCATTTGTCCTGGAGTGATATTGTCATACTCACCACCGTTATTTTTAGATCCTGGATCGTCTGAGTTTGTCATTGCTAACATAGCAAAGTTTCCTGGATTTGCTTTTGCTTGAGCTAATAAATCATTTGCTAAAGCTTGAGCTTCTTCTTTAGTTCTAGTAGCAGTAGATTGAGGAGCTCCTTTGTAAGCTAATAAAATGTGACTAGCTTTTGCACTTGCATTTCCTTTTTTAGCAATCATTCTAGAAATACATTGGTGTCCGTTGAAAACGTATGGTCCATAAACACCTCCAACAGGTAAATTGAATAATGCTTCTTGGTAATCAAGAGGTAAATCTTTTTTCGCTAAATAAGTAGAATCAAATTTAATATCTGAATTGGCATTTACAAATTCTCCAACATTTGCAACTGAGTCAAATTTTACTTTAACATCACCAATTGAAGATAACATTGCTTGTTCGTCTTCTTTTGATGGTTTGTTTTCTACTAAAACGAAATCAATACTTGTTGTATTTTCAGATTTGTATTTCTTAGGAGATTTTTTCATAAAGTCGATAATCTCAGCATCAGAAACTTTTACTTGATCATCATTTACTGTTGAAAAAGCAACAGTTACATATTCGAAATCTACTTTGTCGTTTTCTAATTTGTATTGGAATTTACCTTCTGCTTTAGTAGTGTAAACACCAGACTTTATCATAGTGTTATACATTTGCTCTACAGCATATCTTTCAACATTTTTTTCAAACGTTTTCCACTCTGTCCATTGTGTTTGGTCTGGAGCATTTTTGATTCCTTTCAAAAATTCTTTGAATTTATTTTCGTCAAATTGACCAGCAGCATTCAAAAATTGAGGGTTTTGAGCTAAGTTAGGATTTTGTTTGATAACGTTAATTAATTGTTCGCTACCAATTTTTAAACCTAATTTATCGAATTCTTCTGTAAGGATAATTCTTCTAACTTCTTGTTCCCAAGCGCTATTCATTGCTTGAGTAGTGCTAGTACCTTGACCTTGTTTTTCAATGTTTGAAACATTTTGCATAAATTCTTGTGCTTCAATGTCTGTTCCATTAACTGAGCCTACATTATTAGCTCCTGTGCTAAATGTACCACTTTGAATTACATCTGCTAATACAAATGAAAACAATGCTAAAGCAATGATAATAATTAGGAAGAATGAACGTTGTCTAATTTTAGATAAAACTGCCATTTTTATTTGTGTTTAATTTTTTTCAGAGGGCGAAAATACAATTATCTATTTAATAATAAAATAGTAAAGTCATATTTTACTTCAAATTTTTAAAGATTTTTATCTTTTTTCTTCTTTTACTGAAAAACGAACCAATTCGATTTTTTTATTACTTGCCGAATGGATGATAATTTCAAAATTCTCGATGATTATTTTTTCTTCATTTGTCGGAATTTCCTTTGTGTAATTTACAATGTAACCGCCTAAAGTTGTGTACGAATCCGATTCTGGAATTTGTAAGTTGTACTTTTCATTTAAGAATTCAACTTCTAGTCGGGCAGAGAACAAATATGTGTTTTCTTCTATGATTTCGTCTATTAATTCTTCGTCTAAATCATGTTCATCTTCAATTTCTCCAAAAAGTTGCTCGATAATATCTTCCACGGTTATGATTCCAGATGTTCCGCCGTATTCATCTAAAACTACTGCAATACTTTTTCTTTTTTTAGTTAGTAAATCTAAAGCATCTTTGATGTAAATTGTTTCTGGAATATATTCCACAGGAATCATTATACTTTTGATGGTTTTGGGTTTTTTGAACAATTCGAATGAATGCACATATCCTAAAATATCATCTATAGAATTTTGGTAAATCAGTAATTTAGAATAGCCTGTTGTTATAAATAAATCTTTTAGTTCTGAAATAGTATCTAATATGTCAACACCGCTAATCTCGGTTCTCGGCGTCATAATATCTCTCGCTTTCAAATCGGAAAACTCAAGTGCATTTTGGAATATTTGAATTTCGGAATCGATTTCATTGTCTTGCGAAACATTGTTCATTTGTTCGGTAATATAGTTTCCTAATTCTACTTTACTGAAATATTCTTTTACTTGATCGCCCGGAGTTTTAAAGAATTTTCTCAAAATAATATCTGAAATCCAAATGATAAATTTTGTTGGCCAAAAAAATAATTGATAAAAGAAATAACTTGGAACGGCAAAAAACTTAATAAAGGAATTTGCATAAATTTGAAAGAAAACTTTTGGAAGAAATTCTGCTGTTAATAAGATGATTGCCGTTGAAATTAATGTTTGAAGCAACAATCCAATAAATGCTGTAAATTCAAAAAAGCCTTCTAGCCAATTGATGATTAAATCTCCAGAATAAATACCATAAACTACTAATACAACATTGTTTCCAACGAGCATTGAAGTTATAAACTGTGAGGGTTTTTCTGTAAGTTTATTAAGGATAGAGGCATTAAAGTTTTGTTGTCTTTTCTCTATAGATAAATATACTTTGTTTGAAGAAACATAAGCGATTTCCATTCCAGAAAAGAAAGCCGAAAGTAGTAAGCAAATTACAATAATGGCTATCTCCATTTAGAGTTTATTTTTTTTGGTATTTGTTGTGAAAATGTCTTCTGAAGAAAAACATCCCTATAGAAACAGCAGCAATAATAATGCTTAAAAGGTAATCTTCATTTTTGTTGAATTTATCAAAAGCATCGTATAGAGAGAAAACTGCAAAAATTAAATAGATATATTGAATGAATTTTAAATAAGTCATGATTTAATAAATTTATCAAATGTAATAAAAAGCAAATTGCAAAACAATTATTTGTCAGTAGTGTTTACTTCGCCGCTACTTTGTTGCATGTTAAAAACTTTAAAGTCTTTGCTGAAATCTACACCTGGACCTTCTAAATAGCCTCCCGCTTCATCGGTATATTTGAAATGTTTTTCAGTAAAGAACCATTCGTTTTTTTGATCAAAATACAATTGAGAAGTTTCTAGTTTTTTACCGTTTTGAGAGCTAATTATTACATTGCCTTGAAGATCAATGATGTCTGTTTTTTTGTAAGAAATGGCATAGTTTGAAACAACGGTAGTAGTATTTCCATTGTTGTCAATTAATGTAACATGGATGCCTTTTGGGAACTCAGTAAAAGGATTTGTAATGTTACTGTAATCTAACATTTTTGGACTTTTTAAAATCGACTTGATTTTGCCAGAATCAGTATATTTCAGGTTAATTGTGTCGGCTTCTCCAGTAGGTATAAAACTTGTTTCGCTAAGTTGTTGTACTTTTTTGATGTCGCTTTCACACGAAAAAAACATAGTCACGATAAATATCGTGACCATGTTTAAAATATTATTTTTAATGAATAGTTTCACTATTTACCAATGTTTGGTACAACTACGCTTTCACCAATCCAACAGTTAAAAGCAATTCTTTGTCCTTGCTTTCCTTCTGAAAAAATTTCAGATGTAGAAGGTGCTGCTGCTCTATAACTTGCGGCAGTTTTGCTTGCCAATCCTTTGATTGATGAGTCAACAGCGCCAGCTTTATCACAATATTGAGCAGCTAGCCAATATACAGCTCTTTTTTCAAATTGAGTTGCTCCACATTCGTTGATGCTACCTCCATAAAGTTGTGCAATCAATAAATAGGCTTTACCAAATGATGGTTTTACAGACAAAGCTTTTCTCGCATAAGTACGAGCTTGTACCTTGTTTGATTTGCTATACATTGTTGCAATTCTGTAATACACATTTGCTTTTTTAGTGTTATCTGTGAATAAGTTAGCAGCTTGATTAAAATAATCTAAAGCTTTAGTAGTGTTTTTTCTTTGAATTTCCACTACACCTAACTGATACGCAGCGTCAGCACTTGGATTTAATTTATATAGCGCTTCAGATATTTTTGAGAATATTGGGTCAGAATCACATCCTTTTACATCTAAACGATTTGCGGCTCTTTTTAACCACTCTTCATTCGTTTTGTTTAACTCAAATCCTTTTTGGTAAAATGGAATAAGTTTTTCACAAGTAGATAATTCTAGTACAATATTGTCCATGTCATTTCTAACATTTCCAAAAATTTCTAAACTGTTTTCAATTCTGGCTTTTCTGGCTTTTTCTTTGTCAGTTAATGCTTGCCCTGCTTCTTCTTTTGTTAAAAAAGTATCATTTTCTTCAGATAATTCTTTTTCTTCTTCATCAAGTTTTTTAGAAATATCGTCATATTTATCAAATACTTGTTGTAATTCTACGCCTTTATTAGCTTTGTGGTTGTTTACTAAAATTTCGAAATAAACATACATCGCTTTTGCATACTTAAAGTTTGCATAGTCAGTTTTGAATGCAACATCTAGTAATTGAAATACTTCATCAGTTGTTCCAACTTTGTTTTCAAACAACACTAAACCTTTTTTCATTTTATTTCCAGCGCCATTTCCAGGAAAATATTGATCGTGCTCATCATATAATTTTAATAAATCACGAACGTATTTTTCTTTATCTTGTGGTGTTGTTGCTTTTTCAATTTTCATTTTGATAGCTAATTCACCATAAGAGTAAATGCTTTTATGGAAAGACGGACAATCTTTTCTTAAAGTTGTTAAATAATCATAACTTGCTACATCTTTCGCTTTTACTGAAGTAGTCATTAAGCTTAAAGTTTCAGTACAAGCTTCTGTGTTTTGTGCTTGAACAAAAAAACTAGCTGCTGCTATAAATAGTAAAGTTAATTTCGTTTTCATTTTTTGGGTACTATAAATAATTAATCAATTTTTCTTTTCTTAAACCAAATATCGTTTAATGATAAACCAATACTAAGGTTGAAATATTTTTCTTCTATTAAGTTGTTTGAAGTTGTTCCTTTTTTTCCAAATTCAACTCCTAAGTTTATTCTAGAAAGACCAACTGGTAAACCTAGTCCAAAATTCATGCCATAATCATTAATACTGGTGTTATTTATTACTAATCCAGTGTTTTCATATCTAAATCCTGCTCTATAAACAATTCTGTTTAGATAATTTGAAAAGGAATCGTATTTAGGAACATAATATCCTCCAACAGCAATTCTGGTAGAATTTTCAAATGAAACGGCTGAACCCATATCAAATCTGTTTATTAATTTTTTATTATTAATAAAAGTAATATCGGTTCCAATTAACCATTTTTTTGCTTCTCCAATTCCAGCTCCAAAACTAAATTTTGAAGGATTTATCATGTTTATTTTTGTTGTTACAACATCGCTTACATCAAAAGAGGCTTCTGACCCACTATTTGAATAAGTGACAGTTGCAATGACTCTGTCGTTTGTGTTTTTAAATTTTGTTTCGGGACTAAATGTAAAACTCGTTAATAAATTTAATTTTGAGCTTATTTTTTTTGAATATTGAATACCTGTATTTATTGAATATCCATTTGTTTTTGAAGTGTTTCTTTCTTTAGTGCCGTATTGTAAGATTATTGGAGAATATAAACTCTCGGTAAAATCGTTTTCTGTTGTTCCAAAGTGATATCCAAAATCAATACCAACACTAAGATTTTTATTAAATGAATAAGCAAGTCCAGTAAAAAATTTATTGACATTACCACTTCCAATTTTAGATTTAAACCTTTCACTTCCATCTAATTCTGTAAAATTACTCTTTGTTTTATATCCAACAGACGAATAAGGCATAAGGCCAAATGTTACCCCTAGTTTTTTTAAAGGGATGCTTACTAGCAAATAATCAAGACTTGTTCTTTTTGATTTGTCGGATTCAGAGTTGTTCTGAATATTTGTGAAAGATGTTGTTCCTCCAACAGCAAATGAGATTAATTTTATTTTAGAATACGAGGCTGGGTTTAGTAAGTTTATATTGATACTATCTCCTGCAATTCCAAGACCGCCAAGAGCTTTTACATCTGTAGTTCCTTTATATTTTATCTCGCCTAATCCATAAGATGAATAGGGTGAAGATGTTTGCTCTTGTCCTGACGACGTTAAAGAGAAAAAAATACTTAATACAACAATTATTCTTTTAATCATTTTCATTTAAATAAATTGATAAGATATTCAAACTCTCTAGTAAGAAATTTGAATTGGCAAATATGGTGCTTTTTAATCTTTTAGCCAAAAATTCTGCGTCTCCTCCTGTTAAAATTATTGTTAAATCTTGATTTTTAAGAGAATATTGTGAAATAAACCCTTCAATTTCAAAGAGAACTCCGTTAATTACTCCGTTGTGAATAGCACTTTTTGTACTATTTCCAATGACATCAAAATTTTCACTTAAAGATAATAACGGCAATTTTGAAGTGTAATTGTTTAAACTCTTGTATCTAATTTTTATGCCAGGTGAAATAGCGCCTCCTAAATATTGATTTTCAGAATTCACGAAATCATAGGTAATGCAAGTTCCAGCATCAATAATTAATTTGTTTTGATTTGGGTAAATTAAAGTAGCGCCAGCGGCTAAAACCATTCGATCTATTCCTAAAGTTTCTGGTGTTGTATATAAATTTGTGAAAGGAAACTTTGATTTGTGTGTGATTATTTCTGTTTGAAACTGACTTTTGATATAATTCACCACGTCTTCATCTAGTTTTCCAACCGAAGAAAGAATGATTTTTTGAAGATTGGAATATTTTTTAAAAATATTTTTAAAATTTTTTAGTGCCTCTTTTGTTTCAAAAATAAAAAAGTCAACTTGCTTATTGTGTTCAAAGACAGCAACTTTAATTCTTGAATTTCCAACATCGATTGTTAAAAGCATGGTTTTGTTTTATGAAGTGCAAATATACAAATTGATTTTTTTTATTAATTGTTTTGGAAAATATAAAAATCGTTCTATATTTGCACCCGCAATCAACAAGCAGTAATGCTCTAAATTGTAAAGGTACCTTAGCTCAGATGGTAGAGCAATGGACTGAAAATCCATGTGTCCCTGGTTCGATCCCTGGAGGTACCACAAAAACCACTCATATGAGTGGTTTTTTTGTTTTATATCGGTTTGAAAGCAGTATTATAAAATCATTTCTTCATAAGAAAGTACAACTGAATATCCTTTTTCTTTAAAATAAGCTGTAGGATTGTCTTTAGATATTGCCATTACAAAATCACCGCCCCAAGCCCCCAAACTTTTAATTACACCTTTAAAATCTGGAAAAAGTTTTTCTTGAATGGTTTCAATTTCTAAAACATCACTCATGATAATTTCATGCTTCTCCATTTGTTTAGCAAATTCTTTTCCTTCTTTGCAATCTATGGTGTCGTAAGTTATGGTGTTGATTTTTGAAATTACAGTATTTACATGATGGTGTTTCGACATATAATTCGCAATTGCCAATTTGCTGCTTTGCTTCTGATTCAAATACACAAAATGAATGTTTTCTTTGAATGATGGATTAAAATGAATCGCTTTGAAATGTGGTTTTTCGCTTTCTAAATAATACACTATTGGCGAATTTGATTTCGCACAAGCAATGTCATAACCGCTACCTCCAAAACTTTTTTGCAACAGTTCAAATGCATCAATATTTAGCCAATCTGCTATGCTGTTAATAAGAGTAGAAGATGTTCCTAAACCCCAAAGTCTTGGAAAAGTCAGGTGGGTTTCAATTTCGTAACCTTCTTTTTCTAAAAACGATGGATTTTGAATAAAAGCTTGGTGTAAAATTTCAATCAAAGTGTTTTTTACGGCGGAATTGCTGTCAGAAACAATTTTGTGCTTTATTTCTTCGAACGAAATCATAGCTTCAAACCAAACACTTTCATCCGAATCAAAACTCGTCCATTTGATTTGGTGATTGATACCTGGTTTTACCACTAAACTTTGCCCGAATTTTGTGGGTAAAGCCAATGCTTTTGCGCCATCTAAAACAACGTATTCACCTGTGATGAGTAATTTTCCGTTACTATAAAACGTTTGGGTTTCCATTAACTTCTAATTTTTTCCAAATAATCTACTACTAAACTATGCGAAACCGTTGTGTCTTTGAAATACTCTAAAACTTTTTGTTTCTCTTCTTTGGTAGCTTGATGTTGGTTTAAGATATTCATCAAATGCATTTTCATATGACCTTGTTGAATTCCTGTGGTCGTTAACGAACGAAGTGCTGCAAAATTTTGTGCTAATCCAGCCGCCGCTACAATTTGCATTAATTCTTCTGCCGATGGTTTTCCTAATAATTCCATTGAGAATTTCACTAAAGGATGTAACGAAGTTAAACCACCAACTGTTCCCAATGCTAAAGGAATTTCCATCCAAAAAGTAAAAATATCGTTTTCAATTTTTACATGCGATAAACTCGAATATTGTCCCGATTTACTTGCGTAGGCATGAATTCCAGCTTCTACTGCTCTGAAGTCGTTTCCTGTTGCTAACACTACGGCGTCAATTCCGTTCATGATGCCTTTGTTGTGCGTTACTGCTCTAAAGGGTTCTACTTCTGCAATTCGTACAGCGGTTGCAAATTTTTGAGCAAATTCAGCTGAATCTATGTTTTTATCATCTGAAAGTTGGTCTATTGGACAAGAAACTTCAACTCGTACGACACAATTTGGTACAAAATTGCTCAGAATACTCATTACAATTTGAATGTTTTTTTCTTCCGAAGTAAAATCGGAATATTCTTGCGCTTGATTTTCTAATGTTTTAGCAAATTGCTCTAAACACGTATTAATGAAATTCGCACCCATACTATCTTTGGTATTAAAAGTAGCATGTAATTGGTAATAATTTGGAATTTCATTGGTTTTATCTCTAAGTTTAATATCTAAAATTCCGCCACCACGCTTTTGCATGTTTTTGGTGATTTCTTGTGTGTCCTCGAAGAATGTTGGTTTTATTTTATTGAAAAAAGCAGTTAGTTTTTCTGAATTTCCATTGAAAAGAAAGTGAACTTGACCAATTTTTTCGGTATTGATAATGGTAGCTTTAAAGCCACCGCGTTCACCCCAAAATTTCGCTGCTTTTGAAGCTGCTGCAACCACGGAACTTTCTTCAATTGCCATAGGAATTGTGTAACTTTTTCCGTTGATGGTAAAGTTTGGCGCTACTCCGTAAGGAAGATAAAAGTTGGTTAAGGTATTTTCAATGAATTCGTCGTGAAGTCTTTGTAAATTTTCGTCGGAATTCCAATATTTAGTGATGCTTTCTTTTGCTTCTTCAGGATTAACAAAGTACGTATTGGTAATCCAATTTATTTTTTCTTCTTTAGATAATTTTGAAAAGCCTTTAACATTTTGATTCATAGCGGTGAATTTTTTTTCAAATAGTAGGCAAAGATACTAATTGGATTAATTAGGAAGACTATTTATCCATTTAATTAAAGTGGTTTCAAATAAAATTTTATCAATTGGTTTAATGATAAAATCATTCATCCCAATTTCTAAACATTTTTCTTTTTCGCCTGTAATGATTCCTGCTGTAATGGCAATAATTATTGTATTTGGATTTGTTTTTCTAATTTCAGTTGTTGCTTCATAACCATTCATTATTGGCATTTGAATATCCATGAAAATGATGTCAGGATTGTTTTCTACTGCTAAATCAACGGCTTCTTGACCATTTCTTGCTTCGTAAATGATGCAATTTGGTACTTTGTTTTGGATTAATGTCTTGGTTAACAACATGTTTATTTTGTTGTCGTCAACTATTAAAATACTAGGTGAATGCAACGAAATATCTTCCTTAGCGTTTTTTGTTGGTTGTTTGGTTTCGGAGTAATTTTGATTAAGAAAGTTTTGTAAAGCTTCGTGTTTTAAAGGTTTTATAATACTCTGAACGTTTTTGTTGTTTCCAGTTTCATTAAATTTAGAATTGGAATTTTGCATCACAATTACCGAAAGATTTGGTAAATTATTTAATTCGTTTATGATTTTAATTGTAAGTGTTTCAGACAAATATTCTAAATCCAAAAGCAATAAGTCGTATTTGTTTTCTGTGGCATATGCAGCAATATTTTCGATACTATTTTGATAAATGTCGGCATCAATAGTTATGTTTTCCAACATATTTTGGATTATTGATGCTACCAATTGATTTTCCTCAATTATTAAAGCTTTTTTTAAATTTTGATTATTTGTATTTAAATGGTTGTTACAAAATTCTGATTTTAATTCTAATTCAAAACTAAAAGTTGAACCAACATTAGGTTCGCTATCAATTTCTAATTTACTATTCATTAATTTAAGAAGGCTGTTGGTTATGGTTAATCCAAGTCCAGTTCCTCCATAATTTCGTGTTGTAGAATTGTCTTCTTGTGTAAAAGCTTCCAAGATTTTTTTCTTGTTTCCTTTTTTAATTCCAATACCGGTATCTTTAACACTAAATTTAATTTTAGACGAGTTATCATTTATGTTGGTCGACGAAACTTCTAGCTCAATTTGCCCTTTTTGAGTAAACTTGACTGCGTTATTAAGAAGATTTTGTAAAATTTGTTTTAATCGCATTTCATCTACCCAAATAGCACAATGTACATTTTTATGAATGTTTACAATGAGTTCAAGGTTTTTTTGATGTGCCATTAATTTCATCATATCAATGCATTGATTTATGATGGAATGTAAACTTGTTTTTTCGTTATTGATAATTAATTTTCCAGCTTCAATTTTTGAAATGTCTAAAATGTCATTAACGACATCTAGTAAAGTAGATGCCGATTGATTAACGGTTTCTAAATGTTGTTTTTGAATTTCTGTTAAATCGGAGTTTAAAAGCAAATTACTAAAGCCAATAATTCCATTTAATGGTGTTCTGATTTCATGACTCATATTAGCCAAGAATTCTGATTTAGCTTTATTGGAAGATTCGGCTAATTCTTTTGCAATAACGGCTTCTTCGGCAACTTTTCTTTCTGTAATATCAATTAAAACGCCTTCAATGTATGCAACTTCGTTATTAATGATAATGCCTTCACCATATTCTTCAATCCAAACGTAATTGCCATCTTTTCGTCTAATTCTACAGGTAACTTTGTAAGGTTTTCTGTTGTGTAAAGCTTCTTCTATTCTGAATCTTAACTCTTCTTTTTCTTCGGGATGATAAAGGTCGAGTAATGTAACTTTATTACTCATAAAATCATCGCGATGGTATCCTGTTAATTTTTCAATTTCATCGTTTAGATAAACTTTTGTTCGAGCAGTGTCATATTTAACTAAGAAAACAGAAGCAGGAATGTTATTTGCTAACAGTCTAAATTTTTCTTCGCTTTCTGCAATTGCCTTTTCATTGTTGATTCTAATAATTGTTGAAGCAATATTGTTTGCTAATGTAAGTAAAATGCTGATTTTTTCGTCATTCCAAATGCGTTCAGTTTTACAGTCGTCAAAGCCAATAAAGCCTAAAAAAGTATCTTTGTAAAAAAGAGGAATTATTAAGATAGAAACAATATTTTGGTCAATTAAGATATCTTTGAAATTGCTTTCTGGAACATTCTTGGTTAAATTTATGTAAGGTTTCTTATTTAATATAATTTGTATAAAATCTGCAAATTCTTCGTGAGGTATATTTTGAAAAATAGGATTGTCTATCTCTGCTAAATCCGTTTCAGAAACCCATTCGAAACGTTGACTTATTAAATTTGTTTTGATATCATTTTCAAAATAATACAGGCGATCTACTTTTAAAACCTTTCCTATTTGCTCTATTGACGAATCGAATATTTTAGATTTATCTTTGTGAATTAACAAATTGCTGGTTACGTTTGCAATTGCGGTTAAAATTTCATTTTTGTAAATGATTTGGTTTTCAGCATTTTTTCTTTTGGTGGTTTCAATTGCAAGCGCTATTATTTCGGCAACAGTTTTTGAGAAATTAATATCTTCATTTGTCCAATATCTGAGTTCGTGAGTAGCTTCTAAACACAAAATATTGTTTAGTTCACCACCTATGTATATGGGGATATCTAGTAATGATTTAATGTCATACTTTGGAAAATATTCTGCGGTAAATTCTTCCAGGGATTCATCTTTAAACACATTTGAAGCAATAATTATTGGTTGCGATTCAATATTTGAAATGTAGTTGCTAATATTTTTCTTAGGAATTGACAAATCTGCATAATGTTTGTCTTTGCTATGTACATAAATGTTTTTTAAATCAATTTGGTCTTGCTCATAATTCCAAAGCGCCACTCGGTCAATTTTTAATCCGATAGCAGTTTCTTTACAAATATGTTGGATTAAAGCATCTAAATCTTGAAAAGTTGAAAAGTTTAATGTGGATAATTTATTTGAGACATTATTTAATCGACTGATTTCCTCAATTCGCTTGTGTTCTTCAAGTTCTATTAATTTAGCAGCTGTAATATCTCTAATTATACACGAAAATCCAGAGACCATATCATTTTCGTCTCTTTTAATGGTTACTTTTTGAGAAACCCAAATTTCTTCGCCATTCTTTTTAATTATAGGAAATTCTAAAATGTCAAATTCATCGGTTTCAGAAATAGAATCGACATAAAATTTTGACACAGTGCTTTTAAAATCTTCTCTAATGAAATCACTAAAGCGTCTTCCTAAAAGTTCTTCAAGTTTGTAACCTAGTGTTTGAATTGAAAATTTGTTAGCATAAATAATATTTCCATATCTATCGCTTTCATAGATAATGTCTTTAGCATTTTGAATTAAATTGGTATATTTAGTTTCTAAACTAATTTTTGAGGTAACATCTTGTCCTGTTGCTACATAAGTGTTGTTGGTTTGTTTAAAATCGGTCCATTGAATAAACTTATATTCGCCATTTTTGCATTTTAACTTTCTAAAATAAACAGCGTTAGGTTTAAATTTACTTGAATAATCGCTGGCTTCAAACTCGGTGTCTTCGGTTAAAGACCAAAATGCTTTTCCCAAAACTTCTTCAGGAGTGTAACCTAAAATTTTTGTTATAGAATCATTACAATATTGAACATTTCCTAAATTGTCTGCTGCAATAATTATTGAATTGGTGTTGTTTATAATGTCTTGAGTAAAAATGAGCCTTTCATTTGCTTTAATGTTTCTTATTATTTGCCCTAAATGAATAATCATAATAATAAACAAAGCATTTATAAGTGTTACGATATTTAATGTTTCTTCATTTTTTAAAATGGTAAGAAAGAATAACAGAATAAAGTTAATACCAATAAAAATAATATAGGTTGTAAATCGTTTAAAAATTGCAAAAGCAAAAAATAGCAGTAATAAATATTTTGAAAACAAAAGAAAGTTCATGCTTTCTTTAAAAAAACCATAAATTACAGATAAAAGCAGTAAATAAAAGCAAATTCTAAAAATAGTATAACTGTATCTAGCTATTTCTTTCTTTGATGTTATTATGAAAATGAAAACACAAAAAGCTCCAATGAGAAATTCAAAATAGGAACTTATGCTTTTAGATTCATTAAAAATCAAATAGAACAATTCGGCAACCGGAAAAATCAATCCGAGATACAAAAAATAATATCGATATTGTGCGTTGGAATGATGGTTTATAGTGTTTCTTAAAGTTCGAAAATCAATATTAGACGATTTTAATTGAAAGTTAAAAAACAACCCAAAAACGGTTAGTAATAAAATTAAATAAATAAAAACATATAGACTGGCAACAGCCGAGATGTTGGATAAAAAAAAGAATCCATTTTGTAGAGTTACTGTCATTTAGCGATGTTACTGTTTCAAATATAAATGTAATTAAATATTTTTATAAAATCAAAAAGTTTATTAAATCAAGTTAAAATTATGGTTAATTCATATATTTTCACTAAAATTGGAAGTTTTTTAAGAACATAATATTATGAAAAAATACAGTTTAGCGATTTTACTTTTTGTAGTAAGCTCATTATCAGTTGTAGCACAACAAAAAATTACTTTAGAAGAAATTTGGGGCGGAGCTTTCAGAACCAAAGGGATGGATGCTTTGAGCGCCATGAAGAACACCAACCAATACACGGTATTAAATTACGACAGAACTTCGAAAAGTTACCAAATCGATTTGTATGATTTTGCCACTTTAGAAAAAGTGAGTACTCTTTTCGATACCAAAAATCATCCAGAAGTTAAATCAATTGATAGTTATTCATTCGATAAAAACGAGAAAAAAATTTTAATTGCTACGAATTCAAATCCAATTTTCCGTCACTCTTTTACAGCACAATATTTTATCTACGATATTCCATCAAAAACGGTAAATAGTTTTACTACAAATGCCATTCAAGAGCCAACATTTAGCGCTGATGGAACCAAAATTGCTTACGCATTTGAAAACAATCTATATGTTCATGATTTATCATCAGGTGTAAAAATTCAAATTACGCAAGATGGCCAAAAAAATAAAATCATTAACGGTATTACAGATTGGGTTTATGAAGAAGAATTTGCCTTCGTAAAAGCGTATGATTGGAATGTAACTGGAACAAAAATTGCGTACATCAAATTTGATGAAACCGAAGTGCCAGAATTTTCGATGGATATGTACAACGAAGGATTATATCCAACACAAACGGTTTTTAAATACCCAAAAGCAGGTGAAAAAAATGCAATAGTTTCGTTGCACATTTTCGATTTAAAATCAGGAACAACAAAGAAAATCAATTTAGGAGATTACAAAGATTTTTATATTCCAAGAATCAAATGGACGAATGACGCTGCTACTTTAAGCGTTCAAGTAATGAATCGTCATCAAAATAATTTAGATTTACATTTTGTAGATGCTAACGCAGGAACTACAAAAATTGTTTTAAACGAAAAAGATAAAGCATACGTTGATGTTACCGACAATTTAACGTTCTTAAAAGACAATAGCTTTATTTGGACATCAGAAAAAGACGGATTCAATCATATTTACCACTATGACAAATCAGGAAAATTAAAAAAACAAATTACTTCTGGAAAATGGGAAGTAACCAACTATTATGGTTTCGATGAAAAATCAGGAATGATTTATTATCAATCGGTAGAAAATGGTTCTATCAATAGAGATGTTTATGCAATCAAGGTTGATGGGAAATCTAAAATGAGATTGTCATCAAAAACAGGAACAAATTCGGCAACTTTTAGCCCGAATTTCCAATACTTTATCAATACCTATTCAAGTGCAACTTCAGCACCAATGTACACTCTAAATAATTCGAAGACAGGAGCAGTTGTGAAAACAATTGTTTCTAACGAAGCAGTAGAGCAAAAATTAGCAAAATACGATGTAACTCCAAAAGAGTTTTTCGTATTAACTACAGAAAAAGGACATCAATTAAACGCTTGGATAATCAAACCGAAAAATTTTGATGCTACAAAGAAATATCCAGTTTTCATGTTTCAATATTCTGGACCAGGTTCTCAACAAGTAGCGAATACTTGGAACGGAACTAATGATTATTGGTTCATGATGTTAGCCCAGCAAGGTTACATTGTAGCTTGTGTGGACGGAAGAGGAACAGGTTTTAAAGGAGCAGCTTTTAAAAAATGTACGCAAAAAGAATTAGGAAAGTTTGAAGTAGAAGATCAAATTGATGCGGCTAAAGTAATCGGAAAATACAACTACGTTGACGCATCTAGAATTGGAATTTTTGGATGGAGTTATGGTGGTTTCATGTCATCTAACTGTTTGTTCCAAGGTGCTGATGTATTCAAAATGGCAATTGCGGTTGCTCCAGTAACTTCTTGGAGATATTACGATAGTATTTATACAGAGCGTTACATGCAAACTCCGCAAGAAAACGCAAGTGGTTATGACAACAATTCACCAATTAATCACGTAAGTAAATTAAAAGGAAACTTTTTATTAATTCACGGAACTGCTGATGACAATGTTCATGTTCAAAACACAATGAAAATGGTTGAAGCTTTAGTTCAAGCTAACAAACAATTTGATTGGGCAATTTATCCAGATAAAAACCACGGAATTTATGGAGGTAAAACCCGCTTACAATTGTACACTAAAATGACGAATTTCATTAAAGAAAAATTATAAACTAACTATTAAACTAAAACAAATTATATGGAAAACAATGCTGTAAAAACGGGGCATCCTAAAGGGTTGTGGGTTTTATTTGGAACAGAAATGTGGGAACGCTTCAATTTCTACGGAATGCGAGCAATTCTTACATTATTTATGGTAAATTCATTATTAATCAAAGAAGCAGATGCAGCCATTATTTATGGTGGATTTTTGGCATTATGTTATTTAACTCCACTTTTAGGAGGATTTATTTCTGATAAATACATTGGAAATAGATACAGTATTATGTTAGGAGGAACATTAATGGCAATTGGACAATTCCTTCTGTTTATTAGTGCTTCAACATTTGATTCTAGTATTGGAAGTGCAAAATTATTCATGTGGATTGCTTTGTTTATTATCATTTTTGGAAACGGATTTTTCAAACCAAACATTTCTTCAATGGTGGGAAGTTTGTATCCAAAACAAGAAAAAAATAAATTAGATTCTGCTTTCACAATTTTCTATATGGGGATTAACATCGGAGCTTTCTTAGGTCAATTCATTTGTCCTTGGGTTGGTGATGTTAAAGACGAAGTTACTGGAGTTAGAGATATTTTTGCTTTCAAATGGGGTTTCTTAGCAGCTTCAATCGCAATGATAATTGGAACAATTACTTTCATTATGTTGAAAAACAAATATGTTGTAACGCCAGAAGGAAGACCAATTGGTGGATTGCCTAAACATAATGGAGCGGATGATTTTGAGGAAGGAGAAACACAAACAGCTAAATTTACAGGTACTGCTATTGGTACTGCGATAGGAATTTTTGCAGCTTTATTCTTTGTGTTCAGATATTTGCTTGTGGGTGAATTTGGGTTCTCGGATGTAGCAATGGGACAATTGATTAAAGGAATAATTTATCCATTTATTTATTCTGCTGGTATTGCTTTAGCCTATTTAATTATGAGTTCTGCTGAGAACAAAGTGGAAAGACAAAGAATTTGGGTAATTTATATTGTATCTTTCTTTATTATTTTCTTCTGGGCGGCTTTTGAACAAGCAGGTTCGTCATTAACTTTTATCGCAGATAACCAAACGGATAGGAATATTTTTGGATGGAACATGCCACCGTCAATGGTGCAAATTTTTAACGGTATTTTCGTTGTAATGTTGGCATTGCCATTCAGTTTGCTTTGGGATAAGTTAAGAGCTAAGGGAAAAGAACCCGTTTCTCCACTAAAGCAAGCAATGGGATTGGCTTTAATTGCATTAAGTTATTTTATTATTGCTCATAATGTAAAAGACTTAGGGAATTCTGGATTGTTGGCAATCAAATGGTTAATGTTGTTGTACTTAATTCAAACTATGGGTGAACTATGTTTATCGCCAATCGGGTTGTCATTGGTTGGTAAATTAGCACCTAAACGTTTTGCTTCTTTATTATATGGAGTTTTCTTTATCTCAAATGCTGCTGGTTATGCTTTAGCGGGTTCGTTAGGAGCAATTATTCCAGCAACAGGTGATAAATTTCAAAAAGCAGAAGCTATTGGAGTAAATCTTCAAGATGTTTTAGACAAAAAAGTAACTTTGACAGCAGAACAAATTGCTTTGTTTGAAAAAGAACAATTACCAACTGAATATACTTCATTTGCAGGATTTGAAATCCATAATTTATATGAATTCTTCATGGTATTCGTTGTTTTATGTGGAATTGCAGCGGTTATTTTAGCTTTATTATCTCCAAGATTGAAAAAAATGATGAATGGTATTAGCTAATTGTCAATAAAAATATTTTTTATATCTTTCAAACCTACAAGAAACCCTTGTAGGTTTGTTTTTTTAATACAATAAATTATGTGGAAAAGTCATCCTAAAGCATTGCCTTACTTGTTTTTATCTGAAATGTGGGAGCGTTTCGGTTACTATTTAATGATTGGTATTTTTACCCTTTATCTGAAAGATGTCGAAGCCGGATTCGCTATGACCGAGAAAGAAGCATCCGATTTATACGGAACTTTTATTGCTTTGGTATTCTTAACTCCTTTTATTGGAGGCTTAGTTGCTGATAGATATTGGGGTTACAAAAAATCTATCGTAATCGGAGGAATTATGATGGGAGCGGGTTATTTCATGATGGGAATTCATGATATTACCATGCTGTACATCGCTATGACATTAGTTATCGTGGGTAATGGTTTCTTTAAACCTAATATTTCAACACTTTTAGGTAATTTCTATACCGAAGAACAATACAAAGACAAAAAAGACGAAGGCTACAACATTTTCTACATGGGAATCAACGTGGGAGCTTTCATTTGTAACTTCTTTGGAGCTGCTTTACAAATTTTATTAGGTTGGCAATATGCTTTCATGGCGGCTGGAGTTGGAATGTTTATTGGTGTAATCGTTTTCATTTTAGGGACGAAACACTACGGAGATAAAACAGAGAAAAAAGGTGTACAGCCAAGCGATATGCCGTTCTGGAAAATTGTAATGTTTATCTTAGTACCATCTGCAGTTTTTGGAGTTATTGGTTGGTTGTTAAAAGGAGTGACTTCTGAGGCTAATCCAAACGGTTATATTTTTGGTTCGGATAGTACAGATGCTTTTATTTTCGCTTGTATTCCTGTAATTTTCTTCTACGGAAGTTTATATTTTAAAGCCAAAGTAGAAGACAAAAGACCAATCGGTGCTTTGTTAACCATTTTCGCAGTGGTAATTTTATTTTGGGCAGTATTCAAATTGAATGGTTCAGCTTTAACAACTTGGGCTGACCGTTATACTGATAGAGAAATCACAGGAACCACTCAAACGGTTTTCAATGGATTGAAATTAGCCAAAGAAGTAGAATACAAAAAAGATACCGTTGAATTATACGACTCGAGTTTCCGAATTCAAAAAGTAGATGGAGAAGTTCAAAAAACAGTAGATTATCCGGTTTACTTTAGAAACGTAGCTAAAGATAAATTACCTGAAGAAGGCGCTTCTGTTTCACTTTGGGCAACCAATTTAAGTCAGTCAATCAATCCTGGTTGGGTAATTATTTTGACTCCGTTAGTTGTTGCTTTCTTCACATTTTTAAGAAATAGAAAGAAAGAACCATCAACTCCAACAAAAATCGCATTCGGGTTATTAATCTCGGCTTTATCCGTTTTAGTAATGATTGCTGCGGTAAATATGGGAGCAAACGGAACCGAAAAAGTAAGCGTTTGGTGGTTAGTTGCCAATTATGGAGTAATCACAATTGGAGAATTATTTTTGAGTCCGATGGGATTATCAGTAGTTTCCAAATTAAGTCCAACGAATATTACTTCTTTAATGATGGGTGGTTGGTTTTTATCTACTTCTATCGGAAATAAATTAAGTGGGGTTTTAGCGAGTCTTTGGGATACCTATGACAACAAACAAGATTTCTTTTGGGTTAACTTCGGATTATTAATGTTTGCAACTATGTTGATGTTTGTTTTATTGAAACAACTTAATAAGGTAATGCAAGAAAAAGGAATTCACTAAGAATGGAAAAACAAATTACAATTGAAGAAATTCAAAACTTTGAAGGAAAGTATCCAAAACAACTTTGGTATTTATTTACGGTAGAAATGTGGGAGCGCTTCTGTTTTTATGGAATGCGAGGAGTGCTGACTTTTTTTATGGTGGATCAACTTCTATTAAAAGATGACGCTGCCAATTTGCAATATGGTGCCATTCAGGCCTTTGTATATGCTTTTACATTCATAGGTGGAATATTTGCGGATAAAATTTTAGGCTTTAAAAAATCATTATTCTTTGGAGGAATTGTTATGATTCTTGGGAATTTACTGATTGCATTTGCTCCTCAACAAATGTTTTATTATGGAATTGCTTTTTCAATTATAGGAACAGGTTTTTTCAAGCCTAACATTTCTTCAATGGTTGGGGAATTATACCATGAAAAAGATCCAAGAAGGGATGCAGGATACGGAATGTTCTATGCAGGAATTAATATTGGTGGTTTACTTGGCGGTGCGCTTTGTATTTATTTGGGTAAATATCATTCATGGACGTTATGCTTTTTAGCAGCAGCAATTGTAATGGTAGCAGGTTTAATAACTTTTCTATTAACAAAGAAACACCTTGGGCCAATTGGAGATTCACCATTATTAGCAATGCCAGAATCGAAAAGAAAAATTAGAGAAATTGCTGTTTATGTAGGGTCTCTTTTAAGTATTCCATTCATTTATACTATGGTAATTAATACCGATTACACTGATTATTTCATGTACACAATTGGAATTGTTGCAATTGGTTATTTTGTTTTTGAGTTATTAAAATTAGGTGAAATAAGCTTGCAAAAAAAGTTAATTGCGGCATTTTCATTTATCTTTTTTTACTTCTTATTCAATGCAATTTATGAACAAAGTGGCGGTTCATTATCGCTATTTGCAAAAGATAATTTAAATTCTAATTTATTAGGTTTTACCATTGATCCTAATGTTGTTAATAATAGTTCAAACACATTTTTTGTTATTGTTTTAAGCCCACTAATAGGATTATTATGGTTGTGGTTAGCAAAGAAAAAAATAGAACCTAATACGTTAATTAAATTTGGAATTGGTTTTTTATTTCTTTCAGCTTCCTTTTATTTGTTCTATTATACCAAGTTTTTTGCAAACATCGACGGTATAACTTCTTTAAATCTTTTTACGTTTGCTTATTTAGTAACAACAATTGGAGAGCTTTGTTTGGGACCAATAGGTATGTCAATTATCACAAAATTATCACCTAAAAAATTGTTCGGAATGATGATGGGATTATGGTTTTTGGCAAGCGCATTTGGGCAATTAGCTGCTGGAAAATTAGGTGCCGCAATATCACAATCTAATGGAGGAACAACTTTAATGTCTAAATTACAATCTTATACAGATGGCTATTATACGTTAGCTATTTATGCTTTGGTTGCTGGAGTATTTTTGATTGCTATTTCGCCAATCATTAAAAAATTAATGCAAGAAGTTAAGTAACAGCTATTTTTGGCATTTAATTTGCTTAATTTTGTTTTATAAAATTTAAAATATGAAAAAGATTTTACTAATAGCGTTTTTAACTTTGACTAGTATGTCAATCCAAGCGCAAGAAGAGTTAACATGGCATACCGATATGTCCAAAGCAACTGATATTTCAATCAAAGAAAACAAACCAATGTTTTTGTTTTTTACAGGTTCTGATTGGTGCGGATGGTGTATTCGTTTACAAAAAGAAGTTTTCAAAACCCCAGAATTTATCAAATGGGCAAAAGATAATGTGGTTTTAGTAGAATTAGATTTTCCTAGAAAAAACGAACAAACAGATGCTGTAAAAATGCAAAATGCGCAGCTACAGCAACAATTACAAGTTAGAGGTTATCCAACGGTTTGGTTTGTAAGTGCTGCAAAAACGGCTGACGCTAAAGTAAATTTAAATGCTTTAGGAAGTTCTGGTTATGTAGCTGGTGGTCCAAAAGTTTGGATTGACGGCGCTAACCAAATTATCAAGAAGAAATAAACTTATTTCAAACTATAAAATCCCTTTTCGGCAATAGCATGGAAAGGGATTTTTTCTTTTCTACAAGTAGCTTCCCAACGTTTAATGGTGTTTTTGTAGTTGGTTTTGTCGGCAATAATCTCTTTTGGTTTTATTTCTTGAATTAATCGGATTAGATTGATTTTAGGATTTTGAGTTAAAACTACAATCTCAGGTTTAATTGAGGTTTTGTAAATTCCTAAACTATCAACTACCAAAATTCTTTTATTTCGGAATGAAATTGCATTTTGCATAGGGAAAATTCGTAATGAATCGGAAAACGTTCCTCGAGTGTAATGATTTAAAGTAGTGTTGTGATTTTCCGGAATATCAGTAAACGCAATAACACTATTTTGATTTTTGATTCCGATTAAAGTCGATTTTTCATTAAAAATAACTAATTCACTTCCTTGATTTTCATTCCATTTTACACTAATGTAACTCAATTGGAAAAGTAAAATCGTTGCTAAAATATATTTTACATTTTTAATTTTTGTGTGATACATCCAATAAATAAAAGTAACGATAACTAAATACATCGAAAAAGTCAACCAACCCGAAAACGAAATATTTGTGATAATGCCGCTTTTAAATTGGGCAATCCAATGAATATAATCGTTCATAAATTGAATGCTGAATTCTAAAATTTTCCCTAAGAAAACTGCAACTGTAGGAAGTACATAATTTAGAGGTAAAATCACAATTCCAACAATCAAAACCAAACTTGAAAGTGGAATAATAACTAAATTCGCTAATAAAAATAACAAAGGCAATTGATTGAAATAATACAAACTCAAAGGTAGAACACCAATTTGCGCTGCTAATGAAACTAAAATCGTATCGGTAAAGTAAACTGCTATTTTATTTTCGGAAAAATAGAATTTCTTGTAAAAAGGTTGAAACAAAACAATCGATAAAACGGCCGCATAACTCAATTGAAACCCAATATCAAAAATCGCATTCGGTTTTAACAATAAAATTAAAAAAGCGGAAATAGCTAAAGCATTATAAATCGCTTTCGGCTGATTGAAATAATTTCCAATGCTAATAAAACTAAACAATGTCACGGCTCTAGTTACCGAAGCCGGCAAACCCGTAAGTAAAGCAAATAGCCATAAAATCGCTAAGACGATTAGTAATTGAATTTCCGCTCCAAATTTCACTCTTTTCAAAGGTTTCAACAAGAACACAATAAAGAAGTAAATGATAGAAATATGCAATCCCGAAATTGCTAAAATGTGAATCACACCGGCATTGGAATAATCGGCAATCGTTTCTTTGTCTAATTCCAATCGTTGTCCTAAAATTAAGGCATCAACTATAGCTTTGGTTTTGGTATCAAAATGATGAATATCGAAACTTTGGCTAAGATTGTTTCTTAAATTTTCAATGTAAAAATCAATGGTTTTATGCGTTTGAATGATTTTAATTTGATTTTCTTGCGTGTAAATTTGATGAAAAACGTTTTGTTTTTCTAAATATTTCGAATAATCAAATTGGTACGGATTGAAAGCTTTTGGAACAGGATAAATCGCTCTATTCAGCCAAATTTCATCTCCAGAATGTAAGGTTTCAATATTTGATTTTGGAACATAAAGCAATAGTTTTCCAGAAGCAATCGAATCATTAAAGTGCGAAAGTGAAATAAAATATTTATAGTATTTCTCATTCGGTTTTAAAGTTGTGGTAACGATAGCTCGAATGGAATTGGATTCTTCAAATGACTTTTTAGTGTAATGATGTTTCGAATTCAAATCGGAATGAATATAAAAACTCATCATTCCTAAAGTAAAAGCGAGTAGGTAAGTGGCAATTCCGAAAAGAGAATTTTGAAGCAAAGCTTTTTTACTTTTCCAAAAGAGGAAGCTAAAAATTCCCAAAAAAGAAAATAGTAAAATTACAAGTGTTTGAAAACTCCACTGCAAGTGAAATTCTGCAATAATTCCTATCGCGAAACTAATGGTAATGGTGAGTAAAGGAAACTTAAATACTTTCAATCACTTTTGTTTTTGAAGTAGTGTTTAGTTTAAAGGAGTTGGGACTTCTTATTCAAAAATATAAAAAATCTGTTAAGTTTATATTTAATCGATAGGAATTCTCTTTATTTTTTTGAAAGAATTTACAATCAACTCAGCAGTCTTTTTACTTGCGCCTTCGCCACCTAATTTTTGTTTTAAATCGGCATAATTTTGCAATAAAACGGCACGACTATCTGAATTTAGAATTTTATTCAATTCTAATTTTAAGTTTTTCGTATTCAATTCTTCCTGAATTAATTCTTTAACCACTTCTTTATCCATGATTAAATTTACTAACGAAATGTATTTTAAAGTGATGATGCGTTTAGCAATTTGGTAGGAAACCCAACTTCCTTTATAACAAACCACTTCAGGAACATTAAAAAGCGCAGTTTCTAAAGTTGCAGTTCCGGAAGTTACCAAAGCAGCGTGCGAATGACTTAACAAATCATAAGTTTTATTCGAAATGAATTTCACATTTTCATTCGTTAAAAAGGGTTTGTAAAACTCATATTCCTGACTTGGAGCACCTGCAATCACAAATTGATAATCAGGAAAATCGTTGGTTACCGAAAGCATAATCGAAAGCATTTTAGCAATTTCTTGCTTGCGACTTCCGGGTAATAATGCAATTATTGGTTTCTCAGATAAATTATTTTCTTTCCTGAAAACTTCATCTGAAACTTCAGTTCTACTAGAAATAGCATCAATTAACGGATGTCCAACGAAATGAACTGGGAAATTGTGCTTTTTCTCGTAAAAATCCTTTTCAAATGGAAGAATTACATACATATAATCCACATCGCGTTTGATGGCTTTGATACGGTTTTCTTTCCAAGCCCAAATTTGAGGTGAAATATAATAATGTGTTGGGATATTTCGCTCTTTTGCCCAAGTAGCAATGCGCATATTAAATCCAGGGTAATCGATAAAAATAATCGCATCGGGTTGAAACGCTTCAATGTCTTTTTTGCAGATTTTGATATTGTTCAAAATCGTTTTTAGATTCATTACAACTTCAATAAATCCCATAAAAGCTAAATCTCGATAATGCTTAACTAGAGTTCCGCCAACGTTTTGCATTAAATCACCACCCCAAAAACGAATTTCGGCAGTTGGGTCTTTTTCATACAAAGCTTTCATCAAATTTGAACCATGTAAATCGCCTGAAGCTTCTCCTGCTATGATATAATATTTCATTTTCTAATCGTCTAAATTTATAATTCCCAAGAATTTAATTGTTGCATCGCATGATGTGCTGTTAAATCAAATTGCACCGGTACAATCGAAATATAACCATTTTCTAAAGCCCATTCATCCGTATCAGTTCCTTTATCTAAATTGACAAATTTGCCAGTTAACCAATAATATTCTTTTCCTTGTGGATTCGTTCTTTTGTCAAATTCCTCTTGCCACATGGCTTTCGCTTGACGACAAATTTTTACTCCTTTGATATCTTCTTTGCTTAATTTTGGAAAATTAATATTCAAAATTACACCTTCTGGTAAACCATTTTTCAAAACTTCAGATGTAATTTGTTTTACATGAGATTTAATAGGGTCAAAATCGGCATCCCAACTGTAATCTAACAACGAAAATCCGATAGCAGGAATACCTTCGATTCCAGCTTCTACTGCTGCACTCATAGTTCCCGAATATATCACGTTAATAGAAGAATTGGAACCATGATTAATTCCTGAAACGCATAAATCGGGTTTTCTTTTTAGAATTTCATTCACCGCAATTTTTACACAATCTACGGGAGTTCCGCTACAACTGTATTCTTGTTCAAGGTCTTTGTCTAAATGTACTTTTTCTAATTTTAAAGTGTTGTTTATGGTTATTGCGTGTCCCATTGCGCTTTGTGGACTATCGGGAGCAACAACAACAACTTCTCCCAATTCTTTCATCACTTCAATTAATGCGCGAATTCCAGGAGCAACAATGCTATCATCGTTAGTTACTAGTATCAGTGGTTTTGACATTTTTTGTACATTTTTTGCTAAATTAAATAATTTATGTCGAAACCTTTTTTTTGAAGCCCAATTTTTGTGGGTTTAACAAAAAATTATAGTAATTTGCACACTTGTGGCATGATTTTTTGTGTAATTTAGTTGAAAATTTTTCAATGAAACGAATAGTGGAATTTATGAAAAGAAATTATAAGATTATATTGTTGGTAACTGCTTTATCAGCAATACTGTGGAGTTTTATTCCAAGTCAGAAAAAAGAAGATCCTGAAAAAGATAAACTTTTATTAGAATTGTTAACGTTTGTTTTAGAGAAAGGGCATTATAGTCCAATCGAAATGAACGATGATTTTTCTAAAAAAGTCTATGCTAAATATTTGGATAACATAGATCCTACAAAACGTTTTTTCATTCAAAGTGATATTGATGAGTTTCAAAAATATGAAAATTCAATTGATGATATGATTAAAAATAAAGACCTTACATTCTTTAATTTAACTAACGAACGTTTGTTAAAGAGAATGAAAGAAGCTCGAGATATTTATGAAGATGTACTTTCAAAACCGTTTGATTTTAATCAAAAGGAAACGATTAATGTAGATTATGAAAAAATGCCTTTCTCCAAAAATAAGTCTGATTTAAAAGATAGATGGAGAAAGCAATTGAAATTACAAGCACTTTCTTCTATTACAGATAAGCAAAAATTAGAAGAAGATAAAAAGGAAAAAGAACCAAATACAGCTGTAAAATCTTTCGATGAAATTGAAGCGGATGTGAGAAAGAATTCTTTGAAATCATTAAACGAATACTTTGATTTTATCGAAGATGAATTAGATAGAAACGATTGGTTTGCTATTTATTTAAATTCTATTGTTGAACGATTTGATCCGCATACTTTTTACTTTTCACCTGACGATAAAGAAAAATTTGATGTAAGCATGAGCGGAACATTCCAAGGGATTGGTGCTCGTTTACAAAAGAAAGAATCGGGAGTTGAAGTTTCAGAATTAATTTCTGGTGGGCCAGCTTGGAAAGGTAAAGAATTAGAAGCGGGTGATTTAATTTTAAAAGTTGCTCAAGGTAAAGAGGAACCGCTTGATATTGCAGGAATGCGTTTAGATGATGTAGTGAAAAAAATCAAAGGGCCCAAAGGAACCGAAGTTCGCTTAACAGTTAAAAAAGTAGATGGAACGATTAAAGTGATTTCAATTATCAGAGATGAAGTTGAAACAGAAGAAACGTTTGCTAAATCGAGTATCGTTGAAAAAGATGGAAAACGATTTGGAATTATTTACCTTCCTAAATTCTATATCAGTTTTGAAAACAAACAAAATAGAGATGCTTTTAAAGATGTTGCCGCTGAGGTAGAAAAATTAAAAGCTCAAAATATCGATGGTTTAGTAATGGATCTTCGCGATAATGGTGGAGGTTCTTTAGAGACGGTGGTGAAAATGGTTGGATTATTTATTCCTGAAGGTCCGGTTGTTCAAGTAAAAGCTCCAGGCAGAAATCCTGAAATTTTACCTGATCCAGATAAAAGAGTTCAATATGATGGACCTCTTGTAGTGATGATTAATAATTTTTCAGCATCAGCATCAGAAATTTTTGCTGCTGCAATTCAAGATTATAACAGAGGAATTGTAGTGGGAAGTAAACATTCTTATGGTAAAGGAACAGTTCAAAATGTGATTGACTTAAATCAATTTATTAGAGGTAATTCTTATGGAGATTTAGGTGCTTTGAAAACAACCATTCAGAAATTCTACCGAATTAATGGTGGTTCAACTCAAAGAGAAGGCGTAAGAAGTGATATTGTTTTTCCAGATCGTTTCTCTTATTTAGATATGGGCGAACGTGATGAAGAAAGTGCAATGCCATGGGATAAAATAGCGCCAGCTAAATACCAACCTTTGAATGCAAATTTTGAAAACGTAATTGCAAATAGTAAGAAAAGAATAACGGCTAATCCTACTTTTAACTTAATTGATGAGAATGCTAAATGGATTTTTGAACGTAAAGACGAGAATGTTTTTAGTTTGAATCTGATTGATTTCAAAAAGGAAATGGATGCTTCTGATGCAAAAGCTAAGAAGTTTAAAGCTATTTCAGAATACAATAATAAATTAAAATTCTCTTCTTTACCAGATGAGGTAGCTCTTTTTGAAAAAGACACTATTTTGAAACAAAAAAGAGAACGTTGGCATGAAGATTTGCAGAAAGATGTTTACATGGAAGAAACTTTAAATATTATTTCAGACATGAAATCTTTAGCAAAAGGTAAAGGATTGCCACAAAAGCTAAGCATGAATTAATCCTAAAAATAAATCCCGATTCGTTAGAATCGGGATTTTTTATTAATCTAGTTTGTCAAGTTTGTTTTGTGCTTTTTCTAAATCTAATTGTAGTTCTAAAGCTTTGTTTTCCTTTTTAAGAATTTTCTCTCTCCATTTTAATTCGTCTTCCGTACTTAATTTTCCTTTTCTTCTAAGCTTTTCAAATTTCTCTTTATCTTTTTCTAAATCTTTTTTGTTGTTGTTAATTTTAGACTTAGCTTTTTCGATATTATTTTTTGCTTTCTCTCTTTGAGCCGCTGCTTTCTCAGCTTGCTTTAGTTCTTTTTCTGCTTTTTTCTGAGCTTTTTCAGCTTCTTTTTTTGCCTTTTCCGCTTCATTTAAAGCTTTTTGACGCTCTTTTTCAGCCTTTTGCTGTTCTTTAAGTATTTTTTCTTCAGCTTTAATTCTTTCTTTTTCCGCTTTTTGTTGCTCTTGAAGTAGTTTTTCTTGCTTCACTTTAACACTATCGATAACTGTTTCTTGAGCAATCATAGCTTGTAAACTGAAAAAAGCTACAAGAAATAAAAATTTAATTTTCATGATTTTGGATTTTAAAATTATCTTTACAAAGGTAACAAAAACTTAGCCAAAACATGAAAAGATTGTATTTCTTACTAATTATAGTTTTGTTTTATTCGTGCAAAGAGTCAAGAATTGATGAAGATTTTTTAATTAAAAGTGATGAGGTTTCGATTTCTAAAAACAAACTTAATACAGATTTCGATTTTTATCCCACTTCTACAACAAGTGATGTTTATAAACGCGATTCCTATTCTTTTTCCTATTCAGAAGAGCATGAACAAAGCGAATGGGTGGCTTATTTTTTAGAAAATGAAGATCTTACAAATTCAAATTTCAAAAGACCTTTTTTTGAACAGGATCCATTAGTAGAGACCGAATCGGCAGACTGGAGAAATTATAAAAAATCAGGTTATGACAAAGGTCATTTGTGTCCGGCTGGAGATAGAAAGAAAACGCTTGATGATTACAACGAAACTTTTTTTACTTCTAATATTAGTCCGCAATTACATGAATTTAATTCTGGAATATGGAATCGTTTGGAAGAAAAAGTGCGATATTGGGCGGTAAAATATGATGGATTATATGTTGTTACAGGTGGGGTTTTGAGTGATAATTTAAAAACTATTGGAAAAGAGCGTGTTTCTGTTCCTAATTATTTTTACAAAGTGCTTTTGTCAAAAGATGGGAATAAAATGATTGGTTTTTTAGTTCCACATCAAGATTCTGATAAACCTTTATATGAATTTGTGGTTTCGGTTGATGAAATTGAAAAAATGACCGGAATTGATTTTTATCCTAATTTACCAGATAACTTGGAAAATCAACTAGAAGCAAAATCGGATTATAAAGGATGGAGTTTTTAATTACCATTCATTAACTTTATTAGCATCGAGCTTGATAAAGATGAAAAGTAAAATGGTAAACGCCCACAAACTTGATCCTCCGTATGAGAAAAAGGGTAGTGGTACTCCAATCGTTGGAAATAACTTTATCAACATCGCAATATTCACAAAGAAGTGTGTAAATAAATACGTTGCCACACAATAGCCATAAACCCGACTGAATTTGGTTTTTTGGTTCTCGGCTAAGTAGATTATTCTTAAAAATAAAGCAGCAAAAAGCAGAATTACAATAACACTTCCTATAAATCCCCATTCTTCACCAACGGTTGTGAAAATATAATCGGTATGTTGTTCAGGAACGAAACCTCCTTTAGTTTGAGTGCCTTCTAAATAGCCTTTTCCTAACAAACCACCAGAACCAATTGCAATCATGGATTGGTTTAAGTTGTAGCCTTCTCGCTTCATGTCGACATCATCACCAATCAATACATTAATACGATCTTTTTGATGGGGTTCTAATACATTGTCATAAACATAGCTAACGGAAAAGGCAAATCCCGCCATTACTAAATAAAGTAATCCGTAAACTATAGGATTTCGGGTTATTTTTCTGTTGAAAACATAATGTATTATCATTATCACAAAAATAACTGCGATTAAGTAAATGGGTTGTATGACTAAGGATAAAAAGAATAATGCTATGGCAATGATTCCTGAGAAAAAGTACCAACTAGGTAATCCTTCACGATTTAAAACAAAGATTAGTGAAACGAAAATCATGGCACTACCTGCGTCGGGTTGCATTCGAATTAAGAAAACAGGTATAAAAACGATTGCTAATCCAATTATTTGATGTTTTGTGTATTTTAAATTTATTTGGGAATAACTTAGGTATTTTGCCAATAATAAAGCTGTTGCTGTTTTGACAAACTCAGAAGGTTGAAAACCAAATCCACCAAATTGATACCAGTTGGTTTGCCCTTTTTTAGTAACTCCAAATACAAATAAACCAAGTAGTAGTATAATTCCTAAACCATAAAACACAAACGAAAGGCGTTCAAAGATTTTTGCATCAGTAAATAGGATAATAAAAATCAAAGGAATTGTTAGTCCAATGAAAAGCATCTGACGACCATATATTTGAGATAAATCAAATATAGAAGTTTCTTCTAATGGTAACGAAGCTGAATAAATAGTCATCCAGCCCATAATCACTAAAACAATGTAAAGTAATATGCTGATGTAATCGATTCTATTTCCTACGCTTTGATTTTTCATTTAGTTTTCCTCTTCTTCTTTTTTGGCTTCGCTAATTTCTACATTGACTTTGTTTAAAGAATCTTGAACTCTTGTTGGATCTACTTTTCTTTGGAAAATAATGTTTTCAATTTTTCTATATTCGTCTTCAATACTTCCGTTAAGCATTCTTGTTTCCAAATCTTTACGGGTTATTTTACCATTTAAATATTTTTCAATCATTAAGGTGGCAATAGGTCCAGCCCATCGACTTCCCCAATATCCGTTTTCAATGAATACTGCTAAAGCAATTTTTGGATTTTCTCTTGGAGCAAAAGCCACGAAGATGGAGTGGTCTTTTAACTGATAAGTTTTGCCTGCAACTCTAATTTTATTTTCAGCTGTTCCTGTTTTACCACAAATTTTAATTCCTTCTACTCTTAATCCAGAAGCAGTACCGAAATTATACACATCTTCCATTCCTTGAATTATAGGCTGGAAATATTGCTTATCAATTGTTGTATAATGCTTTGTTGTGTATTTTTTATCTAAATTTTGACCTTTAATTTTCTTAACGATATGAGGTGTAAAGTAATATCCTTCATTTGCAACAGCAGCCATCATGTTAGCTAATTGAATTGGTGATGTTAAAACTTCACCTTGACCAATTGAATTTGAAATTATATACGAACTTCTAATTTTAGCACCGTTATAAACTCTTTTGTAAAGTTTAGAATCAGGAACTAAACCTTTAGCTCCAATAGGCATATCAGTTCCTAAAAATTGCCCTAATCCAAAACTTTTAACGTGATTTGCCCAGTTGTCCACACTGTAATTTGAATTGGAGTATTTTTCAATAATTCGCTTGTAAGTATGTCCAAAGTAACTATTACAAGATTTGTAAGTTCCATTGTTCAACTGAAGTGTATGTAGTCCGCAGTGGCATTTCATAAAACGTCCAAAATTGGCTCCATGATTACAATAAAAAGTTGTTTGTTCATCAATAACTTCTTCTTGTAATCCAATTAAACCAGTTACAATTTTAAATGGTGAACCTGGAGGATATGTAGCTTGAAGACTTCTATCATACAATGGTTTTGAAATCGAATCGTTGTATAAAGCAGTGAAGTTTTTAGAGCGTTGTCTGCCTACTAAAAGTGCAGGATCGTATGTTGGAGCTGAAACCAAAGCTAAAATTTCTCCTGTTTTTGGTTCAATAGCCACAATTCCACCTCGTTTGTTTATCATCAACTCGGTTCCATATTGTTGAAGAGCGTGATCGATAGTTAAGGTTAAGTCTTTTCCTTGTTGAGCAATAGTATCAAACTTTCCTTCTTTGTATGGGCCAATAATTTTGTTGTGTTTGTCACGAAGTAAATATTTTACTCCTTTTACTCCTCTTAAAATTTCTTCGTATTGTTGTTCAACACCTTGCTTTCCAATCAAATCACCACTGTTGTAGTATTTGTTTTTTTTCAGAATGGCTTCATTGACTTGTGTTATGAATCCAAAAATGTTGGCGCCTTCTTTAACTTGATAATCTCGTAAAGAACGTTTCTGCGTATAAAAACCTTCAAATTTTCTTTCTTTTTCCTGAAATGCTGCGTATTCAGCTTTGTTCAATTGAGACAAGAAAACAGATGGTAATATTGGGCTATACACTCTTGCTTTTTCTACTTTTTTAATAAAGTCAGCTTTCGTAATGTGTAAAAGTGAACAAAATTCGGTAGTATCAATATCTTTAATTTCTCTTGGTACCACCATGATATCATATGATGGTTGATTGGCAACTAATAATTTGCCATTTCTATCATAAATATAGCCTCGCTCCGGAAAATCAAATACTTTTTTAATGGCATTGTTTTCGGATTGTAGTTTTAAATTTTCATCAATTACCTGAAGGTAAAATATTCTAGCAATCAGGATAACCGAAGTAATTATAATTACGGCGGGTAATAAAGCTTTTCTCATCGCTTACTTGGCTTAATTATATATAGAATTAGTAAACATATAGTAAACGTAAAAATAGTACTGAAAAGTGTACGAATCAGTATTGTAAAGAATAAATCAAATCTAAAATATTCAAAAAAGAATAAAACAAAATGATGAATAAAAATAGCTAACAACAATAAAGTAATACGCTCTGGCGAAATTTTATCATTAATTTTTACCGTTTGATATTCGTAGCTTAATCCAAATGCAAATTTAAAAAGCGATGGTCTTATGTAAGCCAAAACTAAAGAAGCCATAGTGTGAATTCCACCCGAATTACAAAACATATCCAAAAGAATTCCCATTGCAAAACTTCCTAAAAGTAAAACACTTTTATTGCTATTAACTGGATATAATAAAATAAACAAAACATACGGATACGGGTTTAAATACCCAAACATATTAATATTATTAAATATTAAAAGCTGTAAGAGTAAAAAAACTACAAATCGGATGCTATTTAAAACGCTATTGTTCACTTATTGTTTTGGTGCTATGGTTGCTGCTTCTAATTGTTGTTTCTCTTTTTTTCTTTTGTTTTCAATAACGTAAACATAGCCTAACGATGTCATGTCGTTGAACAAACGAATATTAATAGTATAATAATTTGTTTTCTTGTCGATGAAGATCTTATCAATTTTTCCAATTGGAATATTCTCTGGGAAAATATCTGAATTTCCACCTGTTACAATTGAATCCCCGTGTTTTAAGGAAGCCAATCTTGGAACGTCAATTAGTTGTGCAAAACCTACATTTCGTCCATCCCAAATTAAAGATCCAAAGTGATTTGAATTTTTAATTTTAGCATTAATCTTTGATTTTGTATTTAAGACACTTAAAATAGTTGAATAATTTGCAGAAGTTTTTTCTATAATACCAACAATTCCTTTGTCATTCACCACTCCCATATCGATTTCAATTTTCGAATTTTTTCCAGAATTGATGGTGATGTAGTTTTCCCTTGTGTTAAAGGTGTTTTTTACCACTTTGGCTACCACGACATTGTAATTGTTGAGGTCGTTTCTAAATAATGTTTTAGAAGTCAAAATGGTGTCTTTTTTGTTGAATAACAATTCTTTAAGCAATGCATTTTCCGAAGCTAAATCTTTGTTTTTTTGCTTTAAACTGAAATATTCATTTACCTCATTCACTTTTTCATAATAGGCACCAGTAACAACGTTAGCTGAATTTACATACTCGCTTCGGTGATAGGAGTGCGATTTTACAACCAAAGAAAATGAGATGCCCAAAAGCAGCAAAAACAGCAATCGATGGCTGTTTTTTATGATAAAATTAATTATTTGCTGCATGGACTATTTTTTATTTAATCAGGATTCCTTTGTATTTGTTTATGTTTTTAAGCGCCATTCCTGTTCCTCTAACTACGGCTCTTAATGGATCTTCGGCAATATAAACCGGTAAATCTGTTTTTGATGAAATTCGTTTGTCTAATCCTCTTAACATCGAACCTCCACCTGCTAAATAAATACCTGTATTGTAAATATCCGCTGCTAATTCTGGTGGTGTTTGCGATAAGGTTTCCATTACGGCGTCTTCAATACGTTGAATCGATTTGTCTAACGCTTTTGCAATCTCACGGTAAGAAACATCTACTTGTTTTGGTTTACCTGTTAACAAGTCACGTCCTTGAACCGACATATCTTCTGGAGCACTATCTAAATCTTCAGTAGCTGCTCCAATTTGAATTTTAATTTTTTCAGCGGTAGTTTCTCCAACAAATAAATTGTGTTGGGTTCTCATATAATAAATGATATCATTTGTAAAAACGTCACCCGCAATTTTAACTGATTTGTCACAAACAATTCCACCTAGAGCAATAACGGCAATTTCAGTAGTACCACCTCCAATATCTACAATCATATTTCCTTTTGGTTGCATGATGTCAACGCCAATACCAATTGCAGCAGCCATTGGTTCGTGAATCAAATATACTTCTTTACCATTAACACGCTCAGCAGATTCTTTTACTGCACGCATTTCTACTTCTGTAATTCCAGATGGAATACAAATTACCATACGAAGTGCTGGCGTAAATAATTTCTTTTTTAAAGCCGGAATGCTTTTGATAAACATTTTTATCATTTGTTCCGACGCATCAAAATCAGCAATAACCCCATCTTTCAAAGGACGAATGGTCTTGATGTTTTCATGAGTTTTACCTTGCATCATGTTGGCCTCTTTACCTACAGCAATAATTTTGCCAGTAATTCGGTCTCTTGCAACGATAGATGGACTGTCAATCACGACTTTATCGTTGTGAATGATTAGAGTATTTGCGGTACCAAGGTCGATTGCGATATCCTCGGTCATGAAATCAAAAAATCCCATAAGTTTGATAAGGGTTTAGCGTTTTTTGTATAATTGTATTCAACTCGCAAAATTATAAAAATAATCTGGAATAAATACAAATTAAAAGCGCATTAAAATATTTTTTTTAATGCGCTTGTGAAATATGTTTTGTAAGTGAAATTTTAATGTTTAAAATGACGAATTCCAGTGAACACCATTGCCATATTATTATCATTACAATAATTGATACTTAACTCATCTTTTATTGAACCTCCTGGCTGAATCACCGCAGTAATTCCAGCTTTATTTGCGATTTCAACACAGTCTGGGAAAGGGAAGAACGCGTCACTTGCCATAACCGCTCCAGTTAAATCAAATTCAAATGAAGTCGCTTTTTCAATCGCTTGTCTTAACGCATCAACTCTTGAAGTTTGTCCGGTTCCAGAAGCACATAATTGTTTGTTCTTAGCAAATACAATCGTGTTTGATTTTGTGTGTTTACAAATTTTTGAAGCAAATAATAAATCTTCAATTTCTTCTGCTGTTGGAACTGCCGATGTAACCGTTTTTAAATGGTCTTTTGAATCGGTAACATTGTCTTTATCCTGAACTAAAACTCCATTTAAACAAGTTCTTACGGTTGTTTGAGGTAATTCAACATCGTTTAAAATTAAGATAATTCTGTTTTTCTTTTCTTCCAAAATATCTATCGCTTCTTGGTCATAAGACGGAGCAATTACTACTTCGCAGAACAATTGGTTGATTTCGTTAGCTGTAGCCACATCAATTTTTCCATTCGCAATTAAAACTCCTCCGAAAGCTGAAGTTGGGTCACCTGCTAAAGCGTCTAAATACGCTTCTTTCATCGTATTTCTTGTTGCTAAACCACATGCGTTATTGTGTTTTAAAATTGCGAAAGTTGGATTATCATTTTTGAATTCGTTCATTAAATTCACCGCTGCATCAACGTCTAATAAATTGTTGTATGACAATTCTTTTCCGTGAACTTTGGTAAACATTTTATCGAAATCACCATAGAAAAATCCTTTTTGATGTGGATTTTCGCCATAACGTAATACATTTCCGTTTTGCTCGCTGATTTTTAAAACCGGTTCTTCAAATGTTTGGTTGAAGTAATTAAATATCGCCGAATCATAATGTGAAGAAACATTAAAAGCTCTTGAAGCTAATAATTTTCTGTTTTCTAAAGTTGTAGCGCCGTTGTTTTCAGTGTAGAAATTCAAAAATGGGGCATATTGCTCAACTGAAGGAACAATTACCGTGTCTTTGAAATTTTTAGCTGCTGCTCTAATTAACGAAATTCCACCGATGTCGATTTTCTCAATAATATCTTGTTCGCTAGCGCCAGAAGCAACGGTTTTTTCAAACGGATACAAATCCACAATCACTAAATCGATTTGCGGAATGTTGAATTCTTTCATTTGTTCCACATCACCAGCATGGTCTTGACGGTTTAAAATTCCACCGAAGATTTTTGGATGCAAGGTTTTTACCCTTCCTCCTAAAATTTCAGGAAAAGCCGTAATATCTTCTACAGCAACTACTGGAATACCTAAATCTTTAATAAAAGTTTCGGTTCCGCCGGTTGAATAAATGGTTACATTGTTTTGGTGAAGGGCTTTAACAATAGGTTCTAAACCGTTTTTGTCAAATACAGAAATCAATGCCGAAGCAATTTTTTTTGTTGTGTTCATGGTGTTGTGTTGTTGTATCTGAATAGTATCAGATAAATGTTGTTGTTTTCGTGGTGCAAAAGTAGTTATACTTCTTAAAATAGTCAAACTTTATTGTTTTATATTTTTTGATTGTAAGAAGAGTTGATCTGGTTCTTCTTGAATTCTAAAGTTTGCTCAGTAGATAAAAAGAAAAAATTAAATTAATAATTATAATTAAACAAATAAGAGTAGTAACTAATGTGCTCTTTTTGTTTTTATTTGATGAAAATTTATCGAACTTTTTTTTGTAGTCCAACCATTTCTTTTTATCAGTAAAAAGTTTATATTTTAAATAAATTATAATAATTATTGGAATAAAAACTATAGGATTTTTTAAAGATAAATATAATTTTTGATTTGTTAAAACTGTGTAGTAATTGTAGGAAGATAAAACTAACCAAAACTCTAAAGCTATCATGATAATTCCTGTTTTCATTTCTGATAAAAAGGAACCACCTAATAGGTTTGAAGTATATTCAATCGAATTGTATATTTTGTAATAAAATAGAAAATAATAATACTCTATCTTTTTCATTAGTTTAATTTCATTTCCCAAATATAAATAAATTCCCTCCAACTGTAACATTTTCCCTCAATGCTCTACTTATAAGTAATAGCTCAGTATTATGCTTTTATATTTACGATTACTTTCAGAAAGTTTCAGTTTTGCCATCAATGCATTGCGCAACAATAAATTGCGTACCCTTTTGTCGTTGTTAGGCGTTACTATTGGTATTTTTTCCATTATTGCGGTGTTGGCTGCGGTAGATTCTATGGATAAAAAAATCAAGGAAGATTTGAGTGATATGGATATGAATACTGTTTATTTAATGCGTTTTTCATTCGGTCCTTCTGAAGTGCCAAGATGGAAGCGTGAGCAATTTCCTGATGTAACTTACGAAGAATACGAGTATTTAAGACGAAGTGTTAATGGAATTGATAAAATGTCGTTCAATTTGTTTACCCGAAACGAAAGTATAAAATACGATTCCAAAACGGTTAATTCTATTCGAGTTAAACCTTCAACGGAAGAATTTTTTGATATCGAGCCGGTTAAAATCGATAAAGGGCGTTTGTTTAATGAATCGGAGTCCAATTCGGGAAGTCCCGTTATTGTAATTGGAAGTGAAGTGGCTACTGGTTTGTTTGAAAACACTGATCCAATCGGAAAAAAAGTACGTTTATATGGCCAACGTTTTACCGTTATTGGTGTTTTGAAAAAACAAGGGCAAGGCATGTTTGGTGATAGTAATGACGTTGCCGTATTTTTTCCTGTAAATTTTCTAAGAAAAATGTATGGCGATAACAGTAAAGCGTTAACTCCAGCCATGTTAATTAAGCCTGAAAAAGGAATTGACATCGAAGAATTCAAAGCCGAATTGCGTCAGAAATTAAGAAATTTCAGAGGTTTAAAAACGGGTGAAATCGATAACTTCTTTTTGAATGTGCTTTCTGGATTTACTGATTTTATTGATAATATCGTAGGTCAAATGAATATGATTGGTTGGATTATCAGTGCGTTTTCACTTTTAGTGGGAGGTTTTGGTATTGCGAATATTATGTTCGTATCGGTAAAAGAGCGAACCAACTTAATTGGAATTCAAAAAGCGTTAGGAGCTAAAAATAAATTCATTTTGTTTCAATTCTTATTCGAAGCGGTAATTCTTTCCTTAATTGGAGGAATTGTGGGAATGTTTTTAGTTTGGATTATTGCTTTAGGACTTTCAGCAGCTCTTGATTTTGAATTTGTCTTGAGTGCCGCAAATATGTTATTAGGTTCTGGTTTAGCAGCCTTAATTGGATTGATTTCTGGAATTATTCCTGCAATTTCTGCCTCAAAATTAGACCCTGTAGAAGCCATTAGAAGCGGAATGTAATTTTTAGTATATTTGGAGGTTAATATCCCAAATTGAAAAAGCAAATCATTAGTATATTTTTGCTATTTATGTTGATAGCGCCTGCTGTTGTAACCTATTCTTGGCTTCAACAACGAAAGCGCGTTGTTAAAAAAGAAGTGAAATGGAAAATGATTGCGGGAATTGATAAAAGTGAATTAGTTCTTTTAAAATTTGCCAAAACTGAAACGACTACAAAGTTACAATGGAAACATTCAAAAGAGTTTGAATTCAACAATCAAATGTATGATATTGTAGATAAAGTAGTTTCAAAAGATTCTATCAAGTATTGGTGCTGGTGGGATTTTAAAGAAACAAAATTAAACAAACAATTAGACGAACTTTTGGTTGGTGTTTGTCAGCACGATTCTAAATCCAAAGAAAAACAAGATTTACTTTATAAGTTTTATAAATCGGTTTATTTTCAACCTGTTTTTTCATGGTTCCCTTTTATAGATAAAAACCGCCCAACTAAGGTTAATGTGTATGCAGGTTTTTATCAATCAAAATCTTTAATTGTAGATTCGCCTCCGCCCAATATTTATTCTTAATCTTTTTAATTAATTAGAATATTGTTATACAGTAATTCAATATTAATACATGTTTAAGTTAGAATAAATAATCCATAAAAATGAAAAAAATTATTTTTTATGCTGTAGTGTTATTGCCTTTTTTAGGGTTTTCACAAACGGCACAAGATACCACTGCTACTGAATTGAATGAAGTAGTTATTTCTAATAAAGTTCCCAAAAAGTATACACAATTACCTAATCAAGTTGAGGTAATCACAGCAAAACAAATCGACTTTCAAAACTTTCAAAGTACGGCTGAGATGCTTTCTAATTCAGGAGCCTTATTTGTGCAAAAATCCCAACAAGGCGGTGGAAGTCCTGTGATTAGAGGATTTGAAGCAAGTAGAGTTTTAATCACTGTTGATGGTGTAAGAATGAATAACTTAATATTCAGAGCAGGTCACTTGCAAAATGTAATTACAGTTGACGAAAATATGTTAGAAAATGTGGGTGTTTTCTATGGTCCATCTTCTACGTTATTTGGTAGTGATGCACTCGGTGGTTCAGTTGCAATGACAACTAAGAATACTAAGTTTTTAAATGAGGTTCACAACAAATTTACTGGAGGGGTTAATACACGTTATAGTAGTGTAAATGAGGAAAAATCGATTGCTCTGAATTTAAATTATGCTACTTCAAAGTTTGCTTCCTTGACTTTCTTTTCATTTAATGATTTTGGAGATTTAAAAATGGGTAAAGAAAGAAATCATAATGGGGATTACTTTGGAGAAAGACCTAATTATGTTTCAACAGTTGGTGGTGTTGACCAATTAAATGTAAATGATGATAAGTACACACAAGTGGGGTCGGCTTACAAACAGTATAATTTCATGCAGAAATTTGCCTACAAAACAAATTCAGGATTTGTACACGGTTTGAATTTACAGTATTCAACAACATCCGATATTAATCGTTATGATAGATTAACCGAAACGGCTGGTTCAGGATTGAAATTTGCACAATGGTATTACGGTCCACAGGATAGATTGTTGGCGATTTATTCGTTACAAAAAGAGAAAGCGTTTTTAAATAGCGATTTAAAAATTAATGTAGCCTATCAAAACGTAAAAGAAAGTCGTCACAACAGAAGATTTGGAAACTATAATTTACAACACAACGAAGAGAATGTAGACATGTTCTCGGTTTCGTTAGATTTGGATAAGAAATTTACTAAAGGAGAATTGTTTTATGGTTTTGAATCGTATTACGAAACTTTAAAATCAACGGCTTATGCTAATAATATCAATACGGGAGTTGTAACTGATATCAACACGCGTTATCCAAACGGAGATAACAATATGATGCGTAATGATTTGTATATTTCTTATAACGAAAAAGTGTCGGATAAAACATTTTGGAATGTAGGAGCTAGAGCTGGATATACAAGTTTAAAAAGTACAATTGCTGATAATTCGGTATTTTCATTGCCTTTTAACTCAATTTCTCAAGGAAACTTTACTTATAGTGGAACTTTAGGGATTATGCATAATACATCAAAAAACTTTGCTTTAAAAGGAAATATTGCTACTGGATTTAGAGCGCCAAATATTGATGACTTAGCTAAAGTGTTTGAATCAAGAGCAGGTTCTTCTTCTTCATTAGGAATTTTAATTGTGCCAAACGAAGATTTAAAACCAGAAAAAACAATTACCGGAGATTTAGGTATCGTAATTCAATCTGATTCTAAAAGAATAAAATTAGAAAGCACGTATTTCTATACAAGAATGTATGATGCCATTGTAACAGATGATTTTACATACAACGGACAAAGTATTATTAACTACAACGGATTTGATGCTCAAGTAAAAGCCAATCAAAATAAAGGAAAAGCTTTTGTTACTGGATTTTCAACTAACGTAAGTGTTTATATCATTTCTGATTTATTATTTAGTGCTAATTTCAATTATACGCTTGGTAGAGTAGTGGAAGATGGTTCACAACGTCCATTAGATCATATTGCACCTTATTTTGGTAAAGTTGGATTGTCATACACACATAACAAACTTAACTTAGAAGGTTATATGTTGTACAATGGGAAAAAGGATAGTAAAGATTATTCAACAAGTGGTGAAGATAATGCACAATATGCACCAGCTAATGGTATGCCAGCTTGGGAAACTTATAACTTTAAAGCAGGTTTCCAAGTGTTAAAAGGCGGAACTCTTTTTGCTGGAGTAGAGAATATTTTAGATACACAATACAGAGTATTTGCTTCAGGAATTAACGCTCCTGGTAGAAATATTTATGGTGGAATTAAATACACTTTCTAAGAATATAAAGAACAAAAAAAATCCCGATAGGAAACTATCGGGATTTTTTTTATCTGATTGGTTGATTTTGAATCAAATCCAAATACAAGTTAATTTTGTTTTTCAACTCTTTTCTATGAGCGATGAAATCTAAGAAACCATGCTCTAATAAGAATTCTGATGTTTGGAAACCTTCTGGTAAATCTTTTCCAGTTGTGTCTTTAACAACACGTGGTCCAGCGAAACCAATTAAAGCTCCTGGTTCTCCAATGTTAATATCACCAAGCATTGCATAAGAAGCGGTAGTTCCACCAGTAGTTGGGTCCGTACATAATGAAATGTAAGGAATTCTTTCTTCTGCTAACTGAGCTAATTTTGCTGAAGTTTTAGCTAACTGCATTAAAGAGAAAGCCGCTTCCATCATACGAGCACCACCTGATTTAGAAATCAATACAAAAGGAATTTTATGTTTGATTGAGTAATCAATTGCTCTTGCAATTTTTTCACCTACAACCGCTCCCATAGAACCTCCAATGAAAGCAAAGTCCATACAAGAAACTACTAAATCTTTTCCTTTTGATTTTCCAACACCCGTGCGAATTGCGTCTTTTAGTTTGGTTTTATCCATAACGTCTTTTAAACGCTCGCTGTATTTTTTAGTGTCTTCAAATTTCAATGGATCTTTTGAAGTTAAATTTGCATCTAACTCTGTAAATTCATTGTTGTCGAATAAAATTTCGAAATATTCTTTACTACCAATTCTTACATGATAATCATCTTCTGGACTTACCCATAAGTTTCTCGCTAATTCGTCTTGATCAACGATTTTTCCTGTAGGAGATTTATACCATAAACCTTTTGGTACGTCTTTTTTAGCTTCTGTAGGAGTTGTAATTCCTTTTTCTTTTCTTTTAAACCAAGCCATATTTCTTGAAATTAGAAGTCATAAATTAGAAATTAGAATTTAGAAGTGATTTTTCTAAATTCTAAATTCTAAATTCTAAATTTATAATGTGTTTACGTTATTTAAATCGGCAAAAGCTTGTTCTAAACGTTTGTTGAACGTAACTTCTCCTTCACGAACCCATTTTCTTGGATCGTAGTGTTTTTTATTTGGACTGTCTGCTCCGTCTGGACTTCCGATTTGAGTTCTTAAATAATCAATTTTAGACGTCATATAATCGCGAATTCCTTCTGTGAAAGCAAATTGTAAATCCGTATCAATGTTCATTTTGATTACTCCGTAAGAAATAGCTTCTCTAATTTCTTCTAAAGTTGAACCCGAACCTCCGTGGAAAACAAAATCAACCGGATTGTGACCCGTATTGAATTTATTTTGAACGTATTCTTGCGAATTTTTAAGGATTTTTGGAGTTAATTTTACGTTTCCTGGTTTGTAAACGCCATGTACATTTCCGAAAGAAGCTGCGATTGTAAATCTTGGACTTACTTTCATTAATTCCTCATATGCATAGGCAACTTCATCAGGTTGTGTATATAATTTTGAGCTGTCTACATCAGAATTGTCAACACCATCTTCTTCACCACCTGTAATACCTAATTCGATTTCTAAAGTCATTCCCATTTTACTCATTCTTTCTAAATATTTTTTAGAAATTTCTAAGTTTTCTTCGATTGGCTCTTCAGATAAATCAATCATATGAGAACTGAATAATGACTTTCCAGTTTCAGCAAAATGTTTTTCAGAAGCGTCTAATAAACCATCAATCCATGGTAAAAGATTTTTAGCACAGTGGTCTGTATGTAAAATAACTGTTGCTCCGTAAGCTTCAGCTAAAGTGTGGATATGTTTTGCACCAGCAACAGCTCCTAAAATAGCTGCTTGTTGATTTTCGTTTGATAATCCTTTTCCAGCATTAAATTGAGCACCACCATTTGAAAATTGGATGATAACAGGTGCTTTTAATTTAGCTGCAGTTTCTAAAACTCCATTAATTGTACTTGAACCTACAACATTAACAGCAGGCAATGCAAATCCTTTTTGTTTTGCGTAATTAAAGATTTCTTGTACTTGATCTCCGGTAGCAACACCCGGTTTAATATTGTGACTCATAGTTGTATTTTTTTGGTTATAGTTGTGCAAAAATAATAATTTAAAAAATTAGAACGGATAATTAATACCAAAATTTAGCACCGTTCTACTAAAGTTGATTCCTTTCAACCATCGATCACCCACTTCTCTAGCAGGATCGTAAGCTTTATAACCTAAATCGAAACGGAATACGAAGAAATCAAAATCATATCTGAAACCAATTCCAGAACCAACAGCTAAGTCTTCTAATGAGCTAAATCCATTGAAGGTGTAATCTTTGTCTGTAATGTTGTCAAATACGTTCCAAATATTTCCAATGTCTGTAAAAACAGCACTATAAAAATTACCTCCTACTCTAAAACGATATTCTAAACTGTAAGCTAATTTCAAATTGGCTTCATTAAAATCGTTTATTCCGCCACTTCTTCCTGGTCCTAAGCTGTAGGCTTGCCAACCTCTATTGTCATTAGATCCTCCCGAAAAATAACTTCGCGAAAACGGAATGGATTGTGCATTTCCATAAGGTACTGCAAGACCAGCGAAAGCACGCATTGCTAAAGTGTTTTTCTTGCCAAAATCCCAATGCTTGATAAAATCTACTTCACCTTTGATATATTGTGAATATTCGATTCCAAACAAGGTTTTGTTTCCATTTTGATTCAGTTCTTCGTTCTTAGTATCCGCTAAAAGTGATAATACATTTCCAGAAGATTCTAATTTTGTTCGTATTGAGTAAAAATTATTGTCAAGTAAATTGGTCTTTGTATTCTTAGAAAAGGTAATTCCAGAAGAAACAATCAAATTGTTCTCAATCAAACGTTCTCTTCTTTCTCCAATACTTCTAATAGTTTTATAGTTGTTATCATCTGAAGGGAATGTTATAACCCCGTTTTCAACATCATTAATAAAATTTACAGCTCCTTGTGCGGTTAGGTTGTCATCATCATCCAAGTAATCTGGATTAACACTATAAAGCTGAGCTAAATTATTTAGTGTGTTATACGAAGAGGAGTAAACATTAAAATAATTTTCTGGATTTAAGTTCTTGATAAATTGTATACTCAATAAATCAAATCGAACGGTGTGTTTTTGTTTTGGAATCCAATTGTATCCAAATACTCCAGTTAAATTTTCTTTATCCAATCCAATGTTTCGCTGACTGGTTAAACCAATGTTGGCATTGGTAGTTGGCAACATTTCTTTTTTAATGATATTTCGAGTGTTTACTGGAAAAACAATTCTTGGAAAACTAAGCTTCCCCTCTAAACCATATTCAGAGATATTAAAAAACACATTGTTTGGATTCGCTAAATCTTTTGAAGAGCCAATGTTTCCTCTGGCTGAAAGCTCAAATATTTCGGCTCTTTTGAATAGATTTCGCCAAGTAAAGGCCATTCTTCCGCTGATTCCAAACTGTTGAATATCTGAAGTGGTAACATCAATCGAGGGTTGCCAAATATATTTTGGTTTACTAATTAAGTAGATGTTAGCAATCAATGAAGAATTAGTACTGTCGCTTGGATCTTCTACATATTCAATGTTTGGATAATTGAATACTTTCAAATTACTAAGCGATTTTGAAGTTAAGGCTCTGTCGTTATCGCTGAATAATTTTCCTTTTTCAATAAAAATTGCGTTGGTGATGGCTTTTGGTTTGTATTTTAATTTTCCAGCACTATAAATATTGAAGTTTCTATAAGTAACGCTATCATTAAATTGATTGCGTTCTTTCCTTGAAGTATTGTTCGTAAAAATATTAACCTGACTAATTTTATAAACCGAAAAAGGTTTTTTAACCAAAGTATCTCCCTTTTTTACTAATCGGTCTTCAATTTTTATATTAACATTCATTTTTTGAGTGGAATCATCATGAATGGCATCATATCGCACATTACTTTCCTGAAAATGATACACACCATTATTTCTTAAATATTGAGTGATTCTTTTCCGTTCGATATCAAAATTGGTGTAATTATATTGGTCGCCTTTTTTTATAAAACTCTTTTTTTCTTCACGAGCATAAAGAGTATCAATTATTGGAGTTTCGATAATTTTGAAAATAGAATCAATGAAATAAGGCTTTCCAGTGGTGACTTTATACGTAATTTTTCCTTTTTTCTTTCCTACAGAATCTATCGAATGGGTGACTTCGTTTTTAATATAACCATTGTTGTAATAAAAGCCACTTAATCGTTCTTGTGAGCGTTCTGCCTTTTTTTTGTCAATAATCACAGGCGCTTCACCTGTTTCTTTCATGAAATTAGGCAATCCACTAACAAAAAATGATTTCCCTAATCGTTCAACTTGTTTAGCGGATAAAAAACGATTTAATCTTTTAACTCGATTTGGTTTTCGGTTCAACCAAGCTTTGTAAGAGGAATCTGGATTTGGCTTTGCCGCGTTGTAAAGCGTTAGTCCAAAAGGATAATTTAAGAATTTAGTATTCGGTTGTTGGACTAATAAATTATTAATTCGTTCTTCTTTGTTGATTTTATCGTTGATATAAATCTCGTTTTTGACCAATAATTTTTCGCTTTCGGGTACTCGTTTAACTAACGAACACGAATAAATTATTGTTCCGATTACAAATAATAATGTTATTTTTGATAAATTATTTCTCAAAGCACTTTTTAAAAGTTAGTCAAAAATACAATTTTTATGGTTAGTAAAAACCAAATTAAACTAATAACGAGTTTACAACAAAAAAAATATAGAAAACAAGAACAACTTTTCTTTGCCGAAGGCGTAAAGGTAGTTCAAGAATTGTTACATTCTAACTTTGAATTGCAAGATTTGTTTACTACAAAGCAAGATTTTCTTACAGTTCCAAAAAACAAAGTTCATGCCATTTCTGAAGCCGAATTAAAAAAAGTTAGTGCTTTAACAACTCCAAATACTTGTTTGGCGGTTTTTAAAATTCCGAAAGCTAAAGAAATGGTTGATAAAGGACTAATTGTGGCGTTAGACGATGTTCGCGATCCTGGGAATCTGGGAACGATTATTCGTTTGTGTGATTGGTTTGGAATTGAAACGTTATTTTGTTCTGAAGAATCGGTAGATATTTATAATCCAAAAGTAGTGCAAGCTACGATGGGTTCTATCAGTAGAGTAAATGTGGTGTATGGAAATTTAGAAGCGTTCTTATCGCAAACCAAGTTGCCGGTTTTTGGAACTTTCATGGATGGAAAAAACATTTACCAAGAAAAATTACCAAAAGAAGGCATCATCATCATGGGAAATGAAGCTAATGGGATTTCGTCTTCCGTTGAAAAATTAGTTTCGGATCGAATTGCTATTCCGCGTTTTGGAAATCTTCAAATTACAGAAAGTCTTAATGTAGCAACTGCAACCGCTATTATTCTGAGTGAATTTAAAAGAAGTTAACGCTTAGTGGAACGAAAAATTGATGAAAAACCCGCGAGTTTTCATAGATTGAATATCTCCTGTCCAAGGACTATTCGGGTCGTTATCACGGATTAACTCGTCGTTCATACTGAAAACTCCTCTGATAGATGGAGAAAAGATAAAATATTCCAAATACAAGTCGATTCCAAAACCAACTTCGTAAAAATTTGACCATTTGGTCATTCTAAAACGATTGTTGAAATTGTCATCTGGCGAATCTGCATTACTACCAAGATTTAGCGCTGTTGAGATTCCACCCACTAAATAAGGTCTAACATTTCCTGTTCTCAAAGCTGAATATTTCAAAAGAACTGGAAAGAAAATATAAGTAGATTTAACTTCTCTCAATCGATCACCTAAATCGGTAATGTTAGGATACGTTAAGTTTCTTTGGGTAATAATTAATCCGGGTTCAAAACGTAAATCGAAATATTCTGCTAATCGTAAATTTCCAATCAATCCTACATTAAATCCTGTTGAGGTTCCCACTTCAATATCATCTGTAACCGAAGCATAATCAAATTTGAAATCTAAATTGTTAAAACCAAGGTAATAGCCCCAGTGAACGCGCTGTTTGTTCCAATTTTCCTTATTGATAATTGGGTCTTTACTAAACATGCCTTCCTGAGCAAAGAGTAGGGGTGAAAAAAGTAATAAAAATAAAAACTTCTTCATATTATTTTTTAGATGCTTGATAAATGGTAGCAACTCCAAATGTTTGAGGTAGGTGCTTCACGTCTATAAACCCAATTTTTCTCAAAATATTGTTTAACGCTTCTCCAAAAGGAAAATTTTGTGCCGAAGTGGATAAATATTGGTATGCCTTTTTATCTTTTGAAAATAATTTTCCAATAGTTGGCATGATGAAATTGGTATAAACATAATATCCTTGTTTAAAAGGAAATTGTGTAGGAACCGAAGTTTCTAAAATAATCAATTGCCCGCCAGGTTTTAATGTTCTTAAAATGTCTGTTAGACCTTTTTCCAAATTTTCAAAATTACGAACTCCATACGCCACCGTAATGGCATCAAAATAATTATCAGGATACGGAATATTTTCACCGTCACCTAAAACCATTTGAATTCTAGAATCCAAGTTTTGAGCTGTAATTTTTTTCTTCCCAATGTCTAGCATACCTTGCGAAATATCCAAACCAATGATTTCGGTTGCCGAAGTGTTTGCAAATAAAATCGCTAAATCACCTGTTCCAGTAGCAATATCTAAAATGGTTTTCGGTTGTTTTGCCGCAATCATTTTTAAGATTTTCTTTTTCCACTTGGCATCGGTTCCAAAAGAAATAACTCGGTTTAACCCATCATAATTTTCAGAAATGGTGTCAAACATTTGAGCAACTTGTTCTTTTTTTCCTAAGTTAGAATCTTGATATGGCGTAATATTTTTTGACATTTTGCAATTTTTTGGAACACAAAAGTACTGATAAAAAATCAAATACAACTTCAAAATTCAATTTGAACTTCAAAATTCAAATTAAAGAAATATTTTTTAGAATACAGATTTAAGAAATTTAAAAAATCTGTGAAAATTCCTTAAATCTGCGTCATCCGCGTTCTAAAAAACTATTTTCTAATGTACGTCAAAAAAGTAAAATCGTAATCGTGTTTTTCGTCTTTAGCATGGAATTCTTCGAAAACCAATTCCCATTTGGTCTTGTCAATTTCTGGGAAAAAAGTATCCGCTTCAATAGTGGTGTGCACACGCGTTAAATCGATTTTATCCGAAATTTCAATAGATTGTTTGTAGATTTCACCACCGCCAATAATGAAAACTTCTTCATTTTTTGGACACAAATCAATAGCTTTTTGCAAACTACTCGCTACTAAACAACCTTCTGGAACTTCGTAATCTTTTTGTCGCGTAATGATAATGTGTGTTCGGTTTGGTAACGGTTTCGGAAAACTTTCAAAGGTTTTTCTACCCATCACAATATAATGACCAGAAGTAATGGTTTTAAAACGTTTAAAGTCATCTGGTAAATGCCAAACCAATTGATTGTCTTTTCCTAAAGCGTTGTTTTCTGATGCCGCTGCGATTATGGTAAGCATGTTATTGAAGTTTGAAGTTTATTGGAAGAGCGTATTTTACATTAACAGGTTTTCCTTTTTGCATTCCAGGTTTCATTTTAGGTAAAAGTCTAACTATTCGTAATGCTTCGGTTTGTAGAATTGGATCGCCACCTCTAGTCTCGATGTTCGTAATCTCTCCCTCTTTGCTTATTACGAATAAAACAAGTACTCTTCCTTCAATGTTTTTCTTGCGTGCTTTTAAAGGGTATTTAAACGTTATATTAATATGTTCCCCCATTTTTTCTTGAAAACAATCTATTCTTTTTTTTCTTTCAATGTCTTCACAGCCTGGATAAATTGGAACTTCTTCAATTATGGCAAATGGGATATCTCCTACCGTTTTTCCGCTTAATGAGTCATTTGTAGTAAGTATGACTACATTGTCTTTAGTGTGTTCATTTTGAGAAAAGGCGTTAATTACAAATAATGTAAAGCAAAGTAAGAGAGTGTTTTTCATAATTTAAATATTTAAACCGCCACAACACCTTTAATATGCGGATGCGGGTCATACCCTTCTAACGTAAAATCTTCAAATTTGAAATCGAAAATATTTTTAATTTCTGGGTTTAATTTCATCGTTGGTAAAGGTCGGCACTCGCGCGATAATTGTAATTGTAATTGCTCGATATGGTTGTTGTAAATATGCGCATCACCAAAGGTGTGGATGAATTCGCCTACTTGTAAATCACACACTTGTGCAATCATCATTGTAAACAAAGCATAAGACGCAATATTAAAAGGAACGCCTAAGAAAATATCAGCACTGCGTTGGTACAACTGGCAACTTAATTTTCCATCCGCCACATAAAACTGGAAAAAGGCATGACATGGAGGTAAAGCCGCTTTTCCATTGGCAACATTTTCCGCAAACGAAACAGAAGTATCAGGTAAAACACTAGGATTCCAAGCAGAAACCAACATTCTTCTGCTGTTTGGATTGGTTTTTAATGTTTCGATTAATTCGGTAATTTGGTCGATTTCTTCGCTGTTCCAATTGCGCCATTGGTGTCCATAAACCGGACCTAAGTCGCCATTTTCATCCGCCCATTCGTCCCAAATTTTCACACCGTTTTCTTGTAAATATTTGATATTCGTATCACCTTTTAAAAACCACAACAATTCATAAATAATCGATTTTAAGTGGAGTTTCTTAGTGGTTACCATTGGGAAACCTTCGCTTAAATCAAAACGCATTTGGTAACCAAACACACTTAAGGTTCCAGTTCCGGTACGGTCGCCTTTTTGGTTGCCGTTTTCTAATACGTGTTTTACTAAATCGTGATATTGTTTCATATTATTTGGTAATGGGTAATGGGTTATAGGTGATGGGTTATTGTGTTGCTAAATAATTTATGAAAGAGGTTATTTTCTTTTCTAAAGTTTGAAGCAATATGATTTTTTCTTCGATAATATCTTCTTTTATTAATTCAACATCTGAACAAAGAATTAATTGGGTTTCTAATTCGTAACAAGAGCCTAGGCTAATTTCTAAGAATCTTGAAAAATCTTTATTTGATTTTTTTGCACAACCTTCAGCTATGTTCGAAGGAATAGAAATTGCACTTCTTTTTATCTGAGAAATTAAACCAAATTTTTCTTCATCTGGCATGGTTTTCATTAGGAAATAGATTTCTTTAACTAGTTCTCTAGATAAATTCCAAACTTCTAAATCTCTAAAATTTCTCATATCAATTTATACTGTTTTTAAACCTATTACCTATCACCAATTGCCTATTACCAATTTTACCCAATAATCATTCCTGCAATTGTCGCTGATAACAGTGAGGCTAAACTTCCACCTAAAACGGCTTTTAAACCGAATTCTGATAATGTTTTTCTTTGGTTAGGTGCTAATGAACCAATTCCACCAATTTGAATTCCGATAGAAGCAAAGTTTGCAAATCCACATAACATATAGGTTGCCATAATTACCGATTTGTTGAAAGTGAAATGAACTTCGTTAGCTACGTTTTTTAATTCGGCTAATTGGATATAACCCACAAATTCGGATGCGGCTAATTTGATTCCTAATAATTGTCCCATTAACATCATGTCTTCTTTAGCAATTCCAATTAACCACATTAAGGGTGAAAAGATAATTCCTAAAATAGTTTCTAATGAGAATGATTTATATGGAGTATTTGCTGCAATAACATCATTTAAGCCTGTCCAAAGTCCGATTTTTCCAAAAGTGTAGTTAATCATCGCAATGAAAGCAATGAAAACTAATAACATTGCAGCTACGTTTGCTGCTAATTTTAAACCTTCGGTTGTTCCTGTTGCAATGGCATCTAATATATTGGAACCAATTTTTTCTTTGGTAACTTCCACATCTGTATTTACAGATTCTGTTTGAGGGCATAACATTTTTGAGATGATAATCGCACCAGGAGCCGCCATTACAGATGCCGCTAATAAGTGTTTCGCAAATTCTAATCGCAATACAGGATCGTTTCCGCCTAAGAAACTGATGTAAGCCGCTAAAACTCCTCCTGCAACTGTAGCCATTCCTCCAGTCATTACTAAGAAGATTTCGCTTCGGTTCATTTTTTCTAAATAGGCTTTAATCATCAAAGGTGCTTCGGTTTGACCTAAGAAAATATTTCCAGCTGTTGATAAACCTTCTGCTCCTGAAATATTCATTAATTTGGTTAACACCGTTGCCATTCCCTTAACAACAATCTGAATGATTCCTAAATAGAATAATAAAGAAGTCAATGCGGAAAAGAAAATGATTGTTGGTAATACTTGAAATAAGAAAATGAATCCAAAATTATCTACATTCATCATGCCTCCAAGTAAGAATTCGCTTCCCGCTCTTGTGAAATCTAACACTTTTACGAATAAGCTTCCTACGAATTCAAATCCGGTTTTAACAAATCCTACTTTTAAAACACCAATTGCTAAGATTAACTGAACGCCTAATCCAATTCCAATGGTTTTCCAGTTGATAGCTTTTCTGTTAGAACTAAAAATATAAGCGATTCCTAATAAGGCTAACATTCCTAATATTCCTCTTAACAAACTGTTTAATGAAAAACCTTCGTTTGGTTTGATTTCTCCATTGATTACTTCCGCTTTAGTAGCTTTGTTTGAAGCGAAAAACGAATAGGCTTTTCCTCTGTTCTTTAAAGTAAGTGTAGAGTCGGTTTTGGTTTCAATTACGAAACGTTTTGTTGGAGAATCCGATCCATTTTCAAATAAGAAAATAAAATTATCTTGAACTAAATAGTCACCTTTTTGTTTTAAGCTGTCTGACGAAATGTGAAGTTCGTAGCTTCCACCTTTTAATTCTAAATAATCTTTATTTGAAGAAGAAAGTTGCCATTTTTTCTCAATTTCTTGAGCTGAAGTTGTAAAGCTTAAAAATAAAGCCAATACATAAAAAATATATTTATACATATATACGTATGAAGTTTATGATTCTTTTTTTGAAATTTCGTCTCTAATTTTTGCGGCTCTTTCGTAGTCTTCGTTTTGAACCGCTTCGTCTAATTTTTGGTACAATTCTTTTAGGGAATAACCAGAATAGTTATCCGCCGGAACCACAACATCTTCTTCGTAAGTGTCTGTTGGAGTTAAAATATTGTCGTTATCTGGATTTTCATTTGTAGTTTCCGACGGATTGATGCTTAAATAAATTCCGGCTTTGTCTAAAATGTTTTTGTAAGTAAAAATAGGAGCGTTAAAACGCAAAGCCAATGCAATAGCATCGGAAGTACGAGCATCGATGATTTCTTCGATTTTGTCTCTTTCGCAAATAATGCTTGAGTAGAAAACACCATCTACTAATTTATGAATAATCACTTGCTTTACTACGATGTCAAATCGATCTGCAAAGTTTTTGAATAAATCGTGTGTAAGTGGTCTTGGAGGTTTTATTTCTTTTTCTAAAGCAATAGCAATCGACTGCGCTTCAAAAGCTCCGATAACAATTGGAAGTTTTCGCTCACCATCCACTTCATTTAAGATTAAGGCATACGCTCCGTTTTGCGTTTGGCTGTACGAAATACCTTTTATGGTTAATTTTACTAAACTCATTTTAATGTGTTAATTATCATTTCTTTGATATGCTGATTCGGATTTTTGCAATAATCACAAAGTCAGAAAATGGCTAACAGAAAAACGGTTAGCCATTACTTCGTCAATTCGTTACCACTCGGGTCGCCCCAAAAATAAAAAAAAGAGCTATCTAAACAAAGATAACTCTAATTTTAATATAATATATTTTTAAACAACTAATTTATTATGAGTTGCTCGCTTTGAATGCTTTTAATTTTTCAATTAATTGAGGTACTACAGTGAAAGCGTCACCTACAACTCCGTAATCTGCAACTTTAAAGAAAGGCGCTTCTGGATCAGTGTTGATAACTACTTTTACTTTTGATGAGTTGATACCTGCAATATGTTGGATTGCTCCAGAAATTCCTACTGCAATATATAAGTTAGAAGCTACTGGTTTTCCTGTTTGTCCTACGTGCTCGCTGTGAGGTCTCCATCCAATATCAGATACTGGTTTAGAACATGCAGTTGCAGCACCTAAAACTGAAGCTAATTCTTCAATCATTCCCCAGTTCTCTGGACCTTTCATTCCACGACCTGCAGAAACCACGATTTCAGCGTCAGCGATAGTTACTTTTCCAGTTACTTTTTCTACATTTTCAACTTTGATTCCAAAATCGGCATCGTTTAATGATGGTGCGAAAGCTTCTTCTGTCATTGAAACCGCATCTTCCACTAAACCGAAAGAGTTTTTAGCAATTCCTAATACTTTTACTGGGGTTGAAATTTCAGTAATATTGAATGCTTTGTTTGAAAAAGCTGTTCTTTTTACTTGGAAAGGCGAAGTGCTAACAGGTAAAGCTACAACATTTGAAGCATAACCTGCTTCTAAAGCTACAGCAACCAATGGTGCTAAATATAAACTATCTGTTGTTGAAGAAACCAATACAATTTGAGTTCCTTCTTTTTTAGCTGCTTGAGCAATTACATCAGCATACGCTTTTGCGCTAAAGTTGTTTAATTTATCGTTAGAAACGTTTAAAACTTTGTCTACTCCGTAAGCCGCTAAAGCGCTATTGTCAGAGTTGTTAATAGTTACAGCAGTAACTGTTGTTCCCATTGAAGCAGCTACTTTTTTTGCGTAAGAAGCTAATTCGAATGCTACTTTTTTGATTTTTCCTTCTGCTGATTCAGCATATATTAATATCGACATGATTCTTTAATTTAATGGTTTGAAATTAGATAACTTTCGCTTCGTTGTGTAACAAACTGATTAACTCATCTAAATTATCAGCACTTACTAATTTAACTGCTGATTTTGCAGCTGGTTTTTCAAATTTTACGGCTTTAGTTGCAGAAGCGTCTCCTGTTGGTTCTACTAAAGTTAAAGCTTTAGTTCTTGCCATCATGATACCTCTCATGTTAGGAATGCGTAAATCTTTTTCTTCTACTAAACCTTTTTGACCACCAATAATTAATGGTAAACTTGCAGAAACGATTTCTTTTCCACCATCAATTTCTCTAGTTACTTTTGCTTCGTTTCCATTTACGTCGATACCAACACAAGCGTTTACGAAATTGAAACCTAACATAGCTGCCATCATTCCAGGAACCATTCCACCGTTGTAGTCTAATGATTCTTTTCCAGCGATTACTAAATCGTAACCTCCATTTTTAACTACATCAGCTAATTGTTTTGCAACAAACATTCCGTCAGTTGGGTTAGCGTTAATACGAATTGCTTCGTCAGCTCCAATAGCTAATGCCTTTCTTAGAGTTGCTTCAGCGTCAGCACCACCAACGTTTACAACTGTAACATTTGCTCCTTGTTGCTCTTTAAACCAAATGGCTCTTGTTAAACCAAATTCATCATTAGGATTAATCACAAATTGAACACCATTTGTGTCAAATTCGCTGTCACCATTGACAAAATTAATCTTTGAAGTAGTATCAGGTACGTGACTGATGCAAACTAATATTTTCATTTTTATGTATTTTGTTAGTGAATATTTTCAGTCCCAAAAATACAAAATAATTTCTAAATAAAAACTATGCACGCATAATAAATATGTTTTTCTTAGATAAATTAGCTTTTTTTTACGAATTGTTTAAAATGATGTTTTTAAATTACTGTAAAAATGTATTTTTTTAATACTACAAGGTTGTAGTAGAAAGTAAATTCATTTTTTTTAATAACGAATTGGAATAATTTTATTTTTCTTACTTTTGCCAATCATAATTCAAAGAAATTAATTTCATGAGAACGATACAATTTAGAGAAGCTATTTGTGAAGCGATGAGCGAAGAAATGCGTCGCGACGAATCAATATATTTAATGGGTGAAGAAGTAGCAGAATACAATGGAGCTTACAAAGCTTCAAAAGGTATGCTAGATGAATTTGGACCAAAACGTGTAATTGATACACCAATTGCAGAGTTAGGATTTGCAGGAATCGCTGTAGGTTCGGCTATGAACGGGAATCGCCCTATTGTAGAATTCATGACGTTCAACTTCTCATTAGTAGGAATTGACCAAATTATCAATAACGCAGCAAAAATGCGCCAAATGTCTGCTGGACAATTTCCAATGCCGATGGTGTTCAGAGGTCCAACAGCTTCTGCTGGTCAATTAGGTGCTACTCACTCTCAAGCTTTTGAAAACTGGTTTGCTAATACTCCAGGTTTAAAAGTTGTAGTTCCATCAACTGTTTATGATGCTAAAGGGTTGTTGAAATCTGCTATTCGTGATAATGATCCAGTTATTTTCATGGAATCAGAACAAATGTATGGAGATAAAGGGGAAGTGCCAGAAGGAGAATACACCATTCCATTAGGAGTTGCTGATATCAAAAGAGAAGGAACTGATGTAACGATTGTTTCTTTTGGAAAAATTATTAAAGAAGCGCATTTAGCAGCTGACGAATTAGCTAAAGAAGGCATTTCTTGTGAAATTATCGATTTAAGAACAGTTCGTCCTATGGATTATGATGCGATTATTAATTCGGTTAAGAAAACAAATAGATTAGTAGTTTTAGAAGAAGCTTGGCCATTTGCTTCAGTTGCTTCTGAAATCACTTATATGGTGCAAGAAAGAGCTTTTGATTTCTTAGATGCTCCAGTTCAAAGAATTACTACAGCTGATGCTCCAGCGCCTTATTCGCCTACTTTATTAAAAGAATGGTTGCCAAATTCGCAAGATGTAATTAAGGCAGTAAAAAAAGTTATGTATAAATAACAATTAACTTATTATATTTGAAACTCCATCAGTAACTTTCTGATGAAGTTTTTTTTTCCTATGAAGACGAAAATTGTATTATTCTTTTTATTTCTTAGCTCAATAGTTATTGGGCAAACCAAGGTTGGTGGAAAAGTAACAGACGAGTTTGGCGATCCTGTAGCTTTTGCAAATGTTATTTTTAAAAACTCAAAAGAAGGAGTAATTACAGATGAAAACGGTAATTTTTATTTCGAATCTAAAGAAAATTATTCAACTCTAGTAGTTTCCTATGTAGGATTTGAAAAAAAAGAAATTTCTTTAAAACCGGGTTTAAACACGGGATTAAAAATACAATTAAAGTCGGGAACGGAACTTAAAGAAGTGGTTATTTACACGGGTAAAACCTCCAAAAAAAATAATCCTGCTATAGATATTTTGCGTAAAATTTGGGAGCGTCGTAGAAAGAACGGCCTCAAAATGTTTAAACAGTACCAATACGACAAATATGAAAAAGTAGAGTTCGATTTAAATACCATTGATTCTGCTTTCATGAACAGCAAGGTTTTCAAGGGAATGGAATTTATTTTTGATCAAATTGATACTTCAAGTATTTCTGGAAAAACATTCTTACCTATTTTCATAAATGAAACATTAAGTGAAGTATATGGGGATAATGAATCTAAGAGGGTAAAGGAAATTATGAAAGCCAATAAAAATTCGGGCTACGGAACGGGTGATGGTGTGAATACCTTTATTAAAGATTTATATGCAGAATACGATATTTATGATAATTATTTGAAATTTTTTGACAAAGATTTTGTGAGTCCGCTTTCGAGAACCGGAATCAATGTTTACAATTATGTTTTGAATGATAGTATGTTTATCGACAATAAATGGTGTTATAACATTGTGTATTATCCAAGACGAAAAAACGAATTAACATTTAAAGGCGATTTTTGGGTAAATGATACTACATGGGCGATTAAAAAAATTAATCTTGAAGCTAGTAAAAGTGCCAATATCAACTGGGTAAAAGAAATTTACATAGAACAAGAGTATGAGGTTTTAAATGATTCGGTGTTCTTGTTAAAACGTGATTATATGATGTCGGACTTTAGTTTTTCTAAAAAAGAAGAATCTAAAGGAGTTTATGGAAAGAGAACAACATTAGCAAAAAATCACAAATTTGATATCAAGAAAGACGATAAGTTTTATAAAGAAGAGGTTAATTTTTACGATAATTCCGTTTTTAATAGGCCTGAAGAATATTGGCAAGCCAATCGCTTTGAAGAGTTAAACGAAAATGAAGCGGGTATTTATAAAATGCTCGATACTTTAAAAGAAGTACCTCGTTTCAAACAAATGTATGATTTGGCTACTATTTTAGCGAGTGGATATATTGAAGTTCCAAAATATCATTTCGATTATGGGCCTATATTTTCATCTGTTGGCTTTAATGACGTAGAAGGTTGGCGATTGAGAGCAGGAGGAAGAACTTATTTTGGACCACATGATACTTGGCGTATACAAGGGTATACGGCTTATGGTTTTCAAGATCATCAATTCAAATACGGTATTTCTGGAAAATGGATGGTAGATAAGAAAAATCGAATTATTCTTTCTGCTGGAAACCGTAGAGATGTAGAGCAAATAGGGGTAAGTTTAACAACCTCTAATGATGTTTTGGGAAGAAGTTTTGCGTCTTCGTCTTTCTTTTCAAGTGGAACCAATAATAAGTTAACTTCAGTAAATTTAACCACGCTTGGTTTTGAAATTGAACCTGTGAAGAATTTAACGTTCCAAACGAATTTGTCATACCGAACTTTAAAATCAGCTTCTAATCAATTTAGTTTAGATTATTATACTGATTTAACACAAACTGAAATTAAAAGTCAAGTAAAACAATCTGAAATTAATTTAGTTGCCGAGTTTACCCCAAAGAGAAAAACAGTAGGGTATGGAGTAGATCGTTTAGATGTTGATTTCAATTATCCAAGAGTTTTTCTAAGTTATAGTAATGGTTTAAAAGGTGTTTTAGATAGCGATTTTGATTATCAAAAATTACAATTTTACTACCGTCAACCTACATTAATTGGTGGTTTCGGAAGATTGTTTACCACTTTTGAAACGGGTAAAATTTTTGGAGAAGTTCCGCTAGGATTAATGGGTGTGATTCCAGGAAATCAGTCGTGGTTCGTAATCGAAAATACATATAATTTATTGGATTATTACGATTTTGTGGCAGATGAATATGCTTCGTTACATTTAGAACATCATTTTAATGGACGATTGTTTTCAAGAGTTCCACTTTTAAGAAAACTGAATTTACGTGAAATTGTCGGAATTAAAGGAGTTTACGGACGAGTTTCTGAAAACAATAAGGCGCTTAATGCTTCAGGATTAACCTATATTGCGCCAGAGGACGTTTATTGGGAATACCATGCCGGCGTTGGTAATATTTTCAAAGTATTGCGTGTTGATTTTGCTTGGAGAGGAAGTTATTTAGAAATGCCTGATGCTAGAAAATTTGCTGTGAGAGCGTCATTTGGGTTTTATTTCTAAACCTATATTTTTTTTGCAAAACTCTTTTGTTTCTAATGTTTTATAGTGGTACCTTTGCATCCGCTTTAAAAAATAAAAGATAAAATGACAGCAGATAAAATTACTACATTTGATGTATTGATTGAGATTCCAAGAGGAAGTAGAAACAAATACGAGTACGATTTTGAATTAAAAAGAATGCGTTTTGACAGAATGTTATTTTCGTCAATGATGTATCCAGCAGATTACGGATTTATTCCGGAAACCTTAGCATTAGATGGAGACCCATTAGATGTTTTAGTTTTAGTAAACGAGCCAACTTTCCCAGGTTGTGTAATGGAAGTTAAACCAATCGGTGTTTTCCACATGGCAGATGATAAAGGTCCAGATGAAAAAGTAATTTGTGTACCTGTTTCAGATCCAATTTGGAACAAATTAAACGATTTAAGCGATGTAAATCCACACTTAATTAAAGAAATCGAACACTTTTTCCAAGTGTACAAAGATTTAGAAAACAAAAAAGTTGACGTTGAAGGTTGGGGAGATGTTAACGAAGCAAAAGAAATTTTAGTAAAGTGTACTAAGCGTTTCGAAGAATTAGAAAACAAACCAGAAGGATTATTTAGTATTAAATAATTTCTTTTTGAAATAAATAAAAGGCAGTATTTTTAATAAAATATTGCCTTTTTTGTTTTATTTTCTTAATATTACCATAAAATTAACAAACAAAAAAACTAAATTATATTTTATGGAATCAATGATGATTTATGTTCCTATAGTCATGGCGCTATTAGGATTGGCATTTATGGCAGCCAAACGTTCTTGGGTTCTTAAACAAGACGCTGGAGATGGTAAAATGAAAGAAATTTCAGACTACATCTACGAAGGAGCCTTAGCATTTTTAAAAGCAGAATACAAATTATTAACGTTTTTCGTTCTTGGAGCGAGTGTGGTTCTTGCGGGAATTTCATTTATTGTTCCAACAACACATTGGTTAATCGTAATTGCATTTATTTTCGGAGCTATATTTTCGGCTTATGCTGGAAATATTGGAATGAAAATCGCAACAAAAACAAATGTTAGAACAACGCAAGCTGCTCGTACAAGTTTACCACAAGCTTTAAAAGTTTCTTTTGGGGGTGGAACAGTAATGGGATTAGGTGTTGCAGGTTTAGCGGTTTTAGGATTAACTGGATTTTTCATCATATTCTTTAGATTTTTCATGAACGGAGAATGGACTTCAACAGAAGACATGACAATCGTTTTGGAAACATTAGCTGGTTTTTCATTAGGAGCTGAATCTATCGCATTGTTTGCTCGTGTAGGTGGAGGAATTTACACAAAAGCTGCTGACGTAGGTGCTGACTTAGTTGGAAAAGTAGAAGCTGGTATTCCAGAAGACGATCCTCGTAATCCTGCTACAATTGCGGATAACGTTGGAGATAATGTTGGAGACGTTGCCGGTATGGGTGCCGATTTATTTGGTTCGTATGTAGCAACAGTTTTAGCGGCAATGGTTTTAGGAAATTACGTAATTAAAGATATGGGTGGTAAAATCGATGACGCTTTCGGAGGAATCGGACCAATTCTATTACCAATGGCAATCGCTGGTTTCGGAATTTTATTCTCTATCATTGGAACAATGTTAGTTAAAATTTCAAGCGACGATGCTAAAGAAGCTCAAGTACAAAAAGCATTAAACATCGGAAACTGGGTTTCTATTGTATTAACTTTAATTTCTTGCTACTTCTTAGTTGACTTTATGTTGCCAGAAGTATTAACATTAAACTTCTATGGAGAAGGCGATAAAGAAATCGATTCAATTCGTGTTTTCTATGCTACTATTGTTGGTTTATTTGTAGGTGGAGCAATTTCATCTGTAACGGAATATTATACAGGATTAGGTACAAAACCAGTATTGGCTATCGTACAAAAATCATCAACTGGAGCTGGAACTAACGTAATCGCTGGTTTAGCAACGGGTATGATTTCTACTTTCCCAACTGTTTTATTATTTGGAGGTGCAATTTGGGCTTCTTATGCTTTAGCAGGATTTTATGGTGTTGCTTTAGCGGCTTCTGCAATGATGGCAACAACAGCAATGCAATTAGCAATCGACGCGTTCGGACCAATTTCTGATAACGCAGGTGGAATTGCCGAAATGAGTGAATTACCAAAAGAAGTTCGCACAAGAACAGATATTTTAGATTCAGTTGGTAACACAACGGCTGCAACTGGAAAAGGTTTCGCAATCGCTTCTGCAGCTTTAACTTCGTTAGCTTTATTTGCTGCTTATGTAACATTTACAGGAATTGACGGAATTAACATCTTCAAAGCTCCTGTATTAGCAATGTTATTCGTTGGAGGTATGATTCCTGTGGTTTTCTCTGCATTAGCAATGAACTCTGTTGGTAAAGCTGCAATGGATATGGTATACGAAGTACGTCGTCAGTTCAAAGAAATTCCAGGAATTATGGAAGGAACTGGTAAACCAGAATACGGAAAGTGTGTTGAAATTTCTACAAAAGCCGCTTTACGCGAAATGATGTTGCCAGGAATTTTAACGATTGGTTTCCCAATTGCAATCGTATTATTAGGAAAATTAGTTTACGCAGATAACAACCAATTAATCGCTGAAATGTTAGGGGGTTATATGGCTGGAGTTACCGTTTCAGGTGTGCTTTGGGCAGTGTTCCAAAATAACGCTGGTGGAGCTTGGGATAATGCTAAAAAATCATTCGAAGCTGGAGTTGAAATCAACGGAGAAATGACATACAAAGGTTCTGATGCACACAAAGCAGCGGTAACTGGAGATACTGTTGGAGATCCATTCAAAGATACTTCAGGACCATCAATGAATATCTTAATCAAATTAACATGTTTAATTGGTTTAGTAATCGCTCCAATCTTAGGAGGTCACGGTGCTACAACTGAAAACGGTTCTTGTTGTGCAAAAACAGAAATGATGTGTTGCGACAAAGGAAAATGCGATATGTCTAAATGTGCTGACATGACAAAAGAAGAATGCGCTAAAATGTGTGAAGAGAATGGTTGTTCTGAAGAATGTAAAGAAAAATGCATGGCAATGTATGACGAAAACGGAAAATTCATTGGCAAAGAAAAACACGTTCACGGACCAAATTGTAACCACGATGATCACCAAGAAATCATCAACATGGAAGTTAAAAAAGTAAAAGATGCTAACGGAAAAGTGAAAGCAACGGTTACTTTAACTAAAATGGTAGATGGTAAAGAGGTAAAAGAAGAAAAAGTTTTCGAAGGAGACGATCTAGAAGTAGAAGCAAAAATTGCTGAACTAGGAAAATAATTTAGAAGGAAAGTGAAAAGCCTCACAATTGTGAGGCTTTTTATTTTAAAATAATCCGTTTAATTCGGCATCAATTCTATTGATAATCATTCCTAAATCTTCTGGATTGTTTACAAAATCAATATTGTCAACATCAATGATTACTAATTTTCCTTTGTTGTAGGTTTGAATCCAAGCTTCGTATCTTTCGTTCAAACGACTTAAATAATCAATCGAAATAGAGTTTTCATAATCTCTTCCTCTTTTATGAATTTGACTCACTAAATTTGGAATAGAACTTCTCAAATAAATCAATAAGTCAGGCGAACCTACTAAACTTTCCATCAATTCGAAAAGCGAAGTGTAATTGTTGTAATCTCTGTTCGACATTAATCCCATAGCATGAAGATTGGGTGCGAAAATGTGCGCGTCTTCATAAATGGTTCGGTCTTGAATAATGTTTTTACCACTTTCACGAATTTGCAATACTTGACGAAAACGACTGTTTAAGAAATAGATTTGAAGATTAAAACTCCATCGTTCCATTTGATGGTAAAAATCATCTAAATAGGGATTATCTACCACATCTTCAAAGTGCGGTTCCCATTTAAAATGTTTGGCTAATAACTTAGTAAGTGTCGTTTTTCCTGCTCCAATATTTCCTGCTACTGCTATGTGCATTATGGTAAAATTATTTTGTAATTAGTAATTTCATTTTGGGTAAAAATAGACAAAATTCCATCTCTAAAGAAAAATTTTGAAATGATTTTTTCATCAATTGCTATTTTGCTGCTACTCTTAGAAGTTAAGTTGTAATAATATAATTTATCATCTGTTTTATAAATGGAATTGCCATTTTTTGTAAACTGAATTGCATCAAACTTTGGTAGATTTCCTAGTTTTTCAATTGTACCATAAATCGAAATGCGATACAAATTCAAATTAATATCGGTCCAATAAAAATGCGTGTAATCGGATTCGTAATATGAAATTGCATTTTCTAGCGTGGTAGAAATCCACTTGAAAGTATCGGTGTTTACATTGTATAATCCAATTTTTGACGAAATACTATCGTAAATCCAAATTTGATTTTGAGAAGACAAAGCAACAGCTTCAAGTGTAACAGGAGTTGATTTTAAATTGAAATCTATCTTCTTGATTTCGTTCAATTGATTGTCTAATAATACAACCGTATTAAAATTTTTATAAAAAATTATAATTTCTAACGGATTTTGGAAGTCTACATTTGTGATTTTTCCTAAACTTAGGTTGTTATATTCGAACTGTTTTGTATGGCTTTTTTTTGTTAATACGTTATTTTTTATGCTATAACTATTTTGTTGATTGTCAAAGCCTAAAAAGGTATCGCATCCTAATTTTATGTTTTCTAATTTTATACTATTAATTACTTCCTGACTACTCATGAAAAGGTAGCAAAGATTGAATATTATGATTAAGAATGTTTTTTTTAATAGCATTTACTAAACTATTTCAAGAATTAAAGGTCTAATATACTACTTTAACACAAAAATAGTAGTTAAATTGTGTAACAAAATGCACTATTGATAGTCTATATATACATCTATAACATCTGAAAAGAATGAAAAAAATTATTATTGCTTCGATTTTTATGATTTCTGGGTTACTTAATGCTCAGAATTTTCAAGGAATGGCTGTTTATGAATCTAAAACGAGTACGGCTGATTTCATGAAAGGAATGAGTACAAACAGGGAAATGACCCCAGAAATGCAAAAACAAATAGAGGAGCGTATGAAAAAAATGTTTGAAAGAACGTTTATTTTAAACTTCGATAAGACAGCTTCAATTTACAAAGAAGAAGAAAAATTAGATGCGCCTGGTCAACAAGGTGGAGGTAGAATGATGATGTCGATGATGGGAGGCGGCGGAACTCACTATAAAAATGCTAAGGATAAGCAATATGTGGTGGATAAAGAGTTTTTTGGAAAAGAGTTTTTAATTAGAGATTCATTGCCAAAATATGAATGGAAACTAGAAGGAGAATCTAAAAAAATTGGTAATTATACTTGTTTTAAAGCAACTGCTGTAGTAAAAGTGAGTGAGTCTGATTTTAGAAATTTCAGATTCAGAAATAACAATCCTAAAGAAGGTGAGAAAAAAGCGGAAACGGTAAAAGATACTGCAAAAGCTAAAAAAACTAATTTCACAGATGATTGGGAAATGCCTAAAGAAAATGTCATTACAGCATGGTATTGCCCAGAAATTCCTGTAAATCAAGGGCCAGAAAATTATTGGGGTTTACCAGGTTTAATCTTAGAGGTTAACGATGGTAAAACGGTAATTTTATGTTCTAAGTTGGTTTTAAATTCTAAAGAAAAAGTTGAGATTAAACCTGCTTCAAAAGGAAAAGAGGTAACGCAAAAAGAATATGATGAAATTGTGAAAAAGAAAATGGAAGAAATGCGCGAAATGAATTCTGGACCTGGCGGAGGTAGTCGTATGCAATTTAGAATGGGTAGAATCTAAAATATTAATTTATAACCTCGTCCTCTACTGTTAATAATTTCTACAGATGGGTCGAGGTTTAATTTTTTTCTTAACTTCGTTATAAATACATCCATACTTCTCCCACTAAAAAAATCTTCATTTCCCCAAACGGTATTTAATATCAAGGTTCTTTCTATCGTTTTTCCCTTATTTTTTACTAAAAATTCTAGTAAAATAGATTCTCTATTAGTTAATTTAACTGTTTTTTCTCCATGAATTAATAATTGTGATTCCGTTTCAAATTCATAAGATCCAATTGTAAATCTTGTTGCTGCAGTTTTATTTTGAGGGTTATTAGTTAATGATATGATTCTTACAATTAATTCTTCTATACTAAAAGGTTTTTTTATGTAATCATTGCAACCTATTTTAAATCCTTTAACTACATCGGCTGTTTGTGATTTTGCTGTTAAAAATAAAATAGGAATAGTTTTGTTAATTTGTCTAATTTCTTCGGCTAATGTAAAACCGTCTTTTTTGGGCATCATAATATCTAATACCAAAGCGTCAAAGTTTGATTTTATAAATTCTTCAAAAGCTAATTCTCCATTTTCACATAATGTAACAGTAAAGTTTCTACTTTCTAAACTTTCCTTAATAATTATTCCTAATGATGCTTCGTCCTCAGCCAAAAGCAGATTAATTTTGTTAGTCATTTGGTAAAGTTATTTTAAAAATAGTCTCGTTTGTTATGGTTAATTCAATTGTTCCTAAGTGTTTTTCAACTATAGTTTTTGCAAAATATAAGCCAATTCCATATCCTTTTATGTCGTGAATGTTTCCTTTTGGAATTCTATAAAACTTTTCAAATATTAATTTTTCTTGCGATTTTAAAATCGAATTTCCGGTGTCTTTTACTTTAATTACAGTGGTTTTATCCGTTTGAAAACAATTGATTTCAATGTTGTTTCCACCATATTTTATTGCATTATCAATTAAATTTGAAATTGCATTTTCTAAATAAAATGAATCTGCACTAATATATAATTCTTCTTTTTCAAATTCAAAAGTGATTTGTTTTTTAGAAATATCTTGATGTTTTTCAATAATTGATTTAATAAAAACTATTAAATTAATAGTTTCTAAATTCAATTGAAGTTCTTTAACGTTTAAAGTAGCTGTTTCTAATATTTTTTCGACCATGTTTTCCAATTTAAACAATTGATTGAATGACATGGCAATATATTTTTTATTTTTTTCTAAATTATTTTCAGGATTAAATGTGCTCATTCCTTCTAAAGCAGTTGCTATTGTTGTAATTGGCGTTTTGAATTCGTGAGTAATGTTGTTGATAAAATCATTTTTTATTTCGTCAACTTTTTTTTGTTTTTTGATGATAAAAAGTAAAAAAAACAAACAACTTATAACAGCTAATGAAAAAAATAATGATAAAATTAATTCAACCCCCATTCGTTTGACTAGTAATCCCTTTGAATAATCATAATTTAAATTTAAAGTTTCTTTGTTTTTAAAATAGGCAGAATTCGGAATAATTTGAAAAGGTAACTTTATTTTGTTTTTATAATATGTAAAAAATAAAGTGTCGTTTTTTAAATGTTTTATTTCGTATTTTAATGCAATATTTTTTCGATTTAGTTCTGCTTTAAAAATAGAATCTAAAATTTTGTATTTTATAGAATCATTCTTAAATGACATGGTAATTTTACTAGGAAAATTTTCTAATCCTTCAATTGAATCCATCGCTTTTTTACCTTTAAGAATTTGTATGGATGAAATTTCTTCAACCTTTATTGCTTTATTTTCAAAAGGATGTGTGCTTCTTTGGTTTTCATCTGTTTCTATAAACTTAACAGAAACTTTTGTGTCGATAGAATCAACTTTTTTTGGTTTGCTAAATTGTTTTCCAAATTTTGAATCTAGTTTTATTTCACGAATTAAATCTTCAACTTTCGTGGTAGAATCCTTGCTAATCACACTTATAAAAGTTTCCTTTGAATCTTCATCAAAATATGTCTCTATAGCCTTGTCATAAGCAATTTGTACTTCGTTTTTTAAACGTTCTTTATTGCTCAAATAATTTTTGTAATTCCAATAAACTTGTAAACAAATAGTTGCTAAAACTAAAAGGCTAATTAGTACAAAAATTCTTTTTAGATTAATTTTCATTCATCAAAAGTAAAAACTATTTGCATATAAATTTAACCGTTAACACACGTTAACATTCATTAACTTGTTATTTGATTTTAATGCTGTTAATTTGCTTCAATTAATTAAAAACTAATATATATGAAAACATTATTTTTTTCAAGTGCATTTTTATGGCTAACCCTTAGTTCGTTTGCGCAAAATTTTCAAGGAATAGCTTATTATTCTTCACAAACAAGCATGAAGAATTTTAATATTACAAGTAATGATATGACACCAGATGTTAAAGAAAAAATGATGGAAAAAATGAAGAAGGCTTTTGAAAAAACCTATATTTTATCATTTAATACTGTGGAGTCAATTTACTCAGAAGAAGAAAAATTAGCTGCACCTAAACCTTCTAGTAATGGAGTTTCTGTTAGTTTTTCAGGTGGAGGCGATTCTAAATATTATAAAAATTTTAAAACAAAACAATACACAACCGATTTAGATATTTTTGGAAAAGAATTTTTAGTCATAGATTCTTTGCCAAAATTTAACTGGATTATAACTGGTGAAGAGAAGAAGATTGGTAATTACACTTGTATTAAAGCACAAATTATTATTCCAGTTACAGAAGAAGAATTAAAAGAGTATGAAGATTATAAGAAAAAATTAGAAAGCGGTAAAACAAGTTTTTTTACACCAAGTGAACCTAAAGAAAAAATAATTGAAGCATGGTATGCTATTGAAATTCCAGTTTCAAACGGTCCAAATAAATATTGGGGTTTGCCAGGTTTAATTTTAGAATTACATGAAGGAGAAACCACTTTTTTATGTTCAAAAATAGTTTTAAATCCTAAAGAAAAAATAGAAATTAAAGCACCTAAAAATGGAAAAAAAGTAACTCAAAAAGAATTTGATGAAATTGAAGAAAAGAAATTAAATAGTATGAAAAATGAAGATGGAGTTATAGAAATTAAAATGTAACAAAAATTTTGATTAATAAATTTGTAACAAAACATCATAATATTAGTCTTACTTAATATTATTAACAAATGAAAAAAAATATATTATTTCTATTTTTATTATTTAGCTCAATTAGTTTTTCTCAAAATATACGTTTCGAAGGAACTGTTAAAGATACCACAGGAGTTGGTTTAGAAATGGCTAATATTATGGCTATTAACCAACAAACAAAAGCTATGGATGCTTATGCTATCACAAATGAAGCAGGAAAATTTATCTTGAATTTAAAATCCAGTACAACTTATACGCTTAAAGTGAGTTACATTGGTTTTCAAACCATTGAAAAATTGGTAACAACTGGAACAACTAATATGAATTATCCTGTAGTTTTAAAAGAAGGAACCCAGTTAGCAGAAATTGAAATTGTTCATGAAATGCCTGTAACAGTTTCAGGAGACACTATCATTTATAATTCCGATTCATTTACGAATGGTACAGAACGAAAGTTAGAAGACGTATTAAAAAAACTTCCAGGTGTTGAAATTAATAAAGATGGTGAAATTGAAGTTGAAGGGAAGAAGGTTCAAAAAGTAATGGTAGAAGGAAAAGATTTCTTTGATGGTGATACGAAATTGGCAACTAAGAATATTCCAGCAGACGCTTTAGATAAAATCCAAGTTTTACGAAATTACAATGAGGTTTCTAACTTAAAAGGTTTAGAAAATAACGAGGAAAGTATCGCTTTGAACATCAAATTGAAAGAAGGGAAAAAGAATTTCTGGTTTGGAGATATGACCGCTGGAATTGGTGTTGGGATGGATGATGCTCGTTATATCGTGAATCCTAAATTGTTTTATTATAATCCCAAATACAGTTTAAATGTTATTGGTAATGTGAATAATATTGGAGAATTACCTTTAACTGCTCAAGATTATTTCAAATTTACAGGAGGTTTCAAAAACATGATGCGCAAAGGTGGTTCTTCTTTTAATGTAGCCTCTAACGACTTAGGAATTATGGGACTTCGTAACAATCAAGCAGCTAATATTGAATCTACTTTTGGAGCGGCTAATTTTAGTTTTAATCCTTCAAAAGCATGGACATTAAGTGGTTTTGGAATTTTATTAGGAAATAAAACCGAAATAGAAAACAGAACAGTTTCTAATCGTGTAGATAACTTACCAGATGGAACGTCTCAAACGATTACAGAAACTCGTGAAGATTTTACAAGACAAAAAAGTAATCAAGTTTTGTTTAAATTGAGTTCGAGTTATGTGCCTTCAGAAAAAACACATTTTGATTACGATGCATTAATTAAGATTTCTGACCAAAAAGAAAATACAAGCGTTTTTTCAAGTTTATTATCTGATATTTATACAGCAAAAAAACAAAATCCTTTTTCAATAAATCAAAATCTTAATTACTACTATACGTTAAGTGATAAGCACGTTTTTGGTTTTGAAATGCAGCATTTGTATCAAAATGAAGATCCATTTTATAATGCTAACCTTGAAACTTTACCTTTTGCACCTTTGTTAACAGGTTACATAAATGAAGGAGCAGGAGTAAGAGACGATGTAACTCAGAAACGTTTTGTTCAAACAAATAAAGTAGATACAAAATTTGATTATTATTACATGTTGACTCCAAAAAGCAACATCAATTTAACTTTAGGAAACACCTATTCGTATCAAAATTTTGATTCGTCTATTTTTCAGATTTTGAATAATGGTACTCAGAATAATTTAACAGATGCAAGCACAGTGAATAATGTTAATTATGCATTTAACGATGTGTTTTTAGGATTACATTATAAATTCATGACCGGAAAGTTTACTTTTAATCCAGGATTTAGTGTGCATCAGTTTAATACTAATGATCAACAGCTTGGTACCTCAAACAAGCAGTCTTTCAATAGAATTTTACCAGATGTATATGCGTTATGGCAAATTAAAAAATCAGAAACATTGACTTATAATTATTCTTTAACAAACAATTTTACGGATATCAATAAGTTAGCTCAAGGTTACGTGTTTTCAAATTATAACAGCTTATTTAGCGGAAATAGATTTTTAGAAAACTCAACTTCTCAAGTACATTCGTTGCGTTATTTCAAATACAACATGTTTAATTTTGAGAATATTTTTGCCAATATTTCGTATACGAGACAGCTTGAAGCCATTAAGAATAGAGCATTATTAGTAGGAGTAAATCAAATTTCATCATCAGAAAATATGAATTCTAATTTTCCAGATGAGAGTTTGTCAGCAGCTGGAAATTATGGACGTTCTTTTGCAAGATATTATAAAGCAAATTTAAGAGTTGGAGTAAATTGGTCTAAATCGAACAATGTTCGTGTTTACCCTGATGCTGACACCGATCCAAGTAACAATCCTTCTGAAGTGCAAACCATTGAATCCTATTCTCAAAGTTATGGTTTGAACTTTTCAACGAATTATAAAACATTGCCAAACCTAACATTAGGATATAATTTTACAATTAATGATAACTTTTCAGATGTGATTTATGTGGATAGTCCAACATTAACATTAGAATATTACTTTTTAGATGCATTTTCATTTGTTTCGGAATATTCTTATTTTCATAATAGAAATAAAGCTAAAACAATTGATAGTGAATATGATTTCTTAACAGCAAGTTTAATGTATCAAAAGAAAGATAGTAAATGGGAATGGAAACTTTCAGGAACCAATTTATTAGATACTAAATCTTTAGATACTAATAGTTTTAGTCAATTAGGAGGAACGAGTACTTTTTCAAGTTATAGAGTACAACCACGATTTGTAATTCTTAGTTTGAAATATAGATTATAATTTGTTATGCTATAAATAAAAAAACCATTCATAATCGAATGGTTTTTTTATTTATAAAAAGCTTTTTAGATATTAAAAGCAGCTTTAACTTTGTCTACGAAATCTAATTTTTCCCAAGTAAATAACTCAACTGTTACAGTTTTAGATTCACCTCCTGGTGCAGTAAACGTTTTAGTTACAGTTTCAGGAGTTCTTCCCATGTGACCGTAAGCAGCAGTTTCGCTGTAGATTGGATTTCTTAATTTCAAACGTTGTTCGATGAAGTATGGACGCATATCAAAAATGCTTTCTACTACTTTGCTGATTTCTCCGTCAGTTAAATTCACTTTTGCAGTTCCGTAAGTGTTTACGTTGATAGATGTTGGCTCAGCAACTCCAATAGCGTAAGAAACTTGTACTAAAATTTCGTCAGCAACACCTGCAGCCACTAAATTTTTAGCAATATGACGTGTTGCATAAGCCGCAGAACGGTCTACTTTAGATGGGTCTTTTCCAGAGAAAGCACCGCCTCCGTGAGCTCCTTTTCCACCATAAGTATCTACAATAATTTTTCTTCCTGTTAAACCAGTATCTCCGTGAGGTCCTCCAATTACGAATTTCCCTGTAGGGTTAATGTGGTATTTAATCGCATCATTAAATAAATGAGCATATTGAGGATTTTTAGCAATCACTCTTGGAATCAAAATCTCAATAATATCTTTTTTGATTTTTGCTAACATCGTTGGTTCATCAGCAAAATCATCATGTTGAGTTGAAACTACAATAGCATCAATTCGAACCGGTTTGTTATCATCAGAATATTCTAAAGTAACCTGAGATTTAGCATCCGGACGTAAGTAAGTAATTTCTTTGTTTTCTCTTCTTAAATCCGCTAATTCTTGAAGGATTTGGTGTGATAATTTCAAAGCTAACGGCATGAACTCAGCAGTTTCATTTGTAGCGTAACCAAACATCATTCCTTGGTCACCTGCACCTTGCTCTTCTTTGCTTGCTCTATCAACTCCTTGATTAATATCCGCAGATTGTTCGTGAATTGCAGATAAAACACCACAAGAATTTGCTTCAAACATATATTCGCTTTTCGTGTAACCAATTTTCTTGATTACATCTCTTGCGATAGTTTGTACATCTAAATACGTGTTTGATTTAACTTCTCCAGCTAAAATTACCTGACCTGTAGTAACTAACGTTTCACAAGCTACTTTTGACTCAGGGTCAAATGCTAAAAAGTTATCAATTAATGCGTCTGAAATTTGATCCGCAACTTTGTCAGGATGTCCTTCACTCACTGATTCTGACGTAAATAAATAAGCCATAATAAATTATTTTTAAATTTTAAGCGAGGAAAAATAATTGCAGGTAGTGCCTAAAGGAGTAGTAATTACTGCTTTAGCATTTTTTAATGAGGTTGCAATCAGTTCAAATTTTTCCTCTTAGTTTTCGGATGCAAATGTATGAAATGAAATTGAAATTTTAATTTTTATTCTGTTTTTTTTAAGAAAACTATCTTTTTGTCGATATTTATGACAGTTTGTCGATAATTAATTTTTTATCAGATAATTATCTATAATTTTATTTCATCAATAACAATTAAATTCACTTTATGAAAAAAACATTACTTTCTCTTGGCTTGTTGTTAGTTTCTCTATCATTTCAAGCGCAAAATTTATTATCAGAAAATTTTGACAATATTACAACACTTACTGTTGCTGGTTGGACTTCAACTAATCAAAGTACTCCAGTTGGAACAAATCCAAATTGGTTTCAGGGAAATCCAGTAGCTAATGGAGGGCCTTTTGATTCCTATGCTGGAGTAGCTAATTCTTATATTGCTTGTAACTTTAATAGTGTTGCTGGCGCTAACACTATTAGTAATTGGTTAATAACGCCAGTAATTAGTCTTATAAATGGTGATGTGTTAACGTTTTATACTAGAACAGTTAGTACGCCAGCTTTTGCAGATAGATTACAATTGAGAATAAGCACAAATGGTGCGTCTTCGGCTAATCCTTCTGGAGCAACAGGTGTTGGAGACTATACAACTTTGGCACTGGAAGTTAATCCAACATTGATCGCTTCTGGTTATCCAAATGTTTGGACACAATACTCTTACACGGTTTCTGGTTTGCCTACCGCTACAAGTTGCAAAATTGCGTTTAGATATTTTGTTACAAGTGGAGGGCCTTCAGGAGCAAATTCTGATTTTATTGGAGTTGACTCGTTTTCTGTTGACAGACCATTAAGTTCTGATTCTTTTTTCAAAAACAACTTTTCGATTTATCCTAATCCAGTTAGTAATGTGTTGAATATTTCTGTGAAAAATGAAATGACAATCAATAGTTTGACAATTACAGATTTAAACGGTAGAGTAGTTTCTTCAAGTTCTTCAAGCACTTCAATAGATGTGTCAAATTTATCTTCTGGTGTTTATTTTGTTTCAATAGAAACAAATGAAGGAAAAGGAACTTCTAAGTTTGTAAAAAATTAATTTTATTTAAAATAAAAGATTTTAAAAAGAGGCTTTTGCCTCTTTTTTGTTTATTCTAGATTTTATTTTTATTATTTATGGTGTTTTTAGAATAAAAATCTATTATTTGAAATTATAATAACAAAATTTAGAAAAATAATCTATTTATTTTTTTATTGTAGAAAATAAATCTAATTTTGCCCTGTCAAACTAAAAGAAATAGAAGATGAACTTTACAATGTGCAATATGTGTATGATGATGTGGAATAATCCGCAGAGGAAGCCTATTGCATAATTTTAAAAGTAAATTAATTCAATATAACCTCTGTCGAAAGCAGAGGTTTTTTTATTCCTAAAAACACAACAATTATGAAAATAGCAATTTACAATCCAAGACGATGTTGTCGAATGTGTAGCTGAAAAGCAAACTTCGGAACAAAAAATCTTAATACTTAATACAAATATCTTAATACTTAAAATATCATGAGCACAAATAAATTTGCAACAAACGCATTACACGCAGGACACGATACAACTAAAAACGCAGGAACAAGAGCTGTTCCAATTTACCAAACTACATCCTACGTTTTCAATAATTCCGATCATGCAGCCAATCTTTTTGGTTTAGCTGAAGCTGGTTTTATTTACACAAGATTAAATAATCCAACAAACGATATCCTAGAACAACGTTTAGCTAAATTAGAAGGCGGAATTGGAGCTGTCGTAACTGCATCAGGAACCGCAGCCATCTCAACTGCTTTATTAACGTTGTTAAAAGCTGGCGATCACATTGTAGCTTCTAACAGTTTATATGGCGGAACTTATAATTTATTAAACGTGACTTTGCCAAGATTAGGCATCACAACAACATTCGTAGATCCATCAAATCCTGAGAATTTCTTAAATGCAGCACAAGAAAATACGAGAGTGTTCTTCGCCGAAAGTTTAGGAAATCCAAAATTAGATGTACTCGATTTAAAAGCCATTTCAAAAGCCGCACAAACCTACAAAGTGCCTTTTATTGTGGATAACACTGTGGCAACACCCTTTTTGCTGAACCCAATCGAATACGGAGCCAACATCGTAATTCATTCGTTAACGAAATATATTGGTGGAAACGGAACTTCACTTGGAGGTGTCATCATCGATGCAGGAAATTTCGATTGGAGCAACGGAAAATTTCCTGAATTCACAGAACCTTCAGCAGGTTATCACGGATTAAAATATTATGAAGTATTAGGAGCAGCTTCGTTCATAGCAAAAGTTAGAATCGAAGGTTTGCGTGATTTAGGTGCTTCGTTAAGTCCATTCAACGCATTTCAAATTATTCAAGGTTTAGAAACATTGGCTATTCGAATCAAAAAGCACAGTGAAAATGCATTAGAATTAGCCAAATGGTTGCAAAAACGTCCAGAAGTGGCTTGGGTAAATTATCCTGGCTTGATTTCTTCAAAATATTATGATTTAGCACAACAATATTTACCAGAAGGACAAAGCGGTATCGTAACTTTTGGATTAAAAGGCGGTTACGAAGCTGCTAAAAAAGTAGCCGATGAAACCCAGTTTTTCTCATTATTGGCGAACATTGGTGATACAAAATCACTGATTATTCATCCCGCAAGTACAACGCACCAACAATTGTCAGAAGAGCAACAAATCACAACCGGAGTAACCAAAGATTTAATTCGTTTATCCGTTGGATTAGAAGATATAGAAGACTTGAAAGCCGATTTACAAAGTGTTTTCGAAAAATTGCCAGTTCAAAATTTAGTTTAGGTTTTTGTTTGTTTGAAGACTGCCGATAGACCTACCTAAAGGCAGTCTTTTTTTAAAAAGAAAGATGAGTACAATTCAAAAAATAGTGTTCGAAAATGTTTCATTACAAAATGGGGTAGTGCAAGCCAAAGTGATTTTGTCCTATCAATTGTTTGGTCAACCGATTGGTTTGGCGCCTTTAGTCTTAGTGAATCATGCTTTGACCGGAAATTCACAAGTTATTGGCGAAAACGGTTGGTGGCAATCGTTAATTGGTAATGATAAAATTATCGATACCAAAAAATATGCGGTTTTAGCTTTCAATATTCCTGGAAACGGTTATCAAGATGCAGAAAATTTGATTGAAAATTATCAAGATTTCACCGCTTATGATATTGCTAATTTATTTTGGAAAGGAATCGATTCGTTTAAAGTGAATCAAGTTTTTGCAGTCATTGGCGGAAGTTTAGGCGGAGCAATTGCTTGGGAAATGTCAGCGATTCGACCAAAAGCGATTGCGAATTTAATTCCGGTAGCAACAAGTTGGAAAGCTTCTGATTGGTTGATTGGGAATGTGCTAATTCAAGATTTGATTTTGAATAATTCCAAAAATCCAATTCACGATGCCCGAATTCACGCCATGTTATTGTATCGAACACCCGAATCACTCCAAGAAAAATTCTATACCAAATTGCAAAATTCGGAAGGATTGTTTCAAGTGGAAAGTTGGTTGTTGCATCATGGTGAAAAATTACAAAATCGATTTCAGCTTTCGGCTTACAAACTCATGAATCATTTATTGAAAACGGCCAATATTTTTAAAAACAAAAATCAAGCTGAAGTCATCAAAAGCATTACATCGAATATTCATCTAATTAGCGTTGATACCGATTATTTTTTTACGGCAAACGAAATCAAAACCGCTTTTCAGGAAATCAAAAACTACAAAAACAATGCATTTTATCACGAAATCAAATCCATTCACGGACACGATGCTTTCTTGATAGAATTTGAACAACTAAACAACATACTAAAACCTATATTTAATTAAAACACACAATGAAAATATTAAAATTTGGAGGAAAATCATTAGCAAACGGAGAAGGATTGCAAAAAGTAATTCAAACGATTGCTCAAAAATATTTCAATAACGAACCCATCGCAGTCGTAGTTTCGGCAAGAGGAAACGCTACGGATGAATTGGTAATTCTGTTAAAAAAAGCACAAGCCAACATCAATTTTCAAGCGGATTTTGAGCAATTCAAAAAATACCAATTGGAAGGTTTGAAAGAAAACATCTTCGAAGAAGAATTCTCAGTTTTACAAAAGTTATTAGAAGGTGTTTCGCTTTTAGGAGATTACAGCGAAAAAATCAAAGACCAAGTCATTGCGTATGGCGAGATTCTATCGGCAAAATATGTCGCTTATGTCTTAAACGAAAACAGCATCAAAGCACAATTCACTGATTCTCGTCATTTGATAAAAACCGATATAAACTTCGGAAATGCGCAACCAATTGACGCTGTTTCAAAACGAAACGTATTAGATTATTTCGAGAAAAATACAGATAAAGTCAATATTGTAACAGGTTTTATCGGTTCAACGTTACACAATGAAACTACGACTTTAGGAAGAAACGGAAGTAATTACACCGCTTCTTTATTAGCAAATTATCTAAACGCTGAAGAATTCCAAAATTACACACACGTAGACGGAATTTTCACCGCTAATCCTGATTTAGTAGCCGATGCGAAAAAAATCGAGCGATTATCGTTCAACGAAGCGAATGAGTTAGCAAATTTTGGAGCACAAATTTTACATGCCAAAACGATTATTCCTTTGGTAGAAAAAAATATTCCATTACGTATTTTAAACACGTTCAATCCTGAAAATGACGGAACGTTAATCACTTCGGAACAAACTAATGAAGGCATCAAATCGCTTTCGGTTTTAACCAATGTTTCGCTGATTAATTTAGAAGGAAGAGGTTTATTGGGAAAAACGGGTGTTGATGCACGAATTTTCCGTGTGATGGCTGAAAACGATATTAGTGTGAGTATTATTTCACAAGGTTCTTCGGAAAGAGGAATTGGTTTAGTCGTTAGTTCTGACAAAGCTTCCAAAGCTTTAGTAGGTTTGGAAAAAGAATTTGAAACCGATTTTTACACAAAAGATGTCAATAAAATTTCGGTAAATGATAACATTGCCGTGATTTCGATTATTGGGCAAGATTTAACCAATTTCCACAAACCTTACACGGCTTTAATCCGAAATAAAATCACACCAATTTTGTTGAACAATACCGTTACGGGAAGAAATATCAGTTTGGTAATTAGTCAAGATGAATTCAAACGTGCTTTAAATGTAATTCACGGCGAAATTTTTGGTGTGGCGAAAAAAATCAACATCGCTATTTTCGGTCACGGAACGGTTGGCGGCACTTTGATTTCTCAAATTTTAGAATCGGCAAAAAACATCGAGAAACGAAAAGGAATCAAGTTGAATGTCTTTGCGATTGCGAATTCAAAGAAAGTCTTGTTGAATAAATTCGGAATTAGCGAAAATTGGAAAGCTACTTTAGAAGATAAAGGTCAGGAATATAAAGTAGAAGATATTATCGGGTACGCCAAAGAGCACCATTTGGAAAATTTAATTGCAATTGACAACACTGCTAGTTCGACATTCATAGAAAATTATATTTCGCTAGCCGAAAATAGTTTCGATTTGATTTCTTCTAATAAAGTCGCGAATACAGTAAGTTTTGATTTTTACAAAAAACTACGAAAAGTGCTGAAAGACAACCAAAAAGAATATTTGTATGAAACCAATGTGGGTGCAGGATTACCGTTAATTGATACGATAAAATTATTGCATTTGTCAGGTGAAAATATCACCAAAATAAAAGGTGTTTTCTCTGGAACTTTGAGTTATTTATTCAATAATTTTTCAGTTGAAAACAAGAAATTTAGTGAAGTATTGCAAGAAGCCATCGATAAAGGTTTCACCGAACCCGATCCAAGAGAAGATTTAAACGGAAACGACGTTGGAAGAAAATTATTAATCTTAGCACGTGAATTAGATTTGCAAAACGAGTTCGAAGAAATCCAAATCCAAAACTTAATTCCAGAAGCTTTGCGAGAAGGAAATACTTCAGATTTTCTAAAGCGTTTATCTGAATTAGACGGAATTTACCAAAACATCAAAGACGCTCAGGGTCCAAATGAAGTGCTGAGATACATCGGTGAATTATCGGGTGATTTACAACAAGTCAAAGGGAAATTAGAAGTAAAACTAATTTCGGTTCCAGCCAATTCAGCTTTAGGTTCGTTAAAAGGTTCGGATTCTATTTTTGAAATTTACACAGAATCTTACGGCGAACAACCTATAGTAATTCAAGGTGCTGGAGCAGGAGCATCGGTAACCGCTAGAGGCGTTTTTGGCGATATTTTGCGCTTATCCGAAAAAAAATTATAACCACCCAAACTCAAAACCTGCAAGATGTAAAAGTTTTGTAGGTTTTATTCTTAAATGAACTTAAACTATTCTTTATAAGTCATTCAAGTTAAACTTTTATGACTTTTATGTTAAAAACAAACAAACCATGAGCAACCAAAATTTAGGATTAGAAACCCAAGCCATCAGAACGCAATTAGAACGCACACAATATTTAGAACATTCCGTTCCGTTATATCTAACTTCGAGTTTTATTTTTGAAGATGCCGAAGACATGCGAGCTTCATTTGCTGAAGAAAAAGAACGCAATATTTACAGCCGATTTTCCAATCCCAACACATCCGAATTTGTTGAAAAAATTTGTCAAATGGAAGGAGCAGAAGATGGCTACGCTTTCGCAACAGGAATGGCGGCGGTGTATTCTACTTTTGCTGCTTTATTGAATTCGGGTGATCATATCGTTTCTGCAAGTAGTGTTTTTGGTTCGACACATACGTTGTTTACCAAATATTTTCCAAAATGGAACATCACAACTTCCTATTTCGATGTCAATCAACCAGAAACAATTGAAAATTTTATTCTACCGAATACCAAAATTCTTTACGCTGAATCACCAACGAATCCAGCGGTAGATATTTTAGATTTGGAATTATTGGGGAAAATAGCCAAAAAACACAACTTAATTTTAATCATTGATAACTGTTTTGCAACGCCTTATATTCAAAATCCAATTCAATTTGGAGCTGATTTAGTGATTCATTCTGCAACGAAATTAATTGATGGTCAAGGTCGTGTTTTAGGTGGAGTAACTGTTGGTTGTTCCGATTTGATTCGTGAGATTTATTTGTTTTCCAGAAACACCGGACCCGCTTTATCGCCTTTCAATGCTTGGGTATTGTCAAAAAGTTTAGAAACGTTGCCGGTTCGTATCGAGAAACATTGCGAAAACGCTTTAAAAGTTGCTGAATTTTTAGAAAATCATCCCAATGTAGCTTCTGTGAAATATCCATTTTTGAAATCACATCCGCAATATGAAGTCGCTAAAAAGCAAATGAAGTTGGGCGGAAATATCGTAGCGTTTGAAATCAAAGGCGGAATTGAATCGGGAAGAAAATTTTTGGATAAAATCAAATTGTGTTCGTTGTCTGCGAATTTAGGAGATACCCGTTCGATTGTAACGCATCCGGCTTCCACAACACATAGTAAATTAACGGAAGAAGAAAGATTAGCGGTAAGCATTACAGATGGTTTAGTCCGCGTTTCTGTCGGTTTAGAAACGGTTCAAGATGTAATTAACGACTTAAAGCAAGCGTTAGAATAAAAGTTTTTAAAATATTTTATAGATTTATATTCTTTTTAAAATGATTAATTTAGAATATAAATCTATAAATAATCTTTTTTTGATGAAATTTTAGAAAATATTTCATTATTTCAATTTTGTCACTACATTTGCGGTGTTCATAATTATAGTGTTTGTTATCACGAAAGCTGGAGGGAATAGACCCTGTGAAAGCTTAGCAACCTCCCGCGCTAGTGGAAAGGTGCTACATTCTATCCGCCTAGGTGGAAAAGATAACCTAAGGAAATTCTTTCCAATTTCTTGATAACATATTAATAAATTAAAGCATTGCGAACCTTGCGAAAACCCTTTGCGAGCTTTGCGTTAAAAATAATATGTCAAAAATTCAAGAAGAAATCAAAAAACGAATTCTTGTGCTCGATGGAGCTATGGGAACGATGTTGCAACGTTATAAATTTGAAGAAGAAGATTTTAGAGGCGAGCGTTTCAAAGATTTTCCATATCCCTTAAAAGGAAATAACGATTTACTTTCCATTACCCAACCCGAAGCTGTAAAATCAGTACATCGAGCTTATTTTGAAGCGGGTGCTGATATTGTAGAAACCAATACTTTTTCAGGAACTACAATAGGAATGGCTGATTATCATATGGAAAATTTGGTTTATGAACTAAATTTTCAATCGGCTAAAATCGCTCGTGAAGTCGCTGACGAATTTACCGATAAACCAAGATTTGTAGCAGGTTCAATCGGCCCAACAAACAGAACAGCATCGATGTCGCCTGATGTAAATGACCCAGGATTTCGAGCTGTGAATTTCGACGACCTAAAAATCGCCTACAAACAACAGGTCGAGGCTTTAATTGATGGCGGTTGCGATTTACTTTTAGTAGAAACGATTTTTGATACGTTAAATGCAAAAGCCGCTTTGTTTGCTATTGAAGAAGTGAAAGAAGAACGCAATATCGATATTCCAGTAATGGTTTCAGGAACAATTACAGATGCTTCTGGAAGAACGCTTTCGGGTCAAACCGTGGAAGCTTTTTTGATTTCGATTTCACATATTCCTTTGTTGAGTGTTGGATTTAATTGTGCTTTAGGAGCCGACCAATTAAAGCCGTATTTGAAACGATTAGGAAATAACACCTCGTTAAATATTTCGGCACATCCCAATGCAGGTTTGCCCAATGCCTTCGGACAATACGATCAAACTCCGGAAGAAATGCAACAATTAATCCGTGAGTATTTACAAGAAAATTTAGTGAATATAATAGGTGGTTGTTGCGGAACAACGCCAGAACACATTAAATTAATTGCTGAGGTTGCAAAAGAATTTAAACCCAGAACGCAACAATTGAAATCCGTTTAGTCGGTGAAATCCGTGGCAAAAAATAGAACAATGAAAAACAATACCATAAAAATACAATTCGAAACATTTTTACAGTCGCAACGATGTTGGGTTTGCCAATACGTGAGCAACAGTAAATCTTTTTGGAAGGATGTTGCGAAACATTATAAAAGAATAAGTAATGAGTTATAATTCCGATAAATATTTAAAATTATCAGGTTTAGAACCTTTGATTGTAACTCCAGAAACCAATTTTGTAAACGTTGGAGAACGAACAAACGTAACCGGTTCTAGGAAATTTCTTCGTTTAATTAAAGAAGAAAAGTACGATGAAGCTTTAGAAATTGCACGTGCACAGGTAGAAGGTGGCGCGCAAATCATCGATGTCAACATGGATGAAGGAATGTTGGATGGCGTTTATGCGATGACCAAATTCCTAAATCTAATCGCGGCTGAACCCGATATTGCGCGAGTTCCTGTTATGATAGATTCTTCAAAATGGGAAATCATCGAAGCGGGTTTAAAGGTCATTCAAGGGAAAGGCGTGGTGAATTCGATTTCGTTAAAAGAAGGAGAAGCTACTTTTATTCATCATGCCAAATTAATCAAACGCTATGGAGCCGCTGTAATCGTTATGGCTTTTGATGAAAAAGGTCAAGCTGATACTTACGAAAGACGTATCGAAATCTGTAAAAGAAGTTACGATATTTTGGTAAACCAAGTTGGTTTTCCTGTCGAAGACATCATTTTTGATCCCAATATTTTTCCAGTCGCAACCGGAATGGAAGAGCACAAACTAAATGCTTTAGATTTCTTCCGAGCAACCAAATGGATTCGCGAAAATCTTCCGTATGCAAATGTTTCGGGCGGAGTTAGTAATGTGTCTTTTTCTTTCCGTGGCAACGATAAAGTGCGTGAAGCCATGCATTCGGCATTCTTATATCATGCCATTCAAAACGGAATGACGATGGGAATTGTAAATCCGGAAATGTTGGAGATTTATGATGAAATCGATAAAAATCTTTTAGAACATGTTGAAGATGTTTTATTAAATAGAAGAGAAGATGCTACAGAGCGTTTACTAGATTTAGCCGAAAGTTTCAAAGGTGGTGTGAAATCGAATGAAAAAGCTATTGCTGAGTGGCGAAATGGTTCCGTTCAAGAGCGATTGACGCATTCATTAGTAAAAGGAATTGACGAGTTTATCGAGATTGATATCGAAGAAGCGCGTCAGTTAGCTAAAAAACCCATCGAAGTTATCGAAATCAATTTGATGGCTGGAATGAACGTGGTGGGTGATTTGTTTGGTTCGGGAAAAATGTTTTTGCCGCAAGTAGTAAAATCAGCACGTGTGATGAAAAAAGCTGTTGCTTATCTGCTTCCTTATATTGAAGCTTCAAAAGATGGTTCTGCTTCGTCAAGTGCTGGGAAAGTATTGATGGCAACGGTAAAGGGTGATGTACATGATATTGGTAAAAACATTGTTTCAGTAGTTTTAGCCTGTAATAATTTCGAAATCATTGATTTAGGTGTGATGGTTCCGCCAGAAAAAATTATTGAAGTTGCTGTTAAGGAAAATGTTGATATTATTGGTTTGAGTGGTTTGATTACACCTTCATTGGATGAAATGGTGTATTTGGCCAAAGAAATGGATAAATTGAATATCAAAATCCCCGTAATGATTGGTGGTGCGACAACTTCACGTGCACATACGGCTGTAAAAATTGCTCCAGAATATAAAGAAACCGTGGTTCATGTGAACGATGCTTCTCGAGCAGTAACAGTTGCAACCAATTTATTACAACCCGATACTAAAACTACCTATGCAAAATCACTTCGTGAAGAATATGACTCACTTCGAGAAGGTTATTTGAACAGAAGTCGTGAGAAAAATTTCTTATCAATTGAAGAAGCGCGTAAAAATAAATTAAAAATCGATTGGGATAATTACGAACCTGTAAAACCTAATTTCATCGGAACAAAAACCGTTGAAGTTGCACTTTCAGAATTAGTAGATTTTATCGATTGGACACCGTTTTTTCAGTCATGGGAATTGTATGGGAAATTTCCAGCAATTTTAACGGATGAAATTGTAGGTGAACAGGCGACTCATTTGTTTGAAGATGCACAAAAAATGCTTTCTCAAATTGTTTCAGAAAATTGGTTCACCACAAAAGGAATTTTAGGAATTTTTCCAGCGAATACTATTAATGATGATGATATTGAGGTTATTGCTTCAAGCGAAGTTGAGAAGTTTCTAACTTTAAGACAACAGTCTCAAAAAACAGTCGGAGCTCCAAATGTCGCATTAGCGGATTTTATTGCGCCAAAAGAAATTGGCAAACAAGATTACATCGGATGTTTCTGTGTTACCACAGGTTTTGGAGTTGACGAAAAAGCTTCGGAATTCGAAAAGCAATTAGACGATTATAATTCCATTTTGGTAAAAGCGTTAGGTGATAGATTAGCAGAAGCTTTTGCAGAATATTTGCATTTAAAAGTCCGTAAAGAAATTTGGGGTTACGCTTCCGATGAGGTTTTGTCAAATGATGAGTTAATTAAAGAAAAATACAAAGGAATTCGTCCTGCTCCAGGTTATCCCGCTTGTCCTGACCATTTAGAAAAACCAACAATTTGGAAATTATTAAATGTGGAACAAGAAATAGGAGTAAAGTTAACCGAAAGTATGGCGATGTGGCCAGCGGCTTCGGTTTCGGGCTATTATTTTGCCAATCCAGAAAGTAAATATTTTGGTTTAGGAAAAATTAAAAAAGACCAATTAGAAGATTACGCCAAAAGAAGAAATATAAGTGTAGAATTAGCTGAAAAATGGCTGTCACCAAACTTAGCAGATTAAATATTTGTTTCAAGTTGCTCAACTAACCTGAAACCTGAAACTTGAAACCTGAAACTAAAAGACATGAAAGTAACTGAACATATACAAAATGCCAATGGAAAACCTTTGTTCTCCTTCGAAATTTTACCGCCTTTAAAAGGACAAAACATTCAATCTATTTTTGATAGCATTGATCCATTGATGGAATTTAATCCGCCATTTATTGATGTAACCTACCATCGTGAGGAATATGAATTCAAAGAGCTAGAAAATGGCTTACTTCAGAAAAAAGTGGTTAAAAAACGTCCGGGAACGGTTGGGATTTGTGCTGGAATTCAGAATAGATATCAAGTAGATGCTATTCCTCATATTTTGTGTGGTGGTTTTACCAAAGAAGACACAGAGAATTTATTAATTGATTTAGATTTCTTAGGAATTGACAATGTCGTAGCACTTCGTGGCGATGCGGTTAAAAGCGAAATTTACTTCAAACCTGAAAAAGAAGGTCATGCTTATGCTTCCGAATTAGTAACGCAAATAAGCAACTTAAATAAAGGAATTTATTTAGATGAAGATTTGCAAAATTCCACCAAAACCGATTTTTGCATTGGAGTTGCTGGTTATCCAGAAAAACATATGGAAGCTCCAAGTTTAGATAGCGATATTCATTTCGTAAAGCAAAAAATTAAAAACGGAGCCGATTATATTATTACCCAAATGTTTTTTGATAATAAAAAGTTCTTCGATTTTGTAGCCAAATGCAGAGCGGCTGGAATTACAGTTCCAATTATTCCGGGATTAAAACCTATCGCAACTAAAAAACAATTGAATTTAATTCCACATCGATTTAGTTTAGAGTTACCCGATGATTTAATCATGGAAGTAGTTAAAGCAAAAGATAATGAAGCAGTAAAACAAATTGGAATTGAATGGTGTATACAACAAAGTAAGGAATTGGTAGCAGCAGGAATTCCAGTTTTACATTACTATTCTATGGGAAAAGCCGAAAATGTAAAAGCAATAGCAAAAGAAATTTTTTAAAACTCTTTTTAATAATTTGAATCTCCTAAGTATTTTATATTTAGGAGATTTTTTTTTAAAACCAGGCCAGATTTTTTTTTGTAAATGAAGTTAACGTAGAAGAAACTATTGATTAATAAATTGTAACCAACAGGATTTCAGTTTAATAAATTGTTATTTCAGATGTAATTATTTTTTCAAATCAAATAAAATTATAATTTTACCGATGAAAAGCATATAAATTCGATTAAAAACAAAATTTTTTTAAAAAAGTGCATTTTTTCGAATATTTCTGTATTTCGTCGATTTTCAGGTTTTTAATTTCATTTCTTCTGATATTAAATGATAAAAATTAAATATAATTCATTAAAAATGTTAAATATATATATTGTGTTCTGATTAAAACAGGTGTGATTGCTAAATATATATTTTTTTATTCAAAAAAAGATTCGTAAATTTATAATAACAAAAAACTAAACCCATGAAAAAAATTATCTGTTCATTCGTAATTTTATTCATTTCCCAGTTAACCTTCGCAAATGAATTGGATTCTATCTTAACAAAGGCTAGATCACTTACCGAGAAGAAAAATTATACTGAAGCAATTAAAGAGTATGAAAATTACATCAAATTGTCGAAAGGTGAAAATTTAAAAGACGTGTATATAGAAGTGGCAAACTGTTACTTTTATCAGAATAAAAAAGAGGTTGCCGTAAAATACATCAAAGAGGCCATTACCAAATATGGTTTTACGGAAGAAGATTTCATTTACAATTCGTTGTTGAATGAAAATTTGTCGAGTTACGCACTTTCTGTGGTTTACGATGATTACGACAAACTCAGACAAAAGTATTTGGTAACTTTAAATTAGTGTTACAATACTTTTAAAATCTCCTTACAGTTTAGTTGTAAGGAGATTTTTTTATTTTCTAGTTGTTTTCTCTCTAAAAATTTGTTCCAAGTTTTTACTTTTCAACACAATTTGTAATGTTCTCAAATGGTTCGCTTGGGCAAAATCAAATAGCGCTGGTCGCATATCTGTTGCTGTGGTAAAACTAAGCTCCCAAACTAAATTATGCGAATTTTTTGCTGATTTTAAATTTGGTAAAGCAGCAAAATCAGATTCAGAAACCTTTTTGTCAAATTCTACTTCAATAATTTGTTCGGCTTCTTCAGCCACTAAATTGTTTAATTTTTTATCTGTAACGATTTTACCTTTATCGATAATGATAATTCTATCGCAAATCGCTTCCACTTCTTGCATAATGTGCGTCGATAGAAAAACCGTTTTGTCTTTTCCAATGTTTTTAATCAAATCACGAATCTCAACTAATTGATTTGGGTCCAAACCTGTGGTTGGTTCGTCTAAAATCATTACATCTGGATTGTGTAATAAAGCTGTTGCTAATCCTACACGTTGGCGGTAACCTTTTGATAATTCTCCGATTTTCTTATGACTTTCTGGCGTTAATCCTGTTAAAACAATTACTTCGTCAATTCTTGATTTTGCAACTTTATGTAAATCGGCATTAAAAGCCAAATATTCTCTCACATATAAATCTAAATACAACGGATTGTGTTCTGGTAAATACCCAACTGATTTTTGTACTTCTTTTTGTGCCGAAGTTACATCGTGTTCGTTTACAACGGCAGTTCCGCTATCTGCCGTTAAGTAAGTTGTCAAAATTTTCATTAAAGTGGATTTTCCGGCACCATTTGGACCTAAAAAACCTACAATTTCTCCTTTTTTTACTGAAAAACTAATATTGTCTAACGCTTTTTGGTCTCCGTAATTTTTTGAAATATTTTGAACTTCTATCGACATATGATGTAAATTTTAGCAAAAGTAACTTTTTTTAAAAGAACTCAAATTTATTTAAAAAAGTATTTTGTTTTCATTTTTTTATTACTTTAGCAGAATCAAATAACAAAGAGCACAATGCTTAACAATAGCACATTTTTTTATAACCATTCTTTTTATTTCTTCTGGAGACAGTTAAGGGATTGTTGTGCTATTATATAAATCAAAGAAATTTATTTTATAAACATACAATCCCGATGCAAATCGGGATTTTTTTTTGCTCAAAAATATGGGAATTAAAGTCGCAATTCAGGGAATTCAAGGGTCGTTTCATCACCAAGTAGCACATCGATATTTTGGTGAAGCAATTGGTTTGGATGAATGTGCCACATTTAGAGATGTAGCCAATAGTTTGAAAAACAACCAGTCGGACAAAGCAATTATGGCGATTGAGAATTCGATTGCGGGCGCTATTTTGCCTAATTATGCCTTAATTGATTCAAATGATTTGCACATTATTGGTGAATATTTTTTGGATATTCACATGAATTTGATGGTGTTGCCAGGTCAAAAAATTGAAGATATCAAAGAAGTGCATTCGCATCCAATAGCTTTGTTGCAATGTGCCAATTTCTTTAGTCAATATCCGCATATTAAGTTGGTAGAAAGTTCGGATACCGCGATCACGGCTAAACGAATTCAGGAAAACCAATTAAAAGGAATTGGAGCTTTAGCTGGACCAGTGGCTTCCGAAATTTACAATTTGGAAATTATTGCCGACGGAATTCACACCGTAAAAAGCAATAAAACGCGTTTTGTGGTTTTAAAAGCATCGAACAAAGAAATTCCAAAAGAACTCATCAATAAAGCATCGATAAAATTTGAATTAGATGATACGCCGGGTTCCTTGGCAACAGTTTTAAATGTGTTGAATAATTGTAAATTGAATCTAACAAAAATTCAATCGCTACCTATAATCGAAAAGCCTTTTACGTATGCTTTTTTTGTAGATGTAGTTTTTGAAAAATACAAGCATTTTGAAAAAGCGAAAAAAGTAATGGAAATCATGACAACGCATTTCAAGGTTTTGGGTGAATATGAAAGAAGTAAACAATAATAATTTAAGAATAAGTAGTAATTTTACAGTGAAAATATGGTTATGGAAAATAAAAAAGAATTACGCACTTGGTTAGATGATTTTCAATTAAATCATCCACTAGTAATTGCAGGACCTTGTAGTGCAGAAACCGAAGATCAAGTTTTAAAAATAGCTCATGAATTAAAGAAGTCCGATGTATCCATTTTCCGTGCGGGAATTTGGAAACCTCGTACTCGTCCAGGTGGATTTGAAGGTGTGGGCGAAATCGGATTGAAATGGTTGCAAAAAGCCAAAGCAGAAACCGGTTTGTTAATGGCAACAGAAGTCGCTACGGCAGCTCACGTAAAATTAGCATTGGAACACGATATTGATGTATTATGGATTGGCGCCAGAACTACCGTAAATCCTTTCGCCGTTCAAGAAATTGCAGATGCTTTGCAAGGAACAGATAAAATCGTTTTATTAAAAAACCCAGTAAATCCCGATTTATCTTTATGGATTGGCGGTTTAGAGCGATTATATAATGCGAACATAAAGAAATTAGGTGTTATTCACAGAGGATTTTCTACTTACGAAAAAACAAAATACCGTAATAATCCTGAATGGCAAATTGCAATCGATTTACAAAATCGTTTCCCAGATTTACCTTTGATTTGTGATCCTTCACACATTACAGGAAAGCGCGATATGATTCAAGAAGTATCGCAACAAGCTTTAGATTTGAATTACGACGGATTAATTATCGAAACCCATATCGACCCAGATAACGCTTGGAGTGATGCTGCTCAACAAGTAACTCCAGCTACATTAAAACAAATGTTCATCAATTTGCGCGTTAGAAAAGTAACGGATGATGAAAGCGAATACAACCAAAAAATGGCAAAACTCCGTATGCAAATTGATGAATTTGATGGGAAATTGTTGGAAATCTTGGGTAACCGAATGAAAGTTGCAGATAAAATAGGATTGTTGAAGAAAGAGAAAAACGTAGCTATTTTACAAAACCAGCGTTGGAACGAAATCTTAGGAAAAATGATTTTGGAAGGAGAAGAAAAGGGATTAAGTAACGAATTTGTAATGCATTTGTTTAAGGCGATACATCAAGAAAGTATAACTCATCAAGAAAAAGTGATAAATAAATAATTTTATATAGAAACACTATCTTTGCTACAATTAACGAAGTAGATTTAGAAAATTTCTAACTTCTGACTTCTAACTTCAAACTTTTAATGACAGGAATCGTATATAAATCTACTGGAAGCTGGTACACCATTAAAACTGAAAATGGTGATTTTTTGGAGTGCCGTATAAAAGGTAAATTTAGAATGAAAGGTATCAAAAGTACCAATCCTATTGCGGTGGGTGATGTAGTAGATTACGATATTGAAAACACTACAGATGAAACTACGGGAGTTATTACGGCAATTCATGATAGAAAAAATTATATCGTAAGAAAATCGGTGAATTTATCGCATCAAATGCACATTATTGCGGCTAATATTGATGTGGTTTTTTTATTGGTTACGATTAATAATCCTCCAACAACCACAAGTTTTATCGACCGATTTTTAGTTACTGCCGAAGCTTACGGAATTGAAGCTGTTATCGTGTTTAATAAAATTGATACGTTTGATGATGCTACTTTAGACGAACAATTGTATTTACAACATGTATATTCGTCAATCGGTTACAAATGTTTGCGTGTTTCCGCTAAAGATGGAAAAGGAATTGATGAATTGAAAGCCTTAATGAAAGATAAAGTTTCGATGTTCTCGGGGCATTCAGGCGTAGGGAAATCAACTTTGGTAAATACTTTAGAACCGTCATTAAATTTAAAAACCAAGCAAATTTCGGAATCTCATTCGCAAGGAAAACATACAACAACGTTTGCCGAAATGTTTGATTTATCTTTTGGAGCTAAAATTATCGATACGCCTGGTATTCGTGGTTTTGGTATTGTGGACATGGATAAACAAGAAATCGGAGATTATTTTCCTGAATTTTTTGCTTTGAAAGATCAATGTAAGTTTAACAACTGTTTGCATAAAGATGAACCGCATTGTGCAATAAAAAAAGCTTTAGAAAATGATGAAATTTCGTGGTCCCGCTATAAAAGTTATACCCAAATTTTAGAAGGCGACGAAGAACAATATCGCGCTGATATTTATGATGCAGAAAGAAGAGCCAGTGATGAAACTAGAAAATCGTAGAGAAGTAATTTATTTTAGGATAATTAATAATGAAAGCAGTAATTCAACGAGTTTCCCAATCTTTTGTAACAATAGATGCCGAAATAGTAGCAGAAATTCAGAAAGGGCTTTTGGTTTTAGTAGGGATTGAAGATTCTGATAGTCAAGAGGATATTAGCTGGTTAACCTCTAAAATAGCCAATCTTCGCATATTTCCTGATGAAAATGAAGTGATGAATTTGTCATTAAAAGACATCAATGGAGAGATGATTGTAGTTTCGCAATTCACATTACATGCGGCTACAAAAAAAGGAAATCGACCAAGTTATATAAAAGCCTCAAAACCTGAAATTGCCATTCCGCTTTACGAATCTTTCGTAAAACAAATGGAAATTGAATTGGGTAAAAAAGTTCAAACAGGACAATTTGGAGCAGATATGAAAGTTGGTTTGGTTAATGACGGACCTGTGACGATAATAATTGATACAAAAAATAAAGAATAAATGAACCTAAAAAACTCCCAACAAGAAGTAGATAATTGGATTAAAGAACATGGAGTTCGTTACTTCAATGAGTTAACTAATATGGCCCAACTTACCGAAGAAGTAGGAGAGGTTGCCCGAATTATTGCTCGTCGTTATGGCGAACAATCAGAAAAAGAATCGGATAAAAACAAAGACTTAGGCGAAGAACTTGCCGATGTAGTTTTTGTAGTTTTGTGTTTAGCCAACCAAACAGGAGTTGATTTACAAGCCGCTTTTGATAAAAAAATGGATTTAAAAACCAAACGTGATCACGACCGTCATCACAATAATGATAAACTGAAATAAATTGAACTGGATTTTATTAATAATAGCAGGATTATTCGAAGTAGGTTTTGCCACTTGTCTCGGAAAAGCAAAAGAATCAACAGGAAGTGCTTCCTTGCTTTGGTATGGAGGTTTTTTGGTGTGTCTTTCCATCAGTATGATATTATTAGTAAAAGCCACCAAAGAATTACCCATTGGAACCGCTTATGCCGTTTGGACAGGAATTGGTGCTGTAGGAAGTGTTTTAGTGGGAATCATTGTTTTTAAAGAACCGGTGACTTTTTGGCGCGTGTTTTTTATTAGCACATTAATTTTATCCATAGTTGGACTAAAAATGGTTACAAAATAATGAATTTACGTATAGAAAAGTCAAAAGTTAACAATCAACAATCTAGAATTGGAATCACTGGTAGTAAATCGGAGACTAATAGACTGTTGTTGTTAAAGGCTTTATATCCAAATCTAAATATTGAAAACACTTCTAATTCAGATGATTCTGAAGTAATGCAAAAAGCATTAGCTGTCACCCATCACCCATCACCCATCACCGATGTAATAGACGTTCACCACGCCGGAACCGCCATGCGTTTTCTTACTGCTTTTTTTGCTATTCAAGAAGGAAAAGAAGTAGTTTTAACAGGTTCTTCAAGAATGAAAGAGCGTCCGATAAAAATTTTAGTTGAGGCTTTAAATGAATTAGGAACCGAAATTACTTATGAAGAAAACGAAGGTTTTCCGCCAATAAAAATCAAAGGGAAGAAGTTAACTCAAAATAAAGTTTCGCTTCCTGCGAATGTGAGTAGTCAATATATTTCAGCTTTGTTGTTAATTGCGCCTAAATTAGAAAATGGTTTAGAGTTAACACTGGAAGGAGAAATTACTTCAGTTCCTTACATTAAAATGACTTTAGCGTTATTGAATGAAATAGGAGTGACGACTTCATTTGAAAATAACATAATCAAAGTCACCCATCATCCATCACCCATCATCCATCACCCAATAACAGTTGAATCTGATTGGAGTTCTGCATCGTACTGGTATTCCATTGTTGCTCTATCAGAAATTGGTACACAAATTTCACTTTCAAGTTACAAAGAAAATAGTTTACAAGGCGATAGCACTTTGGTTGATATTTATAAAGATTTTGGTGTAGAAACTATTTTTAATAATGATAATTCGATTACGATTTCTAAAACAAAAAATTGTCAATTGTCAATTGTCAATTACCAATTAAATAATTGTCCTGATATTGCCCAAACCATTGCTGTAACTTGTTTTGGATTAGGAATGGGTTGTCATTTAACGAGATTACACACCTTAAAAATAAAAGAAACAGATAGATTAGAAGCATTAAAAACTGAGTTAACAAAGTTAGGAGCGAAAGTTTCAGTTACTAATGACAGTTTGACTTTGGAGAAATCAAATAGCATTAATGAAAATATTGTAATTGCTACCTATCAAGATCACAGAATGGCTATGGCTTTTGCTCCTTTAGCTTTGAAAGTTCCAATACAAATTAATGAAGCTGAAGTGGTTTCTAAATCTTATCCCGATTTTTGGGAAGATTTGAAAAAAGTGGGATTTTCAATAAAAGAGTTATAAAAGAAAAGTCGGGATGACTGGATTCGAACCAGCGACCCCTAGCACCCCATGCTAGTACGCTACCAGGCTGCGCTACATCCCGAAACTGCCACAAAAATAATAACTTTAATTAGATTTGTAAAAAATAAACATCAATTTACTTGACAACCCCTATTTTCAGATTGTATATTTGCAGCCTTGTTTGGGAGTTTAACATCTCTTTAAACTTTTAAACTATAAACTTTTAAACTTAAAAGAATGAAATTATCTCATTTCAATTTCAATTTACCAGAAGAATTATTAGCTGAATTTCCTGCTGAAAACAGAGATGAATCTCGTTTAATGGTAGTTAATAGAAAAACAGGAACTATTGAACACAAATTATTTAAAGACGTTATCGATTACTTCGATGACGGAGATGTAATGGTGTTAAACAATACGAAAGTTTTTCCAGCACGTTTATATGGAAATAAAGAAAAAACTGGTGCTCGTATTGAAGTTTTCTTATTAAGAGAATTAAATGCAGAACAACGTTTGTGGGATGTTTTAGTAGATCCAGCACGTAAAATTCGTATCGGAAACAAATTGTATTTTGGTGATGACGATTCGTTAGTAGCTGAAGTAATTGATAATACCACTTCTCGTGGAAGAACATTACGTTTCTTATACGATGGTTCTTACGAAGAATTCAGAGAAAAATTAGTAGAACTTGGTGAAACTCCAATACCTAAATACATCAATCGTGAGGTAACTCCAGAAGACGCGGAGCGTTACCAAACGATTTATGCAAAAGAAGAAGGTGCTGTTGCAGCTCCAACTGCAGGTTTACACTTTTCTAAGCATTTATTAAAGCGTTTAGAAATTAAAGGTGTTGACTTTGCAGAAGTAACTTTACACGTTGGTTTAGGAACTTTTAATCCAGTTGAGGTAGAAGATTTATCGAAGCACAAAATGGATTCAGAAGAAATGATTATTAAGCAAGAAGCTTGTGATATCGTTAATAATGCAAAAGCCAAAAAGAAAAAAGTATGTTGTGTAGGAACAACTTCTATGAGAGCTATGGAAAGTTCTGTTTCTTCTCAAAGAACGTTAAATCCTTACACAGGTTGGACAAATAAATTTATTTATCCTCCATACGATTTTAGTCTTGCAGATTGCATGATTACTAATTTTCATACACCAAAATCAACTTTATTAATGATGATTTCTGCTTTTTGTGGTCACGATTTAATGAAGAAAGCTTACGAAGAAGCAATTAAAGAAAAATATCGTTTTTACTCTTACGGAGATGCGATGTTAATCATATAATTTTAAGAATCTCAATCGAAAGGTTGAGATTTATTATTTAAACAGGTTTCGCTTTTTGTTGCTTTGAAACTTTTACCTAATTTTACCCTTCAAACAAAACAACCCAATGACATTTATAAATACTCGCGAATTTGCACAAAGTTTAGACGCTCAAGACGAATTAAGAAAATACAGAGATGAATTTCATTTTCCGCATGTAAACGGAAAACAAGTAATTTATTTTACAGGAAATTCTTTAGGATTACAACCAAAAAGAACCAAAACTTACGTTGATGAAGTAATGGCAGATTGGGCAAATTTAGCAGTAGAAGGTCATTTTTATGCTGATAAACCTTGGTGGGATTATCAAGAACGTTTTGCAGTTCCTTTGAGTGATATTGTAGGAGCAAAACCTACAGAAGTGGGTGTGATGAATACATTAACAGTGAATTTACATTTGTTAATGGTGTCTTTTTACAATCCAACACCGCAGAAATACAAAATCATTTGTGAGGAAAAGGCGTTTCCAAGCGACCAATACATGTTTCAAAGTCAAGTAAAATTTCATGGTTTTGATCCAAAAGATGCAATCGTTGAAATCAAACGTAGAGAAGGAGAAGCCAATATTCGATTAGAAGATGTATTAGCTAAAATTGATGAGGTAGGAAATGAATTAGCTTTGGTTTTAATCGGCGGTGTAAATTATTATACGGGACAAGTGTTTGATATGAAAACCATCACGGCAACTGGGCAAAAACACGGAGCTTATGTGGGGTGGGATTTAGCGCACGCTGCTGGAAATATCAAATTAGATTTGCACGATTGGAATGTTGACTTCGCCGCTTGGTGTAGTTATAAATATATGAATTCTGGACCTGGAAATGCTTCGGGATTCTTTGTTCATGAAAAACATCATAACGATAAAGAATTAAAACGTTTTGCAGGTTGGTACGGACACAACAAAGAGCGTCGTTTTAAAATGGAACCCGATTTTGACCCTGTTCATGGAGCAGATGGTTGGCAAATTAGTAATCTTCCAATTTTATCATTAGCTCCATATTTAGCTTCGGTAGAAATGTTTGCTGAAGTTGGGATGGATAAACTAATCACAAAGCGAAATTTAATTACATCTTATTTAGAATTTATTCTTCACGAAATCGACAAAGAATTAGAGGGAGCTGATTTCGAAATTTTAACACCATCAAATCAAGAAGAACGCGGTTGTCAATTATCAGTTTACCTTCACGGACAAGGAAGAGAGTTATTTGATAGATTAATGAAAAACGGCGTAATCACCGATTGGAGAGAGCCAAACGTAATTCGTTTAGCACCAGCACCATTTTATTGTTCTTTCGAAGATATGTATGAATTTGGTCAGATATTAAAACAATTGATTTTAAATAAATTGTAAAAGCCGGACATCATGTTCGGCTTTTTTTGTTAAATAAACTATCTTTGTACAGTATAACCGAATTACATGAAATCATGACCAAAGAACAAATTTTAGAAAACTTTGATCCATCCCAACCAGGGTTGGCAGATGCTACTATTTTTGGTTTGCCTTTTTCGGCAGAGCAAAGTGAAATTATTGTAATTCCAGTGCCTTGGGAAGTTACAGTGAGTTATGGTTCTGGAGCTTCTAAAGGTCCAGATGCGGTTTTAGACGCTTCTTTTCAAGTAGATTTGAATCATCAAGAATTTCCTGAATTATGGAAATTAGGAATTTATATAGACAAACCCGCTAAAGAGTTAAAAAAGAAATCTAAAAAGTTCAAAAAACAAGCTGCTCCAATTATCAAAGCTTTAGAAAGCGGAATGATTTTAGACCATCATCCTTCATTAATGAAAGATTTAGAGGAAATCAATTATGCATGTTCTGATATGGTTGAAGCCGTTCGCGAGCAAACGCTAAATTGGATGAACAAAGGTAAAAAAGTAGTGCTTTTAGGTGGAGACCATTCAACACCGCTAGGGTATTACCAAGCTTTAGCAACCAAATACGATAACTTCGGAATCTTGCATTTAGATGCGCATATGGATTTACGAATCGCTTATGAAGGATTCACATATTCGCACGCTTCTATCATGTATAATACGTTACAAATTCCTCAAGTTTCAAAAATTGTTCAAGTAGGAATTCGCGATTTTTGTGAGCAAGAAGTGGAAGTGGCTTTGAAAGACAGAGTTTTAGTCCACACCGATAGCGATTTAAAACAAGAAGCTTTCGAAGGTAAAACGTGGCAACAACAATGCGACCAAATTATCGCTTCGTTACCAGAAAAAGTTTGTATTTCGTTTGATATTGACGGAATGTATCCTTGGTATTGTCCAAATACAGGAACTCCAGTTCCGGGTGGATTTTCATTTGAGCAAGCTGCTTATTTGTTCAGTCGTTTAGCTGAAACAAATAAAGAAATTATCGGATTTGATTTAGTAGAAGTAGCTCCAGGTGATGACGATTGGGATGGGAATGTTGGAGCAAGAATGTTATTCCACATGTGTGGTGCTTTCGCAAAATCACAGAAAATGAATGTTGGAAATAAAATCAAGTTTAACAAATAATTTATATCTTGCATTAAATCAGACGAAAGTCTTAAATAGTTCGCCCCTTAATTTATTTAAAGACAAAAAAATGAGTCATTTTGTAATTGAACAATGGAGAGAATATCCAATTGAAGTTCCCGGTAAGGTTAGATATGCTGTTTCTAATTATGGTAGACTTAAAAGTTTTACCGATATAATTGAAAACGGTAAAATTCTAAAAGGTGCTCCTACAGAAGGTTTTCTATTTTTACGTTATGTGAGATCGGTTAACGGGAAAAAAAGTTATTATTCTCATGCCATTCATAAAATGGTGGCGGAGCTTTTTATTCCAAGAGAAAGTGAAGACCAAGAATATGTTTTGCATCTTGATTATGATAAAATGAACAATCAGTTGTACAATTTAAAATGGGCAACTTACAATGAGATGCGCGCACACGGTCATAAAAGTCCAGCTGTAAAAGCGGCATTTAAAAAGTTTCAAGAAGATAACATTAAACGCGATGGTAGAAAATTAACCTCTACTCAAGTAATGCGAATAAAGTTAAAAATGAAGCGACAAGGTGAAAAGTTCAGCGTTAGAAAAACCGCTAAAGAATTTAACGTTTCCGAAATGCAAATTTACCGCATAAAATGGGGTGAAAATTGGGGACATATACAGGTTTAAACCGAAGCATTGCTTCGGTTTTTTTATAAGTTATTGATATCCTCCAAAATCGAAATCGCTTTTTCTTTCGTTGCTACTAATTCTTCAGGTTTCATTATTCTGAGTAAGGCTAACATCATGCTCATTCTTTGATTGTTGGCAAAGTGCTGTTTTTTCTCATCTAAAAAATGCCAATACAAACTATTAAACGGACATGCTTTTTCGCCCAATTTCTCTTTTACGTTGTAATGACAACTGCCACAATAATTGCTCATTTTATTAATATAACTTCCCGAAGAAACATAAGGTTTGGTTGCCACAATGCCGCCATCCGCATATTGACTCATTCCACGTGTATTAGGCATTTCTACCCATTCAATCGCATCGATGTAAACGCCTAAATACCAAGCGTCAACTTCGTCGGGATGTAGTTGTGCCAGCAAAGAAAAATTACCAATGACCATCAATCGCTGAATATGATGTGCGTAGGCTTCCGATAAACTTTGAGAAATCGAATGTTGCATGCATTTCATTTTGGTTTTTCCGGTCCAAAAGAATTCAGGTAGTGGATTGTAGTTTTCTAAGGCGTTCATTTGGGCATAATCGGGCATTTCTTTCCAATAAATTCCTCTGACATATTCACGCCAACCAATAATTTGTCGCACAAAACCTTCTACTTGCGCCAATTCAATCGTTTCTTGATTTTGATAATAATACGAAACCACAGCATCCACCACTTCTTTCGGACTTATCATTTTGGAATTCATCGCAAAAGACAAACGCGAGTGAAACAGAAATTTATGTCCAGAAAACAACGAATCTTGATATGTTCCAAAATGTGCTAACAAATGCTCACAGAAATAATCAATCAATTGCAAACTTTCGTTTCTTGATGTCGGCCAATTGAAATTTTCAGCATCAATACTTCCAAAAGTAGTGATGTTTTGCGCTTCAATTTCTGCAATAAGTTCACTTACATTTTTAGGAAATTCCAAAGGAAACGGAATCGGAACTTCGTTTTTATATTGATTGCGGTTGTTGTGGTCAAAATTCCATTTTCCGTTTAGCGGTTGATCGCCGACCATCAAAACATCGTGTTTTTTTCGCATCATGCGATAGAAACTTTCCATCAAAAGTTGCTTTTTCCCTTTAAAAAAATCGGCTAATTCATTTCTGGAAGTATAAAAATGTTCAGAATCAACTGCTTTTGTTGGAATGGTAAGTTTTTCGCAAATGGATTTCAGTTGTTCATCCAAACGATATTCATCAGGAAATTGGTATTCAAATTGCTCGATTGTATTCTTTTCTACCAAATCCAAAATCAATTGTTCTAAATTATGTGAATTATTGGCATCCGAAATTTTATAATAAACTACTTGATGACCTTTATTAACCAATACTTCCGAAAAATTTCGCATCGAAAGAAAAAACGCCACTACTTTTTGAATGTGATGTTTCACATAATCCGTTTCCTGACGCATTTCTGCCATTACATAAACTACATCCGGATTGACTTCATCAAACCAAGAATGTTCCGAATTGAGTTGGTCGCCCAAAAGTAATCGAAGTGTTTTCATCTAAAATAATTCTGGAATTAACCACATTTTTTGAAATTTTCCATCGCCATCATACATTTCCGCTTGACGTTTGATGTTGAATTTTCTGTCTCTTGGATCATTTCCAACACCTGCGTTATACATCCAATTTCCATAATTGCTGTGCACATCGTAATCAATCAACATACTTTCAAAATAAGCCGCCCCAATCCGCCAATCTTGTTCCCATTCTTTTGCCCAATAACTCGCTACATTTTGACGGCCGCGATTGCTCATCCAACCTGTTTTTTGCAATTCAATCATGTTGGCATTTACGAAATGTTCAGATGTCGTGCCATTTGACCATTGATGGAAAGCTTTTGTATTTTGATTCCAATGGTATTCTTTTTGCAAAATACCGTTCAATTGGAAAATTTTGTTGCCGTGTTTTAGTGAAATGTATTTGAAATAATCACGCCAAATCAACTCGAAAATCAACCAATACGTATCTTCGTTTTTGATAACCTTTTTCTCAAATTGTTGTACTTCCCAGTAAATCATACGTGCCGAAATGCTTCCATTTGCCAACCAAGCCGAAAGTTTTGAACTGTAATCTTTTCCTACTAAACCATTACGAGTTTTCTTGTAAACCGCTAGTTTTTTGGTGTCCCAAAAGTAGTCTTTGATTCTTTTTTTAGCTTGATATTCGCCACCTTTAAAAGGAAAAGCCGTTTTATTGGGTTGCTTAAACTCATCAAATCCTAAATCTTCCAAAGTTGGAATATTAGTTTTTTCTTCAATTAGATTCGAAATTGGTTTTGCGGAAATGGCAACGGTTGGTCTCACTCGAATTTTCTTTTCTAATTGTTTTCTGAATTCCGTAAAAACTTCAGGAATTTTCTCCCAATCTTCATACGGAACATCATCAGGATGAAATAAGAATTGGTCGTAATACGTTTTCCAATTCACCGCTGGAATTAAATTTCGAACTTCATTTTCTACATCTACTTCTTCCTGCGTCCATTCATTTTGACTATAAATCGTATCGATTTGATATTTTGCCGCTACTTCTGGAATTAATTGTTCAGGATAACCATAATAAACTAATAATGAGATGTTTTTCTCAGCTAAATTTTGTTGTAATTCGGTTAAAGTTTCCAGAAGAAATTGGGTTCTAAATTTTTCTGTTTTCTTAAAGCCGTATTGAGTTGTTTCGAAATGTCTCGGGTCTAAACAATAAACACCTATTACTTTTTCATTTTCTCTACAAGCATTGTACAACGAATGATTGTCAATCGTGCGTAAATCGTTTCTAAACCATACTAACCCGTTCATGCTATTTGTTTTTATTCATTCTACATTTATCACTACAATACATAACTTCTTCCCAGTTTTTCTCCCATTTTTTGCGCCACGAAAAAGGGCGTTGACAGGTTTTACATATTTTTTCAGGAAGATTTCCTTTTTTATGAGCCATTATAACATCGAAGTTGAAGGTTTATCTGGTCGCGCATAATGAAATCTATCCGATAATTTTGGAACTGCGTATCCATCTAAACCGTTTATAGCAACCACATTTCCTCGGTCTAATTGCATCCATTCGTCGTTGTGAAACAACGTGTCATCCGCATAAATGGTTTCAATCGAGGCGATAATATGAATACAATCGTTTTCTTCAATTTTGTATTCGTTCACATATTTACAAAGTAATTGTACAGGACTTCCTTTTACAAAAGGGATTTTCAAGTCGTCAATAAATTCGGGTTCTAAGTTCGTTTTGTCGAATTCTGAAATGTGTTCATCATAACTTGAAGATGTATGATGTGCGTCGGCAATCATTTCTTCCGTAATATGATTTACTGTAAAATAACCTGATTCTTTTAAGTTTTTATAAGTGTCACGCGGAACAGTTGTGGGTCTAAGTATAAATCCTAATAAAGCAGGTTCGCTTCCTAAGTGGGTTACACTACTGAAAACCGCAACATTTAAAACACCTTCCGTTGAAACTGTTCCAATTAAATTAGCCGATTTGTATCCCGTAACACAATTCACCAAGTTTAACCGGGGAACTTTTGACATTTGGGATAAATCTTCTTTTGTAATCTTTCTCATAGCAATTTTTATTCAAAGATACTTTTGTTTAACTAAAAATAAAAATAATTAAACAAAAATTAAATACAAAAGTGAAAAATCTGATAAAAGTCGGGCTTGGAAATTTATTATTCCGTATTTTTGCAGTCCAAATTTTTACAAAAGTCTTCATGCAAACGCCACAAAAAATTGCTGTTGTAGGTTCTGGATTAGTAGGAACTTTATTGGCAATCTATTTAAAAAGAGCCGGACATACAGTACATGTTTTCGACAGAAGTCCCGATATTAGAACGGTTGAGTTTTCAGGTCGTTCCATTAATTTGGTGATGTCTAATCGTGGTTGGAAAGCATTGGAAGATGTAGGTTTAGATGAGGAAATTAGAAAAATCGGAATTCCAGTAGATAAAAGAGCGATTCATTTACAAGATGGAAAGCTGAATTACCAATATTACGGAAAAGAAGGTGAAGCTATTTTTTCTCTATCAAGAGGCGTTTTGAATAGAAAAATGGTGGATTTGGCTGAAGCTGAAGGTGTAGAATTTTTCTTCGAACGTAAAATTTGGGATGTAACTTTAGCCACCGCAACTTTGTGGGAAGGCGAATCCGAACAAGGCGAGTGGACTGAGTTAAAATACGACAAAGTTTTCGGAGCCGATGGTGCTTTTTCGAGAATTAGACACCGAATGCAACGTCAATCGATGTTTGATTATTCGCAAGAGTTCATGAAAATTGGTTATAAAGAATTGCATATTCCTGCTAATGAGGATGGTTCTCCAAAAATTGATATTCATTCGTTGCACATTTGGCCAAGAGGCAATTTCATGTTGATGGGATTGGCTAATTTGGACAACTCATTTACTTGTACTTTGTTTATGCCGATTGAAGGCGAAAATTCGTTTGAATCGTTGACCAATGAAGAAAAACTAGTTTCGTTTTTTGCGACTTATTTTCCAGATACAAAAGATGTAATTCCAGATTTAGTGCGTGATTTTTTCAGAAATCCAAACAGTTATTTGGCGATTATGAAATGTTTCCCTTGGACATTTAACGATAAAATTGCTTTAATTGGCGATTCAGCGCATGCGATTGTACCTTTCTACGGTCACGGAATGAATGCAGGTTTTGAAGATATCACGATTCTGAATGAATTAATGCAACAATATGGTGATGATTGGGATCGAATTTTTAAAGCATACGAAATTTCAAGAAAGCCAAATGCTGATGCGATTGCCGAACTTTCGAGAAGAAATTTTGAAGAAATGAGTGCAAAAACCGCTGATACTAATTTCTTATTACAAAAGAAAATCGAAAAATGGTTTTCCGATAAACATCCCGAAAAATGGATGCCGTTATATAGTAGAGTAACTTTTAGTTTACAGCCTTATTCTGAAGCTATGGCGATTGGCGATTTTCAAAATGAAATCATGCAAGAAGTTTTGAAAATGGATAATATTCAAGAAAATTGGAATTCGGAAGAAGTTGAAAATAAGATTTTAGAGTTATTAAAATAGAAAAGAGGCAATTGCCTCTTTTTTTATTCTTCTCTATTTACAGCGTCCATACTAAACGCTGGCGTACAAATCGCCAAATATTCACACGGTTCATCAAATGGATTGGAATATTGAACACGTGTATTTTTCTCAATTTTTATCGATTGACCTGCTTCTAAGACTACCACTTCATCTTCAATAATGAATTGCTTTTTTCCTTTGATAATATAAGTGTATTCATCAAATTCAGGAGTTTGAAAAGGTTCGCTCCAACCTGGTGGCGCAATCATATGCGCAATCGAAATCTCCGAATTGCTGGTAGTTGCCAAACCGTGATGTTCTTCAATCAATTTTCCATCAGTGGTTGGAACTACGAATGGTGCTTTTTGGATAAAATATTTTTTCATTTTGTTACTTCTTAAATATAAAATAAACCGCCAATACTAAAAAACAAAACCCTACTGCGTGATTCCATTTGAAAGTTTCGTTCTTAAAGAAAACCATTGAGAAAATCACAAAAATCACCAAAGTAATTACTTCTTGTATCACTTTCAATTGCATTAACGAAAACGGACCGCCGTTGCCTTCATAACCAATTTTATTCGCAGGAACTTGAAAGAAATATTCAAATAAAGCCAATCCCCAACTGATTAATACAATTGTTATTAATCCAGCGTTTTCGAACCACTTTAATTCTTTGAATTTTAGATGACCATACCAAGCTAATGTCATAAAAACATTGGAAAGTATGAGTAATCCTATGGTGATAAATCCTTTCATTATTTCTTGAACATTTTCATTAATAAACCAAACGCACCTCGAATGAAACTTGCACTTGTAACTACTTTGGTAATTGATTTTCCAACTACTTCAGCCGTGCTTGGTTCTTCTTTTGCTTTTCGGGTTGGTTTTTCGGTTTCTTGCTCGGCTGCGACTTCTTGCGCTTCAGCAATTTTTTTGTTTAGCATTTCGTAAGCACTATCACGGTCTACAACCTCATTATATTTTTTCGCTAATTTCGATTTTGCGATACTTGCTTCAATTTCACTTTCTGTTAAAACATCCATTCTACTCATTGGTGCGCGCATCATGGTAGCTACTAGTGGTGTCGGAGTTCCTTTTTCGCTTAATGCGGTTACAAAAGCTTCTCCAATTCCTAACGAAGTTAACACTTCATCCGTTTCATAAAAATCAGTATCGGGATAATTTTCAGCAGTCATTTTAATTGCTTTTCTGTCATTTGCCGTGAAAGCTCTCAAAGCATGCTGAATTTTCAAGCCTAATTGTGCCAAAACGCCTGTTGGAACATCCATCGGATTTTGGGTAATAAAATACACTCCAATTCCTTTCGAACGAATTAATTTCACAATCGTTTCAATTTGATTTAATAAAGCCTTACTTGCTTCGTCAAAAATCAAATGGGCTTCGTCTATAAAAATTACTAATTCTGGTCGTCCCGCATCGCCTTGTTCGGGCATGGTATTATAAATTTCGGCTAACAAACTCAACATGAAAGTCGAAAATAATTTCGGTTTGTCTTGAATATCGGTCAAACGCATGATGTTAACGTAACCATTTCCGTTTTCGTCAATTCGCATTAAATCTTGAATATCGAATGATTTTTCGCCAAAGAATAATTCCGCACCTTGTTGTTCTAATTCGATGATTTTTCTTAAAATAGAGCCTGTAGAACTAGTTGAAATTCTTCCGTATTCGGCTTCAAACTCTGCTTTTCCTTCTTCGGTTGCGTATTGCAATACTTTTTTAAAATCTTTTAAATCCAATAATGGTAAACTATGATCATCGCAATATTTAAAAATTACCGAGACAACTCCAGATTGTGTATCGTTTAAATCTAAAATTCTTGAGAATAAAACAGGTCCAAATTCCGATACAGTTGCACGTAGTCGAACACCGTTTTGTTCAGAAATCGTCATCAATTCAACAGGAAATCCTTTTGTTTCGTATGGAATTGAAATTTTAGCATGACGTTCAGTGATAAACGATTTTTCTTCGCCAGGCATAGCAATTCCCGAGAAATCTCCTTTAATATCCATCATCAAAACAGGTATTCCATTTTGCGATAATTGTTCGGAAAGCACTTGAATGGTTTTGGTTTTTCCAGTTCCAGTTGCTCCTGCAATTAATCCGTGACGGTTTAAAGTTTTTAATGGAATATTTACGTGGGTATTTGGAATCGCTTCGCCATCTAAAATTCCGCCACCTAATGTGATGAATTCGCCTTTACAAGCGTAACCTTCGTTTATATGTTTGCTAAAATCTTCTGTTTTGCTCATTTTGATGTATTTTGAATTTCAAATGTAGTTAAAATCCAATCAAATTTCAAGGACAATGACAAGTACAATTTCAAAATTCTGACTTCTTATTTCTAAATTCTAACTTCCAAGTTGTATCTTTGCCCACTATTTTAATTTGAGATGTTACAGAAAGAAGTTCAATTAGCGGTTGAAAAAGGCGAAATGTTGCCTTTAATGGAGGAGTTTTACACTATTCAAGGTGAAGGTTATCATACTGGAACGGCTGCTTATTTTATACGAATTGGCGGTTGTGATGTAGGTTGCCATTGGTGTGATGTTAAAGAAAGTTGGAATGCAGAATTGCATCCGCCAACAAATACTGATATTATTGTTGCCAATGCAAAAAAATATGCCGATACAGTTGTAGTTACTGGTGGAGAGCCTTTAACTTGGGATATGAAATTGCTTACTTCAAAATTAAAAGAGCAAAATTTAAAAGTTCATATCGAAACATCGGGTGCTTATGAAGTAACCGGAACTTGGGATTGGTTTTGTTTGTCACCAAAGAAAAACAAATTACCAGTTCAAAGCGCTTATGATATTGCAAACGAATTGAAAGTAATCATTTATAACAAACACGATTTTATTTTTGCCGAAGAGCAAGCGGCAAAAGTTAATCCAAATGCGATTTTATTTCTACAACCAGAATGGAGTAAAAAAGAAGAAATGACACCTTTGATTGTTGATTACGTTATGAATAATCCAAAATGGCGAGTATCTTTACAAACACATAAATATTTGAATATTCCATAACGGAAATCTCAAATTCATTTTTTTCGGAACACAGATTTAAGAAATCAGATTAATTTTTAAAATTTCTTGAATCTGTGTTTCTGTTTTAAGTTTCTCTATTGATTGCTATGTAAAGTGAAACGCCTTTTCTACATAAAGAAAATCTTATGTGTCTATGTGTTTATAATTAAAGATTACTAAGCTTCGCTAAGTAATCAAAATGGTTACCTTCTATAACCAACTCGCATTCTAAGCCATTTGCAAATGCTGCATTTTGCAAGGTGTTGTAATCTAAATACAACCAATCAAAAGTATCTTCGGTCTCTCCTTTATATTGAATAGTAAACGTTAATTCACCATAATAACCATTTGCAGGGACTTCGTAAGCACCATCTTCGTCTTGATCATACATATAAATCAAGTCCGAACTATCAATTAAAATTTGTCCGCCTTCATTTAAAAGCGATTTTAATTTTTGTAAAAATTTCGAAATCTGATTCATTTTTCCGAAAATCCCGGTCCCGTTCATTAAAAGTAGAATGGTATCAAATTTTTCTGAAGTATCTAAATCTAAAACATCCGAAACTTTACAGTTTTTCAAACCTCGTAATTCACAAGCTTTGATTGCGTTTTTCGAAATATCTATTGCAGTAACATCAAAACCTTTTTCTTGCAAATACAAAGCATGACTTCCTGCTCCGCAACCAACGTCTAAGATTTTTCCTTTCGCTAATTGTAACGCTTTTTGTTCCAATTTTGGCATGTCTTTATAATCACGAAACAAATAGGCAACGCTCATTTCATCAGCTTCCGAAATAGAAGTTTCGGTGATTAAATCTTCGGGAGAATTATTGGTTTGATAGTCTAAAATGGCTTTTCCGAAAAGGTCTTTCATAAAAAAGTTTAAAAGTTTAAAGGTTTAGGAGTTTAAAAGTTGTTTAACTTTGCAGTAGAAAATTCATAAAATGCTAAAGCCAAATTTAAACGAACTCGGAAAACTTGCCAAAGATACGCATAACGAAACCAAAAAGTATTTTGACAAGCTAAAAAAGAAAACACCCAAGAATTTGGATTATGTAATGCAAGATTTACACGAAGCCGAATTCAAAAAAACGGATTGTTTAGAGTGTGCCAATTGTTGCAAAACAACTGGACCATTATTTACTTCGGCTGATATTGAACGAATTTCGAAAAGTTTTCGTCAAAAACCACAACAATTTATTGACCAATATCTTCGCATTGATGAAGATAATGATTATGTGTTGAAAAGCGTTCCGTGTACGTTTTTGGACAGCGACAACAAATGTTTCATCTATGATGTTCGCCCAAAAGCTTGCCGAGAATTTCCACACACCGATAGAAAGAAATTCCAACAAATCTCTGATTTAACGTTGAAGAACGTTGCTATTTGTCCAGCAGCTTATAATATTGTGGAGAAAATGAAAAATAAATTACCCTTGTAATATGAAAAAGGTTTTTCCTTCTAAAGTAGACATAGCATTACCAATATTATTTGTTGTAACTTCAATTCCTACAATAATAATAAGTGTTAGAGAAAAAGATTTGATTTTATTTGCAATTATGTTGTCAGTTTTTACTTTAATTATGTATTTACTTTATGATACCTATTACGTAATTACTCATGGAAATCTAAAAGTTCATTCAGGATTTATTGTAAATAAAAATATTTCGATTGGAAGTATAACTTTAATAAAGAAAACGGATAGCATTTTAAGTGCTCCCGCATCTTCATTAACGGATAGAATTGAAGTTTGTTATGGAAATTCAAAATCAATTGTAATATCACCAAAAGATAGACAACATTTTGTAGATGAATTACTAAAGCAAAATGTAGAAATTAAAGTTGAGTTATAAAGAAAAGTCTTTTCTCTTTCATCTTTTCTCTATTTTCTTTTACTCATAAATCAAATACTTCGCTCTCACTTCTTTAAACTGCTCCAAACCTTCTTGCCAAGTTTTTCTAATTTCTTTTTCGGTCATTCCGGCTTCAATTTGTTCACGGAGTTTTTTGGTTCCGGCTAATTTGGTAAAGAAATCATTGAAGAAAACGGTTTTGTCCGAAGTGTTTTCGTAGGCTTTCAATAACCATTTTAATTCCAATCGGTGTACTTTTCTAATTTCGGTTAAATCTTCTCCAAAACATACTTTTCCATTATGAACTGGATCTTTTGCGCCAAAATTTGGTTTCGGAGTAAAACTAAAATCAAACTCACTTTCAGGTAAAAAGGGCGAACCATATATTTGGAATTGTTTCTCTGTTCCGCGACCTAAACTAACATTCGTACCTTCAAAAAAGCACAAACTCGCATATAAATTAATCGATTGGTCATTTGGTAAATTTGGCGAAGGCTTCACAGGTAAGCTGTATTTCATATCGTGCGAATAGTTCAAACAAGGCGCTATTTTCAAATCGCATTGCAAAGCTTGTCCTGAGCTTGTCGAAGGATTTAACCATTTTTCTCCGTTAATCATTTTCGCATATTCGCCAATCGTCATTCCGTGTAAAACTGGAATTTCATGCATCCCAACAAAACTCTTATGTTCTTTTTCTAAAATCGGACCATCAATAATAGTTCCGTTCGGATTTGGTCGGTCTAAAACTAAAAGCGGAATATTATTTTCCGCACAAGCTTCCATCACATAATGCAACGAAGATATATAAGTGTAAAATCGCGCACCGACATCCTGTAAATCAAAAACCAAGATATCAATTCCTTCTAATTGCTCTGGTTTTGGCTTTTTGTTGTTTCCGTAAAGGGAAATAATTGGCAAATTTGTTTTGGTGTCTTTTCCGTCTACAATTAATTCGCCAGCATCAGCTGTTCCTCTAAAACCGTGTTCAGGGGCATAAATTTTCTGAAGATTGATGTTTTGTTCGATTAAAAAATCAACCAAATGTTTTTCTTTTGAAAGAATTCCCGTTTGATTCGTAACTATTCCTATGCGTTTATCTTTTAATAAAGGCAAATAACTTTCAAAGTTTTCGGCACCTGTTTTAAAAGTGACATCTGTTGAAGTGGAAGTCAAAGTCACATTATCATTGTTCGGTTTTATTTGCGGAATCGCCTTTTTGCTACTTCCACACGAAACAGAAAGTATTAGTAAGGTAATTAATGTTGTAAATCGGTATATATTGTATTTCATAACTATTTTTAATCTGTGTAAATCTGTGTAATCTGTGGCAAAAACTTTATGTATATTTGCCTTAATTATAATTTTTAAAACCTTGAATTTAGAATATTTCATAGCCAAAAGACTAATTGCTGCTAAAAGTTATAAAAGTAGTATTTCTTCGCCAATTATAAAAATTGCGATTACGGCAATTGCCATTGGAATTATTATGATGATTATGGCGGTGGCTACTGGTGTTGGGCTTCAAGATAAAATTCGTGAGAAAGTTTCGGCTTTTAACGGACACATTATTATTTCTAATTTCGATGATAATCAATCGCAGGTCACTACTGAACCGATTTCTATCAATCAAAGTTTTTATCCTAAGTTCAAAAATGTAGAAGGAATCAGTCATGTGCAAGCCGTGGCAAGTAAAGCAGGAATCATTCGTACAGAAAAAGCGTTCGAAGGCATCATATATAAAGGTGTCGGAAAAGATTATAATTTCACCAATCTAGAAGAATATTTGGTTGATGGTAAAATCCCAAATCTAAAATCCGAATTAAATACCGAAGTTTTGATTTCGGAATACTTAGCGAAACGGCTGCATTTAAAAGTAGGCGATAAGTTTCTAACCTTTTTCATGAAAGAAAACGGAAAACTTCCCAACAAAAGAAACTTTCTAATCACCGGAATTTTCAACTCAGGTTTTCAAGAATTTGACGCTACTTATATTATAGGAGATATTCGTCACGTGCAACTCATCAACAAATGGCAACCAACAGAAGTCGGAGCGTTCGAAGTTTTTGTAGACGATTTCTCAAAAATCAAAGAAAAAGGAGAGGAAGTCTACAAAGAAATTCCACCTACTTATAATAGTATCACCATTGAAGAGAAATATTATAGCATTTTCGAATGGCTAAAATTGTTTGATTTTAACATTTTGGTGATTCTAATCGTAATGATTGTTGTTGCCACCATCAACATGGTAGTCGCATTATTAGTACTGATTTTAGAGCGCACTCAAATGATTGGAATTCTAAAAGCCATGGGTGCCAACAATTGGAATGTTAGAAAAATATTCCTCTACAACGCTTTTTATTTAATCGCCCGCGGATTGTTTTGGGGAAATCTAATAGCAATTTCTTTATTGTTAATTCAAAAATTCTTCGGTGTAATCCAACTCAATCCCGAAAACTACTATGTAAACGAGGCGCCAGTAAGTATCAATTTACTTCACATCGCATTATTAAATATCGGAACTGTAATCGTTTGTTTATTGGTGTTATTGATTCCCTCTTATATTATTACCAAAATCTCACCAGTAAAAGCAATACGTTTCGATTAGTTTTTAGAAGCAGTCATTCCGCATTTCATAAAGACTTTCAGTCCCGCTCATATCTTTGCTCTATTCTAAAAGTATGAATAATTTTATCTTTTAAATAGTATTAATAGATAAGCAAAACAAAGTTGCAAAATTGTGATCCCGCCAGATACATCTTTTGATGATATTGTTGAGACAGGTAAA
>NZ_JAYRPD010000048.1:0-22245 GCF_041911335.1 Flavobacterium sp.
AATTGTAAAAAAAGCTGAAAAACCACCAGAAAAAAACATTTTTTCAACAGATAATTTTATCAATCAAACAAAATTAAGCATATAAACAAAGGGATACAGAAGTTTTTTTTCTATTTTTGAAAAACTTTCGGATAGTAGTGGATAACTATCTTCAAAATCTCAGAATTAAATCACAAAATAAAGTAATTTGAAGAAATTAGAGCATGTATATTTTTTATATTTTTGTTTCATGTCAAAACTACCTAACATCACCACCAGTATATTTTCCGTAATGTCGCAATTAGCGAACCAACACGGCGCTATTAATTTATCGCAAGGATTTCCGAATTTCCCTGAAGACGAACGTTTATTGCAAATTTCGGAACGCATTATTAGAGAAAACATTCACCAATATACGCCAATGGCGGGTTTGCCTTCGTTATTGGAAAAAATTGCGAATCAGACTTTAAAACAATACGATAGAAAAGTCAATACAGCAACCGAAATGCTAATTACTGCTGGCGCTACACAAGGCGTTTTTACAGCCATTAACACGTTTGTAAATCAGGGCGATGAAGTGTTGATTTTAGATCCAAGTTATGACAGTTACGAACCTTCGGTTTTAGTAGCTGGTGGAAAACCAGTTCGTGTTTCGTTGAATTTAGATTACACGCCTAATTTCAATAAAATTGAAGCTGCAATTACGCCAAAAACCAAAATGATTGTGGTGAATAATCCGCACAATCCTACGGGCAGAATTTGGACAGAAACTGATTTTGAAGCTTTAGAAACGATATTAGAAAAACATCCTGAAATTCTTATTTTGGGGGACGAAGTGTACGAATACATTACGTTTTCGCAACCACATATTTCGTTTAATACACGTCCAAAATTAGTCGAAAGAACCATTATTGCTTCGTCTTTTGGAAAATCGTTGCATGTTACGGGTTGGAAAGTCGGTTATCTAATTGCTCCTGAACATCTAATGTTCGAAATGAAAAAAGTGCATCAATTTTTAGTATTCAGTGTAAATAGTTTTTCGCAACATGCGATTTCAGAATATTTGGATGTAGTTGATTTTAGCGAAGTTTCTAAAATATACCAACGCAAACGCGATTTGTTTCAAAACCTAATCAAAGACAGCCGATTCGAGTTAATGCCTTGCGATGGTACCTATTTTCAAGTGGTAAATTACAACCAAATTTCAGATAAAAACGATGTGGACTTTGCTAAAGAATTAATCGTAAATCATGGCGTGGCTTCCATTCCGATTTCTGTATTTTATAACGATAATACAGATAGACACATGCTTCGCTTTTGTTTTGCGAAAACCGACGAAACTTTGATGGCGGCGGCTGAAAAACTAAATCAAATTTAAATCTTACAAATTGGTTTCATTTTGAAGTTTTAAGTCATTTTAAAACAAAAAAACAAGCTAACATTCAGCCAAATAACACTTTAACCCATTGTTAACAAAATTGCCTTGAAAAAACCATAAATAATTGTATTTTTACGGCTTAAAATTTTCAATAATCAAATGGGTAAAATCATTGCAATTGCCAATCAAAAAGGTGGTGTAGGAAAAACAACTACATCTGTTAACTTAGCAGCTTCTCTTGGTGTTTTAGAAAAAAAAGTACTTTTAATCGATGCTGACCCACAAGCTAACGCGAGTTCGGGCTTAGGAATCGACGTAGAAAGTGTGGAAATTGGTTCGTACCAAGTTCTAGAGCATAGCGCCACTCCAGAAGAAGCAACCGTTTCTTGTTCGGCACCAAATGTTTCGGTGATTCCAGCTCATATTGACTTGGTAGCTATCGAAATTGAATTAGTAGACAAAGAAAATCGCGAGTACATGCTAAAAACAGCATTGGAAAGCGTAAAAGATAAGTACGATTATATTTTAATTGATTGTGCTCCTTCATTAGGTTTATTAACCTTGAATGCTTTAACTGCAGCTGATAGTGTGGTTATCCCAATTCAGTGCGAATATTTTGCCTTAGAAGGTTTAGGAAAATTATTGAACACGATTAAAAGTGTACAAAAAATCCACAATCCGAACTTAGATATTGAAGGATTATTGTTAACTATGTACGATTCTCGTTTACGTTTATCTAACCAAGTGGTGGAAGAAGTTCAAAAACACTTTAACGATATGGTTTTTGAAACGGTAATTCAAAGAAATATTAAATTGAGTGAAGCTCCAAGTTTTGGAGAAAGTATCATTAATTACGACGCTACGAGTAAAGGCGCTTCTAATTACTTGAACTTAGCAGAAGAAATTATTAAGAAAAATCAATAATAGAGTAAGATGACAAAAGCGGTTAAAAAACAAGCCTTAGGAAGAGGATTATCGGCTTTATTGAAAGATCCAGAGAACGACATTAAATCGGTTGAGGACAAAAACGCAGATAAAGTTGTAGGAAATATTATTGAATTAGATATCGAATCGATTGAAATTAATCCGTTTCAACCGAGAACGAATTTCAACGAAGAAACGTTACAAGAATTAGCCAAATCGATTAAAGAATTAGGTGTAATTCAACCGATTACTGTTCGAAAATTAGAGTTTAATAAATTCCAATTGATTTCGGGAGAGCGTCGTTTGCGTGCTTCAAAATTAATCGGATTAAAAACGATTCCGGCTTACATTCGTTTGGCTAATGATAACGAATCATTGGTTATGGCTTTGGTGGAAAACATCCAACGTCATGATTTAGATCCAATTGAGGTTGCGATTTCCTATCAAAGATTAATCGAAGAAATCAATTTAACTCAAGAAGAATTGAGTGAGCGCGTTGGTAAAAAACGTTCGACTATTACCAACTATTTACGTTTATTGAAATTAGATCCAATCATTCAAACTGGAATGCGTGATGGTTTTATTTCAATGGGACACGGAAGAGCATTGATTAACATTGACAATCAAGATGTTCAAAGCGATATTTATCATAAAGTAGTAACGCAAAATCTTTCGGTTAGAGAAACAGAAGCTTTGGTAAAAAATTATCAAGATAGTTTAAAACCAAAAACAGCTAAACCTACAAAAGGTAACTCATTTGACGTTAAAGAGGAAGAGAAAAAAGCGTTTGCTAACTATTTTGGAACAAAAGTTGACGTTAAAGTTGCAGGTAATGGAAAAGGTAAAATAACGATTCCATTTCACTCAGAAGAAGACTTTAATCGTATCTTGAAACTAATCAATTCTTAGTGAAAAAGCTACATTACATATTTATTTTAACTTGTCTTTTTCTAACTTTTGAAGGAAAAGCACAAGAAGAAATCAGTTTGATTCCAAAAGATACTGTAAAAGCGATTATCGACCCGAATCGTCCTGCAAGAGCAGCTTTTTACTCAGCACTTGTTCCTGGTTTAGGTCAAGCATATAACAAAAAGTATTGGAAAATTCCAATAGTTTATGCTGGTTTAGGAGCTGGACTTTATTATTATACTTTCAATCAAAATAAGTACCACGAATATCGTGACGAATACAAAAGAAGATTAGATGGCACTTTTGATCCTGAACATCCAATTTATGGTGGATTGGATAATGACCGATTAATTCGCGCACAAAAATTTCATCAAAAAAACAGAGATTTATCGGCTTTAATAACTGGTTTTATCTACATTTTAAATATTGTAGATGCTAATATCGATGCGCATTTGATGCAATTTAATGTCAACGATAACTTATCTATTAAACCTGATATGAATCAAAATCAAATTGATTATCAATTTAACTACGGTATGACACTCACCTATCGTTTTTAACAAAACATTAGGTAACAAATTGGTTAACTCAACAACTAACTGCTATGAAAATTGCACTTTTAGGATACGGAAAAATGGGAAAAGTTATCGAAAGAATAGCTTTAGAAAGAGGTCATGAAATCGTATTAAAAAAAGATCAAAATAACACATTTGAAGGATTATTAAATGCCGATGTTGCTATCGACTTTAGTGTTCCAGATAGTGCGGTTGCTAATATTTCTGAATGTTTAAATAATGGAATTCCTGTTATTTCTGGAACTACAGGTTGGTTAGCAGATTACCCGAAAATGGTGCAATTGTGCGAAGAAAAAAACGGAAGTTTTATTTATGCTTCTAATTTTAGTTTAGGTGTAAATGTATTTTTTGAACTGAATGAATATTTAGCCAAAATGATGGCCAATTTGAAACAATACAACGTTTCGATGGAAGAAATTCATCACACTCAAAAATTAGACGCTCCTAGCGGAACAGCTATCACACTTGCTGAAGGAGTTATTAAGCATACAGATTATTCAAATTGGACACTAGAAACTCCAATAAGTAATGAAATCCATATTGAAGCAAAACGTATTGAAAACGTACCTGGAACACACAGTATTTTTTATGACAGCGAAGTGGACCAAATCGAAATTAAGCACACGGCACACAGCAGAGAAGGTTTTGCCTTAGGAGCTGTTGTTGCAGCCGAGTGGTTATTTGGAAAAAAAGGAGTTTTCAACATGAAAGATGTTTTGGGATTAAACTCAAAATAAACAATTAGACAATTTAACAAGTAAACGATATTAAAAATGGAAATATCAGGTTGGTTAATCTTTATCTTATTCGTTCAAGTAATTCACGGAATTGGAACTTGGAAATTATATGTAAAAGCAGGTAGAAAAGCATGGGAAGCATTTGTTCCGGTATATAACGGAATTGTATTAATGCAAATCATCAATCGTCCGAAATATTGGATTTTTCTACTTTTTATTCCTGTTATCAATTTGTTTTTATTTCCAATTATTTGGATTGAAACCTTACGAACTTTTGGTAAAAAATCAACTTTAGATATGATTTTAGGAGTCGTTACTCTTGGATTTTATATCGCATATGTAAATTACACTCAAGAAACTACTTACTTTGCTAACCGTGATTTGAAAGCGCCAAACAAAACAATGGATACATTAGGTTCGCTTTCATTTGCCATTGTTGTAGCTACTTTAGTTCACACCTATTTTATTCAACCATACACAATTCCAACCTCATCGTTAGAAAAATCGTTGTTAGTTGGTGACTTTTTATTTGTAAGTAAATTTCATTATGGAGCTAGAACACCAATGACACCAATTGCTGCTCCAATGGTTCACGATACTTTACCAATCATTAAAACAAAATCATATTTAGCAAAACCTTCATTACCTTATTTTCGTTTTCCTGCATTACAAAAAATAGAACGTAATGACATTGTGGTTTTCAACTGGCCAGCAGATACCTTGTTTCACATGTACAAAGCGGCAGACAAAAGATATGATAAACCTATCGATAAAAAAACCAACTACGTAAAACGTTGTACGGCAATTCCTGGTGATAAAATAGAAATTAGAGATGGTATCATTTTTATTAATGGAAAAGAATCAATTCTACCGGAAAGAGCTAAACCTCAGTATTTTTACTTGATTAAAACCAATAATGTAAATGCCGATGAAATAAAAAATTTCTATCAAATTACAGAGGGCTATCCCTTGTTTGAGATCAAAAATGAAATTTGGGACAAACCTGAATTCAAAAATGAGCTAATCAGTAGATATGCATTTGAAGAAATATCTAGAGATACTTTAACAACAGCTGTAACAGGTCAGGTTGACCAGGAAATTTACAATAAATTAGGTTTGATGATTTCTCCGAGTTATTTTTATGGGAATTTAACGGCTGAAAAATACGAACAACTTAAATCAGATAGTAGAATTAGTTCGGTAAAACGTCAAATTAGTAAAACAGCTGAAGATGGAATTTTTACTGATATTCAAGACGGGAAACCTTCTGACAAAAACAATTGGAATCGTGACAATATGGGACCAATTTACATTCCTGAAGCTGGAAAAACTGTTACTTTGAACAAAGAAACATTACCTTTTTACAAAAAAGTAATTGACGAATACGAAGGAAACGATTTAAAAGTAAATGGTGATGAAATTCGCATCAACGGACAAATTGCAACTTCTTATACTTTCAAACAAGATTACTATTGGATGATGGGAGATAACCGTCACAACTCATTAGATTCTCGTTATTGGGGATTTGTTCCAGCAGATCACATCGTTGGAAAACCAATTTTCATTTGGATGAGTATCGATGGAATCAACGATGGAATCAAAAACTGGAGCATTCGTTGGGATAGATTATTCACTACTGTTAGTGGTGATGGCCAACCAAAATCGTATTTCCAATATTTCTTAATTGCTTTAGCAGGTTATTTTGCTTTTGATTATTTCAGAAAAAAGAAGAAAAAGAAAGAAGAGAATAATGTTTAATTGTTAAATCGTTTAATTGTTTAAAAGGAATGCATAAATTTTCATTTGAGAAATTAGACGTTTGGATAGAGTCAAAAGAATTGACAAAATCAATCTATAATTTAACTCTGTCTTTTCCGGATAGTGAAAAATTTGGACTTGTTTCTCAATTAAGAAGAGCTTCTGTATCAATTTGCTCAAATATTGCAGAAGGAACTTCAAGAATTTCAGATAAAGACAAAGCTCATTTCATTTCTATGTCTTACAGTTCAACAATGGAAGTATTAAACCAATTAATACTATCTTATGAATTAGAATATATTAGTGAAACCAATTATTCAAACTGTAGGAATCAAATAAATAGCATTACTAATAAATTGAATTCCTTAAGAAATTATATCTTAAAAGATAAAAACTAAACAATTTAACAATTTAACAATTTAACAATTTAACAATTTAACAATTTAACATTTCAAATGAACATCCTTTTACATCCTACTTATTTTCCTTCAATTAGTCATTATGTAGCAATGCTTAAGGCGGATTCGGTTACATTTGAAATGGAAGATAATTTTCAAAAACAAACCAATAGAAACAGGATGTATATTTATAGTCCAAACGGAGTTCAAATGTTGAATATCCCAATCAAACATTCAAAAGAAAAACATCAAAAATATAAAGATGTTCGTATTGAGAATGATTTTGGATGGCAGAAAAATCATTTTAAATCGTTAGAAGCCGCTTACAGAACTTCACCTTTTTTTGAATATTTTGAAGATGATTTTAGACCGTTATTCGAAAAAAGACATGAATTTTTAATGGATTTGAATTTGGAAATCTTTGAATTAGTAAATAATACATTAGGCATAAAAATAATTCCTGAAAAAACAACTGAATTCTTTCATGATGTCCCAAATTTTATAGATTTAAGACATTTGGCTAATGGAAAAAAAGACACTACTCAATTAGAAATATACACACAAGTTTTTAATGATAAACACGGTTTTATAAATAACTTAAGTATTTTAGACTTACTATTTAATGAAGGTAGATATGCTGTTGATTATTTAAAAAGACACCATTTATAAAATAAATAAAAAAGGAGTTAATTAATAATTAACTCCTTTTTTTAACTCATTTTATTGCAATGTTAATGGATTATCTTTTTTGAAATTATTTGATTATTTGCCAATTTAACTTTTACAATCAAAGGTTGATTTGTAACTTCTAATTCAGAAATAACTTGATTAGTGGATAATCCTGAACCATTTTTTATTACCCTTCCAAGAATGTCATAAATCTCATAAGATGCTATCGTTTCAATTCCGGAATTAATAATTACATGATTAGATTCTGTGTAAATCAATATTGAATCAATATCAAAATTTGGATTTGACAATACGGTATCTTTATATCGTAAAACAAATCTATTGTTAAATATCCCTATTTCTGATTGAAAAGTATAAGGAGATTGAGATAAATTATGAATAGTATTAGTTTGTAAATCCTCCAAATAAACCACTTGATTTTCATTGAAAACACCATCCACTGCAGCTATTGCAACTGAATAACTTCCTCGTCTTGCTGCTTTATATCCTAAAGGAATGACATCATTATCTACAAAAGGAAGACCTTTACCTTGAATACATAAAATATCATTGTTCAAAATAGAATAAAAATTTTGACTTGTTTTATAACTTGTTACCGCATCAAATAATCTGTCTTTCTCATCTGTTGCACCATCAACATAGCCTATTACAGTTCTTGAAACAATTCCGTTTGGAACATTATCAATTAAATCTAACCAAATTCTATGTTTAAGACTAACTGGTTGAGAATTTCTAAAAAATTCTGAATTATCATAACTAGAATTTCTCATTGAATTAGTAAACGTAACATTACTTGTAGCAGCAGTTGCTCCTTCGTCCATCATAACCATAAAACCTTGTCCAGTAGCAATTTTTCCATTAAAAGTTCCTGGTCCACTTGTAGTAGCAGTTCCATTATGCACAATATAATCATTAGGTGAATAATTGTATAAATAATCACCATAAAATGGATCTGAAACTGAATTGGAAGGAAGAGTTGTACTGGACCAAATACGAACATTTCCATCAAGATCTGGATTGTTAGATAAAAACGTCATTACATCAATTGAAGAAGGATATGGATTTCCAATTAAATTCCAATTATCATCATAAACAGTGCGCATTACTCCGTTAGGACCATTAGAGCCAGCACCTAAATTATTTCCTCTTTCAATAGGAAAAGTAATAATTCCATTATTAGGGACTCCAATAAATGTTGCAGTTAAGTTTTGAGGAGCTCCATCAGTAAATCCAACAGGACCCCTTATGGCGTAACCTTTACCTAAAATCATATTCTCATTAGCAAGTTGCCAATTTCCTTGACCACCATTAGAGTTTAATGCTGTAGCTCTCCAGCTGTATATTGAATTAGACGGAGTATTTGGTGAAACATCAAATAATGGAAAATTATTAACGGGTGAAGACCAATAAACATAGTCACTTAATCTTGTTTGAGTTGTACGCTCTAGATAAATATTCCCTGTATTAGAAACTCCATCCGTAATTTGAATTAACGATCCACCGTTTAATACTTCAAATAACCCAGAAGGTTGTACAATAACTTTATTTTGAACATTTACATATTTTCCACCTACAACAGTTAACGTACTACCGTTTCTAACTTGTATAGTACAAGCATCTATACTTGGTAATGAAGTCATATCATAATTACCATTTATAAATACATACTTTGCTAAATCAGGCAAACCATTAGTCCAAGTTGAACCATTCCAAACTGTTGTATTTGAATTCGCACTTGAACTTAAGCTTTCACCACAAATATTATTAACCGATCTAATTCTAAAATAAATTGGTGTGTCTAAAGGCAATCCTGTCAATGTATATGAGGTAACATTTCCAACATTTAAACCATTATATCCGGGTAAAAAAGTTCCAAAAGCAGCTGAAGTTGAAACATCTAATTCATAACTATCAGCTCTTGGGTGACTAGTCCAACTAACAGAAAATGAATCACAAGAAATAGGAGTAATTGATGGCCTATTAGGCGTACCTAAATAACTAAAATTTGCTGTAGAAGATAACCGACTAGAACAATCAGAAGAAACTGCTTGAATTCTGTAATAATATGTCGTTTTATAATCTAATCCAGAAACTGTGTAAGTTGTTACATTTCCAACATCTAATCCATCATAACCAGGTAAAATTGCAGTAAAATTACTAGTAGTTGAAACATATAATAAATAACTAATTGCACCAGAAACCGGATTCCAATTAGCATCAAAACTATCACATTGTAAATTAGTTGGGGTAGTAATTACAGGTGTTGATAAAGGTGGCGATGCAGTTGTTTCAAGACTAATTACATTACTTGGATTAGAACAGACACCTATATTTGATGAAAGAGAAACCAATCGTCTAAAATATCTAAACCCAACCGTTGTAGTTCCGGGTGGAGTATAATTTTGAGCAGTTGCACCTGGAATATCTACAAACGTAACATTATCATTTGAAACTTGCCATTGAAAAGAAATTGTAGGATTCGTTATTGAACCAAGATAAGTATAACTAGACCCATTTAAAAAACCAGGAGCTACATTATTACAAACTTTTGAATCACCAACAAGTGATATAGTATTTGTTGCATTATCAAAACTTGCTAAACTAAATTCTAAAATATTTTGACTATTATTTTCATAATAATCTAAAACCAATTCTGCATCTCCATCCAAATAGATTAAAACATTTGTATATGTACTAGATTGTTGTTTCCATTCATTAAAAACCAACTGATTATCTACATATAACCTAACACCGTCATCTCCTCTAATAGTTGCTATATAACAACCCGCAGGCTTTGTAGACCGCATTCTATATCGCATTGCAAAATAAGTTGTGGATACAGAAGAATAAGAAGATCCTCCACTTAAAAAGGGAAAACATGCAGTATTACCTCCAAAGTTTTCAACAATACTTTCTGAACCAACATTATAATATCCTAAATAATTTTCAACATTAAATGGAAATGTAGCTGTTGGTGTAATAGGTGAAGTTGAACCTCCTGGCGGAAACGTTGATTCTCCTGGTAATGGTGGAACATAAATCCAATCATATGCATGACCAATCCAAGTATTTACACCTCTTGCATTTTGGTCATCTAAAGTGTTTCCAACATTTAATAATGTTAATGTTATTGTTCTACCTGAAACACTTGAAAAGTCACAAGCATCAAAAGATAATACAATTTTCACTTGACCTGAATAAGGTGCAACCCAATTTGTAATTGTAGCTCCATTAGGTCCAGATGAAAATCCAATATTTATATTTGACATATTAAAAATGTCTAAATTTTCACTATTTGAAGGGAAAGCATCCCCTACACTGAATTCATAAGTAAAACCTTGAACAACATTTAATAAAATAAAATTATTTCCTGTAACATTAGAAACATTTTGACTTTGGGGTGGCGCACTAACACAAAAAGATCGAGTAGCACCGTTCTGAGTAGCACCAGAAGGGAACGAACATTGCGCATAACTGTATATATTACCTACAATAAGGCACAAGAACATAAAGTAATTTTTCATTTTACGTATAGGGATTACAAAACCAAATACTATATTTAAAAAGACTAGGTATCAAAGATAGTTTTGAACCTACAAAAAGCATTTAGGGTTTTAGGGTTAAACAAGACTACAAATTTAGCTAAAACATTCAAAACCAACAAATAAATCGATATAAAACTAAAAAAAAACGATAAATTACATTAAGAAAAAAATAAATATACTTATTTAACAAATGAACATCTGGCTATTTGTGGAAAATGATCACTTTGAAAAAAAGTATCAATTGTTTTAAACTGTTTAACATTAATTGTATTTTCCACAAAAACATAATCTATTCTTGCAGGATAATACTTAAAATTATATGATTTTCCAAAACCTGTACCTGCCTCTTCAAATGCATCTTTTAAATCCCCTTTAATAGTTCTATAAACATATGAAAAAGCGCTGTTATTTAAATCACCGCAAATAATTTTTGGATGTTTACAAGTTTCAAAATGCGCTTTAATTAATTCCGCTTGATGTTGTTGTAATGTGAAAGCTTCACTTAAGCGTTTGAAAATAAATTTTGATTTTGCTTCGTCTATTTCTTCATGAATATCGGTACTGATTTTTATCGATTGCAAGTGCATGCTATAAACACGAATTGTATCTTTTTCTTTAACAATATCAGCAAAAATTACGTTGTTACTTGAATTTGGAAATTCAATTTCTCCTTCATCAATAATTTTATATTTTGAATAAATAGCTTGACCATATTTATTTTTTCCTCCGTATAACTTAACATAACTAAATGGAAACATTTTGGTGTTAACTCGGTCACTTGGAGAAAATTCTTGTAAACACAAAATATCTGGTTTCTGTTCCTCAATTAACTTAGAAATTTGCTCTGGAACATCATTTTGTGGAAGCCATTCGTACAAATTAAAAAGACGTACGTTGTAGCTCATCAAAGTAAAATCGTTCTCTTCTTTAGGCAAATTGGTTTCTGAAAATTTATAAAAACGATTAATAAAAGTAATTCCTAGTAACAAAACTAATCCAGAAAGTAACATATAACGCTTGAACTGTAACAACCAATATACAAAAAAGAAAAAATTTAAAATTAAAAAAAAAGGAAGAATAAGTGTCAATACACTTAAAAAAGGGAAGGCTTTTGGAGCTAAAAATGGCAATAAATAGGCAAGAAAAGTCAATACAGCTAGTACTATATTAAAAAAGAACATTATTTTACTTAACCATGACTGTCTCTGCATTTATTTTCCAGCTTTGAAGAGAAACTCTTTTTCCTCTTTAGTTAGACTATCATAACCCGATTTACTAATCTTATCTAAAATATCATCAATCTGCTTTTGCGTGATATCTTTCTCTGTAAACGAATTTACTACTTTTTTTGTTGTATTGCGATGTACTTTTTTAAATGGGGTTTTCTTTTTTGGTTTAAAAAGATTCGCAAAAGTATCTAATAAAGCTAAAAAAGACTTTGTAACATCTTTGCCTGATTGTAATAACTTGATGTAGATAAATCCGAATAAAGCTCCTCCTAAATGTGCTAAATGTCCACCTGTATTATCTAATGGCATTTGAATTAAGTCTACTAACAAAATAACAAAAGCCACATGCCAAAGCTTCACAATTCCTATTAACGGAATGCGCAATAACATAAAAGGTGCATACGTTGCTGTAGCAATTAAAATAGCCATAATAGCTCCGCTAGCCCCAACTAACAAACCTGATTTTCCAATGACAATATAAGAAAGCACAAAGGTTAGTCCAGAGAAAATTCCACCTAAAATATAAACTCCTAGCAATTGCTTATCGGTAAAATAAGTTGAAAACAATCTTCCCGAAAATTGGAGCACCATCAGATTAAAAATCAAATGCAAAAATCCAGCATGAAAGAAATTAAACGTGATTAATGTCCATGGAGTACGAATAAACGTCCCAAAATCAGACGATAAAGCAATCCATGTTGGAATTTGAAATTTCACAACAGAAAAACTATAAAAAAACACTAGCGACAACAAGAAGCAACCGATGTTCCAAAAGATTAACTTTTGCACCATACCTCCTGTTTTGTATTGTAGTTTTAAATCGTCTAAAATGTTCATTTCTTTTCTTTATATTCTAATTTCTATTTTCTGAAATCTAACTGTCCCAACGGTTTTGATTGAATTGATTTTTCTTCCAATACCACATCATAATAAAACCAATTAAAGCACCACCCACGTGAGCAAAATGAGCAATATTTCCACCAAAAAGACCAAAACCTGTTACACCTGAGAATAAATCTAGCAAAACAATAACGGGTACAAAATATTTAGCTTTAATTGGAACAGGAATAAACATCAGCATTAACTCAGCATTAGGAAACATAAAGGCAAAAGCTACTAATAATCCGTAAATAGCTCCTGAAGCTCCCACTGCAGCGGTTTGATTTTTTATTGCAGCATCAAACAAAATTTTGAAGTCATCCCCATTTAAATTTAATTTATCGAAAGTAGCTTGTGCATTTTCATACAATAATTGTCCTTGAAATTGATTACCACTAACAAAATCAGTATTTAGAATAGTGTGAATATCTGCAGAAGTTATAACTGAATTTTGTAACTGATCTAATAATGAGTGTATTTCATAATAATTTACTCCAGAATGAATCAAAGCTGCTCCAACTCCACATGAAAAATAGAAGAACAAAAACTTTTTTGCTCCCCAAAAATGCTCCAATGCGCTTCCAAAAGAAATCAACGCAAACATATTAAAGAAAATATGCATAAGACTTCCGTGCATGAACATATGCGTTATAGGCTGCCAAAATTGAAACTTATCACTTTCAAAATAATACAAAGCCAATAAATCATTTGATTGTGGTACCACGAAACTACCCAAAAAACACAAAACATTAATTATCAATAACTGCTTAACAGTATCGGTCATATTGTTCATCATATCGCAAATTTTTTATCTAAATCTTCTACCGTTAATGTGATAAAAGTTGGTTTTTGAAAAGGCGAAACATTAGGTTCTTTACACGCAAATAATGAATTTACTAAATTTTCTTGTTCCTTTTCGGTTAAATAACTTCCGGTTTTTACGGCCATACTTTTTGCCATCGATTTGGCAATACTATCACTTTGCGAAAAACTACTTTCTGGAATTTCATTTTGTAAATTCCCAATCAATTCTTCTAAAACAATAGAAACTTCGCTTTCGGCCATTCCAATTGGCAATCCTGAAATTTGAACAGAATCACTATTGAAAGCATCAAAAACAAATCCTGTATTTTCTAAAGACGATTGTAATTCTCTCAATAAAATCATCTCATCAGATGAAAAATACAATTCCAAAGGAAATAACAATTGCTGACTCGAAGCTTTTTGAACCGTAATATTAGTCAGAAATTGTTCGTATAAAACACGTTGGTGCGCTCTTCCTTGATCAATAACCAACATTCCGGATTTTATCGCACTAACAATATATTTTTTATGAATTTGATAGGTTGATGTTGTTTTGGTTTCCATCACATCTTCATCAAACAATTTACTAGTAACTTCTTCGCTTTCAAAAGAAAAAGTTTCAATTTCTTGTGTATCTTGTTTTAGCCCAACATACAAACTTTCCCAACTCGCAGTTGTGGTTTCTCTTTTATAACTTCCAAAAGAAGACAACGGTTTCGAAGTCGGTTTTTCCGCTGCAAACGGATTAAAACTCGAATCCACTTGAATGGTTGGAAAATCGGCTTCTCTATTTTTGTATTCGTAAGGTGTATCTAAATTAGCATCGCGTTCAAAATCTAAAACGGGCGCTACATTAAATTGTCCTAAACTATGTTTTACCGCCGAACGCAAAATAGCATATAACGAATGTTCGTCGTCAAACTTAATTTCGGTTTTTGTTGGATGAATATTGATATCAATCGTATGAGGCGGCACCTGTAAATACAAGAAATAACTTGGCTGATTGCCTTCTTTTAACAAACCTTCGTAGGCACTCATAATTGCATGATGCAAATACGCACTTTTGATGTATCTGTCGTTGACAAAGAAAAACTGTTCGCCTCTACTCTTTTTGGCGAATTCGGGTTTTCCCACAAATCCTGAAATGGTAATTAACTCGGTTTCTTCCGAAACAGGCACTAACTTTTCATTGGTTTTTCCACCAAAAATATTGACGATACGTTGGCGGTAATTTGAACTTGGTAAATTATACAATTCACTTCCGTTATGCATCAATGTAAACGAAATCGACGGATGTGCCATCGCTACACGTTGGAATTCATCCATTATATGACGAAATTCTACCGTTTCCGATTTCAAGAAATTTCTTCTAGCTGGAATATTGAAAAACAAATTCTTAACTGCAAAAGAAGTCCCTTTTGGTAAAACCGCAACATCTTGGGTTACCAATTTACTTCCTTCAATAATAATATGAGTACCAAGTTCTTCTTGGTCTTGTTTTGTTTTTAATTCCACATGAGCAATCGCAGCAATAGAAGCCAATGCTTCGCCACGAAAACCTTTGGTATGCAAATCAAATAAATCTTCAGCTTTTCGAATTTTGGAAGTCGCATGACGTTCGAAGCACAAACGCGCATCTGTGGTGTTCATACCTAAACCGTTATCGACAACTTGAACTAATGTTTTCCCAGCTTCTTTAACGATTAATTTGATATCGGTTGATTTGGCATCAACGGCATTTTCCAACAACTCTTTCACTACAGAAGCTGGGCGTTGCACCACTTCTCCCGCAGCAATTTGATTGGCAACATGATCGGGTAAAAGTTGAATAATACTCGCTGCCATTATTTTCTTCTAAATATGGAAAAATCAAAATCGATGATAAAGAAAAAGATCAACACCAAAATTAAGGCAATGATAATAACACGCATATTGAAAGAGCGATTTTTTCTGTTTCTACTAGCGTCTCTAGCATCGCTCCATAAAGCTCTCATATCATTATAACTTGCAGTTTCTCTATCGCGTCGTATTGCAGAATCAAAATCAAATGGATTGTCTACTGTTTTACCTTCGTAATGACGAGGCGTGTAATTAAATCTTTTGTTCTTTGGCATTCTACCTTTTCCAAACTTAATCATGTCGCATTATTTTTTTCAAATTTAAGGATTTTTACGCGTTTAATCTCCAAATTTTTGTTAACAAAAAATCCCGATGAAAATCGGGATTAGTATATTGATTTTAAAGGAAATCCTTTTATTTTCTATTCAAATCTACCATTTTAATAGCCGCAATTGCTGCTTCTACTCCTTTGTTTCCGTGTTTTCCTCCACTTCTATCTAAAGATTGCTGCATATTATTGTCGGTTAACACACAAAAGATGGTTGGTACATCGTATAAAAGATTTAAGTCTTTCATGCCTTGAGTTACCCCTTCACAAACAAATTCAAAATGCATGGTTTCTCCTTTGATTACACAACCAATCACAATTACAGCGTCTAATTCTAATTTTTCATGCATTTGGCGTGCTCCGAAAATCAATTCAAAACTTCCTGGTACGTTCCAGCGAATAATGTTTTCTGGTAAAGCACCACAATCAGTTAAAGCAGCGAAAGCTCCATTATACAAACCTTCAGTTACTTGCTCGTTCCATTCTGAAACAACAATCCCAAACCGAAAATCTTTCGCGTTTGGGATTGTGTTTTTATCGTAATTGGATAAATTTTTATTTTCTGTTGCCATTCTTATTCTGTCATTGCAATGAAAGCGTCAATATTCATTCCTTCTTTAGAAGTTTCATATTTCTCTTTAATCTCTACAAATAATTTGTGAGCTTCTGCTTTTTTACCAGCAGTTAAATACAATTGAGCTGCTTTTAACAAATATCTTGGCGTAGTGAAATCATTTTCTGAAGCTTCAGCTGCTTTTTTATAGTAAGAAATAGCATCATCCACTTTATTAGTTTCAGACAAAGCATCTCCGATAGCTCCCAAAGCGATTGGTTTTAAAATAGCATCATCCGATTTAAATTTTTCTAAATAAGCAATTGCATTTTTAAAATCACCTAAGTTCAAATAAGCCATACCCGCGTGGTAATTCGCTAAATTTCCAGCTGCAGTTCCAGAATATTGTTCCGCTACTGCTAAGAAACCTAATTTACCTTCACCACCTTTAAGTGCTAAATTATATAAAGAATCGTTTTTCTCTGTAGCATCAACCGCTTGTTGAAAAAATTGTTGTGCTTGGAAAATTTCGTTAGCTGCTTTTTCTTCTTTAGGCTCAACAACAAAACGATTGAATAATAAGTATCCTAATGTTCCAATCGCAATTGCACCTACAATACCTAAAATCACTTTTTGATTTTTAGCTACCCAATCCTCAGTTTTTGAAGCTGTCTCATCCAAAGTATTAAAAACCTCAGCTGTAGTACTATCTTGTACATCAACTGCTTCTACTTCGTCAAACTCGTTTTCAACTTTTGCTTCTTCAGGTTTTGGAGCTTTGTAACCTCTTTTGTTATATGTTGCCATTTATTTTTAATTTAATGAGGTGCAAAAATATAATTTTTATTAAAATTTAAAACCATTTTTGTAGATATTTTTAAGATTTTCAATTTACTTTTGCAGGAAGTCTTACTTTTAGTCATCTAACAACCCTCATTTATTGTGTTTTTAAAACAGTTATCCTTACTCAATTATAAAAATTTAGCCCAAATCGAATTTGATTTTGACGCTAAAATCAATTGTTTTGTTGGAAAAAACGGTGTTGGAAAAACCAATATTTTAGATGCTATTTACCATTTGGCCTACGGAAAAAGCTATTTTAATCCCTTAGCAATTCAAAACATCAAACATGGCGAAGAGTTTTTTGTGATTGATGCTTTTCTTGAAAAAAACGGAAAAGAAGAAAAAATTGTTTGCAGTTTAAAAAAAGGTCAAAAAAAAACCATCAAACGCAATGGAAAAGTTTATGAAAAACTTTCTGAACATTTGGGATTGATTCCTTTGGTAATCATTTCTCCTTCTGATGCCGATTTGATTGTGGAAGGAAGCGAAACAAGAAGGAAATTTATTGATAGTGTTATTGGAATATTAGACAACCAATATTTACAATTGCTAATCCAATATCAAAAAACGTTAGCGCAGCGCAATGCTTTATTGAAATATTTCGCTTTAAACCAGACTTTTGACGCAGATAATTTATCCATTTACAACGAATTACTAAGCGAAACCGGGCAATTGATTTTTGAAAAAAGAAACCAGTTTCTAAACGATTTCATTCCCATTTTCCAAAAACATCACACCAATATTTCAGGCGGAAATGAATCGGTTGCTTTGCGATACGAAAGTCAGTTATTCGATAAAGATTTACTATCGCTTTTAGAAGAATCGCTACAAAAGGACAGAATCATACAAAATACAAGTAACGGAATTCATAAAGACGATTTGATTTTTGAAATTGATGGTTACCCTATTAAGAAATTTGGTTCGCAAGGCCAACAGAAATCATTTTTGATTGCTTTGAAATTGGCTCAATTCGAATTCATGAAAAAACAAAGTGGTGAATTACCGATTCTTCTTTTTGATGATATTTTCGATAAATTAGACGAAACGCGTGTGCAAAAAATAGTAACCATGGTGAATGATGCCGTTTTTGGACAAATTTTTATTTCCGACACGCATGCCGAACGAACGGAGATTATTATCAAAGAAACGCATCAATCGTATAAAATATTCCCGATTTAATTTTGTAACGCAGATAAAACGGATTTTTCTTTGCGTGCTTTGCGAAAAACTTGGCGGACTTTGCGTTTAAATTTACACGCAGCAATTCTTGAATTTGAAAATTACCACATAAACATTACATTTGAAAAAAATTATTCTAATGAATATTCAAACCAATTTCTCTTTAAAAAACTATAATACTTTTGGAATTGAAGCTAAAGCTAAACAATTTGTTTCGGTAAATTCAATTTCTGAATTGAAAGAAGTATTGACGGCTAACAACGATATTTTTATTTTGGGTGGCGGAAGCAATATGTTGTTAACGCAAGACATCGAAAAATTAGTCGTTCATGTGAATTTAAAAGGAAGAGAAATTGTAGAAGAAAATGATGATTTTGCTATCGTAAAAGCACAAGCTGGTGAAAATTGGCATGAATTTGTACTTTGGTGCATCAATCAAAATTTTGGTGGGATTGAAAATTTATCATTGATTCCTGGAAATGTAGGTACAACTCCTATTCAAAATATTGGAGCTTATGGAGTTGAAATTAAGGATACAATGTTTTCGTGCGAAGCTTTGAATTTGAAAACATTAGAAATCGAAACTTTCACTAACGCCCAATGTAAATTTGAATACCGTGAAAGTATTTTCAAAAACGAATTGAAAAATCAATACATTATCACTTCGGTTAGTTTTAAATTAACAAAAAGAAATCATAAAGTTTCCACGACTTATGGTGCAATTGAAACTGAATTACAACATCAAAACATACAAAATCCAACCTTAAAAGACGTTAGCAACGCTGTAATTGCTATTCGCCAAAGTAAATTACCTGATCCAAAAGAATTAGGCAATAGCGGAAGTTTCTTTAAAAACCCAATCATCGCAAAAGAAGCTTACGAAAAAGTAAAAGCACTTCACCCAGAAATGCCACATTATGTAGTTTCTGAAACCGAAGTAAAAGTTCCTGCAGGCTGGTTAATTGAACAAGCCGGCTTTAAAGGAAAACGTTTTGGTGATGCTGGTGTACATAAAAATCAAGCCTTGGTTTTAGTCAATTATGGAACAGCAACAGGAGCTGAAATTGTAGCGCTTTCTAGAAATATTCAACAAACGATTTTAGAAAAATTCGGAATTGCAATAGAAGCGGAAGTGAATATTATTTAGTTGAGAGTTGGGAGAAGAAAGTTGAGAGTTTAAAATCGTGGCGTGTTTTTTAAACACATAGACACATTAGATTTGCTTTGTGTTGATTTAAGGCGTTTCACTTGACATAGTGAACATAAGTAATCTGTTTTAATCCGCGTTTTGCATTAGCAAATCTGTTCAATCCGCGTGCAAAAACTCACTCCATTATTTCACAGAGATTCACTGAGTTTTTTTTTGATTTTAATTGTGTTGATTTGAGATACACAGAGACGTTTTACTTTTTAAAAAATAAAAAATTGAGCTTTAGATATCATTTGAGTGCTTTGCGAAAAAACTTTGCGAACTTTGCGTTTAAATTCTGAACTTGATTTGAATTTTCTTTTGTAAATTTGCAGTTCAAAATAGAAAAAGATGAAACTTGTATTAGTAACCATTGGACTTTTAGGACTTGCGTTTGCAGGTATCGCGATAAAAATTTGGGCAAAAAAAGATGGAAAATTTGCTGGAACTTGTGCTAGCCAAAGTCCGTTTTTGAATAAAGATGGAGAAAACTGCAGCTACTGCGGAAAAACTCCTGAACAAATGAAAGATTGCAGCGAACCTTCGCACTCTTAATTTTCAAAATTTATGATACTAACAATACTCTTAATCGCTTTTGCGGTTATCGTGTTTATTCAATTTATTTATTACCTCTTTATTTTCGGAAAATTCTCATTTGGTAAAAAACCCGAGGGTACTCCGAAACGTTTACCTATTTCCATTATTGTTTGTGCTAAAAATGAAGAAGAAAATATCAAAAAATATTTTCAATCATTGGTTACCCAAAACTATCCCGATTACGAAATTGTCTTAATTGACGATGCTTCGAGCGATGAAACTTTGGAACTATTCGAAAGTTACGAAAAGCAATATGCGAATGTAAAATTGGTAAAAGTTCAAAACAATGAAGCGTTTTGGGGTAATAAAAAATTCGCGTTAACCTTAGGTATCAAAGCAGCAAAAAACGAGTATTTAGTATTTACCGATGCAGATTGTTATCCGGCGTCAAACGATTGGTTGTTGCAAATTTCGACTCAATTTACCAAAGAAAAAACGATTGTTTTAGGTTATGGTGCTTACGAAAAAGTGAAAAATTCTTTCCTAAACAAAATCATTCGTTTTGAAACAATGTTAACCGCTACGCAATATTTTTCTTGGGCAAAAATTGGCAAACCTTATATGGGTGTTGGTCGTAATTTAGCTTATAAAAAAGAAGAGTTCTTCAATGTTCGAGGTTTTATGGATCACATGAAAATTCGTTCGGGTGATGATGATTTATTTATCAATCAAGCAGCTACAAAAAAGAATACCGCAATTTTATATACTCCTGAAAGTTTTACATTTTCGGAACCTAAAACTACTTTTTCGTCTTGGGTGTACCAAAAAAGAAGACACGCTACTACTGCAAAATTCTACAAAGGATTTGATAAATTTCAATTGGGATTATTTTTCTTTAGTCAGTTTTGGTTTTTAGTTTTAGCGATTGTTTTATTAGCGCTTCAATTCCAATGGATGATAGTGACTGGAATTATTGTTTTCAGATACTTATTCACTTGGACTTCTTTAGGTTATGCCGCTGGAAAACTAAAAGAAAAAGATGTGATGTATTGGTATCCAATTATTGAAATTGTACTTATCTTTACGCAACTAAGCGTATTTTTTAGAAACCTCATCTCAAAACCTGTACATTGGAAGTAAATTCGGTAATTATTCAAGAAAACATTGAAAAAGCAAAAAAGGGAGACCAAGTTGCTTTCACATTTTTATTGGATTTTTTCTGGAATGAAGTGTACGGTTTCATGCTAAAACGAACTGAAAACGAAACTGACACTGAAGACATCGTAATTGAAACTTTCGCGAAAGCATTTGATAAAATTGCTACCTACAATCCCGAATACGGATTTAATACTTGGTTGATTGCGATTGCAAAAAATGTTCATATCGACATGCTTCGCAAAAAGAAATCGTCATTATTTATTGAAATGAACGATGAAGAAGATCATCAAGCCTACAGCGTTGCCGATGACTCCAATTCTGCTGAAGACGAATTGATTATCGAACAAAATTTAGCCCAATTACTACAATACATCAAACAATTAAAACCTGCTTATCAAGAAGTGATTCAAATGCGCTATTTTCAAGAAATGACTTATCAAGAAATGGCAGAACAAATTGATGAACCACTCAACAACATCAAAATTAAACTGTTAAGAGCTAAGAAATTGTTGGCGGAGATTATTTCGGGGAAGTAAAATATTCAAACTTATAAAATGCGTCAATATCAAAAAATTTTTTACCTCTCTACAATTGTCATATTAATACTTTCTTGTTCAAGAAAAACAATTAGTTTTGATTATGATGGACATATATACGTCAAAATAAAAAAAATTAATCACTACCGTCCGAAAGTTTAATTTTTAAAAGTGCCTGAGAATGATTTATTTTGAAAAAACTTTCAAAAATTTTCAAACATGTCACTCTTCAGGCGTTCCAAAAATACAAATAAACCTATACTTGGGCAAATATTATC
>NZ_JAYRPD010000049.1:0-7729 GCF_041911335.1 Flavobacterium sp.
ATTGTAAAAAAAGCTGAAAAACCACCAGAAAAAAACATTTTTTCAACAGATAATTTTATCAATCAAACAAAATTAAGCATATAAACAAAGGGATACAGAAGTTTTTTTTCTATTTTTGAAAAACTTTCGGATAGTAGTGATATATTTACTCTTAATAATTATGTGTAAACAAAATCACCAATCCTTTTAAACTTATAAACACATAAACTTTTAACCTTTTCCAACATGAATTTTCTCGCTCATATTTATTTGTCAGGTGAAGATGATTTTGTCAAAATTGGCAACTTCATGGCAGATAGTATTCGCGGTTCACAGTATTTAGATTATCCAAACGCCATTCAAAAAGGGATTTTATTGCATCGTCATATTGATAGTTTTACAGATGCACATCCAATTTATCGCAAAAGCAAACATCGTTTGCACGAAAAATACGGACATTATTCGGGTGTGATTATGGATATCGCTTACGATCATTTCTTGGCGAAAAATTGGAGTAAATATTCTAATGAAAAGTTAGAAGATTATGCCGCTGATTTTTACCAATTGATGCAAGATAACTATGAAATTCTAACCGAAAGAACGAAAGGAATGTTACCTTATATGATTGGACGAAATTGGCTAGTAAGTTATGCAACTATTCCAGGTTTGGAAATGATTCTTTTTCAGATGGATTACCGAACCAAGCACCGAGCACACATGCAAGAAGCGATTGTGGAAATTCAAGATTTTTATACCGAATTTGAATCGGAATTTTTTCAGTTTTTTGAAGAATTAGTACTTTCGTGCCAACAAAAATTAAAGGAACTCAATGAAATTTTGTAGTGATTTAGAAGCTGATTTTCGAAAAGCATCCAATAGCGAACTAGCAATTCCTATGGGAAAGTATATGAAGAATAACTTCTCGTTTTTAGGAATCAAAACTGAGCAAAGACGAGCAATTTTCAAATCAAATTATGAACAAAATACAGTTGGAGTCAAATCAAACTTTAGGGTAATTGCTTGGGAATTGTTTCAAATGAAAGAACGTGAATTTCATCAAACAGCAATTGATTTATTACTAAAAGAGTTCAAGAAAAATTATGGTTTAGAAGATATTCAATTGATTGAAAAATTGATAATTACTAATTCTTGGTGGGATTCAGTTGATACGATTGCGAAATATATTTTAGGTGGTTATTTGTTGCAATTTCCTTCGGAGACTTTGAAAGTAGTTGAACGTTTTTCAAATTCTGAAAACATGTGGTTAAATCGAAGTGCTATTTTATTTCAGTTGAGTTATAAAGACAAAACCAATTTCGAAATATTAAAATCGGAATGCGAAAAACACAAAGATTCCAACGAATTCTTCATTCAAAAAGCAATCGGTTGGGCTTTACGCGATTATAGTAGATTCAATCCAAAAGGAGTCGAAGCTTATGTGAATTCAACCAATTTAAAACCATTAAGTAGAAGAGAAGCCTTACGTTTACTCTAATTTTGTTTCATTTTTCAGATTAAAGATTTACCTTCGTAAAATACTTCAAGACAATGCCAAGAAAGAAATCTTTTTCCTTAAAAACGTTTACACGCAAAACCTTCCGACGTTTAGAGCGATTTGTTTTTCTTTTAAAATCGTTACTAACACCACGGCAGTTTATATATTTTTCGTGCGTTTTAGTCGGAATTTCTTCAGCTTTAGCCGTAATTATTCTAAAAACGTTTGCGCATTGGGTTTATAAATCGGCTCAAAGATTAGATGATGTATTCCATCTTCCTTACAGTAATAGTACGCTGCCAATCATTGGTATTATTATTACAGTACTCATTGTTAAAAAGGTTTTGGATGGTTCTATTGAAAAAGGAACTTCTCAAATTATGTATGCTGTCGCTAAAAAGCGCGGAATCATGCCTAGAAAGCAAATGTTTGCCCAAATTATCACAAGTTCCTTTACGGTAGGTATGGGCGGAAGTGCGGGTTTAGAGTCGCCAATTACCGTTACGGGAGCTGCTTTTGGGAGTAATTATGCACAAAATTATCGTTTAAGTTACAAAGATAGAACGCTTTTATTAGCTTGTGGTGTCGCTGCCGGAATTGGTGCTGCTTTCAACGCCCCGATTGCTGGAGTTTTGTTTGCCATTGAAGTGGTACTAGCTGAAATTAGTATTACAGCCTTCATTCCTATTATGATTAGTGCGGCAACAGGTGCTTTGGTTTCAACGGTAATGTTGAATGAAAACATCTTGTTTTCGTTTAAAAAAGTACAGTTTTTCGATTATCATAATTTACCCTATTATATTTTACTAGGCGTTTTAAGTGGCCTAGTTTCCATAAATTATGCGAGAACTTTCAGAAAGATTGAACACTATTTTAGTGGATTAAAATTTAATATCATCAATAAAGCATTGTTTGGAGCCGGAATTTTAGGTGTTTTGATTTTCTTGTTTCCTTCTTTATTTGGTGAAGGATATGAAAGTATTAAAACGTTAGCTGATAGTAATCCAGAGGGTTTGGTTCAAAATACTATTTTCGAGCGCTTTGAAGATTCAAAATGGATTTTGTTGTTGTTTGTTGGTGCAACGATGTTGATAAAAGTTTATGCTACAAGTTTGACATTAGGTGCTGGTGGAAATGGTGGAAATTTTGCTCCTTCGCTTTTTGTAGGTTCGTATTTAGGGTTTTGTGTGGCTTATTTTTTCAATATAATCGGTTTCGCTAAGTTGCCAATTGGAAACTTTACTCTTGTAGGAATGGCTGGAATATTGAGCGGATTATTTCATGCACCATTAACTGCAATTTTCCTTATTGCTGAAATTACTGGAGGTTATAATTTGATGGTTCCTTTAATGATTGTTTCATCGGTAAGTTTTGCGATTTCTAAACGTTTCGAGCCTTATTCCTTTGATATTAAAAATTTGGCTGATAAAGGTGAAGTTTTTACGGATAATCGTGATGCTAATATTTTGAATTCTATTGATGTAGCTAAATTAATTCAAACTGATTTCAAACCTATTTCGGTTAGTGATAATTTGGAAGAATTAGTTGAGAAAATCCAACAATCGGATGCTGATATTTTCCCTGTTTTGGATGAAAAAAATAAGTTGTTAGGTTTGATATTGCTAGATGAAATTCGACCAATTGTTTTCTCACAATTCAAAGTAAAATACACTTCGACAAACGAAGTCATGCAACCTCCAAAAGAAATTATTTTCTATGATGAAACCTTAGAAACCATCATGGAAAAGTTTGATTCGTCGGGTTGTAAAGTATTGCCTGTTTTAAAAGATGGCATTTTTATAGGATTTATTTACAAACAACTCATTTTGGAAAAATACAGAATGCGTTTAAAATCAATGATTATCGAATAATTTAACATTTACATATGTCTACAATACATCTTCAAGATTTCAAATTTTCAATACCTTTAAGCATTCGCTGGAATGATTTAGATCCATTAAATCACGTTAATAATGTATATTATTTTGAGTATTTTCAAATGGGTCGCGGTTACTATATGCCAACAGCATGTCCTAAATGGGATTGGACCAAACACATGTTTGTAATTGCACATATTGAATGCGACTATTTTAAAGAACTAAAATTAACAGCTGCTAAACCAACCATCAAATTAAGAACATCTTTATTAGGTGCTAAGAGTTTTGAAATAGAATATTTAATTACCAGTTTTGATAAAGAAAATAACGAAGTTATTCATGCAAAAGGCAAAAGTGTTCAGGTTTTAATTGATACAACACTAGGCAAATCTATTGAAATTCCTAATTGGTTACGAGAAGCAATTATGGATTATGAGCCCGCTTTGTAAATCAATTTTAAATTCAAACACATTAGTTATTCTACATTCAAAATAGTATCTTTGCGTTTTGCCAAAAAACATGCAACACACAGAAGAAACAATTGAAATTATTGGAGCGAGAGCTCATAATCTTAAGAACATAGATGTTACCATTCCACGAGAAAAACTAGTGGTTGTTACTGGTTTATCAGGTTCTGGAAAATCGTCATTGGCTTTTGATACGATTTATGCGGAAGGACAAAGAAGATATATAGAAACGTTCTCTGCTTACGCTCGACAATTTCTTGGCGGATTAGAACGTCCTGATGTAGATAAAATCGACGGACTTTCTCCTGTGATTGCTATTGAGCAAAAAACAACGAGCAAATCGCCTCGTTCTACTGTGGGAACGATTACCGAAATTTACGATTTCTTACGTTTGTTGTATGCTCGTGGCGCTGATGCTTACAGTTACAATACGGGCGAAAAAATGGTTTCGTATTCCGATGAGCAAATCAAGCAATTGATTTTAGAGGATTTTAATGAAAAACGCATCAATATTTTAGCACCAGTGGTTCGTTCTCGTAAAGGACATTATCGCGAATTATTTGAGCAAATTGCTAAACAAGGTTTCTTAAAAGTTCGTGTTAATGGCGAGATTCGTGATTTAGAATACGGTATGAAAGTCGATCGTTATAAAACGCATGACATCGAAATAGTAATTGATAGAATGGCGATTGACAACGAAGAAGACACCGATAAACGCTTATCAGAAAGTATCAAAACCGCAATGTATCATGGGGATGATGTAATGATGGTGATTGAACAAGAAAGTCAAGAAGTACGTTTTTACAGTCGTAATTTAATGTGTCCGTCTTCTGGAATATCCTATCCAAATCCGGAACCCAATAATTTTTCGTTCAACTCTCCAAAAGGCGCTTGTCCGTGTTGTAACGGATTAGGAACGGTGAATGAAATCAATCTTCAAAAAATTATCCCAAATCCGAAATCATCGATAAAAAATGGTGGTTTTGCTCCTTTGGGCGAATATAAAAGTTCGTGGATTTTTAAGCAATTGGAAATTATCGCACAAAAATATGATTTCAAAATAACCGATGCCATTGAAACTATTCCACAAGAAGCCATGGATATGATTTTGTATGGTGGAAACGAAAAATTCTCAGTCGTATCAAAGGTTATGGGAATTACCAAAGACTATAAAATCGATTTTGAAGGTATTTCAAATTTTATCAAAAATCAATACGATAATTCTGATTCCGCAAGTATCAAACGTTGGGCAAAAGAATTTATGGATGAAAATGAATGTCCAGAATGTGAAGGAACACGTTTAAGAAAAGAATCGTTATATTTCAAACTAAACGGAAAAAACATAGGTGAGTTAGTCCAAATGGACGTTGCCGAATTATCCGAATGGTTTGCCGATTTACCGAATCATCTTTCTGAAAAACAACAAGTTATTTCGACTGAAATTTTAAAAGAAATCACGACTCGATTACAGTTTTTATTGGATGTTGGTTTGAATTATTTATCACTAAACCGAAGTTCAAAATCGCTTTCGGGTGGTGAAGCCCAACGCATTCGATTGGCTACGCAAATTGGTTCGCAATTAGTTGGCGTTTTATATATTTTAGATGAACCAAGTATCGGTTTACACCAAAGAGATAACGAGCGTTTGATTAAATCATTAGAAAGTTTACGCGATATCGGAAATTCAGTAATCGTAGTTGAACATGACAAAGATATGATTGAACGTGCCGATTATGTAATTGATATTGGTCCGAAAGCTGGTCGTTTTGGTGGACAAATCATCAGTAAAGGAACGCCGAAAGAATTACTGAAAGAAAATACCATTACGGCTCAATACATGAGTGGTAAAATGCAAATTGAAGTACCAAAAATTCGTAGAGAAGGCAATGGTAAATCCATCAAATTATCAGGAGCTACGGGAAATAACTTAAAAAATGTTTCGATTGAAATTCCGTTAGGAAAATTGGTTTGTGTAACTGGTGTTTCAGGAAGTGGAAAATCGACATTGATTAACGAAACCTTATATCCGATATTAAATGCGCATTTTTTTAATGCTGTTAAAAAACCACAACCATACAAGAAAATCGAAGGTTTAGAACATATCGACAAAGTAATCGACATCGACCAAAGTCCGATTGGAAGAACACCGCGTTCAAATCCAGCGACTTATACAGATGTGTTTTCAGAAATAAGAACTTTGTTTACTCAAGTTCCAGAAGCGATGATTCGTGGTTATAAACCTGGAAGATTTAGTTTTAATGTAAAAGGTGGTAGATGTGAAACTTGCGAAGGTTCAGGCGTTAGAACTATTGAAATGAGTTTTTTACCAGATGTTTATGTGGAATGTGAAACTTGTATGGGGAAACGTTTCAACAGAGAAACATTAGAAGTTCGTTACAAAGGAAAATCAATTTCTGACGTGTTAAATATGACGGTGGATGAAGCAGTAGATTTCTTTGAAAATATCCCAAAAATTTATCGAAAAGTTAAAACCATTCAAGATGTTGGATTGGGATATATCACTTTAGGCCAACAAAGTACAACACTTTCCGGTGGTGAAGCGCAACGTATTAAATTGGCTACCGAATTATCTAAAAAAGATACTGGAAACACGTTTTACATTTTAGATGAACCCACAACAGGATTACATTTTGAAGACATTCGAGTATTAATGGATGTAATTAATAAGTTGGTAGATAAAGGAAATACGGTGCTAATTATTGAGCATAATTTAGATGTTGTAAAATTATCGGATTACATTATCGATATTGGTTACGAAGGTGGAAAAGACGGTGGAGAAGTAGTAGCAAAAGGAACTCCAGAGGAAATTGTGAAAAATAAAAAAAGTTATACAGCTCAGTTTTTGAAAAAAGAATTGATTTAAGATTCAATTTGATTGTAATATTTAAAAAAAGTCTTAATTTGTTTAATAAAGTATCGTTAATTACATTTGTAAATTAGTTTGGCTTAAAATCTAATATAGTTCATAAAAAAAATAAAGAAATGGAAATACAAATTAAAGAAATTGGTGCAATAAAAGATGCAACTATAGATCTGTCAAAAAAATTAAATGTATTTTGTGGACCAAATGGAACTGGAAAAACATATATGGCATATATTATATATGCAATAACATCACTTGAAAATAAAAATTTAGGAATCAGACTTGACAAAGAGTTAATTAATAAGCTTGTTTCAGAAAAAGAAGTGAGTTTAACAATTGACATTAATGATGTTTGGAAATATCAGCAAAATGAAATTTCTCAAATAAAAAATAACTTATGGAGTTTGTTTGCACTTTCTGAAACAAAACAGGAGCAATATTTTAGCAAATCAAGTATTTCCGTTTTAGAAACTTTGGATAAATTTCAAGAGAGAATTTTACATCTAGAATATAAATGGGATATTAAATTAGATAATTACAATTTTGTAATTGAAAAAGAAAAAGATAGTTTTACTTTAAATTTAACAATTCCTAATGAAGTAAAGAGAGATGAAAGATTTATAGCATATATTGATATAGTATTGATGTCTAGAATATATTCTCTTTTAGCTTTTTTTCCAATTACATCATCAATATTTTTTCCAGTAGAAAGAAATTCCATTTTTACATTTAGTAATGAATTGTCAATAAGAAATAATGAAAGATATGAAATGATTCAAGAGATGTTACTTGAAAAAAAAGATTTAAATCCTTTTCAATTAATATTAAATAGAAAAACAAGATATCCACAAGCAATTAAAGACGCATTAAAAGTAGCAGATGATTTAGAAGAATATCAAAAAACTAAAAGTTCATTTTATCATTTTGCTGAAGAAATAGAAAATGAATTATTGAATGGAAAGGTTATTATTTCTAAAGACGGAAATGTTGAATTTAAGAGTAACAAGGCAAAATCATTATCACTATC